>PLMA01000044.1 GCA_003141455.1 Chloroflexota bacterium | reverse complement strand
GTCTTGGGGTCGTACAGCTCGGCCGATCCGAGAGTGCCTGCGCTGCCCTGCCTGCCGGCGACCAGAACGCGGCCGTCGGCGAGTAGTGTGGCGGATTGAGCGAAGCGAGCGACCGTCATCGAGCCGGTCGCGCTGAAGGTGCCGGTCTTGGGGTCGTACAACTCTGCGGAGGCTTTCGGCTCGCCGTCGTCCTTGCCGTCGCCCCCGGCAATCAGGACGCGCCCGTCGGAGAGCAGAGTAGCCGTCGGGAGGATGCGAGCGGTCGTCATGGAGCCGGTGGCGGTGAACTTGCCCGTCTTGGGGTCGTACAGCTCAGCGGAGGCGATACTGTCCCCCGAGCTAAGGGTACCTCCGGCGATCAGCACGCGCCCGTCGTCGAGCAAGGTGGCGGATTGCATGAGGCGAGCGGTCGTCATGGAGCCGGTGGCGCTAAAGGTGCCCGTCTTGGGGTCGTACAGCTCGGCTGAAGCTGTGGGGCCTCCGACGAGCAGAACGCGTCCGTCGGAGAGCAGCGTGGCGGTGTGCCACACGCGAACGGCCGTCATCGAGCCGGGGCTGGGTAGCGGTGTAGGCGTCGGCATCGGCATGGGTACCGCTGTCGGCGTGGCGGCCGCAACCGTGGGCGGCGGTGTCGGGCTCGGTGTCGCCGAAGGCGACGGGGCTGCGCTGGCGCTGCACCCGGCCAGCAGGACTGCGAGGGCAAAACCCGATAGAACGCGGCCACCCGCGCTGCGTCCGGTCATCCCGCTCCTCCATGGGACGCGATCTGCGCGGGTCGGTCTCGCCAGTGGCTCGGCGCGGTCCCGGCGGCCGGTGTGTGGGCCGCGCGTCCAAGCCTCCCGTGTATAAGCAGTCTCTCAGGGTTCGGCCGGATGACCAAGCGCACAGCGGACAGCGGAGTCGTCTGCTCGGTGACAAGTGGCCCCGACGCAGCCGGTCTAGCTGTCACGACGTAGCCGACTAGCGGAGCGGGAGCGGCTAGCTGGGCGCCAGGCCCCTCATTCCTGCTCGCGCCACCAGCCGTCAGCTGGCCTGACCTCGACCCATTTCCACTCCGTAGTCGGGATCGATTTGCCGCTAGGCCGCCCCCGGTGTTTGACCGTTGGGGTCCGAGTGGCGGGTGGCGGGTTGGGGTCATGGTCGGAGAGCGCCCATAATCGGTCGATCGCGCTCCAGCTGCCATCGTAGGGCCAACGACGGTCGGGAATCGCCGCCTGGATCACGTACCCCTCAAACCCAGTGCGAGGCAGTCCCGCGATCCGCCTCAAGGCCTCCCGTGCAAGCGGTACTTGGGGGACCATCCGCCCCAGCGCGCAGATGGCACAGAGTCGGCCCAACGGATGAGCGCCATCTCGAGCGAGGAGCATCAGCGCGGGGATCGCCGGACGACCAAGGGAGGCGGCCGCGGCCGCAACAGCGTGGAAGTCGCCAGGGGCTGGGGATACGGTGGCCGCATGGAGACGACTGGATGGGGGCATAGTCAGGTGCGTGCTCGTCTCGCCGTTACGGGGCCGGCTCGGGTTGCTTCTGCTCCACCAGTCCATCTCTCATTTAGGTGGGGCGCCACGGCAATTGTAGAGACACACCGGCCCTCGACGCGGCAGGTCTTGCTGCTGCGACGTAGCCGACTAGCGGAGCGGGGGCCGGCGGAGAGACTAGCGAGCGGCGCTTATCGGCGGCTTACCAGACAGAGACGCGGCCGCCTCCGGGTCCCCAGACGTAGCGTCGGGCAAGGAGCGCCGTCCGCTCGCGGTTTGCGGGGCCGTCCGGCCACTGCCATCGGATCAGCGTCCTGGCGAGCTGGGCCGTCCGTTCGTCGTCAAGCCCGAGCCGGATCGAGTACCAGATCGCGTTGGCCTCCATGGACGCGCAGAAGCGAGCTCTCGACTCCTGGCCGGCGGGCGTCCTGCGGCCGGGTATCTCGCGCGCCAGGAGCCACGCGTACACCTGCTCCATCATCGGCAGCAGCGATCTGTCGCCCGGCGGGTAGTCGATGAGCGCCAGCGAGACCAGAGTCCAATGCGGTCCTTGCCACTTCTTGTAGGGGTGCGTTCGAATGGTCCCGTCGCGCTCGCGGCCGCTGAGCAACGCCCGAGCCATCGGCGAGGTGGCGATGCGGCCACGAAGAGCCTCCGCCTCCTCGGATCCTTCCTGCAGCCCGGCGGTGGGCGTGGCCACGGGCGCGGCGGTCAGGAGGCGCGCCTTGTGGGCAAGGACCGGGTCGTCCGAGGCGGCATATCTGGGCAGGAGTCCGTCCATGGGGCACTCCTCGAGAGTCTGGCGGAGAGGGTGGGATTCGAACCCACGGATCTCTCGATCAGCGGTTTTCAGGACCGCCCCGTTAGACCGCTCCGGCACCTCTCCGCGCGTCTAGACGATACGCGATGCGGCCGCGTCCGCGCGAGCGATGCGGCCCCTCTAGCGGGCGAACTCCGCGGCCGGGCCCTTTGGGTTGATCGCGGACTTGATGTCGGCCCAGGCTACTACCGCACTCGGCATCCCCGCGCTCGCGCTGGCGATGGCGCCCTGCGACCACATGAACTCGAGGCCGGACCGCGTGAACGTCCAGGCCTTGTCGAAGAAGCTCATCGGCACTGTGCCACCGGGCCACGAAAGGTCACTGCCGAGGGCCCCGCTCAGCGACGCTCGGGTCTTGGTCGTGATGGTAGACAGGGCGGTGGCCGGATTCGTGAACACGTCGCTCAGGGCGATCGTGGCCCCGGTCGAAACGGCGAAGTTGATGCTCCCCGCCTCCCCGACGGTGCTCTCTCCGCTGACCTGGGTCAGGACGCTGAGTCTCAGGCTGACCAGCGAGGACGAGTTCAAGGCGATCGTGTAGTTGCCATCCAGCGTGCTCGGCCCCGAGCCACCCGCCACGGTCGGGAGGTCGCGAGACGTGAAGGCGCTGATGTAGCCGTTCACCTTCGCGGCGATCGCGGCGTTCATCTTGGTCGCGACCGCGGGCGTGACTCCCCCTATAACGGGCTTCTTGAAGGTCACGGTCCAGCGGGAGTCCGGTGCGGTCGTCGATATGATCTCGCCGGTGATATCCGGCGGACGTGGGCTGGGCGTGGGAGTTGCGCCGGGGGCGAGCGTCCCGGGCGGAGGGGAGATGTAGGTGGTCTGCGGCGTGGCATTGGTGCCGCCGCAGCCGGCCGCGGCCACGGTCAGGAACGCGGCGACGCTTGCCATGACGACGAAGCGCATGCCTCGGCTGCCGACCATCCCCATCCGATCCTCCTGCTCCCTGCCTGCCCAGCTTACCGAACCGCCCCCATGGCGACCGGGCAGCTCAATCCTACGCTACGAACGGTCCGGCGGGCCCGGACGGATTGATGACGCTCTTCAGCGAAGCCCACGGGATCACGACCGACGGGGTCCCGCTCACCGCGGACGCGACCTGGAGTTCCTGGAACGTGACCTTGAGCCCCGCGGACGTGAAGGCCCAGGCCTTCTCAAAGTTGGCCAAGACCGGCGTGGTGCCGGCGTTGATGGCGGTCGCATCGACATCGCCAATGAGGGCCGCGGGTAGCAACGCCCTCGACTGCGTCGACAGGGCGGCGGCGCCTGCGACAGGCGTGGTCAGCAGATCGGTAAGCGCGACGGTGGCCCCGCTCGAGACTATGAAGTTGATGCTGCCGGCGACCATGCCCGTGCTCGCTCCGCCGAGGTAGATCTCTTCGCTGAAGCTGATCCCGATCAACGAGGATGAGCTGATCCCCACCTGGTACCCGCCCTTGAGCGAGCACGGCCCGGCGCCGCCGCCGGAAGCCATCTGCGACTTGAAGTCGTTGATGAAAGCCGCGACTTTGGCCGCGATGGCGGCATTCATCGTGTCGGCGCTTGGGACGCCCGAAACGACCGGCTTAGCGAACTCGACGGTCCAGCTACCGCACGAGGGCGACGTCCCGGCGTCCGTGACCTTGGCGCTCGCGATAGAA
The DNA here is from genome assembly GCA_003141455.1 of Chloroflexota bacterium. Taxonomy (GTDB): domain Bacteria; phylum Chloroflexota; class Limnocylindria; order Limnocylindrales; family CSP1-4; genus Fen-1039. Next base: position 87,373 of record PLMA01000044.1, on the reverse strand, counting down.
GGCTCGCCGCGCGTGGGCTTGGGCGGTGCCGTGGGAGTAGGAGCGGCGGTCTCCGCCGGCGTCGACAATTCGGTATCCGTCGGCGTAGGCACGGCCGTCGCGTTGACGTGGGCCAGGCTGGGGCTGGCCGATGATCCCAGTTGGATGTAGATGACTTTCGCTGTGGGTCCGCTGCCGCCGCATCCGGCCGCGACCAGCGCGGCCGCGATGGCCAGCCACCCCAGGCCGGACTTGGAGCTTCGGCGGTTCATGGCTATCTCCCCTTCATGCCTCCGGGACCGGCTCCCGCCGTTCCCGGCAGCTTGCGTTCGGGGCGGCCCAGTCGAGGCCTCTATCGTCGCAGAAAGGCCCCGGTCCGCCAAGGCGCGACCGGCATCTACCGTTTCACCCGATCGGTGTGCATGTACGGCTGCAGCGCCTCGGGCACGAGCAAGCTGCCGTCGCGCTGCTGGTACGTCTCCAGGATCGCCGCCACCGTTCGGGCCAGCGCCAGGCCGGAGCCGTTGAGGGTGTGCACGAGCTCCGGCTTTGCGCCCGGTTCGGGTCGATAGCGAATGGCCATCCGGCGGGCCTGGTAGTCGCGGAAGTTCGAGCAGGAACTGACCTCGAGCCAGCGTTCGACCCCGGGCGCCCAGACCTCCAGGTCGTACTTCTTGGCCTGAACGAAGCCCATGTCCCTGGTCGCCATGAGCAGGACTCGATAGGTCAGCCCGAGCCTCTGGAGGATCACCTCCGCGCGACCGGTCAGCCATTCGAGCGCCTCGGTCGAGGCCTCGGGCTTCTCGAAGAAGACCATCTCGACCTTGTCGAACTGGTGGACACGCAGGATGCCGCGGGTGTCCTTGCCGGCGGCCCCGGCCTCGCGGCGGAAGCACGGCGAGTAGGCCGCGTACCGGACCGGCAGCTGGTCTGTCTCGAAGATCTCGTTGCGGTGGAGGTTGGTGACGGGGACTTCCGCGGTGGGGACGAGGTAGAGGTCATCGCGCTGGACGACGTACATGAGGTCTTCTTTGTCGGGAATCTGGCCGGTGCCACGGGCCGAAGCCGCGTTCACCAGCGCCGGCGGCCAGACCTCGGTCATGCCGTGCTCCGCGGTGTGGACGTCCAGCATGAAGTCGATCAGGGCGCGCTGGAGCCGCGAGCCCTGGCCGGTATAGACCGGGAATCCGGAGCCGGTGATCTTGGCGCCGCGCTCGAGGTCCAGCATGCGCAGGTCTTCGGCCACCTCCCAGTGCGGCCGGCGCGGCCAGGTCCCGCCACCGGCGAGGGGCTCGTCCTTGGGCAGCGGCGCGCCCCAGGTGCGAACGACTTGATTGGCCGAGGCGTCGCCCACGGGGACGTCCGGATCCGCGGGGTTGGGGATGCGCAGGAGCAGCTCCTCGAGCTGCGCTTCCGTCGCGGCGAGCTCGGCGTTCAGTGTCTCGATCCGGGCTCCGGCATCCGTGGAGGCTTGCCTGAGGACGACGACCTCCGGACCGTTGGGCGCGGCGCCGACGCGGATGGCTTCGCCGATCTTCCTGGACGCCTGGTTGCGCTCTGCCTTGAGACTGTCCGAGTCGCCGAGCAGCTGGCGGCGCTTGCCCTCCAGGGCCAGAGCGGCATCGACGACGGTCGGGTCTTCGCCCTTGTCGATCGCGCCCTGACGGATGCGGTCCGGCTCCTCACGAAGCCTCGCCAGCCCGATGCTCATGCGTCGCTACTCCCTGGAGGTGTCGCCGCGGCCGGGGCCGCGCCACTGCCGATGAGTTTAGCCGGGCGGAGTGGCGGGACGCACGTGGCAGCGACGAGCAGACGGCAACTACCCGGCAGCGGCCCGCAACCGCTCGAGGACGAAAGGCGGCTCCAGGCTGGCCAGCAGCCAGCCGGCCCGCGGGCCGTTGGTCCGGCCCAGGAACGCCGCGTACAACGCCCCGAAGGAGCGACCTGAAGGCAGCTCCTTCTCGGAGGCGACCCGGAAGATAAGCGCCTGCCAGGCGTCGCCCGATCGCGGCGACTCGGCCTGCGCGGCCGCGGCCAGGGCGCCCAGGTAGGCTCGTTGGGCCGCGTCGAGCGCACCTACTTCATCCGGCACGGCATCGTGCCGGATGACGAGTCGGGCCCGTTCGGGCGCGTAGGAATCGAGCCAGGCGCGGGCAGCGGCCGTCCGTTCAGCCAGAATCGCCGTCTCAAGCTCCGTGAGTGGGGCGCCCTTCTCGGCCTCCATCCGCTCGCTGATCTCCACGCCTGGGATCTGCAGCAGCAGCGCCAGATGCGCGAAGGCGGGCCGGAACGCGGCGGCTGCAGCGGCCGTGTCGGGCGTCTTGCCTTCGCCACCCACGAGCGAGTAGGCGAAGAGGCGTTCGTGGTCGGTCGGAAGCTCGCCCTTGACCTCGCGCCCAGCCGTGGCGGCGGCGATCCGGTCGAACTCGTCGAAGAGGCGCGGGATCGTGTCCCCTTCAGGGTCGAATTCAATGACCTGGTTGGGACGCGGCCGAAGGAACAGGAAACGGAGCTGCTCCGGCGGGAGCACCTCGGCGATCGTGTGGGCCGCCACACCCTGCCCCTTGGACGTGGACATCTTCTTGCCACCCACGTTCAGGAACTCGTAGGCGACGTTCCGCGGCGGCTCCACTTCGAAGACCTCGCGACTGATCGCGTCGGAGCGATCGCGCGAGCCGCCGGCCGTGGCGAGATCCTTGCCGCAGCCCTCGATCGTGACGCCCAGGAGTCCCCATTTGGCGGCCCACTCCAGGTTCCAGGGAAGCTTGGCCTGGCCCCCCAGCGGCGATACGCGGCCTTCATGGCCGCACCCGCGAGCCCACGACACCATGTCCGGCTTGCACTGGTAGGCGACCGTGGCCCCGTCCCAGTCCGTGGCGTAGGTGGTGCCGATCCTTCCGCACTGCTCGCAGATGACCTGGATCGGCAGCCAGCCGCTGGGACGCTCGACGTGGCTGACGCGCCGGTAGATGTCGCGCACTCGATCGGCGCGGTCCAAAGCGAGGCGGATGTACGGGTCCATCTGCGCGGCCGCGTACAGCTCGCTGACCCAGTAGAACTCGGGCCGGATGCCGAGTGGCTCGAATGTGCGGAAGAAGATCTCGCCCACGAAATGGCGGGCGTAGTTGGCCGCGCTGCTCCCCTCCGGAGCGGGGACGCGGGAGAGGGGCGCGCCCATGTACCGGTCCACCGCGTCAGGGGTCAGCAGCGCCTGCGAGTCCATGGCGTCCATGTCGTCGACGCCGTACAGGAACTTCGCCTCCAGGCCGGCGCCAAGGAGCGCCCGATGGATCGCGTCGTGCAGGACGACGCCACGCAAGCTGCCGACGTGAACCGTTCCCGAGGGCGACTTCGAGTCGTTGACGACCTGGGGTCCCGCAACCGCGGCAGCTAGCTCGTCGGCCCAGTACACGTGCGGGGCTAGTGGATGTCGAGGATCTTGTAGGAGAAGTCCCCGGCCGGAACGTGGACCACGACGGACTCGCCTTTGTGCTTGCCCAGGAGAGCCCGGCCGACCGGCGACTCGTTTGAGATCTTGCCGTCACGGGGGCTGGCCTCGGTGGAACCGACGATCGTGAATACCTCTTTACCGTCGGTGCCGTCGACCTTCACGGTCGATCCGATCTGGACGTGATCGGTCCCGTGGGTCTCGTCGATGATCGTGGCGTTCTTGATCAGCGCCTCGAGGCGCTGGATCTGGCCCTCGACAAACGCCTGCTCGTTCTTGGCGTCTTCGTACTCCGCGTTCTCAGCAAGATCGCCGTGCTCTTTCGCGTCGTGGATGCGCTGAGCGATCTCCTGGCGGCGAACGTTGATCAGCTCCTCCAGCTCCGCTCGAAGCTTGGCAAGACCGTCTTCGGAGATGTACTGAGTCTTGTTGTTCACCGCGGAGCGGCTCCCCTACTGGCCCGACCGGGCTGCGGCCGGCGAGATCTCACGCATGTTGTGGTCCGGCATAAGGAAACGAACTTCAGGCGCACACGGTTCATGCCCTGAAGTTCGGCCGGCGCGTATCCTAGCCGCCGCCCCCTGTCCGTGTCAAAGCGCCGGCCCGGCAAGACCGGAAAGCGGACCGCGGGCTCCGTCGGATCGATCTCCGCATTCCCGGTAAGCCGCTCCCGGCGGTCCGTCTCGCGCGCCTCCGGAGTATCTCGGCGGCCCCTCTCGCACCGGCGGCCGAGCGGAGACCCCCCATTCGGGGAAGGACCAAATGCGGGCTGGTTTCTGAAGCGCGAGCGTGACAGATTCGGCCCAACAAAGCAGGCAAACCGGCCCCGCCTTCCGGATCCTTCCCCTCCTCCTCTCCGGAAGTCGGGGCCGGCCCGCGTCTGCGGCTAGTGGCCCAGCGAGGCCAGCCTGCCTCGGACCCGCTGCAAGGCGGCGCGGTCGGCAAAGGCCACGAAGACCGTGTCGTCGCCGGCGATGCTACCCACGACCTCTGACCAGCGCGTCCTGTCCAGCGCCGCCGCGATGGCATGCGCTGAGCCGGGCAGCGTCCTGATGACGAGCATCAGGCCTGCCTCGCGGACGCTGACCGGAAGATCGCGGAGGAGAGCCCGAAGTCGCTCTTCACCGGTGCTCTCCGCCTCGGTGACCCGGGCGGGCACCGTGTAGCTCTGGACTCCGTCCAGGCTCGACTTGATCAGCCCCAACTCGGCGACGTCGCGGCTGATGGTCGCCTGCGTGGCTCTAAAGCCGCGGTCACGCAGAGCGGCCGCCAGCTCCTGCTGGGTCCGGATCGGGCGCTGCGCCAGCAGGTCGCGGATCTCCCGCTGCCTGAGCTGTTTGATGACCTCCATGGGTTGATGCGACTCCTCAGGCGCCGTGCGGCGACAACAGGACGACGAACACGAGCGCCGCGGCTGCCACCCGATAGACGACGAATACCGTCAGCGGCTGGCGCTTCAGGAACTCGAGCATGAAGTGAACGGCGAGGATTCCGGATATTGCCGCAGCGACGAATCCTATGACGACGACGTTCGTCTCGGGCGACGGCCCCGCCTCGTGTGTCAAGAACTTCCGGGCTTCCCACACTCCCGCGCCACCGATCACCGGGGTCGCCATCAGGAAGCTGAACCGGGCCGCCGCCTCGCGGTTGAGGCCCATGAAGAGCCCGGCGGAGATGCTGACGCCCGAGCGGCTGATGCCGGGCACGAGGGCCAAGACCTGGGCGATGCCGATGCCCAGCGACTCGCGGAACGTCAGAGAGCCCATTTCGCGCCTGCGGGCGCCCCAACGATCCGCCAGCCACAGAATGGCGGCGCCGACGCAAAGCATCACGGCGATGCGGGCCGGTTCGCGAACGAGATCCTCGAACTTCGACTCGAAGATGGGCCCGACGAGAACCGCCGGAATGGTGGCCACGACGAGCAGGAACGCCATCTTGCGGCTTGGATCGCCCTTGAAGGAACGGTCGCGGATGGCGGCCAGACCGGCAGGAATGAGAGTCAGCCAGTCGCGCCAGAAGTAGACGAGCAGGGCAAGCAGGGTGCCCATGTGAAGGACGACGGTGAAGGCGACCGAATCGATGAACGGGTCCTTCCACCCGAAGAGCCACGGCACAAGCACGAGATGACCCGAGCTCGAGATCGGCAGGAACTCGGTGAGACCCTGCACGATCCCCATGACCAGCGCCTGGATAGACAGGTCCACGGGACGTCTCCTCGGTGCGGTGTTGCGGGGTCCGGAATGTGCGCGGGCCGGCGATCGTTCGACCGCCGGCTCGACGCTTCAGAGCGCGACTAGCGGATGAAGAGCGGGGCCATCACCAGAGTGATGGTAGCCAGCAGCTTCACCAGGACGTGGAGAGAGGGACCGGCGGTGTCCTTGAACGGATCGCCGACCGTNNCCGCCGCCGTTGTTGAGGACGGTGGCGAGCAGGACGCCGGCGATCGTGCCGACCATCAGCATGCCGGCCACGGCCTGGTAGCCGAGGAGCAGACCGACGACGATCGGGGTGGCGACCGCAACGATGCCGGGCAGCATCATCTCGCGAAGGGCCGCGCGGGTGGTGATGTCGACGACCCGGGCGTAGTCGGGCCGGCCGGTGTAATCCATGATCCCGGGGATCTCGCGGAACTGGCGGCGGACCTCGACGATGATCGCCTGAGCCGTCGTTCCAACTGCCCGGATCGCGAGCGAGCTGAAGAAGTAGACCAGCATCGCCGCGATGAGGGCCGCGACGAAGACGTTGACGTCGGCCAGGTCGACTGCCGCCATCTTCGGCTCGCCACGGTTGACGAGGATCAGATTGACCTTGCTGATGTAGGCCGAGAAGAGGAGGAAGGCGGCCAGCGAGGCGGACGCGATGGCGTAACCCTTGGTCAGCGCCTTGGTCGTGTTGCCGACCGCATCGAGCCGGTCGGTGATCTCGCGGGCGCCCTTGTCGGCACGGCTGAACTCGGCGATTCCGCCGGCGTTGTCGGTGATGGGGCCGAACGTGTCCATGGCCAGAACGTAGGCCGTGGTCATCAGCATGCCCATCGTCGCGACTGCGGTGCCGAAGATGCCGCCCTCAGGCCCGAGGCCGGAGTGGGAGCCGAGCCAGTGGCTGGAAAGAAGGGCGAGCCCGATCGTGATCGCCGTGACGGCAGTCGTCTCGAAGCCCACGGAGAAGCCGGAGATGATGTTGGTGGCCGGGCCCGTCTTGGATGCCTCGGCGATCTCCTTGACCGGGCGGAAGGTGCCAGCGGTGTAGTACTGGGTGATGTACACGAAGGCGATGCTGGTGGCGAGGCCGACGCAGCCTGCGCCGAAGAAGTAGATCCAGGTCGGGATGCCGTTGTCGCCGGTCACGCCCGGAGCCGTCTGCATCATCACGTTGGTGACGAATGCGAGCGAGGCGGCGCTCAAGAGGGTAGTGACCCAGTAGCCACGGTTGAGGATGTTCATCGGGTTCTCGGTCTCTTTGCCGCGAATGAAGAACATCGAGATGATCGTGGAGACCAGACCGAAGGCGCGGACGACGAGCGGGAAGAAGATCCAGGCCGTGGGGTTCGGCCAGTGGTTGGCGAGCGCGAATGCATACACGCCGACGCCGAGGATCATGGCGCCGATGTTCTCGGCCGCCGTCGACTCGAACAGGTCGGCGCCGCGGCCGGCACAGTCGCCGACGTTGTCACCAACGAGGTCCGCGATGACGCCCGCATTGCGCGGGTCATCCTCGGGGATCCCCGCCTCGACCTTGCCGACGAGGTCGGCGCCCACGTCGGCTGCCTTGGTATAGATACCGCCGCCGAGCTGGGCGAAGAGGGCCACGAAGCTGGCGCCGAAGCCATAGCCCACGATGAGGAACGGGGCGTCGTGGGTACTCTGGCCGCCGCCGAGGCCGCCGTACAGGGTGAAGATGCCCCACACGCCCAGGAGCGATAGGGCAACGACGAGGAAGCCGGAGACGGCGCCGCCACGCATGGCGACCTGGACGGCCTCCACGAGGCTCCGCTGGGCGGCAGAGGCGACGCGCACGTTCGCCTTGACGCTGACCAGCATGCCGATGATGCCGCAGGCCATCGAACAGGCAGCGCCGACGAGGAAGGCAAAGCCGGTGCGAATGCCCAGGGCCGTGCCGAAGGTTCCTGTGTCCGCGACCTTCTCGGTTTCGAAGACCGAGATCACGATGCCGATGACCACGGCACCGACGAGGGCCAGCGCCCCGATGGTGGAGTACTGGCGCTTGATGAACGCGACCGCACCCTCGTTGATCGTTGCGGAGACGTCCATCATCGCCTGGGTCCCGGTGTCGCGGGACAGGACGTCACGGGCGAGGTAGATCGCGAAACCTACCGCGAGCAATCCCGCGATCGGGATGAACACCTGTAGAAGGTTCGGGTCCATGGGGGGCGAGGCACTCCTTCTCTCTGGACGCGGAATGGGCGCGGCGGGGACGAGCGCGCAGCCTGGGGCATGTCCCGGATTCGGTATCGGCGTGCATTCTCGGGCCGGGCGGAGTGTATCAACGGCCGAAAGGGCCGGTCAAACTGCGGAAAGCCTACCGAGTATGCATTGCGGGGTCCCGAAGCGAGGCAATTGGTCCCGACTTCCCGGGACCTTTGGCACCGGCGCCGCGGAACGGCCACTCGCGGTCTAGGGCAGCCAGCGAGGGAAAGCGCCGTCGAGGGAGAGATTGGTCAGGCCCGTGCCATCCGGCTTGACGATCCAGATGCCCGCCGAGAGCGTCGGATCCTGCGAGCGGACCCGGCCGAAGACGACCATGAGGCCGTCCGGTCGGAACGACGGGGACATCTCGCTGAACGCAGGATCGTTGGTGAGCGGCGTGAGCGTTCCGCCCGCCCGGGCCGAATAGGCCAGGTGGGTGGACCCGTCGCCGGCACGCACGATGAGGGCAATGGCCTGGCCGGCGGTGTCGATATCGCTGGCGGCCGGCCCCATGCTTGTCAGGACCCCGGCCGTGGTGACCCGCCAGTAGAGCCACGTCGCGCCCCTGTCAGCGGTTCCGGCGAGGTAGAACGCGGCGTCGCTCTGAACCCATACCGGCTGCGAGTCCCCAATGATGCTCAGCAGCCGAGGTGGCGTGGCGCCGGTCATGTCCACCAGCACGGCCACGCCGTCGGAGCCGCGGACGAGCAGCATCGTCGACCCATCCGCGCTGAAGGCGGCTCGCGACCCCCAGGCCGACAGGCCGGGCTTGCCGGTCAGACCGTCGCCGGTGACGCTCGTGCTTCCGAGGTTCGGAGCCCCGTCGGTCGCCACCTGCTTGGGGTCCGTGCCGGTGATCATGGGGATGCGCCAGTAGCCCAGATCGGCGCCCGTTCCGTCGCGCCGGCCGACGACGAGACCGGTCCCGTCGGGCGTGAACGTCGGGGCGTACTCCAGGTCGGTGCCGGCCGTCAGAGTCTGCAGGCCGTCGCCGCCGATCGACATCTTCTTGACGACCCCGCCGGAGCCGTAGGCGATAGTAGAGCCGTCGCCACTGACGTCGAAGCCGCTTACACGCGAGAGCTCCCAGGTGACCTGGCGCGGGTTCGTGCCGTCCGGGTTCATCAGCCAGACGTTGGCCACGCCGCCCCGGTCAGACAGGAATGCGATCTGGTTGAGAGCATTCAGCGGCGGTTCGCCGGTAATGAAGGTCCAAGCCTGCTGTGGCGCGGCCTGGCCGTTCGTTCCCCGAACCGCGGAACTCATGGTCACCGAATAGGTCGTGTGGGCAGCCAGCTGGTTGTCGGGCGTGAACACGAGGACGTCGGCGCCCGAGCCGGTGGGCGTCGCTGTCGGCGTCGCAGTTGGATTCGCCGGCGGGTTGCGATCGTCGGGCAAGGAGACCACTTTCGTCGAGCCCGAAACGGGCGGCGTCAACTTGATCGCTCCGTCGACGGACGAGGGATCGATCGGGCCGTCGAAGACGACCGCTATCTGGCTGTGGATGCTCACTCCGGCCACGTCCGCCGCGGGAACCCGAGCCGTGACTCGCAGGCCGATTCCGAGGGTCCGAAAGCTTGTGGTGTAGTCGGTAAGCAGCCGGCTGCCGTCCGTGTCGACCGCCGGGTCGCCGATGGTGATCTTGTACTCGGTCTCCGACGCCAGCGGAAGCGACGGCGTGAGCGTCAGGACCGCCTCGTTCCACGAGACCTGATAGCTGAAGCTCGGCTCGACCCTCAGTCCCGCGATGACCTTCTGCGGGTCCATGAGTCGGTCGAAAGTGATCTGGATGGGCGACTCCACCGGGACCGACTGGGCACCCGGCAGCGGCGACACGGCCGTGACCGAGGGCGCGTCCACCGTCGTGAACGAGAAGTCGCCGGTCCCGCCCTGGGTGTTCCCGGCCCGGTCTTCGATTCCGGCGGCCATGTGGACGTGGAAGACGGTCGATAGCGGCAGCTTGGCCGACGGCGTGACGATCAGCTTCTGGCCCTGCCAGTGGAACGCGTGGGGAACGTTGGGTGACAACGAGAACGCCTGCTCGGCCGTCTCGGGCTTCACGTCCTTGCTGAAATCGACGTCGATGGCCGTCAGCGTCAGAGCCCGGCCTCCGGCCGCGGGGAGGCTGACCCGGATAACGTAGGTCGGCGGCAGCCTGTCGACCGCGGCGGCGTTGTAGAGAATCGCCGCCAGGATGACCAGCCCCGTGAAGGCAGACAGGAACCTCAAGAACCGGCCGCTCTTGAGCCAGCCCAGACGTTTTGGGAGTTCCACAGGGCAGGACGATAGCACAGCCCCTATACTCGCGGACTTGTGAACCGTCGAACGCTCGGTTGCCTCCTCGAGCTTCTGGAGACCCTGCTTCTCACCGTCGTCATCTTCCTGGTCATCCAGCTTTTCGCGGCTCAGCCGTACCAGGTCCAGCAGGTATCCATGGAGAACACGCTGATGCCGAATCAGTACGTTCTCGTGGATAAGCTGACCCCGCGCTTCGACGCCTACCACCGAGGCGACGTCATCGTCTTCAACCCGCCGACCGGATGGATCGCGGATCCGACCGGCACTCCGTACATCAAGCGGGTCATCGGTGTGGGAGGCGATACGATCGATATTCACGGCGCCCACGTCTTCGTCAACAGCGTCCAGATCAGCGAGCCGTATGTCTTCGAGGGCCAGCCGACACAGGTGTCCGGTGGCGGCAGTGGGAAATGGACGCTCGGCCCGACCCAGCTCTTCGTGATGGGCGACCACAGGCAGGCGTCGCAGGATTCCCGCGAATTCGGCCCGATTGACAAGTCGGCGGTCATCGGCCGAGCATGGATCCGCTACTGGCCGATCAACCAGTTCGGATTGCTGCCGCAGGCCAGGGAAACGGCAGCCCCGAGCACATCACCGGCGTCGTCCGCGACTCCATGACCGGTCCGCGCGGCCGGAGGGTCGCCGCCGCCAACGCCGAATGATCGAACCTGCCGCGGTCGCGGCCCTGGCGGCCGTCGCCGGTGGCGTCGTGGCGGTCACCGCCCGCAGCGGGCGCACTATCGCCCTGGGTCTGGCCGTGGCCTTCGCAGCGGCACCGCTGGCCGCCTCTCCACTGCCGGGTCAGCTCGGTCTCTTCGCTCGAATTGCCGGAGCGGTGCTCGCCGCGGATCTTCTGTGGGTCGGCACTCGCGTGAACGCGGTAAGAAGTGAGGGTTCGGCCATCGGCCCCGCCGCCGAGGCAGCCATTGCGGCCGCGGCCTTTTTGATCGGCTTGTGGGTCGTTCCCGTGAAGCCCCTACCGGGCCCCGCGACGGAGCAGGCGGCCGGCTTGGCGCTTGTGGCCCTGGCGGTGATTCCCCTCGTCGGAAGAGACGTTCTGCGACTGGGCATCGGCGCCGCGCTCCTCGCGGTCGGCCTCTTGCTGCTGCGCGAGGCGTGGCTGGGCCCCGCACCGGCTTTCGAGCACTTCACCGTGGCCGCCCTCCTCGTTGGGATACTCGGCGCAACGAGCCTGCTGGTCGTGCCGCTGCCCGAGTGGCGCGACGATGCGGAATCCGATGCCGCCGAGGAAGGCATGACGGCCCTCGGCGCCGTAACGGGTGCGGCCTCCGCAGGAGCGGTCACCGGCGCTGCGGGACCGACCAGCGAGCGAGCTCCGTCCGTCGCATCGGCCCCGGCAGCCGTGGACTACCTCGACGACGTGCCGGACGCGGCCGATGCGGAGATCGAGGTACCGCTTCCGCGACCGTCTCCGCGATCCGGATCGATGGTCAGGCGGACACGGAACCCTCGCGGCAGTGAGCCACGCCAGTGACCATCGTCGCCTTCCTGGCAGTCTGCGTCGGCGGCGCGGCACTGAGCCAGCTGACCCAGGCCTATCGCAGGCTGGGCCCGGTCGTAGCCATAGCCGGTCTCGCGGCCGCGTGCGCAACCGCTCTGCTCATCGGACCCTCGGACGGAGTGACCATCGGCGAGGTGCGGTTGTCGGGCAGCGCCTATGCGAGCACTTTCCTGGCAAGCGCCACAGCCGCGTGCTTGCTGCTCTGCCTGGTGGGGCTGGGGTCGGGCTGGCCCGATCGACTCGTGCCCGCGGCCCTGGCGGCGTTCGGAGGTCTCGGCGTCGCGCTCACGGCCGCGGACCCGGGAGTGGCGCTGACGGCGGCGGCTGCCGCGGCCGCGACCGGTGCGGTCGTCTCGGTCCGGGCCGGGGCCGGCGGCGAGAAGCCCGACAATCGCCTCTCCGAGGCGCGCACACTGGCCCTGCTGGTCGGCAGCCTCCTGTTCGCCGCGATAGCCGTCTCTCGCCCGAGTTGGGCCGACCAGGACAGCACTGTGTTCGCCCTAGGCTTTCTCGGCCTGGGAGCGGCTCTCGCGGTCCGAAGCGGGGCGATTCCGTTCCACGTACCGGCCGCCAATCTCGGCAAGCGCGGCCCGTCCATCGCACCGGCGCTGCTCCTCGTCTGGATCCCCGCGGCCATCGGTCTGCTGGCCGTGAGCTGGAGCGCCACCACCTTCGACCTCCGCACCGACTGGCTGGACGCCGCGGCGACTGCCGTCCAGTTCGTCGCTGTGGCCACGCTCGTCCTCGGCGCGACAGGCGCCCTCCTTCACGACGATCTCACCGAGGTCGCCGTCTACTCGATCGTCGGGGACTCGGGCTTCATCCTGCTCGCCCTGGCCTCACGCAATGACGGCGCGGCCGAGCCCGCCCGGCTGTGGCTCCTGGCGTTCCTCGCGGCCAAGACCGGGTTCGTCGCCTGGGCAGCCGCCGTTTCGCACGCCTTCGGATCGTCGAACCTCGGAGAGCTTCGCGGGTGGCTGAGACGGACCCCGATCCTGGGCCTGGCGCTCGTCGCGGTAGCCCTGGCCACTCTCGGCTGGCCCGGCAGCCCCGTTTACGAAGCACGCTCCACGCTGATCGGCCTCGCCCTGCCCGATTGGCTCGGGTTCGTCGGCGCCGCTGCAATCGCCCTGGCCCTCGCCTGCTACGGCCGTCTGCTGCTCGTGGGCCTGCTCGCTCCCACCGGCGTGGTAACCGCGGCCAGCGGCGAGCGGCCTCGCTGGTCGTCAGCCCGGCCAGCTGCCATGCTCGATTCCACGGCCACTGCCACGCTCGATGTGGCGGCCACTGCCAAGGCTTCCGCCGCTGCAGCGCCCGAAGCCGCGACCATTGCCACGCTCGACGCGGCGACCGCGGCCGCCCCGGACGCGCCAGCCCTCAAGCCGAAGCGGAAGACCTCCGGCGCGGCTGCCGCGGAGCCCCTGCCGGCCAATACAGCCCTGCCACCGGCGAGCCCTCCAGACGATGCCGCGACAGCGCCGGCCTCCCGATCGCCCGCCGGTCCGGGATTGCGTGGCAGGCTGATCCTGGCGTGGGGTATGAACGGCACTCTGCGGGTCAGCGGCGCGGTCCTTGCCGCCGCGGCTCTGGCCCTGGCCCTGAGCTTCGGTGGCCTGGGCGCCTCGGACGCTTCGCGGGGCGGTATACCGTTCGACGTCCCCGCGCACGCCACGCCAGTGCCTACGCCCAGCCCGACCCCTCCCCCGACACCCTCGCCCGAGCCCACGCTCGCTCCGATCGCGTCACACAACCCCCGGCCCTCGGGCAGCCCGGGCCCGTCAGGTTCGCCGAACAGCAGTGCGAGCCCGACGCGGTCGTCGATACCGGCTCCTCTGCCCATCCAATAGGCGCCAAATCCGAGTGTGACGAAACCGGCCGCGCCCAATGCGCCCGCCGTACCTCCGCTGCGGGCTTCCGCCGCGCCCGCTGCGAGCTCAGTGCCCCAACCGCCGGCCTCGGCCGCGCCCGATCAGCTCTCCGGGCCCATTACCCAGCGGTCGATCTCGCGTTGGTAGCTGACCAGCTCGTGCGGTTGGAACCAGATCGCCAGCTCGGTCGCCGCCGTCTCAGGCCCGTCGGAGGCGTGGATCAGGTTCGGAATCATCTCGATCGCCAGGTCGCCGCGAATCGTGCCGGGGGCCGCCTCGGCAGGCTTCGTAGCGCCGACCATCGCCCGGACCATACGGATCGCGTTGGGCCCTTCTAGCGCCACGGCCACGAGCGGACTCGACGTGATGAACGCGACCAGCCCCTCGAAGAACGGCTTGCTCTTGTGGACCGCGTAGTGGCGTTCTGCCAGATCGCGATCGACCTTGACGAGCTTGAGGCCGACGATCTTGAGACCGCGCTCCTCGAAGCGGGCGATGATCCGGCCGGCCAGCTGGCGCTGGACGGCGTCGGGCTTGACGAGGACGAGAGTGCGTTCGGTCACGGTTCGGATACCCCTGCGGTCGATGGATACGACGGGGAGTGTAGCGGGTGGCGGCCTACCACCCAGGCGGCCGGTCGCGAAGCCGCCCTGCGCTGCGAGGTTGCCCCTCCCTCCAAGCCCCCGCCGCTCCGGCCCTCGAAGACTTGGGGCGCCGGAGTGGCTAATCCAGCCAGCTGATTGGAGGAGCGGGTTCGGGCGGCCGAGGCTCGGGACCTTCCGACTCCCGTCTGGCGTCGGTCGGGATGATCGCGGCCGGTTCCGCCGGCGACTCGGCCGCGGGTTCGGCGGGCGACTGGGCGTGCTCCGCGGGCACCTCCGCGGCGGCTTCCGCTGGCGACTCGGCCGCGGGTTCGGCTGGCGACTGGGCGTGCTCCGCGGGCACCTCCGCGGCGGCTTCCGCTGGCGACTCGGCCGCGGGTTCGGCGGGCGACTCGGCCGCGGACTCGGCGGCGGTCCGCGCTCCGTTGAGCGCGCTGGCCACCGATTGATAGGCCTGACCGGCATCACGCTCATGGCCCTGCATCCGCAGCGCGTCGCCTCGAACCAGCTCCAGCGCCAGGTCGTGCCGATCGCCGATTGCACCGAGGACTGATTGCGCCGATTCGGGAGTCATCCGCAGGGCGACTCCGAAGTGCAACGCGGCCAGCAGCGCGTCTCCCGTCTCCAGAAGAGCCATCCCAGCCGCGATCTCTGTGTCCGCTTGAGCCCGGCCTGGGTCGACGAGGGGTTGCGTGGCTGCGTCTGCGGTAGAGGGTTCGGTCGTGGGAGTGCCGGAGGCCTCCGGAATGAGTGCCGTCGGCGTGGGCTCAGGCTCGGCTTCCGCAGCCGCTTCGACGGCTCCGGCCGGTACGGCCGCCGCCTTCACCTCCGGCTCGGCAGCCGGCTCAGGTTCGGCCGCCGCGGGTTCAGCGGGCTTGGCCTCGGGCTCAGGAGCCGGTTCGGAGGCTGGAGCCGCCGCCTTCGGCGACTCCGCCGCGGGGGTCTTCTCGGGCGCCGGTGTCGTCTCCCACCCGCTCTCCGCGAGCATCGCCTTGCGCGGAATCCCGGCAAAGATCGAGTCGAGGCTCGTCAGCGTCCGCAGCAGGGCCTGTTCCATGTGGCGGCGCGCCTCGACGTCGTGGTTGCCCAGAGACGCGGCCTCGGCGGCGATGACGAAGCCGAGTGCCTCGTCGCCGTTGGCGGCCAGATACGCGCCGGCGGCTTCGCCGGCTCCGTGAAGGTCGCCGGTTCGCCAGCGCGCCTCGGCCAGATCCAGTGTGCCGGTGGTGTCGAGCAGGTTGCGTCCGGCGAGAGATTCCAGCTGTGCGCGGGCGGTTGTCAGGGAGCCGGTCCGCAGGTGGATTCGGGCGAGCCGCCTCAGCAGTGAGGCGTCCTCGACCGGCCCCGATTCGGCAGGCTCATACGCCGACGGCTCCGCGGAGAAGTCGGCCGTCGTCGCTGCAGACGGCGCTGCGGCGCCCGGCTCGGCCAAGAGCTCGGCGACCGGATCGGCGACGGCTTCTACTTCGGGCAGTGGCTCGGCGGCGGCCTCCGGCTCGTCGGTGGAGAATCGGACCAGGATCTCGGCGGGTTCTTCCAGGGGCCCGAGCGGCAGCTGCATCCCGGACTGATTGTCGGCCGAGAGCGGCTCGAGGCTCGACGGGGCCTGAACCGTCTCCGCCGCGGCCCTACGGCGCGGCTTGTTGCCGCTTCTCATGCCGGACCTCCCGGGAGCCGAAGAAGCGATTCGAGACCGCGGCCTCGCCGGGGCGGCGCCACGACCGCCAGACGGAGGGCGTCCTCGCGCACCAGCCGGCCGGCCAGCCGCTGGACGCCTTCGCTCGTCACCGCGTGAAGCTCCGCCAGGGCCTCCTCGAGTGTCAGGACTCGATCGTGGAGCGCCTCCTGGCCGCCCAACCACGAGGCGACATGGCGGGTTTCCTCCATCCGCAGTTCGAGCCTGCCGGCCAGGTATGCCTTCGACAGAGCCATCTCGCCTTCCGGAACCGCGACGTCGCGGACTCGCGCCAGCTCCTCCAGGATCGCGCCCACCGCAGGCCCGATCTTGCCGGGATCGACCCCTGCCGAAACGACGAAAGCCCCCGCGTCGGCATAGTCGACGATGTACGAACTCACGTCGTAGGCGAGGCCCTTCTCCTCGCGGACGGACTGAAACAACCGGCTACTCATGCCATCCCCGAGGATGGCGTTAAGTACCTCAAGTGTCCAGGCCTCAGGGTCATCCCTGCGGAGACCCGGAAGTCCCAGACACAGCTGCGCCTGCGTAGTGTCGCGGCGGACGGACAAAACGCGTTCTCCAGCCGGAAGCGCAGGCGCCGGGCTGAACGACGAGTGATTGGCCTCGCCGGTCCCGAAGGCGCGCTCCGCCAGGGCGACGATCTCGGCGTGGGAAATGTCTCCCGCGGCCGCGACCACGACATTGCCGGGCCGGTAAGCGGAGGCCCAGAAGGCTCGAAGGTTCTCCTCGGGCAGGCCTCGAACGCTCTCCTCACTTCCGGCGATCTCCCGGCCTAGTGGCGTGTCGCCGAACATGGCGAGGTCGAAGAGCGTGTGGACATGCTCGCCTGGGTCATCCAGGTAGGAGCGGATCTCCTCCACGATGACGGCCCGCTCGGACTCGATCTCCTCGCTCCGGAGACGCGGTCGAACGATCAGCTCGCCCAGGATGTCCATGCCGCGGGTAGCCTCGCGGAGCGGAACGCGAACCCAGTAGACCGTCGACTCGCGATCGGTGGCGGCATTGAAGCTGCCGCCTACTCCCTCGATCGCCTGCGAGACGGCGCGCGTGGTGGGGTATGCCGCGGTCCCTTTGAACGTTATGTGTTCCATGAAGTGGGCCGCGCCCGCTTCTTCGGCCGATTCCAGGCGCGAACCGGCCAGAACGTAGGCAGCAATGGAGACGGAGCGAGCTCCGGCGAGGCGCGCCGTGATGACCCGCGGCCCGCCAGGCAGGGCTGTGCGTTCGTACATCCAGCGAATGCTAGCCGATGACGGCCGCGAGCCGGCGCAGCGGGGCGCTCGCAGAAACGAGGCGGCCGACGCCCTTTCGGACGCCGGCCGCATTAGCGAGCCTCGGGGAGTCTACTTGACGAAGGTCTGGATCCAGTCCTTGGCGAAGTAGACGAGGAAGGAGATGCTGACCGCGTACATCAGCCAATGGACCTGGCCCCACTTGCCCTTGAGGAGCTTGATCAGGGTCCACGAGATGAAGCCGGCGCCGATGCCGACGGTGATGTCGTAGGTCAATGGCATCAGGATGATGGTCAGCAGAGCCGGGAGTCCGTCTTCGACGTCCGCGACATCCACGTCCTGGATCAACGTGAACATCAGGTAGCCCACCAGGACCAGGGCGGGAGCCGTGGCCTGGGACGGAACGATGCCGGCGAGCGGCGAGAGGAAGACGGCCAGCAGGAACAGGACGCCGGTGACGACAGAGGCGAAGCCTGTTCGGCCGCCCTCGGCCACGCCGGCCGCGGACTCGATGTAGGTCGTGTTAGAGCTAATGCCGGCCGCGCCGCCGGCGACAGCGGCCAGGGAGTCCACGAAGAGGACGCGCCCGATGCCGGGTACCGAGCCGTCTTCCTCGGCCAGGCCGGCTTCTTCGGCGATGCCGGTGACGGTGCCCATCGTGTCGAAGAAGTCGCTGAGCATGATCGCGAAGATTGTCAACAGCGCTGTGATCAAGCCGAGTTTGCTGAAGACGTTGCCCAAGTCGAAGTTGCCCAGCGTGGAGAACGACGGAGTTACGGTCAGGCCGCCGTCAGGCAGTTTCGTAACGCCGGCGATGAGCGCGATCACGGTGGTCACCAGGATGCTGATGATCAGCGCGGCGCGGACCTTGAGCACGTAGAGGGAGAACGTGATGAGCAGGCCGAGCAGGAAGACGAACTGTCCGGTCTGGGTCGGGAAGCTCAGGGCAACGATCGGGGAACCGCCCTGGGGGGTGATGATCAGGCCGCCGTTGACGAAGCCGATGAACAGAATGAAGAGGCCGATGCCGACGCCGATCGATCGCTTCAAAGCCAACGGCACGGCGGCCATGATGGCTTCCCGAAGGCCGATCACGACCAGGACCGTGATCGCGAGACCTTCGAGGACGATCACACCCATGGCGCCGGCAGGAGTGAGGCCCTTGCCGGCTACAAGGGTGAAGGCGACGATGGCATTGATGCCGAGGCCTGCGGCAAGCGCGAGCGGGTAGTTGCCAACCACGCCCATGGCGATTGTCATGATGCCGGCGATCAGGGCCGTCGCAGCAGCGTAAGCCACGAGCTGGTCGGGCTTGAGGCCGAAGCCGGCGCCGAGGATGCTCGGGTTCACGAAGATGATGTAGGCCATGACCATGAACGTTGTCAGGCCGGCCCGAGTCTCCGTGACGATGTCCGTGCCGCGCTCGACGAACTTGAAGTAACCCGCTAGGGCATTCAACGCAATCTCCTCTTGATGTCTCGCCTGGTCGACTCCGCCAATACGCGACTACCCGGAGCTCCATCTATCCGGGCGGCGCCCTTCCTCCTGACCGCGTCTCCACGCGGCCCCACCACGCCCTCGCTCGGGTCGGTCTCCGCCATCTCCTTCGATCACGCTCGCGCGGTTCAGGCCCCCCTACTCGTCCTCGTTCGGGTCGGGGCCGAGCAACTCCATCTGGACGTAGCCGGATGTATCGAACCCGAGCTGTTGGGGCTCGAGCGCGTCGCCGGCAGGCACTCCGGCGGGCGCGAAATCGATCACNNCTGGTCGGGACGGGTCTCGAACTCGAGATGCTCGAACGAGTCCACGTTCAAGCAGATCGAGAGCGGGGTGAAGAACGTCGAAGTCTCCGGATCGTTCGCCACGATCCGCTCGACCCAACCCAATCCGTGTTGAACCAGCTCGTGGCCGCGGTAGTACCGGTAGGCCACGGTCTGCTTCTCGAGTGGGCGCAGGACGTTGAGTAGGTCGGTCCGGCTTGAAACGATGCCGCGATTGACAAAGAACTTCGCGGGCGGCACGGACGACACCACTCCTCCTGAGGGCAGCGGGGGTGACGATGGGGATGCCGGTGACGGACCCGCGGATCGTAACTCAGCGGCACGAGGCGCGACAAGGGGCTCGTGGCCATCAGATCTCGGGATTCTGCGTCCGAGTTGGCTGCCGAGCGGAGCCGAGGCTCGAGGGAGCGCTATCATCGGTCCATGCTTCTGGCCCTCGATATCGGCAACACCAACGTCACCCTTGGCCTCGTCCATGGGGAGACCATCATGGCCAGTCGCCGGGCGGCAACGCGGGCGGCAAGCACGGCCGACGAGCTCGAGCTTCTCCTCGACGGAATGCTCCACCTCGACGGTGCGTCATTGGCCGACGTTACCGGCATCTCGCTTGCCTGCGTGGTGCCCGCGCTGACGGGTGTGGCTTCTTCGATGGCCGAACGGCGCGGCCTGCCCCTGATGATCGCGACGGCCGGAAACATGCCCATGCCGATCCGAGTGCAGCGCCCCACCGAGGTCGGCGCGGACCGCCTCGTGAACGGACTGGCGGTGGCTCGGCTGTACGGCACTCCGGCCATCGTCGTCGACTTCGGCACGGCGACGACCTTCGACTGCATCGCCCGCGACGGGGCGTACGTCGGCGGAGCCATCACGCCCGGTCTCGAACTGGGCCTCGAAGCGCTGGCGTCTCGAACAGCCCGCCTGCCCCGGATCGAGCTCGTGGAGCCGCCGAAGGCGATCGGCACGGACACCGTCTCGGCCATGCAGTCGGGCATCGTCCTGGGCTACCGGGCACTCACCCTGGGTCTGATCGAGCGGATCAAGACCGAGCTCGCTCGAACCGAGAAGGTCGACGACTCGAAGATCCAGGTGGTCCTGACCGGCGGCCTGTCGGCCGGATCTTGGGCCCGCCAGCTGCCCGGCATCGACGCCATCGACCCCGAACTCACACTGAAGGGCCTGGTCATCCTGTGGGCGGTTGCCAACGGCGAACCGTCGGCAGCGGGCGACGACACGATCGGGTGGACCGGCAGCGCGGCCGGGTCGATCCACGTGATCTCGGGGCAAGACGCATGACCGAGCAAGGGGTGCGCCTCCAGGACCGCCGCATCGCCCTCGGGATCACCGGATCCATCGCCGCGTACAAGGCGGTCGACCTGCTCCGCCTGCTCCAGGCCGAAGGAGCGGACGTCCGCGTCCTGATGACCGCCTCGGCGACGGAGTTCATCGGCACGCTGACACTCGAGACCCTGAGCCGCCATCCTGTCGATTCCGACGTCCTGGCCCTGCAGGCCGACGGGCGGATCGGCCACATCAGCACCGCCCACGACGTGGAGGCGATCGTCGTGGCCCCTGCCACGGCCCACTGGCTCGGGGCCATGGCAAATGGCCTGGCCTCCGATTCCATCACGGCCGCGTGCCTGGCCACCTCGGTTCCTGTGATCGTGGCTCCGGCGATGGATGGCGGCATGTACGCCCATCCGGCCACGCAGGCCAACGTTGCCCGGCTGCGCGAGTTCGGCTACCACCTGGTGGAGCCGGAGTTTGGTCCGCTCGCTTCGGGCATGGTGGGCCAGGGCCGGCTCGCGTCCCTTGATCGCATCGTCGACGCCACGGTCCGGGCGCTGGGCGGGGCTCCGGCGGCCGTTGCAGGCGCTCCGACCGGGGCGGTTTCCCAAAGCGGCGCCCCGGGCAATTCGGCTTCGGCCGGGTCGTCGCGCACTGACCTCGCCGGCCGCCACGTCGTCGTCACCGCCGGCGGCACCGCCGAGCCGATCGACCCCGTCCGCTTCGTCGGCAATCGGTCGAGCGGCAAGATGGGGATCGCCATTGCCGAAGAGGCGCTCGACCGAGGCGCGGCCGTGACGCTCATTCTCGGCAATCACACCGTTGAGCCGCCCGCCGGAGCCCACGTCGCCCATGCCGAGACTGCTGCCGAGATGGAGGCCGCGCTGCGCGCCCTGACCCCACCGAGTGGCCCCCGCTTCGACGTCCTGGTCATGACCGCTGCCGTGGCCGACTTCCGGCCGCACAGCCCGTCCGCCAAGAAGGTTAGCCGCTCGTCTGGGATGACCCTCGAGATGGTTGCCACGCCCGATCTCCTGGCGGCGACGGCAGAGCGCGTCCGCACCAGCATCGGCGCCTCGGGCGCCCGCCGGCCCGTCCTCGTCGGCTTCGCGGCCGAGACCGGTTCGCTTGAGCGTGCCGAGGAGAAACTTCGCTCCAAGGGTGTGGATCTGCTCGTTGCCAACGACGTGACCGAGCCCGGTTCTGGCTTCGGCACGGACACGAACAAGGTCACCATCTACTCGTCGGACGGGTCATCCGAGGAGCTGCCGCTGATGGCCAAGCGCGAAGTCGCCGAGTTCCTCCTCGATCGCGTCGCGGTCCGCCTGGCTGCCATCGTCGGTGAGAGCGCCGCGCTCGCGGAGACGAACTGATGAGCCACATGCCCTCGCCGCAGAAGGCCTCGCGGCTGACCATCTCTTCGATCGCGCGGCTGTACGCCGACGGCGAGCGAATCGCCATGCTGACCGCATACGACTACCCCACCGCCCGGATCCTGGACGAGGCCGGCATCCCGATGCTGCTCGTAGGCGACTCGCTGGGCCAGGTCATGCTTGGCTACGACAGCACCGTCCGCGTGACGATGACGGAGATGCTCCACCACACCAAGGCCGTGGTTCGGGGCACCAAGCGGGCCCTGGTCGTGGCCGACATGCCGTTTCTCTCCTACGGCGTCACCCCCGAGGCAAGCCTGGAGAACGCGGGCATCTTGATGCGGGAGGGCGGCGCCGGCGCCGTGAAGCTGGAGGGCGGCGAGCGCAGCGCCAAGACCATCGAGACGATCGTTCGGGCCGGCATCCCCGTCATGGGCCACATCGGCCTTACGCCCCAATCGATCCACCAGCTGGGCGGCCATCGCGTCCAGGGCAAGACCCGCGCGGCCGGCCGCCAGCTCTTGGCCGACGCGCTGGCCGTTCAGCAGGCCGGCGCCTTCGGCATGGTCCTTGAGCTCGTCCCCGAGCAGCTGGCCGCGGCGATCACCGAACGACTCCACGTCCCCACGATCGGCATCGGAGCGGGAGCCGGCTGCTCCGGCCAGGTCCAGGTGATCACGGACCTGCTCGGCATGAGCGCCGACTTCACTCCCAAGCACGCTCGCCACTACACCGAGCTCCACACCATCATCAAGGCCGCCGCCGAGGCTTACCGCAGCGACGTCGCCAGCGGCGCATTCCCTGGGCCGGATGAGAGCAGCAGAATGGACGATGCGACCCTGGACGAGGTGCTCGGACGGACCGCGCTGGACCGCCCCGAAGGGGTCGAGACCGGTCCCGGGATCCCGCTCGACCGAGATCTCTAGCGCTATGGGGGAAGCCACTCCAGCACCGGAGGCGCTCCGGCCGCTCGTCGTTCGAACGCGGACGGAGCTGCGCACCGCTCTGGCGACCGCTCCCCGACCGATCGGCCTCGTACCCACCATGGGCGCCCTGCACGAGGGCCACGCCTCGCTGATCCGCCGCGCCCGCGCCGAGAGCGCCACCGTGGTGGCCACGATCTTCGTCAACCCGCGCCAGTTCAACGAAACGGCCGACTTCGAGGAGTACGCGCGCGACGAGGCCGCGGACCTGACGACCGCCCGTGAGGCAGGAGCGGATATAGTCTTCATCCCGACCGTGGAAGAGGTCTATCCGGCCGGGTCCCAGACGACGGTCCGGGTCGGGGCCCTGACCGAGGCGCTGGAGGGCGCCGCGCGCCCAGGCCACTTCGAGGGCGTCACGACAGTGGTGGCGATCCTGCTGTGCCTGGCCGGAGCGGAGCGCGCTTACTTCGGTCAGAAGGACGCCCAGCAGCTGCTAGTCGTCCGGCGCATGGCCCTGGACCTGGGCATCGCTACCGAGATCGTGGCCTGCCCGATAGTGCGCGAGCCCGACGGCCTGGCGATGAGCTCGCGAAACGTGCGCCTTACGCCCGAACAGCGGGCGGCCGCCCCGGTTCTGCGAGCGTCGTTGCTGGCCGCCCGCGCCGCGTACGAGGCCGGCGAGAGGGATGGGGAGGCGCTGCGGACCGCGATCCGAGGAGTTCTCGCGGCGGAGCCACTCGCGGCGCCCGAGTACGTGAGCTGTGCGGATCCGGCCACTCTTCGGGAGCTGGCGCGAGTCGATGGCCCGGCCCTCCTGTCGCTCGCCGTGCGCTTCGGCAGCATCCGCCTCATCGACAACGATCCTCTGCCGTAGCTGCCACTCCCCGGCCTGGGGCCGCGCCGCTAGCCGGCCGCACCGTTCCCGGCCGCGCAACTCCCAGGGAACCGCCAAACCCTCCCAGACGTCTGCCCCTCAAACGGCCGATCTCTCGGCCTTGACGAATACCGGAGGGCGGACCCGTGACCATGAACGAGATCAGACCCCTCGAAGGCGGCCCTGAGCCCCAGCCCAGCGCGGGCGCGGAGACGTCCTCGCAGGGCGCCCACTCGGCGAGCGGCAGCATCCTTTCCCGCCTCTTGAGCCGGCGCGCTCTCGTCAGGACCCTCGCGCTGGCGGCCGTGGCGGCCGTGATCGCCGGAGCCTACATCCTGGGCAGTCCGGCAGGATCCGCAATAACTCTCAGCGCACAACGCCTGTCCATGGCCGAAAGCCAGGGGTACGCCGCCAACGGCGCTGTGCCGTTCGCCGCCGCGACCGCCGCACCCGCCCCGGCGGCAGGAGGTGTCGACCAGACGGCGAAGCAGCTCCCGGCCACTGAGCCCGGCCAGCCGAATCAGTTGCTCGCCCCACTCGACTCGACTTTCATCGTCAAGACGGGCCAGCTCTCCCTCGAGGTCACCGACCTGGACAAGTCCGTGACGCAGGGCCGGTCGGCGATCGCCGCATTGGGAGGTACCGTCAGCTCGTCCAACCGGTCCGGCACCGGCGACTACGCCGCGGCATCCGTCACCTACCGCGTGCCGGCGGGCCGCTGGGATGACGCCCTCGATGCCCTGCGCAAGATCGGGTCGAAGACCCTGGCGGAGCAGACCGACGCGAGCGATGTCTCCTCCCAGGTCGTCGACCTCGAAGCCCGGCTCTCCAACCTGAAGACGACCGAGAGCGCACTCCAGGCGATCATGGCCAAGGCAGTCGCCATTGCGGACGTAATCGCCGTCGAGAGCCAGCTCAGCCAGACCCAGGGTCAGATCGAACAGCTCACGGCGCAGCGCGACCATCTCAAGGACCAGGCGGCCATGAGCACGCTCACCGTCACCTTCCAGCTTCCGGCCAAGACCGTGACGTCACAGGCAACGCAGGATTGGACTCTGGGCAGCCAGGTCGACGAGGCCGCGGCAGCTCTCGTCCGTATCGGCCAGGGCCTGGCGACGATGGGCGTTTGGGCCCTCGTCGTGGTCCTGCCGATCGGATTTGGCCTCCTGATCCTGCTCGCTTTCCTCACCCTGGTTCGCCGCATCCTGGGCCGGGGACGGAACCGGAGCGCGGCGACGCCGGCATGAGACGCCGGTCCGCAGTCCTCACGGCCGCTGCCCTCCTGGCGGCGGCCGTCCTGGTCGGCTCTTTCGGTGGAGGCGCCCACTCTCACCGCTTCCAGGCCGGCCAAGGCCCAGTCGCGACGCACCAACGGGTTCCGGAGCCATCGTGGTGGATCTGCGCGGCAGCCACAGAAGCCCGTGGGCCCTGCTAGCGGCGGCGGCCGGGGCATTCGGTGAACCGGGAACGCCTCCGAAACGCAATCATAGATAGGATCCCGCGCGGACCTGCCGGCGGATCCAGGGGAGTAACGAGAGGGACACGATGCGAAGCAAAGGATTCCTTACCGCGGCACTCATCCTCGTGGCGCTCGCGGCGATCGGCTGCAGCAGCAGCAGCGCCCTCCCAACACCACCCAACCCCGGCTATCCCTTGCCCGGAGCCGCGGCCACCCCGGCCGGTCTGCCCGACAAGGGTTTCGCCGGGGCCACGCCGGCGCCCACCCCCGTGAGTGAGACCGACACGACCGGCGGCATTACCCTGCAGACCGGCGCTCCGGGCGCCCCGGCCCCCGAAGACCGGATCATCAAGACCGGCTCCATCACCATCGAAGTGGCCGACATCGACATCTCCGTCGCCCTGGCCACAGACCAGATGCACGGCCTGGGCGGCTGGATGGCCGGCTCGGACCGCACCTCATCCTCCGGCAGCGGCAGCGTGGCCTCGGTGACCTACCGCGTCCCGGTCGATCGCTTCGAAGATGCGGTCGGCCTGATGCGCAAGCTCGGCAAGAAGATCATCGCCGAGCACAGCGACTCCCAGTCGGTCGGGGGCCAGATCGTCGACCTGCAGGCCCGCATCGACAACTTGAAGGCCTCGGAGAAGGCCGTCCAGGCGATCATGGACAAAGCCACGACCATTGCGGATGTCCTCACCGTTCAGCAGCGCCTGTCCGACGTCCAGGGTCAGATCGAGCAGCTAACGGCGCAGCTGGCAGGCCTGACCGACAAGTCGGCCTACAGCACCCTGACGGTCATCTTCGAAGTGCCGGCACCCGGCGCAAGCCCAACCCCGACTCCGCAGCCGTCGGCCACGCCGGGTCCGTGGAGCGCGGGCGAGCAGTTCAATCAGGCGGCGGCCGAGCTCGGCGGCGTGGGCCAGAACGCGGCCACCGCGGCGATCTGGGTCATTGTCCTGATTCTGCCCGTGACCCTGGCACTCGTGCTGCTGCTGCTCGCACTGACCCTCATCGCGAAGATCCTCGACCCGATCCGGCGCCGCTGGCTGCCGTTCACGGTCGCTCAGCCGGTCCAGCACCGCCAGCCCGGCTGGGGTTCACCCTATTCGGCAGGGGCACCGCTGCCGCCGTCACCGGCGACCTGGCCGGCTCCGGGGTCGGCCGTGCCGCCTCCTGACCAACCCGGGTCCGTAGCCCCCGGTACCGATCCCAACAAGCCCCAGCCCTGACACCCTCGCCACAAGATAAGGACGGCCGCCTTCCGGCGGCCGTCCTTCTGCTACGCGGACTCTGTGGAGTGGGACCTAGCCCCGGCTGATCGTCTTGCGCTCCACGAGCTGGATCGCGTCCCGGAGCCGCCCTACGGTCTCGGTATCCACCGTGTCCGGTCCGAGGTAGGGCCCGAGCCGCTCGAGTATGTCGACCACCAGGCCAAAGAAGACGCTCGCGTCTGCCAGGAAGAACTGCGGCTCGTTGTTGTAGCGGACCAGGGTCAGCCGGCCTTGAAGCACTTGGCGCTCGTCGGCGTGGGCGATCTGGGTCGAGAAGTTGTGACCCTGGATACCGTCGGGATTGTTCAGATAGTTGAGAGCGTTGTCGATCGCCAGCCCGAAGCGCGCCCGCCAGGCGATCATCCGCTCCTGGACCTCCGGCGGGACTCGCACTTCGGCCGTTTCGTCGAAGACCTCGGGGGTGACCGTCAGGAGTCCGACCAGCGTTGCGCCCGCCCGCGCCCCAAGCATCACCTGGAGCGACCGTTCGAGGGTGAAGACCTCGGAGTCGAAGCGCGGGCTGGTGATGACGTCGGTCAGGAGGTCCTCGACGTTGTCCAGCACTCCGGGCTCGGCCAGGGCGTTGGCCAGGTGGAGGGTCTCCTCCTTGAATAGGAACTTCTCTTCGTGGTCGAGCATGGATGCTCCTATCCCGAGCGGCTCCGGTCCGCGATGCCGGTCGCTCGGGTGGCTAGCGGCAAGGTCAGTCGAGGGATCGTAGCACCGAGACGCCACTCGGACGACTCTCCCCGCCCGAGCCTTCGTCGTCGCCCACGCAGAGAGCGGCCCCGACGCGAGGGGGTACGTCGGGGCCGCAGGGAGCTTGCCAAGTCCCCAGTTTACGGGTACAGACCTCGAACGGATGTGGCGTCGGCAACGCGTTGAACGGCCAACATGTAGGCTGCGGTCCGCATGCTCACCTCTTGCTTGAGGCTCATCTCGAGCGTGCTGGCGAAGGCCTTGGTCATGACCTCCCGCAGCTTCTCGTTGACGTGTCCGATGTTCCAGAAATCGCGCTCCAGGTCCTGGACCCATTCGAAATAGCTGACCGTGACCCCGCCCGCGTTGCAGAGGATGTCGGGAATCACGAACCGGCCGTTCTTGTGGAGGATCTCGTCCGCTTCCGGAGTGGTAGGACCGTTGGCCGCCTCGGCAATCATGCGGGCGCGGATCTTGCCGGCGTTGGCGGCAGTGATCTGAGTCTCGAGGGCAGCAGGGATGAGGATGTCGCAGTCGAGCTCGAGCAGCTCCCCGTTCGTGATTTCCCTGGCACCGGGGAAACCCATAACCGTGCGATGCTCCTGCACCCAGGCCAGCACGGCGTCGACATCGAGTCCCTGGGGTCGGTAGATGGCGCCCATCCAGTCGCTCAGGCCGACAACGGTGGCTCCCTCGGCAGCGATCAGCCGAGCGGAGACTCCACCCACGTTGCCGAAGCCCTGAACGGCGACACGGCATTTGCCGAGGTCCATGTCGAGATGGCGAGCGGCTTCGACGATCGAGTAGACAACACCTCGGCCCGTCGCTTCCGTGCGACCCTCGGAGCCGCCCAGCGCAACCGGCTTGCCAGTCACGACGGCCGGCGCCGTATACCCCACGTTCATGGAGTAGGTGTCCATCATCCAGGCCATCGTCTGGGCGTTCGTGTTGACGTCCGGGGCGGGAATGTCGCGGTCGGGGGCGATCAGAATGCTGATCTCGGTCGTGAAGCGGCGGGTCAGCCCCTCCACTTCGCGCAGGCTCAGCTTCTTGGGATCGACTCTCACGCCTCCCTTACCGCCGCCGAAGGGGATCCCCACGACGGCGCATTTCCACGTCATCCACATGGCCAGGGCCTTGACCTCATCGAGCGTCACGTCCTGGTGGTAGCGGATGCCACCCTTGGCCGGCCCGCGGGACAGGTTGTGTTGGACCCGATAGCCGGTGAAGACCTCCACCGTGCCGTCGTCCATCTTTACCGGGAAGTGCACGGTCAGTTCGCGTTTGGGCTCGCGCAGGACCTTTCGGAGGCCGGGGGAAAGGTTGAGGTGCACGGCAGCCAGGTCGAACTGCTGCTGCGCGACGTGCCAAGGATTGATCGCGGCGGCGATCGTCTGTGTCGCCATCGGCGGGATACCCTTCCAGAGCCGGAGGCGTCTGTCTGGGGTCGGCTCGCCCGGCCGGCTGGATTCGCACGGCGGGCAACAGCCAATCCCCCGACGATCCCGACTATGTAGCGGCGGCCTTCCGCTTGTCCCGGACAGCAGCGCCGCAGGTTCCACTTGGCGCCGAGTATAGACCTGGGGACCAAGTTGGCCTATTGCACGAAGTCACCGGCAGCACCGCCGATCGGCCTAACGTTCCGCCAGCGTTGCCCTCGATTCGCCGAACGAATCGCTGGTAATCGCGGCTAGTGGCCTTCTACCTTCCGGCCTTCAAGAACCAGCACGGCGCCGTACGCGCCCGGGCCGATGTGAGCTCCGATCACCGGCCCGAGGGTCTGCACCGTGACCAGCTTCGGGGCTGGCTCGGCCATGCGCGCGAGCACGGCCTCGCGGAAGGCTTCCACGTCGGCCGGCGGCGAGTACATGATGTGGACTTCGGTCGCCGGCTGGTCCGTCAGCAGCTCGAGGACCCTCACCAGGGCCTTGGTCCGGGTCCTCGGCTGATCCGCCGTGACGACTATTCCCTCCTCGACGGTGATGATGGGCTTGACCGAGAGGAGTCCGCCGACGGCAGCCCTGGCGGCGCTGATCCGTCCCCCTTTGCGAAGGTACTCGAGCGTGTCCAGGGCCACGAAGAGGGTGATCTCCCCGCGGAGCCTGTTCATCTCGGCGGCTATCTCGACGGCCTGTGCCCCATGGGCCGCCATGGTCGCCCCCCGCAGTGCCAGCGCCCCGGTGGCCATTGACGCCGAGCGCGAGTCGACCAGATGGATCTCCCGACCGGGCAGCATCTCCATCGCCATTCGGGCGCTCCCGATGGTGCTCGAGAGAGTTTCGCTCAGGCAGACACAGACGATGGCGTCCGCACCCTCTTCGAAGACCTGCTCAAAGACCTGCTTGAACTGGCCGGCGCTCGGGGCGGCTGTATGGGGGAACGGGCAGCCAGGGGCACGCATCAGACGCCAGAATTCCTCGGCCGTAAGCTCGTCCGGCGAAAGGTAGCTGCGCTCCCCGATCGACACCGATAGCGGAACCTGCCGGATGCCATTCTCGCGAAGCCGATTCGGGGTCAGGTCCGAGCCGGAATCGGTGACGATGGCGACGGTCATCGGTCCTCCTTGGCTGCTGCCTCGGGCTGCCGCCTGTTTGCAGTGGGAGCGGGAATCGGATCGCGGAGGGATTCGACGCCGAGGGCGAATTGGAGCCCGGCGTCCGGGCCGTCCAGCATCACAGACTCGTGCCCCCGCAGGTTCACCAGGGCGGCAATCCCGACGGCAAGCAATCCAACCGTAGCCACGACCAGCCCGTCGATGCCCTTCCAGGAGGCGGCGATGCCGCCGATCACGGCGCCCATGACCTGGCCGAGGCCCAGGAAGACGGAGTAGAGGCCCATGAGAGCGCTCCGATCCTCCTCGAAACCTTCGCTGACGTCGGCCAGCAGGCCCAGGGCTGCCGGCGTTGCACCGGACATCACGAACAGGGCAACCGCGGCGACCAGCCCGAACGCTACCAAGAGCACGTCCGACGACCCCCCGAGATGGTTCACCGCCAGGACGTCGATCGTCATGGCGACGAACGCACCGACGCCCAGGAGCAGAAGGGTCGTCCGGCGGAAACGGGCGTAGACGGTTCCCCAGAAGAGTATTCCGGCTCCGAAGATGACCGCCAGCACGGCTTCGCCCAAGCCGATGGCGGATGCCGAGATGCCCCGCATGAGGAACTGGCTCGAGTCCTGCATGTTGCCCTTGATCAGCAGCGGCGCCTGCAGGGCCCAAAGCCCAAGAATGGCGTTGATGGCCAGCCAGGTCGGGGCGAAGAGCAAGACCTTGCGGCTCGTGGCGATCTGCCAATACCTCGACACCGCGGTCTGGCCGGTCCCGGTGCTGCCCGAGAGATCCCCTTGTCGATCGCGCGGAACCTCCGCGACACCGTAGGCATACAGGCCCAGGGCCACCAGATAGAGGACGCAGTTGAAGAAGAAGGCCGGCCGGCCGACGGCGTCCCAGAGCAGCCCGGACAGCGCCGGACCTACAGCCAGCATCCCGCCGAGGGAGACGAACTCGAAGAGCGAGACGACCCTGCCGCGCAGCTTCTCGTCGTGGGCCGTTTCGGCCGCGATGAAACCGAGCGTCGATGGGATCGAGGCAGCCGTCGAGCTACCTTCCAGAAGCCGGGTCACGAACAGCACCGGGATGTGGGTCGTGAGACCCGTCATGAACACGGCCACCGAGCCGAAGAGCGGGCCGAGCAACATGATGACCTTGCGGCCATAGCGATCGGCCAGTACGCCGAAGACGATCGCCCCCGTCAACTCGGTCGTGTAGAACCCGCCGGTCAGCAGAGAGATCACCCCGGGCCCGGTCCCGTGGTTCCTGGTCAATTCGTCCACGTAGTACACGAGCATCCCGCCCGTCATGGCCGTGCTGACGCGCAGCACGAACGTGGCCACGAGCATTGATGCGATAGAGCGATTCACGGTGCGTAGCCTAGCGGGTGGGCCCGATCGCCGGCGGGACGACTCGGGCGGATTCGGGCCGGGTGTTCCGTTCGGAGGACCCCAGGAGCCGGTCTATACTCCCGCTGCCGGTGGCTCGCCGCGCTCACACCGCCCTGCCACCGGTTCGGCCCCGGCGGAGACCTCGAGCGCGCAGCACGGAGTAGACCGTGTCATCGAACATCAGTCAGAACTACCCGTACTCCAGCGAGAGCGAGCAGGAGCGGGCTTCGCAGATCGCCCGGGCCTTTGCCGCCAACGCGGGCCTGGCAGACAAGGTCAGGTCGGAGGCGATCGCCCTCCAGCAAGAGGGGCGGTGGTGGGTCTGGAAGTGCCCCACGACTGGCTGCTCCGGGCTGCTCCATTCGGCGGGATATGCCCGCAACGCTCGCGCCGTCTACACCGTGTGCGACACCTGCGGCAAGACCTACCTGCGCTGACCCCGCGGCAGCATCGAGCCTCCGGGCCGCGACCTCGGAGGCGCCATCGAGACCGTGACGGCGCGACCGCATCGGGAGGCGGTCCGCCAATGGGTCGGGGCTTGCACCCCGGGCCCGGTGCTCGCATCATCCCTTCGACGAACCTCATGGAGGAGGCGATCATCCCATCACGAGTCGGGCCTCCCAGCCTCGCAGCCCGATCGCCGGAGCTGCCCGCATCGCCCTCCCGCGGAGTGACCCTGCGTTCATGAGCACCCGAAACCCAAGGTCCGACAGCGCCGACCCGCCCCCGGGCAACTCCCCGCTGGCGAAGCCCTCCCGCTCTCAACGGGTGTCGGACCGCATCTCCGGGCGGGCGGTCGCGTTGCCGGCCGTGGCCAGATTGGATCGGCCGACGCGGCGGCGGGCGGGAGTCTTCCGGCGCGCCATCCGCCACGAGATCAACCGCATCCGAGACCCGCGCCGCCTGGCGATGATGGTCATCCTGGGCTTCGTGGCCGGGTTCGTGCTGGCCGGCCTGATCGCCCGAGGCGAGGCCGCGGGCGCCGACACGCGGGCGTACTGGGCCGCGGGACGCCTGTGGCTCAACGGCGGCGACCCGTATCACCCGACCGGGCCCTTCATGCCGTACGTCTACTCGCCATGGATGCTGCCACTCTTCGTGCCGTGGTCGATCCTGCCCTGGGATGTGGCCTGGTTCGTCTGGCGCGGCGCCACGGTCATAGGTCTCCTGTGGAGTGTCCATTGGGCGTACCAGCGCCGGCCGATGACCACCGCGGTGTTGCTCCTCGTGCTGATGTTCCCGATGGCGGCCAACCTGGACACGGGCAACATCAACCTGCCGCTGACGCTACTGCTCTTCGGGGCGCAGTTCTCCCGCCCGGCGCTGGCCGGCCTGCTGTGGATGGTCGCGACCACGATGAAGTGGGTGCCCGTCATCTTCTGGCCGTTCCTTTCGCCACGAGGCCGGCTGTGGGGAGTGGGCTGGTTCCTGCTGGCGCTGGCGTTGACGGCACTGACCTTGCCCGCGACTCTCGTCCAGCTGCAGGTGCTCTTCTCGTTCCAGCGCCCGATCCGAGTGGATTACCTGGTCTTCGTCTGGGCCATCGTGCCGTGGGCGTGGACCCACCCCGGGGCCTTCCGCTGGCTGACCCCGTCGACCTGGCCGGGGGCCGCCCAGGCGGGAGCGGCGGCAGCCCGGCTGTGGCGCCTTCACTGGCGGCGCAGTCCGGAGCGAACGGCGCTGACGATACGTCGTGTAGCTCGCGCTCGTTTCCGAGCGTTCTTCGGCCTGGGAGCCTGATCAGGAAAGCCGCCGCTCCGTGGCTCAGCCCGGCGCGGGCCGGCGACGGGAGCCCGGGCGGCGGGGAGCCCGGGCGGCGAGGGCCCGGCCGACGCGAGACTCAGCCGGCGCCGCGGATCTCGCGTTCGTACTCGGGGAAGTAGCGGACGATCACCGACAGGCCGAACTAACTCAGGATCGACTCCTTTGGCTCGCGGGCCAGCAGGAAGATGAAGGAGCGCCCGACCAGGTCGGTCGGGTCGGTCGCGCCGGGGGCGAACCGGGCCAGCTCGATTCGCGTTACGCCGACCTCGAACTCGCGGCTGCCGCCGTGGTCGGTGACGGTCACGCGGGCGAGCCAGCCACCCTCCACCGGAGAGGTTTCGACCGCGATCTTGCTCATCCACGGCCCCCGGCAACAACGCGCCGAGCCATTGGCCGAAGAACGTGGCCACGGTACCCGGCCGCAAAGCCCGCTTCTTCGAGCCGAGGCCGCCAGGCCGACGTGGCCACCGGCTCACCGTCGATGCGCGCGAGCACCAGCTCGCGGAAGCGGGCGCTCTCGACGAGATCGCGCAGCGCGGCCAGGGCGGCGCCGGCAACGGCCGGGTCGTCGGCGGCCGGGAGCGTCTGGAGCGAGTGCCCGCCACGCTCCAGGTAGAGGGCCGCCGCACCGTCCACCAGGGCCACGTAGGCCCCGGCGGCGCGCTGCAAGGGCCGCCGATCCGACTCGCCGCGACGCGGCCAGGCTAGCGCCGCGCCGTAGGGATTGGCGGGGTCGGCGGCGGCGAGCAGGTACACGGCGGGGGCGCCGGCGCGATCGGCGGTCGAGTCACGCATGGATCGCAACCTGTCCACGGCGCCCGGAAGCGCGAACTGAGCCGCCCCGAGTCCATCGACGAAGTACCCGCGGCGGATGCGCCCGGACTCCTCCATGGCCCGCAGCACCGGGTAGACGGCGGAGAAGCCGCCCGCGACTTCTTCCGCGTTCACGGATTCGCGCGTCAGCACACCGTGGCGATCCAGCAGCGCGACCGACAGGGAGTGGAGCCGTTCCGTCGCCCGAACCGCGGCACCTCTACCTGCGCCACTCCCCGGCGCCACGGCCGGGCGTTCCACGAGCGACCAGCGGCCGGCTGCCTCCGGAGGCCCGAGCGCCAGCCGGCCAGGCCGAGGCCTGCGCTCCCCCGACGGTCTTCGCCAGCGCAAGGCCCGCAGCGGCGCGAAGGTGTCGTTGGTCACCTCGCCGGCCCAGACCAGGTCCCAGAGCGCGTCCAGGGCAACGCGCTCGGCCACGGGGCCGGCGGCCGAGGCCAGCTCCCGGTAGAAGGAAGCTCCGCGCCCTCGCAGGCGTTCGCGGAGCCGGTCGTGCAGGTCGCCGGCCGGCGTCTCGACCTCGCCCGCAGCCAGGTCACGCAGAATCTCGCGGCCGGGGCGATATAGGACGACTCGCCCGTCATCGCGGCCCAGGCTGCCGCGCCCCAGCCACGCGACCTCGCCGAGGGCGCCCAACTCGTCCAGCAGGCGCGGCTGGTAGCCGGGGATGCGGGCCGGGAGGACGTCCCGCTCCAAGACGGAGGCCGGGATCGGCACGCCGGCCAGCTGGTCGACGACCTCCGCCAGCCGCTCCAGGGCGGCCTCGCCGCGGAGCGTTGCCACTCCCGCGGCGGGCATGCCGTGGGACGCCCGGCCAGCGATCGTCACGGGTCGAACGCCCTGCCACGCCGGCAGGAATCGGGCCAGCACCGCCTGATCGACCGGCTCGACCTCCTTGCGCAGGCGAGCCAGCGAGCGTCGGCGCAGCTGCCGCAGGACTTCCGGGTCGCACCACTCGCGCTGGGTCCCACCCGGCCGGAACTCGCCGCGCAGGATCGTGCCCGCCTCGAGCAGCCGCTCCAGGACCTCCTCGACTCGAGCCGCCGCCAGGCCCAACCGCCGCGCCGGCTCTCCGGCCAGGAATGGCCCGTGCGAGCGGGCCCAGCGCGCTACCAGGCTGCCCAAAGGGTCCTCGGCCGATCCGAGGAACGCCGCGGGCACGCCGACGGGCAGAGCCACTCCCAGGGCGTCGCGGTACCGGCCGGCGTCCTCGATCGCGATCCAGCGTTCCTCCCCGGCGATGCGGACGACCACCGCGCGGCGAGACCCCTCCAGCGCCGCGAGCCACTCGCCGGCGGCCGGCGGCTCCACGGCAGCCTCCGCCTGACGCACGATCCGCGCTGCCACCTCCTCCGCGGTGAGGTCGCCCAGCCGGCGCAGCAGGTCGTGCAGAGCGTCCACGGTTCGAGCCGCTCGCTCGGGCGCCAACGCCTGCAGAGCCAGCTCCAGATCGGCGAGCGCGGCCGGGTCGATGAGGTCGCGCAGCTCCTCCTGGCCAAGCAGCTCGCGCAGCAGCTCGCGGTCCAGTGCCAGCGCTCCCGCCCGCCGCTCCGCCAGAGGCGCATCGCCCTCGTACATGTACGCGGCCAGGTAGTCGAAGAGCAGCGAGCCGGCGAACGGCGAGGCCGCGACCGTCTCCACTTCCCGGACTTCTATCTCGCGCCTGGCCACTCCCCCAAGCACCTCCCGCAGCGCGGGGAGGTCGAAAAGGTCGGCCAGGCATTCGCGGTAGGTCTCGACGATGATCGGGAACGAGCCGTACCGGCTGGCCACGGCCAGCAAGCCGGCCGAACGCTGCCGCTGCTGCCACAACGGGGTCCGCGAACCGGGCCTGCGCCGCGGCAGCAGAAGCGCCCGCGCCGCGTTCTCGCGGAATCGGGCAGCGAACATGGCCGAGCTTCCGAGCCGTCCCACGACCAGGTCCTCGACCTCGTCGACCGTGGGGAAGAGCAGCCCGCCGAGGCCGCCGGAGCCAGCGATCGAGCCGTCGTTCGGATCCGCCCCGGCCGTCTCGCCCTCGGGGAGGCGGATCGCGATCCCGTCGTCCGACCAGATCGTCTGAGCGGCCCCCGACAGCCTCTCCTCCAGTCGCGCTTCGATCGCCAGCGCCCAGGGCGCGTGAACGCGCCCACCGAACGGAGTCAGGATCACCACCCGCCAGTCGCCAAGCTCGTCGCGGAACCTTTCCACGACGATCCGCCGGTCGGTTGGCAGGTGACCGGCCATCTCGCGCTCTTCGTCGAGGTAGCCCAGGACGTTCTGTGCCGCGAGATCGTCCAGGTCGTGATGCTCGAGCAGCCGGCGGCGGGCCCTTTCGCGCCCACGCTCTCCGCCGCTCAGGTCACCTTCCAGTTCCCGCACGAACGCACCCAGCGCCCGCCCCAGCTCGATGGGACGGCCCAGCCCGTCGCCGTGCCAGAACGGGATCTTGCCCGGCACGCCGGGCGCCGGGGAGACGACCACCCGATCCGGCCGGATCTCCTCGACCCGCCAGCTCGAGGCCCCGAGAGCGATCACCTCGCCGACGCGGCTCTCGTAAACCATCTCCTCATCGAGCTCTCCGACCCGCCGCCCCGGAGTGCCCGCCTCGCCGACGAGGAATACCGGGTATAGCCCGCGATCCGGGATCGTGCCGCCGCTGGTGATCGCCACCGTCCGTGCGTCGCGCCGGCCTTCAACGCGGCCCGTCTCCCGGTCCCAGACGACCCGGGCTTTCAGCTCCGCGAACTCGTCGGAAGGGTACGCGCCGGCCAGCATCCCCAAAACGGCCTCGAATGCGTCTCGCGTGAGCGTTTCGTACGGCGCCGCCCGCCGCACCGTCTCGTACAGCTCGTCCGCCGGCCAGGCTTCGCGGACGGTCATGGCCACGATCTGCTGGGCCAGGACGTCGAGCGGGTTGCGCGGCAGCTTCGTCTCTTCGATCGCACCTTCGTGCATCCGTGCCGCGACCACGGCGGCCTCGAGGAGATCGCCGCGGTACTTGGGGAAGATGACGCCGCGACTCGGCTCGCCGACCTGGTGCCCCGCGCGGCCGACTCGCTGAAGGCCGCTGGCGACGCTGGCGGGCGACTCAACCTGGATGACCAGATCCACCGCTCCCATGTCGATGCCCAGCTCGAGCGAGCTGGTGGCGACGATGGCCGGCAGCCGCCCGGCCTTGAGCGCCTCCTCGATCTGGACGCGCTGCTCCCGTGCGAGCGAGCCGTGGTGGGCTCGAACCAGCTCCTCACCGGCCAGCTCGTTGAGCTTGTTGGCCAGCCGCTCTGCCATCCGCCGGGAGTTGCAGAAGACGATGGTGGAGTGGTGCTCTCGAATGAGTTCCAGAATCTTGGGGTGTATCGCCGGCCAGATGCTGTGGCGAGCCTCGGGACCGGCGGCCGAATCCGAGCCCGGGCCGCCGGGCCCTGCCCCGGAGGGCGGGAGGTCGCCGAGATTGCCCATGTCCTCGACCGGCACCCGGACCGACAGTTCGAGAACCTTTCGCGAGCCCGCGTCGACGATCGAGACCTCGCGGCTCTCCCCTGCCCTGCCCGGCCCAATTCCGCCCAGGAATTTGGCGATCGTCTCCACGGGGCGTTGAGTCGCCGAAAGCCCGATCCGCTGCGGCGGGCGGGCCGTCAGCTTCTCCAGCCGCTCCAGACTCAGTGCCAGGTGGGCGCCACGTTTGGTGCCGGCGAGGGCGTGGATCTCGTCGACGATGACGTGTTCGACGCCTCGCAGTATCTCGGCCGCCTGGCTTGTGAGGATCAGGTAGAGCGACTCGGGCGTGGTGATGAGGATGTCGGGCGGGTTTCGGACGAGGTGGCGGCGCTCATCGGCCGGCGTGTCGCCGGTCCGGACCCCGACTTCGATCTGCGGGATCGGCTCGCCCATTCGTTCGGCCGCCATCCGGATCCCGACCAGGGGGACCCTCAGGTTGCGCTCCACGTCGTAGATCAGAGCCTTGAGCGGAGAGACGTACAGAACGCGCACCGTGCCGGGGGCGCTCGGGGTCCGCGGCCGCGGCTCGCGGCCCAGCCGGTCCAGGCACCACAGGAACGCGGCCAGGGTCTTGCCGCTGCCGGTCGGGGCGTGGATCAGGGTGTGGCGTCCGGCCGCGATGCTCGCCCAGCCCCCGACCTGGGCCGGCGTGGGCGCCGCAAAGGCCGAGCGGAACCACGCGGCAACCGCCGGGCTGAAGGGCGCGAGCGGGTCGTGGAGGTCAGCGAGAGTGCCGGCAGGGGTTGGAGCAGCCACCAGGGGCAGAGTATATGCGGCTCACCCGTAATAGACCAGGCGTTCGATATCTCGGCCTATTCCCGCTTGCGATCCTGCGTTGGGACCGTCAACGGCAGGAAGACGCGGAAAGTGCTCCCTCGTCCCGGCTCGCTGTCCACGGTGACGGTTCCGTGGTGTGCCCGCACCACGCCCAGGACCACCGGCAGTCCCAGCCCCCGGCCGGTGAACTTCGTCGTGAAGAACGGGTCGAACGCATTCCCCAGGAGTTTGGGATCCATCCCGGATCCGTTATCGAATACCTCCAGGCAGGCGTAGGGCCCCGCTCCTGGCGTCCAGCCGGGCGAAAGGAGTGGTGAAGGCACGACCTGACTCGCCGGCACCTCGCGGATGGCAACGACGATCTCTCCCTCCCCGGTAGCCATCGCCTCTCCGGCGTTGAGCACGAGATTGGCGAGCACCTGTCGGATCTCCACCTCGCTGGCTCGGACTGTCAGGGCCGCTTCAGGGAACTCGGTCCGGAGTTGGACCTTCGGCGGCAAGGAGCAGATCAGCTCCGGGAGCGCTTCGCGGCAAGTAGCGACGAGGTCCAGCGCCTCGCGAGCGTGGAAGCTCTGGCCCAGGTAAGAGAGCATCATCAGGCTGACGACCGACGCCTGGCGCGCGGCCTCCTGTGCGTTGGCGATCTCGATCCTGGCGTCCCGTCCCACGGCCAGGTCGTCGAGCGCGAGCTCGAGGGATCCCATGACCGCGGTGAGTTTGTTGTTGAAATGGTGGGCGATGGCCGCCGCCATCCGGCCCAGACTCTCCACCTTCTCTGCCTGGCGCAGCCTGGAATCCAGCCGCTTGCCTGCCTCGTCGGCCCGGGCGCGCTCCACGACGAGTCCGATTCGGTACGTCATCGCCATCAGCATGTCGGCGTCCGAGCGGGTGAACGGGACTGGCTGACAGCGGCCCAGGACCAGCACTCCGAGCACCTCCTGGCTCCCCAGGACCGGTAGCCAGGCCGCGGTCTCGACCCCCAGCTCGGCCAACTGCAAGTCCATCGTCGGGTCGCCGAGCGCGTTCTCGACCAGGACCGGGGCTCGATCGTTGATCGCGACGGCCGCGTGGCTACCCTCGAGTCCGGAGAAAGGCCGCCGGATCAGCTCCTCGGGCAACCCGATCGCGCCGAGCGGCAGGAGATCATCCGGGCCGGCCGGCTGCAGGAGGGCCACGACGTCTGCCGCGAACATCTCCGACAGGGCAAGGAGGACACGGTCTACCAGGATTGCCAGTGGCGCCGGCTCGCCCAGGATGGCAAATAGCCGATTGAGACGGGTCGTGTCGCGGATCGCAGCCCGGTACTCCGCGAGGGCCGCGTCGCGTGCGACGCGCCGCTCAGGTCCGTCGTAGATCATCCCACCGTCGCCCTACGGCGGATCACAGGGCCACGGCAGTCAGAGTGGCGTTGTGGGTCCCAAGAACGCCCGCTGTACGTGCGAACTCCGCGCAGCAGTAGAACCCGAACGTCGGCACTGCACCCGCCGAGGCTTGGAGCCGCCGCGCCTCTTCGGGCGCGCGCTCGCCGAAGATCATTGCCCGTGCCGCGCAACTGAACGTCAGCAGGACCGCGGCGTCGGGTTGTGAGTCGAGGGCGTCATCAACAACCTCGTCCGTGACGCTGAGCAGGCTGTCGACCGATCCACCCATGACCTGGACCGCGCTTCCCACCGGTGGGACGCAGCCATGGATCATCAGGGTTCCGCGCTCTGTCTTCGAGCGCGCGACCCGAATGACGTGCCTGCCATCTGGCTGCAGGAGTCCGAAGGGATGCAGGATGGACGTAGCCCAGAAGGCCTCGGGCGCCAGCGTGGAAGTCAGGCCCAGCTGCTCCTCGTAAACCGAGGCCGCCGGGCGTCCGCCGAGCTCGGCGATCTCCGTGCCCTCGGCGCGGGTCACGAGCAACGGCGCGCCGATCGGATCCCAGCCATGGCGGGTGACGACCCGCAGCGGCCGGTCGCTCGCGATCCAAAGGACCAGGGCGCCCTTGTCGAGCACCGCGTCATCGTGGAAGACGGAGGACTGGACGAACCGCTGCTCGTCGCCTGCGGCCCCGCCGACGATGGCCACCTTGGGACCGGTGATCCTATAAACACCCTGCACGAACTGCTGAAGGTCGCCGAGAAGCGAGTCGGTGATCAGCATCGCCGCGGCGTATGGACTGCTGCCGGCCTTGGCACGACTAGCTCGCGCGAGGGCCTGGCCAGCCTGATCGAGGTCTCCACTGATTTCGCTGGCCGATGCGGCCGCGAACCGGTACGGTCCAGCGGTCATGGCAAGGACGCCGACGCCGCCTCCGAAGCCCAGGTATTCCCCCCTGACGATCTCACCGGAGC
Source organism: Chloroflexota bacterium (assembly GCA_003141455.1). Classification (GTDB taxonomy): domain Bacteria; phylum Chloroflexota; class Limnocylindria; order Limnocylindrales; family CSP1-4; genus Fen-1039. The sequence goes on along the minus strand of PLMA01000044.1, from coordinate 47,501 downwards.
CGGTCGAACCGACGAGGAGCGCCGTGCCGGTCACGGAGCGGATTCCGGCGAGGAGCTCGGGGAGATCGTACCTGGGGGTCGCGAATACCATGACCAACGCGGGGGGGTCGCCGGTGAGCGGAACAATCGCCCCGGTAGCTGCCGCCTTCCCCGCCTCGAACGCGTCCTTCAGTCCACTCATGCCGGTGCCCGCGCGGACTCTTGGCGGTGCCGAGTCGATCATTCGATTGTCCAGTCAGGTTGTAGCGCTCGCGTCGGGAGCGACAGACGATGACGCCCCACCTGCGCCATGGACGTGGGACATGATAGTCGTCGGTTCGACCGAGGGAATGACGAGGTCCGTCCGCATATTCGCGGTGCATGCACAAACAGAAACGGCGGACCGCGGGGTCCGCCGTTTCCGGGTGCAGGGAGAGGATTGGGACGGAGGCTCCCTGCGTCTGACGACCTGAGCTATCCGAGTACGTACTTGGCGACCGGGACCCTCTGCGTGATGGCCAGCTTCTCGATGACGGAGTCCAGAGCGTAGGCGCCTGCGCCGACGTAGGCGACCACTCCGGCGATCAGGCCGTACATGAGCTGCTCGTTGAACGGACCGTTCGCGAAGCTCCAGTTGGCGACGAAGAAGAGACCCATCATCGTGGCGCCGGCAACGCCCGCGAAGCGGGTTGCCAGGCCGAGGATGAGAGCGATGCCGATCGCGCACTCACCGAAGACGACGAGTGTGTCGATGGCGCCCATCAGTGAGGCGTTACCAGCCAGCGTGACCCAGAAGGAGTGCGTCGGGTTGACGATGGCCTTGGGGTCGCTGCCCAGCCACGCACCACCCGTGGCGAACTTCAGGAAGCCGGCGGCCGTGAACGGCGTACCGCTGGCCCACATGAAGAACTTGTCGAGGCCGGCAAAGAGGAAGCCCAGCCCGACTACTGCCCGAAGAACGAAAATCCCGCGATCCCTGCGTTCCATCTATCCCTACACCTTTCCATTGCCGGCCTGTGATCCCCGACTCTCGAGGCCTCAGGCCTGTAATCTCGATGGATTGAATGTAGAGGTACTAACTGTTCAGTCGCCGTGCCGTTGGTCCCTAACGGCCCAGTCCGGTCGGACCCTTTAGAACAGCACCGAAGTCAGTGTTGGATTGGGGGCACGACGACGGCCGAGCGGCACGACAACGGCCGAGCGGATCTACCTGTCGTGCGGGGCCGGCAGAGGCCCCGGGCGGTGGACGGCCGACAGAGAGTACGGATCCGCGGCGGCCACGTCCGGCGGCGCCGGCCGAGTGCTGAAGCCGCCGGAACGAAGGAGGCGCGCGGCCACGTCCCGGCGCAGCTCCCTTGAGAGTGGTTCGAAGGGGTCACGGTCCGCGGCCGTGTGGAGAACTGCGAGTGCCCGGCCACGGCGGTCCTGTTCCTCCACGATGGCCCGTAACAAGGCCGCGGCAAGGCCGCGGCGCCGCCAGCCCGGGGCCACGCCCAGGGCCACCAGCTCATCCTCGCCGTGGGGCGGACGCGGCCTCGCGAGCGCCACACCGACGAGCCACTCCCCGGTGACGGCGCCGGTGGCGATGGCACCGCCACGTACAGCTGCCCGCAAGAGGGCCAGCCCATCGCCCGCGTCGGCGGGGGCAATCGTTCGCGGGGCGAGCGTCACTCGATCCAGCAGCTGGGACGTGAGCGTGACGATCGCCGGATCCGCTCCGGCCACGGCCGGCGGCGCTTCTGCCGCCGGCACGGCGCTCGTCGACGACCTTCGCCCCTGCTCGTCGAACCGCCACCAACCCTCGCGCTCGGCAACCCGCAGCAGGGCCGGCACCATGACCGTTCGAACGAGCAATACCGTTCGCTCGTCTCTTTCGGCCGCAGCCGGATTGACCGCCCGCTCGGCCGGGAGGCCCGGGTCGTCCTCGAAGCCGGTCGGCAATGGGGAGTCGCCCCAACGCGCAGCGTCGCCGGCCCATCGCGCCCGCCAGTCCTCGGGGAGCAGCCGAGGCGCCTCCCGGTGCGCGGCCGCGAGCCAGGTCAGGGCCCATGCCCGCGGCACGACCCGGTACACGGAGTACCCGCCGCCTCCGGTCGAAAGCCACCGGCCGCCGGCATACCGGTGAGCGATCCGGTCGACGAGCCGCGCGGCCTCGCCCATCGCCGTCGTCGTCAGGGAGAGGTGCGCCAGCGGATCCCAGACGTGGCCGTCGGCGCCGTGCTGGCTGACTACCACATCCGGACCGAACGCCGCGGCCAGGGCCGGCACCACGGCCCGCACCGCGGCCAGCCACGCCTCCGGACCTGAGAGCGGCTCGAGGGGCACGTTCACGCAGGTCCCCGCGGCGGTCCCCTCCCCCAGCTCGTCGACGAAGCCCGTCCCCGGGAAGAGCGAGCGGCCCGACTCGTGGAAGGAGACGGTCAGCACGCCGGGATCGGCGGCGTGCAGCGCCTGGACGCCGTCGCCGTGGTGGACGTCCAGGTCCACGTACATGACGCGCAGGCCGTCGCGGCGGGCTCGGGCGATCGCCAGAGCGACGTCGTTGTAGATGCAGAAGCCGCTGGCCCGCGCCCTCATCGCGTGGTGGAGCCCACCGCCGGGGTGGTACGCGTGCTCCACTTCGCCGCGCAGGATCGCCTCCATGGCCCGGATCGAGCCGCCGGCTACGGCCGCCGCCGCGTCGTGCATCCCAGCGAACGCCGGATCGTCTCCCGGCCCGATGCCTGCCCGCGGAGGCCCGCCCGGATCGGTCGCGAACCGTCGTACGGCCGCGACGTATTCGGCCGCGTGCAGCCATTCGAGCTCGCCGTCCGCCGCTGGTTCGGGGGCCAGCCCCGGCTCGGCGCCCACCGCTCGCAGCAGGTCTATCCCCGGCCCAAAACGCCGCGGGCTCAGCGGGTGGCCGGACCCGAAGTCGTAGGTGAGAGAGCGCGGCCCAAAGACCAGGAGCGGGTCACTGTCGATCCGATCCGCCATGGTCGAATGATGGCGCGCCGGGCCGATGGACGCCAGGCAGAACGCCCGGACGTTCGGCGGAGAGGCTCGGCCAGCGGTTACGCTGCCGTCATGGCCGAGCCCGAGACCTCGTTCCTGATCCGCCCCATCCGCCCCGATGAGTACGAGGCCCTGGCCGACCTGACCGTGGCCGCGTACCACTCCATCCCTGCCGAGATGCCTCACCAGGAGATCTACGACCTCCAGCTGCGGGACGTAGCCGGACGGGCGCGGAAGTCGTGCGTGCTCGTTGCCGTGGGCCCGGCCGGCGAGCTGCTCGGTGGCGTGACGTACGTGTCCGGCCCGGACGACCCGTACTCCGAGGAGCTGCGCGAAGGTGAGGCCGGCATTCGGATGCTGGCCGTCGATCCTGCCCGCCAGGGCCGGGGCATTGGACGCGGGCTGACCGAATGGTGTCTGGAGCGTGCCCGCGCCGACGGCCGCGTCCGCCTGGTTCTGCACACGGGCGCGTTCATGCCGGCCGCCGTTCACCTCTACGAACGAATGGGATTCGAGCGCCTGCCCGATCTCGACTTCTCGCCGGCGCCGGGGATCGACCTGATCGCCTACGCCTTCGACCTCGGCAGCCGGCCCGGCTCGTGACCGGCTATTCGACCGAAGGAGCGCCGCTTGGCCTCGCGGACGCCTGAACCGGGACCACACCGCTGGGCCGGCCCTGACCGACCCGCGGGACCGCCCCGCGCAGCACCGCGATCGCCGCGACTCCCACGGCGCAAAGCGTGACAACGCCGTTCATCGCGATCGCCACCGGCGTGCCCCACAGGCCGCCGAAGCTGCCGGTGAGACCGCTCCCGATCGGTGTCGAGCCGGCAAATACTGTCGTGTACACGCTCATGACCCGACCGCGAAGCGGGCCCGGGACCGTAACCTGGACAAGGGAATTGGCGCTCGCGGCAGTGGCGATCGCGCCTACTCCGGAGAAGAAGACCGCCGCCAGCGCGATTGGGTAGGAGGTCGTGCCGGCCAGGACCAGCTCGGCAACGCCCAGCACCATCCCCCCGCCGACCAGGACGCGCACCCGCGGACGCTGCAACGTGGCCACGCCCAGAGCCGCGATCAGCGCTCCCGCCCCCATCGCGGAGTACAGCCACCCGAGCCCGTTAGGCCCCACCTTCAAGACTCCGGCGGCGAGTACCGGCAGGACTACGTTGAAGTTCATCCCGAACGTTGAAACGCAGCCGATCACGCTGATAGCGAGCAGCACGATCGGCGTGTGCCAGACGTAGCGGAGCCCTTCGCCGAGGTTCTCGCGGATCGCCCCCACGCTCCTGGGCATCGCCAGCCGATCGGCCGGCCGCAACTCAGCATCGCGCATGGCCACCAGTCCAACGACCACGGCGGCGTAGCTCAAGCCGTTGAGGATGAAGCACGATGCCGTGCCCACGAGGGCGATGAGGATCCCGGCAACGGCCGGTCCCACGACCCTGGCGCCGTTGAAGACGGCCGAGTTGAGGGCAATCGCATTGGTGATGTCTTCCGGCCCAACCATTTCGACGACGAACGACTGGCGAGCCGGCATATCGGCGGCATTCACCAGGCCCAGCAGGAAGGCCAGCAGGAAGATCTGCCAGATCGTTATCTCGTTGAGGTACACGAGGGCGCCCAGAGTCAGAGCCAGGATCCCGGCCGCGGTCTGCGTGCCGATGACCGTGTATCTCTTTGGCCATATGTCGGCGATGATCCCGCCGAAGAGACCGAACGCCAGAACGGGCAGGAACTGGACGACGCCCAGCAAGCCGAGCAGCAAAATGGCCTGGTTCGACCCGACCATCGTCACGAGAAGCCAGCCCAGGGCCACCGACTGCATCCAGGTCCCGGTGACGGAGATCAGCTGGCCGAAGAAGAAGAGCCGGAAGTTGCGATGCTTGAGAGCCCGTCCGGCAGCCATGAAGCGGACCCGCCCGCCGACCATCATCGAGCCGTTCCGACTTCGATCGAGGCCGCCATTTCCTCCGTCAGCGCGCGGACCTTCCCCTTCGTTCGGGTCAGTCGAGCGTCTGTCTCGTCGACCATCGCCTGGAGTCGGCCGACCTTCGACCGCAGCATCTCGATCTGGTGCTCGTACCGGGAGACGCGGTCGCGCAGGATCCGGAGCCGTTCCGCGGGATCGGTTGTGGCGTGGTATGCCTCGTGCCCGCGCTCCCGGGCATCCTCGTCCTCGAGGAGCTGGGCTATCTCGGCCAGTGAGAAGCCGGCGTCGTCGCGCAGGCCCTTGATGAAGCGCAGCCGCTCTACGTCCGTGGCGTCGTAAAGCCGGTAGTCACCCTCCGATCGGGCCGCCGGCCGGAGCAGGCCGACTTCTTCGTAGTAGCGCACGGATCGGGAGGTCAGGCCGGCCTCGGCCGCGGCCTCCTGAATCCGCAGCAGCCCGGCCGCATCGACCGAGCCGGTTTTCGTGTCAGTCATGGTTGCATCCTATCGCAACCTTACCGTTCACGTGAAAGTTGGGGTCGGGAGCAGTTCTCGGGGCAGCGGCCCTCCTCGCACGATGGACACCGATGTCCCCGATCGACCCGCTCGCGCGTATTCCACATGACGGTCGCGCAAACCCGCCATGCTGGAGGTCAGATGGAGCTCACTCAGCGGATCGCCGAGCCTCTCGCTCTTGCCGACGCACCACTCGACGACAGGCTCGCCGCCGAGGCTCGGACGGATCCCAAGGCGTTCGCGCCCCTCTACGAGCGACACGTCGAGCGGGTGTATCGGTATCTCCGGGCTCGGGGCGCAAACGAGGACGGTGCGGCCGAGCTGGCGGCACTGACGTTCGAGCGCGCGCTCAGCCATATCGACCGCTATCGGCCAGGCGGGTCCGGCTTCGGCCCGTGGCTCCTCCGGATCGCCCGCAACGCATTCGTCGACGCCGGCCGAAGACGGGGCAATCGTTCGCTGGACCTTGACGAGGTCACCGGACTGGCTGCTCCAGGCCGATCGCCCGAGGAGACGGCGATCGGAGCCGAGGAACGTCGCCGGATTCTCTCCTTTGTCGCCCAGCTTCCTGACGTCCAGCGCGACGCGCTCGCGCTTCGATTCGCTGGCGGTCTTTCAAGCCGCGAGATCGCGCCGGTGATCGGCAAGAGCGAGGCCGCGACCAAGAAGCTCCTTACCCGATCGCTCGCCACCCTGAAGGAGGCAATGCGAAATGACGCCTGACACCTCTGGCTCCGACGTCGAAACCCTTCTCGGACGGAGCTTCTCTCTTCCAATACCTGTCCGCAGCCGTGATGACATCGACCGACGGGTCGAGTCGGCAATCGCCTCCCACACAGAACGCCGCGCAAGGCAAGTGCGCGGCTTCCGCTTCCCGACGCCGGCTCGCCGGCTGCTGCTCGGCGTTGCCGCCGCGGCCCTCCTCACCGGCACGGTGGCAGCCGGAGGGACGATCTTCAGCCGGCTGATCGGCGGCGCGCCGCTCATGGAGAACGTCTGGGATCGGGCCACGGAGATCGATCAGTCGAGCACCGATGCCGGCTACACGATCCACCTCGAACGGGCCGCAGCCGATCGGGAGCACGTCTGGGTCATCGTGTCGGTGACCGCGGCGTCGGGAACTGAGGCAAGTACGGGGCGGATGCGGGTCATCGATGCCAACGGAGTTGTCATCAGGCCCGGCACCTGCGCGGGCACGGGCGACGTCTTCCAGGGCGTTTCGGCCGCTCTCTGCGGCTGCAATGTCCCGGCCGGAATCACGCCCCACGGTCCTTACACCCTCGAGGTGACGAGCGTGACGACGGACGCGGGCGAGATCGAGACGCCGGGCCATTGGACTTTCACCTTCGACGTGCCGCTCACGGCTCCGTTCAACCCGGGCCCAGCGAGCGCGACGGTCCGACCCGACGCTCCCTGAGCAGGGCCATGTGGGCCCGCAAGACAAGAGATCTGAGTGATCGCCTGACGGCCTGACGGGGACGGAGCTCGATCCTAGCGAGACGCCGGCGCCGGTCGGCGCCCCGCCGTGCCGCGCGTCGTTCGACGTGGCTGCGCGGGGGCCGCTCGCGCCGATTCCGCGCCCGCTATGATCTGGCTTCGGGCACGAGGAGGTGCCCGGGCGTCTGGTCGAGAAGGAAGCCGCGCGGCGTCGTGGCCGGCAGGTGCAGGCTGGTGCACCTGCGAGCGGCCACAACCCACCACGTCACTGCCCGCAGCTCAGTAGGTGTGGGCCGTCGGGGTCCTCATGCGCTCTCTCCTCGACGGGGCGTATTCCTGCTGTTCCGTCCATCCCGGCCCAGGCCGGCTCATGGCGTCCCGTCCCCAGCAGCCAGGAGGCGCCAGTTCGGCGATCCAATCCGACCGTCACACTTGGAGGGATCGAAATGGGGAACCTGCGAAGGCCCAACGCGAACGAGGTAACGGGCTCCGTCAACCGGTCGCGCAGCGTCGTCCCGATGTCGGGCCTGTGCACCGCCTGCCACGACGGTTGCACGGGTGGCTGCGAGATCTTCCTGGCAACGATGCGCGGCCGCGAGCTGCTCTATCCGCAGAACTTCGGCGAGGTCACCGCCGGGGCAGACAAGAACTACCCGATCGACTACTCGCACCTGAACATCCAGGGTTACGCCGTCGGCGCCCAGGGGCTGCCCGAAGGCGAGGTGCCCGGCCCTGACACGGCCCTCTTCCCGCGGGTGGACACCGAGACCGAGTACGGCTGGGACAAGAAGGTGAAGATGAAGATGCCAGTCTTCACCGGCGCGTTGGGCTCGACCGAGATCGCCCGGCGCAACTGGGAGCACTTTGCCGTGGGCGCCGCCCTGGCCGGGGTGACTCTGGTCTGCGGCGAGAACGTCTGCGGCATCGACACCGACCTGGAGCTGACGCCCAAGGGCAGAATCGCCAAGTCGCCCGAGATGGACCGTCGCATCGAAACCTATCGGCGCTACCAGAGCGACTACGGCGAGATCCTCGTCCAGATGAACGTCGAGGACACGCGCCTGGGCGTGGCCGAGTACGTCCTCGAGAAGCATGGCCTCAAGACGATCGAGCTCAAGTGGGGCCAGGGCGCCAAGTGCATCGGCGGCGAGATCAAGGTCAAGACTCTCGATCGGGCCCTCGAGCTGGCGCGACGCGGCTATGTCGTCCTGCCCGATCCGACGATCCCGGACGTCCAACTCTCGTATCAGGACGGGGCGATCCGGGAGTTCGAGCGCCACTCGCGGCTCGGTTTCGTCACTCGCGAAGGCTTCCTGGCGGAGTGCGAGCGGCTCCGCAAGCTCGGCTTCGAACGAATCACCCTCAAGACGGGAGCCTACTCGCCGGTCGAGCTGGCCATGGCGATACGCTACGGAGCCGAGGCCAAGATCGACCTGCTGACCATCGACGGCGCTCCCGGCGGCACCGGCATGAGCCCGTGGCCGATGATGAACGAGTGGGGCGTTCCCTCGATATACCTCCACTCGCTCGCTTACCAGTACTGCAAGCAGCTCGAGTCGCGCGGTATCCGACCGCCAGACCTCGCCTTCGCCGGAGGCTTCTCGACCGAGGACGGCATCTTCAAGGCCCTGGCCATGGGCAGCCCCTACGTGAAGGCGGTCTGCATGGGTCGAGCGCTGATGATCCCGGGTATGGTCGGCAAGAACGTCGGCCTCTGGTTCGAAGAGGAGAAGGTGCCGCGGCTGGTCCAGAAGTACGGCACGCGGGTCGAGGAAGTCTTCATCTGCTGGGAGGAGCTGAAGGCGACCTACGGCGACGCGATCCACGAGATCCCGCTCGGCGCGATCGGCATCTTCACCTTCGTTCAGAAGCTGCAGATCGGCCTGCAGCAGCTCATGGCCGGCAGCCGCAACTTCCGGCTGGCGACGATAGGCCGCAACGACCTGATGTCGCTGACCGAGGAGTGCGCCAAAGTGACCGGCATCTCGTACGTGATGAACGCGTACGAGAAGGAAGTCGCGGCGATCCTCGAGTCCTAGGTTCGCTCCTCGCCCCGATCCGAGGTAGCGACCGGCGTTTCGGTGGCTTAGCCGGCGTTCGCTCGCCGCCGGCGGACCGGTAGCGTGGGACACCAGGCGAGCCAACCTGGACACGGCCCAGCGCCGCGCTATGCTCGCCTTCGCGGGCCCGCCGAGAAGGGCCTGCGCTCGTGAGGTGCTGCCGTGGCGCGTTCGATGTGGAAGGGGGCCATCCAGTTCGGACTGGTGACGATACCGGTCAAGCTCTACCTGGCGACGGAATCGAAGGGCGTGAGCTTCAACATGCTCCACGCGCAATGCCACGGCCGGATCCAGATGAAGACGTACTGCCCCACCGACGACGCTTACATCGAGCGCAGCGACACGGTCCGCGGCTACGAGATCGCGCCCGGCCGGTACGTGGTCGTTACCGACGACGACCTGGCCTCGGTGCCGCTCAAGACGGTCCGGTCCATCGAGATAGAGCAGTTCGTGCCGGTCGACTCCGCAGGCCAGGCCATCAGCTTCGTCAAGCAGGCGTATTACCTGGAGCCCGATCCGATCGCGCGTAAGGCCTTCTACCTGCTGAAGCGGGTCCTCGCCGATCGAGGCTTGCGCGCGATCGGCAAGATCGTGCTTCGCGATCGCGAGCAGCTGGTCGCCCTCGACCCGTTCTCCTCGACGATGCTCCTGTCGACGCTCTACTGGCCCGACGAAGTCCGATCGACCGGCCAGTTGGCGCTCCCCGAAGACGAGGTCGAGATCAAACCGGGCGAGCTGGCCATGGCCGAGCAGCTCGTCGCGACCATGACGGCCGAGTTCGATCCCGCCGGCTTCCACGACGAGTACCGCGAAGCCCTGATGGCAGTCATCGAGGCCAAGGCCACAGGCGCGGAGATCGCCGAGCCTGCCGCGACGCCGGCGGCCGGGCTGACGGACCTGATGGCCGCCCTGGAAGCGAGCGTCGCCGCTGCCAAGGCCGCGCGCCAGGCGAACGCGCCCGAGCCGATGGTGGTTGCGGCCGGCAAGAAGCGCTCCCGCATGGCGGCCGCCACTGCCGCAGCTCGGATTGCTGCCTCCGAGAGCGAGGCCGAGGTCGCGCCGGTTCGCCGCCGCAAGTCCGCCTGAAGTCGGGGCTGTACGCGACCGGCGCTTGCTCGAGGCGATCCCGTAGACGGGCCAGTAGGTACCGAGCCCCTGGGGCCCTCGGGTCCGAATCTGCTCATTTCCAGTTGAGGTAGAGCTACGCGAAGAGCGAGACGGACAGCGGGGTCCCGAGCCCTCGATCGGTAGGCGCTCTCCGGGATCGCGAGTCCGAATCGTCCCGGCGTGAGCGTGGCCCGGGACAAGTTGGCGGCCGAGAAGCTGCCCGACGAAGGGGCTGGCGCTTGCGCCAGGCGCACTTGGTGGGGTGGCCCCACCTAGTACTACCTCCACTGGAAATGAGCAGCTTCGTCTGAGTACCGGACGAGCCGACTCCTGGGCGGCGGCGACGGGAGCCGCGACCGCTCGCGGAGCGCTCGAGCCGCTTGCGGCTTTGCGCGGAGCGACGGGCGACGGCGAGCAAGCGCCGTGCCGGCTCTGGTTGCGCGGCGACCAAGCGCCGCGCCGCATTGCCGCGCTGCCCTACCGATCGCCGACTCGTCGCCCCACGATCCACCACGCGAACGGGAAGATCCCGGCCGCGATCGCGAGCTTGATCGTGTCCCCGATCAGGAAGGGCGTCAGGCCCTTCTCGATCGCGACCTGCGGCGAGACGTGCAGCGAAACGGCCAACCACGGCACGCCGATCACGTAAATCACGACCTCGCCCAGGATCATGGCCCCAATGGCGCCGCCGATGTGGCGGTCCCAGCCGTTCTCCGCCAGCCATCCCACCAGGGCCGCGGCGAAGAGAAAGCCGATCAGGTAGCCGCCGACGGGCGCAATGGCCACGCCGCTCGAGCCGATACTGGCGATCGTGCCGAAGCCGTGTCCCTGATTCGCGTAGACGGGTAGAAAGAGGCCAAGGGCCAGGTACAGCCCAACCGAGAGCACCCCGCGGCGAAGACCCAGGGCGCCGCCGACGACCAGCACTGAGAGGGTCTGGCCGGTGACCGGAACCGGGCTGTCGGGCAGGCGGAAGGCGACGTTGGCGGTCACGGCGATGAAGGCCGCACCCGCGCAGATCAGGGCGATGTGGCGGATCCGCGCACTCATGCGCTCGCCGATCCGAATCGGCACCAGGAAGTCGCCCAGAGTGATACCGCGCTCAGTGGCTGGGAGCCGGTGCAACTGCGGGGTCGCGAGCATGCGTCGAGTTCCTCATAGTGACGGCACGGCCGTGACCTGGACGGTCCTTCGGATCAGGTGGCAGGAGTGTAGCAAACCAAACGGCTCGCGGGAGAAAAGCGGGCCTGTCCGCATGTGCTCCTCAATGGGCGCCGTCGAACGCCGAACGACCCGACCTACTCGTGCTGCAAGGCCCGGACGATCGAAAAGCGGCTCGCCAGTCCGGCCGGGTAGATCGACGCCGCAATACTGACCAGCACGCCGAAAACCACGGCGACGGCGATCGACACCCATGGCGGCTCGAAGGCAAGCCCGAATCCTCCGCTGGACCAGGCCACCAGTAGTGCCCCGGCGATCAGCCCGACCACGGCCCCGACGATGGCCCCGAATACACCGAGAAGGCCCGCTTCCACGACCACCATGCCCCAGACCTGACGGCTGCTCATCCCGGTAGCGCGAAGGACGCCGATCTCGCGAACTCGCTCAAGCACACTCATCGAGTAAGTGTTCGCCAGGCCCAATCCGGCCACCAGGACCGCGATCAGGGCAAGGGCGTCGAGAAGACGGAAGATGCGGTCTAGGGCATCGCCGACGGCTCCCTGCACGCGGTCCAGGGAACTGGGCTCGAAGGCGTACTGGATCGCCGCCGCGTCGAGCGCGGCTCTCGAGGAAGACTCCTGTCCGGACGCGTACCGAACTGCGTAGAAATCGGCCCCGGCGACGCCGAACAGGTCCGTGGCGTCCGACCAGCCGATGAGGATCGCCTCCTGGGACCCGGCCGGTATCGAGTGGGCCACGATGCCCGCCACTCGCAGCCGAGCCGACGAGGGGCCCGTGGCGAAGGTCAGCTCGTCGCCCACGTGAATCCCGCCCTGATCCGCCAGCGATTCCGGAAGAACGACCGAACCGCCGGCATCCAGCGCGGTCAGGGCAGCCGTGCGATCGCCCCCGTCCGAGACGAATACCAGCCTTCCGTCGGCCAGGTAGTCGCGACCCACGATCGCTGCCGCTTCCTGGCGGACACCTTGATACGGGACTCCGAACAAGCCTATCGGGGAAACCGACCTCACCCCGGGCATCGCCGCCAGCTCGGCGCGAATCGGATCCGTGGTGGAGACCGGGCGTATCGAGGTCAACACCTCACTCCCCGGTATCGTCTCGGCAAGCCAGGCGGTGCCGATCTTGGGCACGTTCTCCGCTGCGGTTCCGAGGGCCACAACCATGGCCAGACCAACGACGAGCGCGCCGGCCGTGAGCGCCGTGCGACTCGGGTCGCGGGCAAGGGAGCTGCGCGCCAGACGCTCTTCGTTCCGGAAGACCCGGAACGGAATGCCCGCCACTCGGAGCAATGGTCCCAGCAGCAGAGGCACGAGCAGCACCGCAAGGAAGAAGAGGCCGTAGACCGCGAGCGGACCCCACATTGCCGATCCGCCCGCCGCGACGCCGCCCGTGCCGACCGCTCCGCCGCTGCTCCCCGGCCAGATCGCCAGGGCCGCCACCCCCAGGACACCGAAGATCAGGAAGAGCCAGCGTAGCCGGGCCGGCCCAGCCACCCCAGCGGCCGGACCGCGGCGAAGCGCCTCGACGGGCGGGATTCGGCTCGCTCGCCAGGCGGGCTCCAGCGCGGCGGCCAGAGTGACCAACAGGCCGACGACGATCGCAATGCCGATGGAAGCGGCCGAGATGGCGGGCGCGGCCAGGGCGATCGGGCCGGCGGATTGCACCCAGGACAGGCTCAGCCCGGCCAGACACACTCCGCCCAGGACGCCCAGCACCGAGCCTGCGACGCCCAGCAATAGGGCCTGCAGCAGGACGAAGCTCATGACCTGCGAGCGAGTGGTCCCGGCGGCGCGCAGCAGGCCAACCTCCCGAGCTCGCTCTGAAACCGTCATCGAGAGCGTATTGAAGATCAGGAACGCTCCTGCGAAGAGGACCACGGCGGCAACCAGCAGCAGGGCACTTCGGAAATCGGCCATCTCGGTCCGGAGCGAGCCGGCCAGGTCGGCCTGCCTGGACAGCAGGTACGGCTCGCTGTTGATCGTCCTTTCGAGCTGGTTGGTCAACGAGTTCACAGATGTGCCCGCCTGGACACCCAGGTCCACTCGAGTGACGCCCGTGGTGCCGAAGAGGGTCTGGGCCGATGCGAGCGGCACGAAGATCAGTCGGCCTCCGGCATCCGGGACGGGCGCGTCACCCTGCACGATGCCGACTATCCGGAAGGGCTGAGGGCCCGCGGCAACCGTGCCGTTGAGCGAGATCGAGTCCCCCACCCCGAGCCGCTCCTGGGACGCCATGGTTTCGCTGATCAACGCGGACTGGCCGTCGGTAGCGGTGAGAAGCCGGCCCGAGGCCAGCGGCATGTCGTGGAGAGCAATCTCGCGCACGGGGTCGATTCCGAGCACGGTCACCGGAGCCGGCAGCTTCGCTGAAGCGGTCTGGCTCGGGCTCACGGCCAGATAGGTCTGGCGCTCCAGCGCCGGCGCGGCGACCGAGACTCCCACGGCCTGCTCCGCGGCGTGGACCGCGGCCGAACTAAAGCCGCGCTCTTCGAGGGCCTGGACCCGCAGGACTGCCCGGCCCATCTCGTCCGCGGCAGCTCGGTCCACGGCCGCATCCATCGTCGACCCGGCCGAGAGCGAGGCGAACAGCACGGCCACGCCCAGGGCCACGCCGGCGATGGTCAGGAAGCTGCGCGCCGACCGAGCGCCCAGGCTCCGCCACGCCAGCGACGAGAGGCGCCTCACGGGTTACAGGCCCAGTTGGGCGAGGCGAGCGATCAGCGGTCCGGCGCGTCGATCGGCCCGGCGACCCAGCTCGATCTCGTCCCGGATCTTGCCGTCACCAACGACCAGGACGCGATCGGCATGCGCGGCAGCTCGAGCATCGTGGGTGACGAGGACGATCGTCTGGCCCAGCTCGTCGCAGGAACGCCACAGCTCGTCCAGGATCTCGCCGCCACTGGCGTAGTCCAGGTTGCCCGTCGGTTCGTCGGCCAGCAGGATCGCCGGCCGCGAAACCAGGGCCCTGGCCAGAGCAACTCGCTGCTGCTCGCCGGCCGAGAGCTGGTCGGGCCGGTTGCGCTCGCGGCCGAGGAGATCCACGAGCGCAAGGACCGCGTGGATCCGGGCCGCCGCGTCCCCGTGCCGAGGATCGACGCCGGCGATCGTAAAGGGCAGGGCCACGTTCTCGTAGACATCGAGAAGTGGAATCAGGTTGAAGAACTGGAAGACGAAGCCCGTCTTCTCGCGTCGAAGGCGGGTCGCCTGCGCGTCGCCCAGGCGGCTGATGACCTGACCGTCGAGCACGACTTCGCCGCTAGTCGGTCTGTCGAGTCCGCCGAGCAGCTGGAGCAACGTGCTCTTGCCGGACCCGGAGGGCCCCATCAGGGCCACAAACTCACCGCGGCGAACCCTGAGCGACACCCCTCGGAGGGCCTCGACCTCGCGGTTGCCCAAGCGATAGCTCTTGGTCAGGTTACGGGCCTCGAGGATCGTGCCGTCCGATCCCAATGAGACCTGACTCTCTTCGAGAGGCTGGGCTTCGGACTGAGACCGAACCGGCGGTTGGCTAGTCACGCCCCGCAGTGTAGTCAATCGTGGGATACGAGTAGAGGCGCGCCATGCGGCGGGACCTGCTCTACAAGCCGAGGATGCCGCCGAAGAGCCAGTGGAGAACGGAGTCGAGCGGTCCCGTCGGTGCCGGCTTCTCTCGAACCCGAAGGCTCGAGGTCGTGTCGGTTGCGGGCGACGGGGCGGCCGAGTTGCTCGACAGCGGCGTAACCAGGGGCGTCGCCGGGGCTACAGCCGACGGACTCGGCGTTGGCGGGTCGGTCGGGGTCGAGGTTGCGGTCGGGGTCCGGGTGGGCGTCGCGGTCGGGGTCGGCGTCGGGGTGAGGGTCGGGGTCGGGGCCACGGTCGGGATCGGCTTGGGCGTCGGCTTGGGCGTCGGCTTGGGCGTCGGGCGAGGAGTCGGGGCGGGGGTCGGGTCGGGCGGCTGAGGCGTCGCCACCGGCGGCGGGGTTGGAACGGTCGCGCCGCAAGGGACCGAGAAGAGCACCGTATAGAGCTTGCGGCCGTCGGCGGCCTTGTACGCGCCGACTCCCATGTGTGCCCACGTCCCCAGGATGTTGGCGCGGTGGCCGGTGGATCCCATGAAGGCGGCTTCGATGCGGTTCGTAGCGACGTCGTCGCCGTACGTGCTCAGGCCGATGTTCTCGCCGGCGACCGAGAAGCAGTACCCGTCGGACTGCATGGAGGCGAAGACCATGGCGTTGTCCGGCGGGATCTCGTGGGAGAAGTAGTTCCGGTCACCCATATCCTGGGCTCGCCATTCGGCCTTGGTGTGCAGATAGGAGTCGTTCACAAGCGCGTTGAGGCCGGCGGAGGCTCGATCCTGGTTGGTCAGGGAGAAGAGCAGTTGCTCATCACCGGGGCTGAAAACCCCCCCATCCCAGGCGAACGCTGGGCCCGCGGTCGCGACGGTCCCGAGTCCGGCGAGCATGAGCGCCAGACCGGCGATGCAGACTCTTCGCACCGTTGCGTGAACGGCGGAGGCAGATAGGGTGATGAAGCCCGACACGATGTGGCGATCCGATCTCGGCTAGCGCTTGACAGGTTCAACGGTAGGTTCCGAGGCTGGCTGCGGGACCCGCTCGCTCGTCATCCGGACGCGATGACGTCGTACCAAGCCGGTCTGCGGCCGATGGATGGGTGCACGCACGCACCGGGTAGGTCCCGAGCACTGTCCGTTGACCGCGTCCGGCCGAACGCCGATCGGGCGCCGATGCGCGGCGAGCCCGGCGCCGGTGGCTCCTTACCCGTGCCGTCGCACAGCCGCTATACTCCCCGTCGCCCCATCGCTGTGGCGCGACCCGCAAGGACGCTGCGCCCCCTTGGGACCGCGATGGTGGCCTTAGCTCAACCGGCAGAGCAGCGGACTGTGGATCCGCAGGTTACGGGTTCGACCCCCGTAGGCCACCCCAACAACTGAGCGCACTTCCCGGAGCGGCGCCGCTCGCGAGAGGGCCCGGATCCCCGCATTAGGGGATCGAGAAGGCGAAGTGGACCCAGTGGATGCCGATCTCCGTCTGGGCCTGGGCCAGCGTGATCGTCCTGGCGCACACCTGTTTCTTGAGCTTGGTCTCGAAGACATCCTTGACGCGCGCCCCCACCGAGCGTCCGTCCGGCAGGCCGATCGTGTAGGGCTCCGGCCAAAGGTTCTTGGGGTCGGTCGGGTTGCCGCCCAGCTGCAGCGAGATCAGATGATCTTCCTCGTACGAGGCCAGTGCCTTGTCCGCATAGCCGTACTCGGCGATCTGCTGCACCTTCAAGGCGTTCGTGTACGAGGTCGGCGGGCGAATCGTGTCAGTCCAACCTGACACGCAGACGGTCGAGCCGATGGTGGCCTGGGTTACGGCGGGATTGAGCGCTCCGGGGGTCAGGGCCGGATCGGGCTCGCCCGCGAGCCTGGCCATCGAGGCCGACGGAGTCGGCGCGGGAATGCCGCTGGGGCCGGGGGTGAAACCGATCGCCGGGGTCTCGCTGGCCGCCGGCTCATCGTCCGAGTCGCCCGTGTCGCCGATGACGGCGCCGGAAGTGTCGCCAGGCGAAGCCGTCGACGCACTGGTGGGCGAAGCGGTAATGGCGGGTGAGGCGGTGACGCTAGGCGTGGGCGTTGGCGTCGCCGTGGGCGTTGGCGTTGCCGCCCCTGGGCCGCACCCGGCCAGCAGGCCAGCCGCGAGCAGAAACTCCAACAAGCGAGTCGACAGGTGTCGCGTGCGCATCCGAGTGTCCTCCCAGATGTCCACTTCCCCCGGCGGAAGCGCTCGGTCCAGACTACCCGGCCGAAGGATCGATGACCAGCGGGCCCGGCGAGCGAGGGCGCAGCCGACTCGCGCCCGGTGTCCGGCACTCGGCACCCGCACAAGGCACCCAGGCACTCGGGAGTCGGCGCCCGGCGCCCGCACTCGACCCCCGGCGCTCGGCCCTCGGCGCGCGGCCCAGACGCCGCTAGCCGAGCCGTCGGCTACGATCCGGTTGTGAGGAACCCAAGCCCCGTCGCTCCCCGATCGCAGGTCGTCGGATGACGCCGTTCGAAGCGGCCGCCATTCTTGCCGCCGGTCTGGCTGCCGGGACGATCAACACGATCGTGGGCTCAGGATCGCTGATCACCTTCCCGACCCTGCTTGCCTTCGGCTTCTCGCCACTCCACGCCAACGTCTCGAACACGGTAGGCCTGGTGCCCGGCTCGATCAGCGGCGCTATCGGCTACCGTCGCGAGCTCGCCGGTCAGGGAGAGCGGGCGGTCCGGCTTGGCATCGTCTCCGGCGCCGGAGGCCTGACGGGGGCGGTCCTGCTCCTGGCCTTCCCGGGCGCGTTCGAGGCCGTGGTGCCGGTGTTGATCCTGGTTGCGCTGGTCCTGGTAGTGATCGGGCCGCGTCTATCGGAGACCCTGGCGGAGCACCGTCACGCCGAGGCGCATCGATCCTGGCCGCTCGGGCTGCTGTTCTTCGCCACGGCGATCTACGGCGGCTACTTTGGAGCGGGGATGGGGATCATCATGATCGCCCTGCTGACCATCTTCGTGCCCGACGACCTCCAGCGTCTCAACGGCCTCAAGAACGTGCTGGGGGGCTTGATCAACGGCGTTGCCGCGATCCTCTTCATCCTGGTCGCCCCGGTTCACTGGGACATCGCCCTGCTCATCGCCGCCGGCTCCATCGTTGGCGGCCAGGTCGGGGCGCGGGTCGGACGTCGATTGCCCGCTCCCGCGCTACGTCTGGCGATCATGGCCGTCGGGATCCTGGCCGAGGCGAAGCTGCTGTTCGGCTAGGAGAACGGGCCCCCGCCCTCGCCGGGAGTCCATGTGGGTGATCCACCGGCCGCTGCCGGTCCAGAGCCTGCGTCGGACTCCGGCGCCGAGGCGTCGGGCGCGACCCCGGGTCCCGGTGCCCCAAGCCAGGGCCCGGCCCCGGCCGGCTGAGCCGTTGCAGTGGCAACCTCTGCGGCCGGCAGGCGTACCCAGAAGCTGGCACCACCCTCGGTCCGGTTTGCGGCACCGATCGTGCCGCCATGCTGCTCCGCGATCCAGCGGGCGATGGCCAGGCCGAGGCCGGTGCCGCCGGCTGGGGCGTTGTCCGCCCGCCAGAACCTGTCAAAGAGGCGCGGCAGATCCTCCGGCTTGATGCCGGATCCGTGGTCGTCGACCTGAAGCACCGCGCCGCCCGGCTCCGTCCCAACGAGAACATCGACCGTGGCACCGGCCGGGCTGTGGCGGATGGCGTTGTCGACCAGGATCGTCACCAGCTGGCGCAGACGCAACGGGTCCCCAATCAACGGTGCCGGAAGTGGATTCAGCACCACCTTCACGTTTTGTTCCTGACCGAGCGTGGTCAGCATCGAGGTGGCCTCGGCGGCTATGTCGCCCAGGTCCACCGGGACGCGCTCGATCTCGACCACTCCGGAGTCCGTCCGAGCCAGGAGAAGCATGTCCTCGACCAGGGCGGTCATGGTCCGGACCTCGGCATCAATGTCGGCAAGAGCGTCGCCGACCTCGTGGACCCTGCTGTTGCGGTTGCGCTTGAGGTCCTCGACGCTCGCCCCGATGACGGTGAGTGGCGTTCGCAACTCGTGGCTGGCGTTGGCGGCGAACTCGCGCTGGCGCTGCAGGGCGGCCCGACGGCGGTCGATCGAGGCGCGAATCGGCACCAGTGCCCGGCCCGCATAGAGATAGCCCGCGGCAAGAGAAGCGAGCAACGCGGCCGCACCGCCCACCAACAGCACCCACAAAAGGGTGTGGAGGAGGTTGACCTCCTCGGTCATGTCGGCGCTCGTCTGAACCACGCCGATGATGGCGCCCGAGTTGTACACGGGGATCGTGTACACCCTGACCGGGATAGTGGCGGCGATGACGGTAGTTCGGACGTCGGTCCGGCCCGCCAGAGCGGCGGCTACGCCTGGCTGGTCGGGCAGGCCCGGCGGCACGCCGGTGCGAGGGCCCCACACGGCCTTTCCTGTCGTATCGACGACGAGGCCGACCATACCCGCTCGCTCGCCGCCGAACGTCAGCTCGTACACGGAAGGACGGCCAGCCGCGCCGGGGTTGGCGATTTCGTCGGCCACGTGACTCAGGCGACCGGTGCTGTCGGCGGACAGGATGTTGGCCGTGAAGCTGTAGACCACCCCGCCCAGCACGACCAGGATGAAGAGCGTCACCAGGCCGCTTACGGCCATCAGCCGCAGGCGGGTGCGGCGGAGGATCCGGGCGTCGTCTTCGGAACGGCCTCCGTCGGTCATTGCCGAATCCGCTACTCCGCCCATGCCGGCCTCCGGCCGGCTCGGCCGAAGCCGCAATCGCAGCCGCCCGGGAATCCTCATCGCTCAGCCCTCACGGAGCCGGTAGCCCACGCCGCGAACGGTCTCGACGTGCAGGGCGCCGTCGGTGCCGAGCTTCTCGCGAAGAAGGTGGATGTAGGCCTCGACGGTGTTCGGCGTCAGGGCCACGCCATACGGCCAGGCGTAGTCGAGCAACTGGTCGCGGGACAGGACCTGGCCGGGCCTGCGCAGGAGGCATTCGAGGATCGAGAACTCGCGCTGGCTCAGGTCGACCCGCTTGCCGGAGACGGCAACCCGTCGGGTCGTCTCGTCGAGCTCGATCGGGCCTGCCTTCAGCACCGGCGACTTCCGAGTGGGCGGTCTCCGGCCGAGGGCCCGGAGACGAGCCAGCAGCTCTTCATAGGCAAAGGGCTTGACAAGGTAGTCGTCCGCGCCCGCGTCGAGCCCCTCGACCCTGTCACTCACGGAATCTCGCGCCGTGAGCATCAGGATGGGAACCTGCGAGCCTTTCCTGCGGAGCGTTCGAGCGACGTCGAAGCCCGACCGATCGGGCAGCCCGACATCCAGGACGATCGCGTCCAGCTCCAGGTTCGAGGTGGCTATTTCCAGCCCTTCCTCTGCCGTCAGAGCCGTCTCCACGACATGGCGATCCTGGCTGAGAAGCCGCTTGAGTAGACGGCTCAGCCGGGCATCGTCCTCGACTACGAGCAAGTGCACCGTTCGGACTCCTAAGGTGTAGTGATCAGGACGTCTTTGGCTGTCAATGTCCGACCGCCGAGGCCACCACTGGCGCTGGGATTCGGTGCCTCGCTGGCGAGAGCGCTGGTGTCGATCTGGACCACGACGCCGGTTCCGACCTTCACGTCGCTCGACTGGGCCGACGTCTCATTGTGATAGGTGGTGTTGCCGGACAGGTCGATCGTGACGCTGGTGCCGTTCGCCTCCTGAATCGTAATCGAGGAGGCGCTGACCGACTGGACGGTTCCGGTTACACCGCCGGCCACGCCGCCGAGACCAGTGCGCGCGCCGGCGCCGCCGCCGAACTGGCTCGGATCGAAAGACTGACCCGGAGCCAGGGAGGGGAAGCCGCGGCCGGCCCCGAAGCCCCCAGGCGCACGGGTCGCGTTGGCAGCGGCAGAGGTGGCCGGGGCCGTCAGGTGGCCGATCGCGAAGCCGATCCCACCCACCGCCACGAATGCGGCGACTAGCAGGAGCATCATTGTCGTGCGATCTTGCTTGGCCGGCCGAACCGTTGTTGTCACGTGTTCCTCCCTTTCGCGTTCCATTGCCTACTCGTATCGAAGTGCGACAACGGGATCGAGGCGGGCGGCCTGGCTGGCCGGCCAGACGCCGAAGACGATCCCGACAATGAGACTGAACAAGACTGCGACCACCACCGTCACCGGGTTGAAGACGAAGCCCCAACCGGCGTACACGCCGATGCCATAGGAGGCGACTACGCCCAGCCCGACGCCGATCAGGCCCCCGGCGAGGGACAGGGCCAGGGCCTCGACGAGGAACTGCGACAGGATGTCCCTGCCTCGCGCCCCGATGGCCTTGCGAATGCCGATCTCGCGCGTCCTCTCGCGGACGGAGACCAGCATGATGTTCATGATCCCGATCCCGCCCACCAGGAGCGAGATCGAGGCGATCCCCGCCAGCAGCAAGGTGAGCGTGTCGCTGACCCCGCTGACCGTGCCCAGCAGCTGGGCCTGAGTTGCGATGGAGAAGTCGTCGACGCCGGTCGTGATGCCGTGGCGCTGCTCGAGCGTCGCCGTGATCTCAGCGGAGACGGTCGATATCACGTCTTGATTCGCCGCGCTCACGCCGATCGCGGAGACACTGTTGCTGCCGACGAACAGCTGGCGGGCTGTTGACAGCGGAATCAGTACCTGGTCATCCGTGCTCGTCGTACCACCTTTCGGCTGCAGAATCCCGATCAGATTGAACGGCAGGCCGCCGATGAAGATGGTCGACCCCACCGACGTCTCGGTAAGGCTGAGGTTGTCCGCAGTGGTTGCGCCGATCACCGCGACCCGCAGGTTGTGGTCGACGGATGCCTGGTTCAGGAACGAGCCCACCCACATGTCGTAGGCGAAGACGGACAGGTAGCCGGGTGTGGTTCCGACGACGCGGGCGGTTTCGTTCTGCGTCCCGGCGATCACGAGCTTGTTGCTCGTGAGCTCCGGCGCGATTGCCTGCACGCCGTCCAGCTGGGCCAGCGCGGTGGCGTCGTCGACCGTAAGTGTGGTCGCGGTTCCGAAGCCCCCACGGGTTGCGCCAGTGGTGGTGAAGCCCGGGCTCACCGTCAGGAGGTTGGTGCCGAGGGATTGGAGCCGGTCGCTGATTCCCTTTGTGGCTCCCTGGGCGACGCTCACCAGGGCCACGACCGATGCCACGCCGATGATGACGCCGAGCATGGTCAGGGCCGCACGCATCTTCCCAGTTCCGAGCCTGGAGAAGGCCAGACCGATCAGGTCGGTGATCTTCATGCCGGCACCGCGTCCTGGAGCCGTCCGTCCCTCAGGTGTACGGCACGGTCGGCTGCTTGGGCCACATCGAGGTCGTGCGTGATCAGGACGATGGTTCGCCCAAGAGAATGGAGATCCTTGAACAGCTCGAGGACCTCGGCGCCGGAGTGGCTATCGAGGTTGCCGGTGGGTTCGTCGGCCAGGAGGAGAGCCGGCTCGGTCACCAGCGCCCTGGCGATCCCGACGCGCTGCTGCTGCCCGCCTGAGAGCTCGGACGGCACGTGACCGACGCGGTCTGCCAGGCCGAGCCGCTCCAGGGCAGCCTGGGCCCGTCGCAACCGCTCCTTGCGACTAACCCCCTGGTACAAAAGTGGCGCGGCCACATTCTCCAGGGCGCTCGTTCGAGGAAGCAGGTTGTAGCTCTGGAACACGAAGCCGATCGAGCGGCTGCGGAGATAGGCCAGGCCGTCGTCATCCAGCTCGTCGACCGGGTTGCTGTCGAGGATGTACCGGCCGGACGTCGGTCGATCCAGGCAGCCGAGGATGTTCATCATCGTCGACTTGCCCGACCCAGACGGCCCAACGATGGCCAGGAACTCGCCGTCGGCGACCTCAAGGTCCACGTCGAGCAGCGCGGGGACCTGGACCTTGCCTGTGTCGTAGACGCGGCTCACGTTCTCGAGCCTGATGATCGGTTCGCTTGCTACGCCGCTCATCGCCCAGGCCCGACGAAGCCACCGCCGAAGCCGCCCCCGCCGGTGAGGGAGTTGACGTTGACGCCACCGTTGCCGGTGGTCGTGGTTCCGGTCCGGGTGGTAGAGGAGCCGACGACCACCGAGTCGCCATTGCTGAGGCCGCTGGTTATCTGCGCCAGGGACGTCGTCACGAGACCGACCTGGACGTCCCTGGTGGAGACGCTGCCATCACCGCCGACGAGCTGGACCGTGTAGCCCGCAGTCGCGGATCCCTTGAGGGCGGTCGCCGGAACGCGTACGGCGTTGTCTACGGACGCGGTCGTGACCGTGACCGTGGCGCTCATTCCGGCCAGGACCGTCTCCGGAGGGCTCGTGAGCGTCGCCGTGACCGCGTACGTGACGACGCTGCTCGTGCCTCCCGTCGAGGCGGCGGCGGCCGGCACGATCTGCGTCAGCGTTGCCGGCACTGAGACACCGGTGGCGGTGACCGATACGGTGGCCGACTGGCCCACCTTGAGAGACGTGATCTCGGACTCCGTGAAGCTGGCCGTGGCAACCATCGGCCCGATCGACTCCTCGATGGCGTAGGTCGACGGAGCGTTGACTCCGGGCAGGATGTTGACAGCGATGATCAACCCGTCGGCCGGAGCCACGATGGAGGCCCCGGTAACGGCAGCCTGGTCGGCATCCACGGTGGCCTGGGCCGAGGCAACCTTGGCCTGGTCGGCCTGGATAGTCGTGCTCGAGGTGGCTGCGGTCTTCGTCTGGTACTGGAGTTTGGCGGCCTGGTAGTTCAGAGAAGCGTTGGTGACCTGCTGCGCCGCCTGCTGGTTCGACTGGTCGACCTTCAGCTGGCTCGAGGCCAGGTTCGCCTGCGCTTGCTGGAGCGCGGCGGTGTCCTTGTCGAGTGTCGCTTGGGGCGCGCTCGCCGCCGTGTCTGCGTTGAGCTGGTTCTGGGCGGAGGTGACCGACGCCTGACCTTGGCTCAGGGTCAAGGCACCTTGCTGGTTGGTGTTGTCGCGATTAGAGACCGCCTGCGTGTAGCTGTTCCAGGACTGGCTGAGCGAGTTCTTGGCCTGGGCGATCGTCAGCGCATCGGGACCGGCCTGATCACTGGCCAGCTGGCTCTTGGCCGCTGCGAGGGTCGCCTGAGCCGACTCCAGCTGGAGCTGAGCGCTTGAGGACTCGGCGGTTGCAAGCACCTGGCCTTGGGTGACCTTCTGCCCGACTGTCGCCGACACGGTCTTGACCGGCCACACGAGAGCGGCGCTGGAGTTCGAGTTCGTGCCGCTCGTCGTGCCGCCGGTGCCGGAGGTGGTGCTGGCCGAGCTGACGATGTCCGGATTCACCCCGAACTTGAGCCCGTAGACGGTGCTGGCGGCAACGGTGCCCGTAGCCACGGCCGTGACGCTGACCGATCCGGTGGACACCGTCGAGGTGATGTACTTGGAACTGGGCGATACGGCGAAGCTGGGGCCCACGACAGCTAGTGCCACGGCCCCAACGCCTACCAGGATCAGCCCGATTGCTGTCAATCTGAGCTTCATAGAGCCACGCCTCTCGTACTCGCCGGATGCCTCCACCGGTGGGGAGGTCAGGACCAGGAAGGACGCGTCGAGAGTTATGGCCCAAACGCCTGAAACTATCCTGAAGGCTCACGGCCTCAGGAAAGGCCGCCCGCCGGCCGCGCGGGCTCGCGGATCGCGGGAGCCCGCCGCTACGTGGCGGCCTGGCCGATCAGCTTCTTAGCCTGGTTGATCGGGATCGCGAATCCGACTCCCTCAGAGTTGCTGGCGCTAGCGGTGATGATCCCGATGACCGAACCGCCCACGTCGAGCAGGGGGCCGCCGCTGTTGCCGGGATTGACGGCCGCGTCTGTCTGGATAAGCCCGGTCAGGTTCTCCGGGTTGCGCGTCGTTCGATCGCCCACGGTGATGGTGCGGTTGGTTCCGGATACGATCCCCCGCGTGACCGAGTCGGTGAACGTCCCTAGCGGGCTGCCGATGGCGATGGCCAGCTCGCCCACCCGGACGGCGCTCGAATCGGCGAGGGTGACCGGAACTAGACCTCCGGCCTCGATCTTCACCAGGGCAAGGTCGTGCGTGGCATCGGTCGCGACCACGGTCGCCGCCAGCCGGCTGGTGTCGTCGAGAGTCACCTCGAGCGATGGGGCTCCCGCGACGACGTGGTTGTTCGTGAGAATCAATCCGTCGGCGCGGACGATGAACCCCGAGCCGACCCCCGTCTCAGGCACCGAGAAGGGACTCAAAGTGGAGACCCCGCTCGCCGTGATGGTGACCACGGACGGCTTGACGGCGGCCGCAACACGAACGATCGCGTCAGATTCGGTAACACTGATCAGCTGAGCATTTGCCGGCTGGCCGTTGGACGCTCCCGCGTCCGCGGACTCCAGAGCGAGCGCGGCCACGACGTAGGTTCCGGCCGCGGATAGCAGAGCCGACAGCAGCGCCGCGGCCAGAACCAGCGGCCAGATCCGCCGCCGACCGGCCGTCGGGGACGAGGCCGGAATGCCGGAGCCGGTCGTCCAATCGCCGACCGCCTCGGCCGAGCCGCCTGCGCTATTCCGCTCCGTCCCGCTCATCTCTTCGCTCCCGTGAGGGACAGCCGTGTGGACCGACGTTGAATGTACCCCCCCAACGGGCCATCCGGCATCGGGGACCGTTCAGGGCCCGCCATGCTCTGGCCAGCTAAACGTTTAGGTGCGGGCGAGTTGGACGGTGGCTGCCGGCGCGAAGTGGCCTGCTACGATGCCGCCACACCAACCGCAGAATCAGGAGTTTTTGCCCAATGGCAACCGTTACGTTCGAGAACGTCAGCAAGAGGTTCGGCGACGTGGTGGCCGTCGACGACCTCAACCTGGACATCCGAGACGCGGAGTTCATGGTCCTCGTCGGGCCGTCCGGTTGCGGCAAGACCACCAGCCTGCGCATGGTCGCCGGCCTCGAAGAGATCACCAGCGGTACGCTGCGGATCGGCGAGAGGGTCATCAACGACGTCGCACCGAAGGATCGCGACATCGCCATGGTCTTCCAGAGCTACGCCCTTTATCCGCACATGTCGATCCGTGACAACCTCGCCTTCGGGCTCAAGCTGCGCCACGTTCCAAAGGCGCAGATCGAGGCCCGAGTCAAGGAAGCGGCGGCGATCCTCGACCTCAGCCGCTACCTGGACCGGAAGCCGCGTGAGCTTTCCGGCGGCCAGCGCCAGCGGGTCGCTCTCGGGCGAGCCATCGTGCGCGAGCCGGCGGTCTTCCTCATGGACGAGCCCCTCTCCAACCTCGACGCCAAACTGCGCGTCGAGACCCGAGCGAACATCCTGCGCCTGTACCAGCGCCTCAACACCACGTTCGTGTACGTGACTCACGACCAGATCGAGGCCATGACCATGGGCACTCGCATCGCGGTCATGAACGAGGGCCGGCTGCAGCAGGTCGGGACTCCGCAGGAGCTCTACGACCGGCCGATCAACCGCTTCGTTGCCGGCTTCATCGGCAGCCCGGCGATGAACTTCGCCAGCGTCGAGGTCCAGGGAACCGGCGACGACGTCCAGCTCGTCGGCGCCAACATCACCATTCCCAAGCCGCCGCAGTTCCGCGAGGCGATGGGCGCCGCCGGTCGACAGCTGATCGTCGGCTTCCGCCCGGAGCACCTCGAGATCGCCCCCGTCACCGGCGCCGCGGCCGTCGTCAACGCCAAGGCGGAAGTCGTGGAGTACCTCGGCAACGAGGAGCTGATCCACGCGTCCGGCTCCGGCCGCGACATCGTGGCCATCGTGGACTCGTCCTATAGGGTTCGCCCCGGCGATATGCTCGAGTTCAAGGTTCCGCTCGATCGGCTCCAGCTCTTCGATCCGGACACCAACTTCGCCCTCCCCTTCGGGCCCATCATCTGAGCTGTTTGGTCCAGGGACCCGACGCCCCGGCCCCCCGGCCGGGGCGTCGGTGCGTCTCCGGTCGGCCGGCCCCAAGCCCGGCCGACCGAGGGTGTGCGACCGCCCAGCCCGGCCGATCGGAACCGCGACCGACGACCCGGGGAGCCCGGCTGCGGCCTCACGTATAGTTCGGACATGCCCGATTCCCCGGCCAGTCACCGCCCCAACCGCGCGCCCACCGGCAACCCGACCCTCGATGCGCTCCTGGATGAGCTGCGCGACGCGGACGTCGCCCTTGGCCAGCGCGTGGCCGAGCGCAGAACCGTGCACACGGGCCGGTACCTCAGCGTGGAGCGGGACGTCGCCATCATGTCCGACGGCGGCCGGTCCGAGCGCGACATCATCGTCCACCCTGGCGCCGTGGTCGTGGCACCGCTGGACGCCGAGGGCCGCCTGCTCCTCGTGACTCAGTACCGCCTCGCGGTCGGCGGCGCGCTCCTGGAGCTGCCCGCCGGCACGCTCGACACCCACGACGGCCAGCTGGAAGATCCGCTCGCCGCCGCTCACCGCGAGCTCGAGGAAGAGACGGGCTACCGCGCCGGGTCCATGGAACGGATCGGGGGATTCTGGAGCGCCCCGGGCTTCTCGACCGAGTATCTGACGCTCTACCTGGCCACGGACTTGCGTCCGGCCGGCGACGACCGCCTGGACCCCGACGAGGACGAGAATCTCCGCCTCTCCCGCATCCCCTGGCGCGACGCCGTGGCGGCCGTAGAGAACGGAATCATCGAGGACGCGAAGTCGACCGCTGGCATCCTGTGGCTTGCCCGCCGGTTGGAAGCCGAGGGCCTGTAGCCGGGGTTCGCGCGGCCAACGGGGGACGCCTCAGACGATCGCCGATTCCAGCTTCTCGAGGGCTCTACGGTATGTGTCGCTCTGGGGGTCGAGAGCGGAGGCCAGCCTCAGGTGCGTTCGAGCCTCCTGGGTCCGCCCCAGCCGGGCGAGGCTGAGACCCAGGGCGAAGTGACCGTAGTGGGCCGAGGGATCGATCTCGAGCAGCACCTCGAACGCTTCCACCGCTCGAGCGTGCTGGCCGCTGTTGAAGTAGGCCCTACCCAGCGCTTCGAAGATCGAGCCCTTTCCGGGCTCGGTGCGCGCCGCCCGCTCCAGGACCACGGCAGCCTGAGCGTTGTGGCGGTTCGTCATCAGGTGGTGGCCGCGCTGGAGCAGATCGTAGGCGGACTCCTCGGGATCGTCGCCGCCGCCCTGATCGGCAGGCTCGCCGGCCGGCGCCGAGTCGGAGATCTCCGCGGGCGGGGCGGGATCGGGCGACTGGGCCGCGGCCGCCACGGCCGCCACGGCCGCCGCGGTCGAGATGCGCGGCCGCCGATTGCCCCATGTCCAGGCGAAAACGACCAACAACAGGATCAGGCCGGCGAGGACGGCAAGGGCGCCGAAGATGCGGGCCTGGCCGGTTCCGTTTGCTCGATCCCAGGCCGATTTGGCGCGGGTGGCGAGAGAGGTGGCGTCGGCAGTGTCGCCGCTCGCGAAGGCCTTCCGGGCCGCGGCCAGGTCGGCCGCCGGATCCGCCCCGAGCAGACCCAGGCCTCGCGCGCCGCCCGTGCTCTCCGACTCCGCCCGTCGGGCCGCGGCCAGAGCGTCCAGCGCCGCCAGCTCGTCCGTGGCCTCGGCGGAGGCCGCAGCCACGCCCGAGACTTCGAACGAGGCCTTGAGCGTCGTGGGCGGGGTGGTCCCTTCGACCGCGGCCAGCGACGCGATCTCGTCGCGTTGGACCAGGACGGTCCTGGCCTGGGACATGAGCGTCAGAGCGGAATCGAACTGCCAGGCGTCCATGGCGCGGCGTATCTCGGGCGGTAGGTTCCACGCGCCCGCCGCGCTCTGGGCGTCGGCATATGCGCTCAGGGCCGTGGCGCGCTGCTGGAGCAGCGGGGCCTGCTCGGGGTTGACGATCCACTTGCTCCAGATCGACTCGTACTGCCGGCCGGTGTTCCGCTCCAGCAGGTCGAGCAGCTCTCGCCAGCCGATCGCACCGCTCAGCACGAGCTCCCTGTTGGGGCCGTGGGCCGGCTGGTAGGCAGCCGAGTGGGAACGCGCCGCCGACCACACCTTGTGCAAGCCGTCCTGCCCTGCCGTGGAAGCGATCTCCTTGGCCACCTCGAGTGTCGCGCCGTATAGGTACGCGTCGGTCGGGGAGCTTGGCTGACCGGGGGTCACCCAGTCGTTCAAGGGAACTGAGTTCAGCGAGATGCGCGCGGTCAGCACCGGGGCGTGATCGACGAGGCCCAGCTCGCGCACGGCCTGGTCGGCGTAGTAGGAGGCAAACGCCTCCTGGATCCAGCGGTCGGCGGCCAGGGATCCGTTGAACCATATATGGGCGGCTTCGTGCAGAACGACGAACGGATCGGCGAAGTACGAGATCTGGACGTTGCCGGTGGCCTGGTCGTAAGAGCCGCTGAAGCCTCCTATCTCCTGCGTGGATGCCTCATTGACCGTGATCGTCGTGGTGATCGGATCGCCGAGGCCGATGAGATCGCCCAGAATCGGGTAGCCCGCGCGCAGGACGAGCTCTACGCGATCGGCCCAGCCGGGATCGTCCGCCCAGTAGCGCAGCGCGACGTGCAACGGCCCGATCATCACCGAGCGCGACCGGAAGTCGCTCGGCGGTACCGGTTGGACCGCCGTGAACCACGCGCTTAGGTCCGTGGAATCGTCCAGCGTGCCCGACGAAAAGACGACCTCGCCCGAACCGAAGACCGACCGCGTGAGCCCGCCGAACTCCTCCTGAACGGTGAAGCCCGACGGAAAGACGACCGTCACCGAGCTGCCGGGCGTGCCCGGACTGCCGAACGCCCAGACCGGGAACGAGAACAAGTTGCGGCTGATGCGCAGGTCTCGATCCGGCGAGCCACCGGGGTCGACGAGGTCGAACTGGAGCTCCACGGATCCGGTCTGGCCCGAGTACAACCGCTGCCCCAGGCCCACCACCACGATCACGCCTGCGCCCGATGTGCTCTGCACCGTCACCGGCAGGGCCTCGCCGGTCGCGGAGGTCGCTGTGCTGGCGCTTGCGGACGGCGGCAGGACGAGCTGGATCTCGTCGTAGAAGTACCGCCGGCCGCCGGTGTCGACGGTGTGCGACGTCGCCGCCAGGGAAACCTGGACGTGGATCCGGGCGGCTGCCGGGTCGGCCGTCCAGGTCGTGCTGGAGATGAAGCTCAGGTCGGTCTGGGCGGCCGCCACTCGGCCGGGGGCCGCGGCCTGGAGCGTCGACGCGCCGGCAAACAGGATCGCGGCCGCAGCCAGGACCCTGACGCCGGAACCCCCCTTGCCGATGAGCATGGCGACCGGACCGGTCAGGCGGGCCGAACGGAACGCATGGGCCCTCGGGCCGTTGTGCGTCGAAGTCTGTCCGACGTGGTCATCGGTCTGCGTCCCTTGCCTCCCCGGCTGCGCGCTTGCCGACGGCGCTCGATCGACCGCCTCTCTCAACCTCGGCAGCCCGATCGCCGGACTCGCTCGCGGCGTCCCGCATGTCGGAGGGCGCGCCAGCTCGAGCCTTCGCGGAAGCTCGCTGCGTGCGCTCGTGAGGCCGCTCCACGGTGGAGCCGCTACGGACCACGCGCGAGACGAAGTCGGCGGCCCGCACCCCCTCGCCGATGAGGACGTTGCGGCCGATCCGCACACCCCGTGGAATGACCGCCCGCTTGCCGACGACCGTGATTCCGGTATTGAGTCGGCCGGGCTCGCGGCGGTTCACCACGTCGAAGTCGGTCCCCTCGCCGACAGTCGCACCCGGACCGACGGCCACTTCCTTGTCCAGGATGGCCCGGTCTACCACTGCGCCCGTCCTGATGATCGAGTCGAACAGGACGATCGAGTCGCGAACGACAGCTCCCACATCCACTACGACGCCCGGCGAGAGCACGGAGTTCACGACCGAGCCGTCGATGACGCAGCCGTGGCTGATCAGGCTGCGGTGGACCTGGGCGGTGGCTCCGATCTTGGCCGGTGCGCGCTCCTCGGATCGAGTGTGGATGACCCACTCGCGGTCGTAGAGATCCAGTTCCGGCGCATCGGAAAGAAGCGCCAGGTTCGCCTCCCAGTAGCTCTGAACCGTCCCGACATCCTGCCAGTAGCCGTCGAAGCGATAGGCGTAGACGCGCGCCCCGCCATCGATCATGGCCGGGATCACGTCACGGCCGAAGTCCGGCCGCGAATCGGAAAGCCACTGGGTGAGGGCTCGTTTGGAGAAGACGTACACGCCCATGCTTGCCAGATCGCTCTTGGGCTGGCGCGGCTTCTCGTGCCACTCGACGATGCGATCGTTGTCGTCCAGGGCCAGGATGCCCATCCGCGTGGCGTCCGCGAGCGGGACCCGCCGCACCGCGATCGTGACGTCGGCTCGATGGCGACGGTGGGCGGCCACGAACGGCTGGTAGTCCATCTTGTAGATGTGGTCGCCGGCCAGGACCAGGATCGCGTCGCCGGGGGCCTGCGCGATGACGTTGAGATTCTGGAGAACCGCGTCCGCGGTGCCGCGATACCACTCCGCCACGCGGCCGCGGGCGATGTACGGCTGGAGCATCCGGACCCCGCCGAAGTTGCGGTCCAGATCCCACGGCCGGCCCATGCCGATGTGGTCGTTCAGGGAGCGGGGGTTGTACTGAGTCAGGACGACGACGTTGTCGATGTCCGAGTTCACGCAGTTGGAGAGCGTGAAATCGATGATGCGGTACTTGCCACCGAACGGAACGGCCGGCTTGGCGCGCATAGAAGAGAGAATCGAGAGTCTCTCGCCCTCGCCGCCGGCGAGTATCACCGCCAGAGTTCGCTTCATGAGGCGTCCTCTCGGTCCTGTCCGTGTGTCTTGCCAGAGCTAAGGCGATGCTAGCATCCCGCCGCCAGATCCGAGCGTGGCGCCGGTATCCCGCGGATCCAGGACGCGGCAGACGAACGGGGACCGCGGCCTCCCCATCCGTTCGGGGAGACGCGCCCTACAGGAAAAGGCGGGGGTTCGTGAAGACGCCGTTCACGCGAACGGCCCAGTGGAGATGGCATCCCGACGAGTGGCCCGTGGTGTTCTCCGTGCCCACGAGCTGGCCGGCGGCGACCTGCGCACCCACGAAGATCCCGGCCGGTGCCCTGCCGGTCATGTGGGCGTACCACGTCACGATGCTCGTCGAGTGGGCGACGATCACCAGCCACGCCCGAGGCGGAGCGTCGTACGGGTTGTAGCCGGCAAAGACCACCACTCCTGCGGCAGCCGAATAGACCGGCGTCAGACACGGCGCGGCGATGTCGATCCCCTGGTGGAAGTGAGCGCAGTTCCCTACGCGCGGCTCCGAGAGAACTCCGGTACAGCCGAAATCCTGCGTCACGATGCCGCCCATCGGCCACTTGAAGGCGCCGCTGTACTGCGACGGAATCTTGCCTGAGCCGCCCTGATCGCGAATGGTCTGGTCGATCCGGCTGCCCAGCTGGTCGAGCGACTGACCGTTCGACTTGATCGCGGCCGCGAGATTGGTCTTGTTCTTGGCCAGCGTCTGCTCGGCAGTCTGCTGCTCAGCGAGCTGGGCTTCGAGTTGCGTCTTCAGGTCGGCCAGCTGTGTCTGAGCGCTCGAGAGTTGGACTTGTTGGTCGTCCAGCTGCTTCTTCTGGTCCCCGACCTGGGCCGTTAGCCGGTCGGTCTCGCCAGAGGCGGTGGAGACGTTCTGGCGGAGCTGAGCCACCACCAGACTGTCTTGCCTGATCCGGTCGGCCAGGGCCTTGTCGGCGTCGGCCAGGTTCGAGTAGTAGGAGACGTCCGAGAGCGCCTCGGTCAGCGAGTGTGCCGTGAGCAGCTGCTGCAACAGCGGCGTCTGGTCGGTCTCGTAGGCGGCGATCAACCTGCTCGCCAGGATCGCCTGCCGCTGGTTGAGCTGGAGTTGCTTGGCCGCCTCCTGCGCGGTCAGCTCGGTCAGCTGGAGCCTGAGTCCGTTCTGCTGGACGACCAGGGCACTGTACTTTGCCGTCACGTCGGCAAGCTGGCCACCGAGGTTGTCGATCTCGGCTTGGATCTCGTCGATCGAGGTGCGGACACCCGTCAGGTTCTGCTTGGTGCTCGCGATCTCGCTGGCCAGACTCGTTTGCTTGGTAGCCAATTTGGCCAGCTGAGCCTTCTGGTCGGCGATGAGCTTGGCAAGGCGCTGCTGCTCGGCGATGGCGTCGGAGAGCCCGTCGGCCCTGACGGCAGGCACGGGCGCTTGGACTGCGAAAGCCGGGGCAAGAAGCGCGATGGCGAGCAGCAACCGCAACGTCCGCCAGCCACGCGGGCGGCGGCGAGTGACGCGGCGGTCGGTCGAGGCGGTCATCGTGCGAGCAAACTCCGTTGGACGCGCCCAAAGCGCGTTGTGCGGCTACGCCCGCCGGTCTGACGCCGTCCTTCGGAAGGACACTGCCTCTGGACGACTCCGGCTGGTCGGGATCATACATCGCCGATGACGATCGGTCTCGCCCGGTTGAGTGGGCTATCTACCCGAAAGTCCCACTCCCGTGAGGTACGGTCGGCTGAGGTGCGGACCAGGGCATGCGGCATCAACATGGGAGCTGAGGCACTCGCAATACAGCACCTAAGGGTGCTAGCCTCTGATTCGCACACACATCCGGTCGCGTTGGCAGCTGGCCGACGGACCGCCATTCCGTTCTCCGACGCCGCCACCGCCAGGCCGCCCGAAGCGAGAAAAGAGGCCCTCACAATGCCGCTCTTCGGTCCCCCCAACATCGCTCAGTTGGAGGCCAAGAGAGATGCCCAGGGCTTGATCAAGGCACTGGCCCACAAAGACGCTTCGATCCGCATGGCCGCGGCCGAGGCCCTGGCTCCTCTGAGGGATCCGCTCGCCGTCGAACCCCTGGTAGCCCTTCTCAAGGACCAGGACTCTGGCGTACGCCGAGCCGCCGTCGACGCGCTGGCGGCCCGAGGCGGCTTCCGCGTGGTGGATCCGCTGGTCGCCGCAATGGACGATCGCGATCCCGCAATCCAGCTGGCCGCCGCCACGGCCGTCTACCGGCGCCTGATGACGGATCCGGACGCGGATACGCGGCGAGCTACGGCAGGCGAATTGGGCCGGATCCATGCCGCGGGCGCGGTGCAGCCGCTCATCAAGGCCGTCATGGACTCCGATGAAGGCGTGCGCGCGGCAGCCGTCAAGGCCCTCCAAGCGATCGGGGACGAGGAGGCGGTCTTGCCGCTCATCGTCGTGGTGGCTCGGGAGCAGGCCCGCGTAAAGTCGACGGGACGGTCGAGCCTGGTCGTCGAGCGAGCCGCCTCGCAGGCCCTCGACTCCCTCTGCGACGCCAGATCGATCGGGAAGCTCAAGGAAGCGCTCGCGCACGACAACGCCGACGTGCGCGAGATAGCGGTCCGGAGGCTGGCCCGACTGAGTTCGCCGGAGGTGGTCGGCGCCCTCGCCGGCACCCTGAACGACAACGATCCGGCGATACGGCGGGCGGCGGCGCGTGGCCTTCAAGAGATGAATTGGACGCCGCCGACAGACGAGACCGGGGCAAGATACTGGGCGGCGCTGCGCGAGTGGCGTCGTTGCGGCGAGTGCGGGCCGGCGGCCATTCCGCTGCTGGTTGCCTCCTTCGACCACGTCGATGCCCTCGAGAGGGCTGACATAGTCGCGGCTTTGATCCAGCTCAAGTGGGAACCGCCGGAGAACGACGCCATGGCCGCCCATTTCTGGGCGGCTCAGCAGCGCTGGGACAAGTGCCTCGAGATCGGCCAGCCCGCCGTGGAAGCCCTGGACGTTGCCCTGCACAGCTCCCCGAAGTGGCGCGATCGCGTCGCCGCCGCTGGGGCTCTCGCCACTCTCGGACAGACCCGAGCCGCGCCCTGCGCTCGCCTGGATCTGGTCCAGCAGGCCCTCGACCTGCTCGAGGGCGAAGGCGACGCCGAGACCAAGCGCGGCAGCCTCGAAGCGTTCCTGGCCGAGCACCGCCAGTTCAGCCGGCGCGCGGGAGAGGAAGTCGCGTGGTGCGACTGCGGCTACCCGGCCGCCAGGATTCGCAAGGACGGCCTCCACGAGCTCATGTCGGATCTCCTGGCCTTCGAGAAGAGTTCGGGCAACGTCACGACCTACTACTGCCCGAGCTGCGGCACTCGCCGGGCCTCCCTCGCGGCTTGACCGCTCCCGATCCTGAGGATCCCAGGTCCGCACCGGCGCGCCGGCCGGCCCGCGGTTCCGGCCGATCCTAGCTCGAAGCCGGCAGCAGCGCGGCCCAGGCGGCGCCGGCGATCAGGAACGGCCCGAACGGAACGAAGCTCTTGAGAGTGATGCGCCGTGAGATCAGCAGGACGAAGATGACCACGCCGCCCAGCATCGCCCCGGCGAAGAGCGACAGGACGGTCCTGATCAGTCCGGTCATGAGGCCGACGCTGGCCATGAACTTGACGTCGCCGCCCCCAAGCGCTCCCTCCCCGAATGGCAGAGACGAAGCGTAGAGCAGAGCCGGCACGACAACCGCGCCGGCCACCGCCGTCCAGGCCGGCGAGCGCGAGACGAGCGTGTCGCCGCCCCACACCAGAGCGAACCCGCCTAGAACGATGAGAGGCAGCGTCACCGCATCCGGCAGGAGCTTCTGATCGAGGTCCGTGGCCATCAGCAGCACAAGGGCCGCGAAGTAGACGCCGAACAGAAGCCGCTCGCCAACATCGCCGAAACGCACCGTCAAGGCGGCCAGCACCACCGTCCCAAAGAAGGCCACGACCAGCGTTCGCCAGTCGAAGCCACGGACCGATCCGTCCTCATGAGCGGGCCACCGGGCAGCGATCCGGTCGGCGGCAACGCCCCAGGCCAGCCCGACCAGGCCGAGCAGCAGGACCAGCGCGTCCGGTCCACCCTGCCAGAAGGACCCGAGTCCCGCCACGCCTGCGCCCCTACGCCTTTGCGGCGCCGGCGAGAGCCAGTTCGACGAGAGTCGCATGAGCCACGCCCGTGGCGCCGGCCGGGGCGTACGGCGTCTTCTTGCGGAAGTAGCCGGTGCCGGCGATGTCGAGGTGGACCCATGGGACGGTCACGAACTCGCGCAGGAAGAGGGCGCTCTTCACCAGGCCGCCCTCGGCCGATCCGGTGTTCGTGAAGTCCGCATACCAGCTGTCCAGATCCTTGCGGTACTCCTCGATCATCGGCATCTGCCAGTACCGCTCTCCCGCCCGTTCGCCGGCCGCGGCCACGGCGTCGTACCACTCCTGAGGCTGGCCGAAGGCGCCGGTCATCTGGTCGCCGAGCGCTCGAGCCACGGCGCCGGTGAGGGTGGCGATGTCCACGAGATGGGTGGCGCCCAGCTTCTCCGCGTAGCACATCGCGTCGCCCAGGATGAGCCGGCCCTCCGCATCCGTGTTGATGATGTCCACGGTCTTGCCGTTCATCGCCTTGACCACGTCGCCCGGGCGGGTGGAGTGAGGCCCGGGCATGTTCTCCACGGCTGGAGCCAGCGCCATGAGCGGCGTCCCGGGTGCGAGCCGGGCGACGGTCGCGATGGCGGCTATGACCGTGCAGGCACCGGACTTGTCCATCTTCATCTCTTCCATCCGGTCGGCCGGCTTGATGCTGATGCCTCCCGAATCGAAACAGACGCCCTTGCCCACGAGAGCCAGCCGTCGGCCGGCGGCATCCTTCGCCCCCGTCTCGCCGGACCGCAGAACGATCAGCCGAGGCGGGTTGTCGCTCCCGCGCCCCACGGCTAGGAACATACCCATGCCCAGCTCGGCGGCCTTCTCAGGCCCGATGACGTCGATCGAGAGGCCGTGGCGTTCGGCGATGGCTCGGGCTTCGCCGGCCAGCACTTCGGGCGTGACGTCGTTGGCGGCGCGATTGTCCAGGCGGCGGGACAGGTTGGCGCCCTCGCCCATCACGACGCCGCGCTCCGCGGCCCGCTTCAATGCGGCAGTCTCCGCGCCGGGCGCTACCAGGATCAGCTCGTCCAACTCGGGCGGGGCCGACTTCACGTCGGCGCGGTAGATCGTGGCCGGCTCGAAGCTGCCCTCGACCACGCCGCGGGCCAGCAGCTCCGCGACAACCTCGGCGCCCCCGGGGATTCGCGAGCCCAGATCGCCGAGGTAGATGGCCAGCCGCTTGACCGAACTGCCGGCCAATCGTCGCTCGATTGTCGACCCGATCCGCACGACCACCTGCCGTGTGATCGTCTCCGCGTCTCCCGCAGCCAGGGCCAGCAGCCGTCCGGCCTTCAGCTCGCCGGGCGCCACCACGACTGTGCCGTACCGCTCGGCCTTCAGCTCACCGAACGCGGTGAGGGCCGCAAGTTCGCCACCCGAGCGCCTGTCGACTTCGGCCAGCGGTCCCTCGAACCTGGGCTCGCCGACGAACGGGATGGCGATCGCGTCCGCCTGCACATCCCAGGGCTGATCGCTCACTACGCGCAACTGCATGACCAGGACCCTCCGGCCTGTGTACGGCTCACGGGGGCGCCGCTGACCCATGGAGTCGGCACCGTAGCGCCGGCACGTGACGATTGCACAAGTCTATCGACTCGGCCATCGTCGCTGAGATAGGAAGCGCCTAGTGGCCGAAGATCGTGCCACCCACCAGATCGCTGATCGCGGCCGCGAACGCACCCCTGGACGTTTCGATCGAGATGCCGTACGGAATGAGGTTGCCGGCCAGCTCGTCCATTACCACTTGCAGAACGGAGTTGTCGTCGGGCAAGAGCGCCCTGGCATCCTTCTCGCCCTTGATCGCGGCCGTGACTTGGGGCGAGATGCCGCCCTTCGAATCGATCACCGTCTGCCACAGGACCCCAGCTGCACTGTCCCAACGCGTCGTTCGAGTCAGCCAGTCCTGAAGGGTGGAGACGTCGGTGACCTTCGCCAGATCGGCGGTTACCGACGTCGCATCTGCAATCGCAGTCGAGGCGCGCGAGAGCTCCGCCAGAGCCTCGGGATAGCGGCCTTGTGTCGCCAGTCGCAGCGCGTTGGTGCCGATCTGATCGTGGCTGTTGATGTCCAGGGCCACTTGTATGGCCGTCCGGCTGCCTGCCACCAGTGACGCCCAGTCGTCGCGGAGCGGGCCTACCGAGGTAAGGGCCAGGCAGATGCGGTGATAGCGATCGATCAGAGCGGGGCTGTAGGTCTTGCTCAGCTCGCCTTCGCGGGCCGCGCTCCAGGGATCGCAGGTCAGCCTGGTGTCCAGATCCCCCGCACGAGCGTAGATGGAATCCACAGCGGTCGAGCCGCTGCCCCAGGCGTCCGTGAGCGCGCCCTGGTCGATCTGAACCAGGCTGGCGAGCGTCTTGCGGGACGTCTGACCGAGGAGGTCGATGTCGCCGTTGACGAGGACCATGTCTCGGACCGCCGCATCAAGCTTCGCCGATAGCTCCTGATCGGCGGCCCACGTCAGCTCCTGCCGATGGCCGCCGGCCGGCGTCGGTTGTGTTGCCGCGACTACTCCTGCCGAACCGAAGGCCAGGCCTGCGGCCAGCACGAGCCAGCCCACCCGAGTGAGTTGATGCCCGATCCTGCCCCTGATTCGATCGCCCGGGCCCAGGGCACGCTCCTCCTCGTGGTGGTCGGAGTCGTGGTCGGACGAGTCGGGATCGCCGGCGGCAGGTTCGAGACCGTTCAGGTCCCGCCGCTCGATCGGGCGGAGGGCGGAACCTTCAGATTGGGCGGGCCGATTCGAGGTCGTCATGGTTTCGGCGATGCTACACCGCCGGAGCCCACGCCGGCCTGGCCGGACAGGGGCCGGACAAGGCGGGACCGAGAGGGACCAGCGAGACCGGCCTGAACCGGGCCGGGCCGAACCTGGGACGAGTGGCCAGTCTGGGACGAGTGGCCAGTGAAGATCGCGCATACGACGTAGGGCCAACCCCTCACAAGCGGGCGACCTCTGCCGAAGCCGCTAGTAGACAAGGTTGCAGTCCTGGTCGTCTGGTACCCGTTTACGGCAATTCCGACTCTCCGGAGGCACCGGCCCCTCTTGGCAAGTCTCAAGGTGGCGGAGATCGCCCCAGGTTTTCGCGCTCGTGCTCGACCTCACGACATGGTAGGTCGAGTTCAGCAGCTGCTTGTGGCGTTCGCCCTCGTCAATGCCGCCGGGGCCCTGGTCGCCGTGGTGGCGTCAAGCCCGCAGCCCTTCATCTTGTACGTTGCGGGCGTCGCCTCACCGCCCGCCCTCGCCTTCGTGTGGATCTGGGCCTACCGGCGCCGCCGATTCGACCTCCTGGCCGACGGCGTGACTATGGGCGGCATCTGTCTCTTGACCGTGGCCGTTTCCGAGCGCGGGTTCCCCGCGATTGCGATGTTGCTTGCATCGGCCGTCTTGCTCGGCTCGGCCTATGGGTCGCTACCAAGGGTGCTGTTCAGAACGGGCCTCCTTTCGGCCGTGGCCGTAAGCGCGGGGTTCGGCGCTCCAGGGACACTGGCGATGGGCTCGGCCGTGGCGGTCTCATTCGTCCTCGTCGCCTGCCTGATGCACGGGATGGCGAGGTCCATGGCGCGCTACGAGCGGACGGCCCACCGCGAGCAGATCCTGGCTGCCGTCGGGCTCGATCTGGTCTCCGCCGGCGATCTTCCGGCCATCGTCGCTTCCGTGATCGAGGGAGCCCAGGCACTGTGCGTGGACCTGCCGTCCGTGCGGGTCAGCCTGGCGATGATCGAAGGCTCGAACGCGCCGCCGGGCCGGCTCCGGGTTGTCGAATCGGCCGGCCAGCGGGCCGCCGAGATGAAATCGGCCGTCGTCGAAGTCCGACGCCTCGTCGCCGCCGGTCACGAGCTGGCGGATCAACGCCTGTTCCGGACTGGGAGCGCGTCGGACGCGGCCGACCCCGCTGCGGACGCGGCCGATGACACGGCCGTCAGCGAGCCTGCCCACAAGCCATCCTTCCTTCCCGGAGAGACTCTCGTCACGCGCGTCGACTCAAACGGGACGGCCCGGGGCGTCCTGTTGATCGAATCGCCGGGCCCCATCAGCGAGGAGTTGCCGCGGGCGATTCGCGCCCTGGCGACGCAGGTCTCCCTGGCACTCTCGCGCATGGATCTGCAGTCGGCGATGGCGAAGCGGGATGGCGTCGAGCGGTTCCAGGCCATGATCCAGAGCTCGACCGACATGATCGGCATCGTCTCTTCGGAGCGCCTGCTCACCTACCTCTCGCCTTCGGCGCGCCAGATCCTCGGCCGCGAGCCTGAGGATCTGATCGGCTCGAGCCTGGCCAGCATCATTCACCCCGACGACAGAAGGAGAGTCGCGCTCGACCTCAGACAGATCGCCGCGGAGGCCGGCTCGAGGCGCGTCATCGAGTGCCGCCTGCGGCACGCCGACGGATCGTGGCGGCACACCGAGACCCAGGCGACGAACCTGCTGGATGTTCCGGCCGTCAGCGGCATCGTGCTCAACACCCGCGACGTGACAGAGCACCATGGAATGGAGGCCGAGCTACGCCACCAGGCCTTCCACGACGCGCTCACCGGACTGGCTAATCGCGCCCTCTTCTCGACCATGATCGAGCACGCCCTCGCCGCCGCCCCACGAGACGGACGCATCGTCGCTGTTCTCTATTGCGACGTGGACGGTATGAAGCGCGTAAACGAGAGCCTGGGCCACAGCGCCGGCGACACGACCCTCAAGGCGGTGGCGGATCGGCTGCGCGGATGTGTCCGGGGCCATGACACGGTCGCCCGCCTCGGAGGAAACGAATTCGGAATCCTGCTCGAGCACCTCACCTCTCCGGCCGACGCCCTGCAGGCAATCGAACGGATCATGAGCACGCTCCGCCAGCCCGTCTCCCTGCCGGGGACTCAGGTGGAGTTGCAGCCCCACATCGGCATCGCCATCTCCACCGGCGGTGAGGAGACGGCCGAAGATATGCTGGGCAACGGTGCCGTGGCCTTGCACAATGCCCGCACCTGCGAGGGCGGATTCGCGATCTTCGACCCGGAAATGCATGCCCTCGCCGTCCAGCGGATCGAGTTCGAGGCGGAACTCAGGACGGCGCTCGAGGAGTCGCAGTTTCTGGTGTATTACCAGCCCACGATCGACCTCGCGACCGGGCGCCTGACCGGCGTCGAGGCGCTGGTTCGGTGGCAGCACCCGAGCCGAGGCACCGTGGGGCCGGTGGAGTTCATCCCGCTCGCCGAAGAGATCGGTCTCATCGTCCCGCTCGGGAAATGGGTCCTCCGCGAAGCGTGCCGTCAGGTCAGGGTGTGGGAGAACGATTTCCCCTTCGACGACCCGATCACCCTCAGCGTCAACCTCTCGGGGCGGCAGCTGCGCCATACCAACCTCCTTCGGGACGTCGCCGACGCTCTGGAGGACTCCGGATTGCCGCCGAGCCGGTTGATCCTGGAGATCACGGAGAGCGTCCTGATGACCGACACGGCGGCGACCCTCAACCGCCTCTTCCAGCTGAGGTCGCTGGGAGTCAGGATGGCGATCGACGACTTCGGGACCGGCTACTCGTCGCTGGCCTATCTGCGCCGCTTCCCCGTGGACATCCTGAAGATCGACAAGTCGTTCGTCGATGGAGTCGCGACCGAGCCCACCGCCGGCGCGCTGGTCGACGCCATGATCCGAATCGCGAAGACACTGAAGCTGGAGACGGTCGCCGAGGGTGTGGAGCGGCCCGAGCAGGCCGACCGGCTGCGGGCCCTCCAGTGCGACATCGGCCAGGGCTACCTCTTCTCGCGGCCGCTCCCGAGTGACCAGATGACGAGCTTCCTTCGCGACCGGGCCAACGTCGTGCAGCCGCGGGCCGACGCCGCCTAGCTCTGCGCCAGCGGTCGAGTGCGACCCGCCGGGTCCCGCTAACTCAGCCTCGTGAGCCGCCGCCGGCCAGCCGGTCGAGCACGACTGCCAGTTCGCCCGCGCCGACTCAGCCCCGTGAGCCGCCTCCGGCCAGCGGTCGAGTGCGACCCGCCGGGTCCCGCTAACTCAGCCCCGCGAGCCGCCTCCGGCCAGCCGGTCGAGCACGACCGCCAGTTCGGCCGCGTCGGCTGCGATCTCCGTCGGTCGATCGACCGCGGCCAGCGCTTCGACCTGCTGCCGCTTGCTGATCCCGGTCAGCATCAGCACGGACCGCGCCCCCACGGCAACGGCCGCCGCAACGTCGGTGACGAGGCTGTCGCCGATCATCACCGCGTCGGCCGCGTCCCGGCCCACGGCATGAGCCGCGATCTGGAGGAGCAGCGGCCCGGGCTTGCCGATCGACACCGGCTTCACGCCGGAGGCCGTTTCGATGGCCGCCACGATGGACCCTGCGCCGGGCATCAGCCCTTTCTCGTACGGATAGACCGGGTCGCGGTTCGTAGCGACGAACCTGGCCCCCGCTCGGACTGCTTCGACGGCGCAGGCCAGTCGCGCATAGGTGAATTCGAGGTCGAGGCCGACAACCACCGCGTCCACCGGCCCGACGGCCGCCGCGGCATCTCGCCCGTTGGCCGACCAGCGTTCGGCCGCATCGCCAGAGAAGACCACTTCGACGCCAACGTCGACCAGTTCGTTGACCAGGCCCGCCCCGCCGACCACCAGCACGCGCCGGACCGGGGGCTGCAGGTCGCGCACGTAGAGCGCGGTGGCCCGGGCCGACGAGACGATGCGATCCGGATCCACCGGCGCACCCATCCCCGAAAGGCGGGTAACGTAGTCGGCGCGGTCCCACATCGAGTTGTTGGTCACGTACACAACCTCGTCGCCGGCGTCCGCGCGGGCGACGAGCACGGCAGCGACGCCGGGGATCGGCTGGGCGCCGCGATAGACGACACCATCGAGGTCGACGAGAAGAAGCATGACCAGGATGCTACCGGAGCGGCGAAGTTGGCGCCGGACGCTGCCGGACGGCCCGCGGCAGCCGGGCGGCTCCGCGCAGCCCCGATTCGAATCGTCCGCATCCGGCTCGCCGGCACGGAGTCCCCGTGCCTGACGATCGCCGCGTCCTCGAAGGCGTCGAGCGTTTGGTGGTCGACGGCACGAACGTCCTCCACGCGCTCCGCCGGTCCACGACACCGCTTCCGGCAGCGGCCCTGATCGGACGCCTCCGAGCCATCGTTCCGCCGGGCGTTTCGGTCATCCTCGTCCTGGACGGCTCACCGGAGCATGGCATGGCCTCGCGCCACGTGGCCTCCGGCGTGGAGATTCGATACGCGGGCCGGTTCACCGCGGACGAGGTGATCGCTCGGCTGGTCGAGTACGAGTTCGCCGCCAGCTCGCCCGGAGTCCTGGTCGTAACCGACGACATCGAACTCACGGGCATCGTCCGGCGATCCGGTGGTCGAACGACTCGCAACGGCTGGCTCATCGACCGGCTGGATCGGCAGCGCCTTTCGGCCCCTTCGATCGGTCGACCGAGGGCGCAGCGACCGAACAAACCGAACGAGCCGCCGCGCGAGTCACGCGAGCCCGGTGCGTGGCAACCGAACCCGCGGCAGCCGAACGCGGCGAACCAGCCGCCGAGCGGCCCCGGCACGCGACAACCGAACGCGCCGCGCGGCCCGAGCGGGTCGCCGCCGAGCATCGGCCGGCCCAATCCACCCGGCAGGGGCGCCGGACCCGGCGCCGCTCCCGACGACAGCACCGCTGACGACCGCCCCCGCTGGTCTCCCGGTCGCGGCGCCACCCGCAAGCACGGCAACGGCCGCCGCAGACCGGCCTCGGGGCGCTAGCCAAGCGTCGGGCCGCCGACGGCTGCCCCTACCCGGCACCCTGCCGCGACTGCTCGCTCCGGCACCCTGCCGCGGCTGCTCGTTCCGGCACCCTGCCGAAACTGCCCCTACCCGGCACCCCGCCGAAACTGCGTTGTACCAGTGGACGGAGTACTAAACGGAGCCAACCTCCTCGCGCCCGCCCTCGAGCGGCGGCT
This sequence comes from Chloroflexota bacterium, assembly GCA_003141455.1. Classification (GTDB taxonomy): domain Bacteria; phylum Chloroflexota; class Limnocylindria; order Limnocylindrales; family CSP1-4; genus Fen-1039. Next base: position 4,095 of record PLMA01000044.1, on the reverse strand, counting down.
TGGCCACCAAGATGTGCCGGTCCACGCTCGCGCCGGGATGATTCGGAGTCGCGACCTCCCCTCGGCGCCTCCCGTGAGTGGCTCGGACGCGCCGGCTCGGCTCAACCCTCCGCATAGCACTCCCTCCGCTGGTATTGCGCAGAAACCACACCCCACGCAGATCGCCCGCCGGTTCGGTCACCCAGCGGCGCACGGCCACCGTCCGGGCCGGCAGAGACGCGGATACCAGCGCCGAGTGTCGCCGCAGAAGGTTGCGATGCGTGGCGGCGTCGGGCAGGACGACGGCGACACCGACCATACGCGGCACCCAGCCGCGTTCCTGCCGAGCGGCCTTCGGACACACACGCGCCTTCACGTCGATCCGGCGCAGCGTCTCCTCGAGACTCGTGATCTCGGACTTGATCTCCACGATCAGCAGCGCTCCGAGGTCGGGTCGCCAGCCCAACACGTCAACCGAGCCCCGGTCCCCGAAGTGGTTGAAAGACTGCTCGGTGTGGACCTCCCAGCTGAGCGCGACCAACGTCTCGACGACTCGGTTCTGCAGGAAAGCATGCCGGCGATCGAGCAGTCGGTCGAGCTTCGGACCTCGCCAGCGCGGCACCAGCTGAACATCGGCATCGAGAACATCGGCGATCCGGGAGTAGGCGTCGACCGATAGTCCGCCGAAGCGCCCGCGCTCGACCTTGGAGACCGTCTGCTGCGAAACCCCGGCACGGCGGCCGACGTCGGCCTGGCGCAGCCGCAGTTCGACGCGGATCGCCCGGAACGTGTTGCCGATGTGGGCCCGATCCATCGCCGCCATGATCGAACGGGCGGCTCTACTCCGGCTTACTTCCGACTCGGCGCGCGAGCTCGGCGCGCGAGGTCGGTGGGGGCCGAACGGGGCCGAGGCGGGGCGAACGGAGCCCAAGCGGAGGCGGACGGCGCCCGATGTGGCCGACCAGCGAGCGTCATCGCTCTTCCCGCGCATCAGACGAGCGGCTATAATAGAACGGCCGTTCGTAAGTGGCGGAATTGCCAGGGTTCGGGGCCGCAGTGGAACGGTCGTCGCGAAGGCCTGGGCCGCAGCCCGGGCAAGTCGTCCACAGCGTGTCCACAGCCAATCCGCAGGTCGTCCACGCCCACGAGGCGGATCTCCACCGAACTCGCCGTTTGTCTAGATGTGGTGGTTCCGCCGGGCAGGATACCACAAGATGTTGTGTTTTTGCCTATTGACTAGGTCCGAGCGGCAGGCGTACATTCAGCCGGTTGGCCGGGTCCGCAACGGCGCCCAAAGGCGCCGCACGGACTGATCAAGGAAGGTCGGGAACGGCGATCCGACGGCCCGATGGGAGGAAGATCGGCCGAGCACTCGCAGCTATCGTCAGGGTGGCCAGCAGCCGGCATTCTCCGCCGGCGAATGGTCACGAAGGGCCGCCGGGGAACGGCCACGAAGGGTTACGAACTACTGGTCGCCGACAACGCGGCCACCAACGGCCGACAAGCGGCCACGAACGGCCGACAACGCGGCCACCAACGGCCACCAACGGTCGGCAACGGCCACGAACGGCCGACAAACGCCGACAACGCCGGCGCCAATGCCCCAGGCACGCCATGAGCGGTCGGCGAACGGTTGCCGAAGCCACTCCCCCTCCCCAGAGCACCAGATGAATGAACGATCCAGCAGAGCTAGTACAAGAGGTCCAGGAAATGCACCGAGCCGCCGAGCACGTCCCCTCAGCGAGCGCCCCTTCCGAGGGCCTCACCTCTGCGATCCCCGTCATGGATGAAAGCGTCGCCGGCACGCCCGCCGCCGCCCAGTCGGCCGCGGCCGCCGCCACAAGCGCCGCCGCGCCCGCGCCCGCCGCCACTGCCCCCATGCTCCCCGACGGCCGCTTCACCGGCATCGGCGTCAAGGGCCTCACTTTCCCGCGCCGCTGGACCCGACTCGGCGTCCACCCCTACGACGAGATCGAGTGGGAGACCCGGATCGCGGCCATCGGCAACGAGAAGGGCGTCAACGTCTTCGAGCAGAAGGACGTGGAAGTCCCGGCGTTCTGGAGCCAGCTGGCCACCAACGTCGTTGTCAGCAAGTACTTCCGCGGCCACCTCGGCACGCCGGAGAGAGAAACCTCCGTCCGCCAGCTGATCGACCGCGTCGTCAACACCATCACGTCATGGGCCGAGACCAAGCACTACTTCGCGACCGACGAGGACCTCAGAGCCTTCCAGGCCGAGCTGACCCACCTCCTCGTCCACCAGAAGCTCGCCTTCAATTCGCCGGTCTGGTTCAACGTGGGCGTCGAAGCGCACCCCCAGTGCTCGGCCTGCTTCATCAACTCGGTCCAAGACACTATGTCCAGCATCATGGACCTGGCCAAGACCGAGGCGATGCTGTTCAAGTTCGGCTCCGGCGCCGGCTCGAACCTTTCGACCATTCGATCGAGCAGGGAGAAGATGTCGGGCGGCGGCACCGCCTCGGGCCCCGTCTCATTCATGCGCGGCTACGACGCGTTCGCCGGCGTGGTCAAGTCGGGCGGCAAGACTCGCCGCGCCGCCAAGATGGTGATCCTGGACGTCACCCACCCCGACATTCGGGAATTCATCAACTGCAAGCTGCGGGAAGAAAAGAAGGCCTGGGCCCTGATCGAGGCCGGCTACGACCCGAGCTTCACCGGCGAGGCGTACGGTTCGGTCGCCTTCCAGAACGCCAACCACTCAGTCCGCGTGACGGACGACTTCATGCGCGCCGTCGCGGCCGACGGCTCCTGGACCACCCACGCCGTCGTCGGCGGCGCCCCGATGGACACCTTCCGCGCCCACGACCTCTTCCACGAGATGGCCGAGGCGGCCTGGGTCTGCGGCGACCCCGGCATCCAGTACGACACCACGATCAACGACTGGAACCCGGTCGCCAACTCGGACCGCCAGCACGCCACCAACCCGTGCAGCGAGTTCAGCTTCCTCGACGACACCAGCTGCAACCTCGCCTCGCTCAACCTGATGAAGTTCGTGCGCGACGACGGCGAGTTCGACGTCGAGGCGTTCCGGTACGCCAGCCGCCTGACCATCACCGCCCAGGAGATCCTGGTCGACAACGCCAGCTACCCCACGCCCAAGATCACCGAGAATTCGCACCTCTTCCGGCCCCTCGGCCTGGGCTACGCCAACCTGGGCGCCCTGCTGATGAGCCGCGGCCTCGCCTACGACTCCTCCGAGGGCCAGGCCTACGCCGGCGCAATCACCTCGATCATGACCGCCGAGGCCTACCGCCAGAGCGCGATCATCGCCCGCGATCACGGCGGCCCGTTCGCCGAATACCGCAAGAACGAGGAGCCGTTCTTGCGCGTCATCGAGAAGCATCGCGACGCCGCCCACGGCATCCCCGACAAGGCCGGCCTTCCGGTCGATCTTCATCGTGCTGCGCGCGATATTTGGGACGAAACGTTGGCGCTCGGTCGCGAGCATGGATACCGGAACGCGCAAACCAGTTTGCTCGCGCCCACTGGAACTATCAGCTTTATGCTCGATTGCGACACCACCGGCATCGAGCCCGACATCGCCCTGGTCAAGTACAAGAAGCTCGTCGGCGAAGGCTTCCTCAAGATCGTCAACCAGACCGTCCCGGCAGCCCTGCGTAAGCTCGGCTACACGGCCGCGCAGGTCGATGCCATCGTCGCCTACATCAACGAGCGCGAGACGATCGAGGGCGCTCCCGAGCTGAAGCCCGAGCACCTTTCGGTCTTCGACTGCGCCTTCAAGCCGATGAACGGCACGCGCTCCATCCACTACCTGGGCCACCTCCGCATGATGTCGGCGGTCCAGCCCTTCCTCTCGGGCGCGATCAGCAAGACGGTCAACATGCCCGAGGCGGCCACCCCGCAGGAGATCGAGACGGTCTACCTCGAGGGCTGGAAGATGGGCCTCAAGGCGATCGCNNGGCCACGAGGGCTACATCACCGTGGGCCTCTACGAGGACGGCCAGCCGGGCGAGATGTTCCTCAAGATGGCCAAGGAAGGCTCCACGATCTCCGGCCTGATGGACAGCTTCGCGACCATGGTCAGCGTCGCCCTGCAGTACGGGGTGCCGCTGCACGACCTGGTCCACAAGTTCGC
>PLMA01000006.1 GCA_003141455.1 Chloroflexota bacterium | reverse complement strand
GGTGGTGGGAGCAGGCCCACTACGCCGGATGGTACCTCACCCGTCCCCTCCCGACGGTCTGGAACTACATGCTGGGCCGCCCCTATACGGCCCTCTATCTAAGGATTGCGGCGCAGGACGCGCGTGCCCTATACTGGGCTTGTCGCGACGGCGTTGAACTCCTCGTCATCAGCCCCTGACGCTCCGGTCGGGTCGCGGCATTGCCGGCGCGTCGGGGAGCCATGTGCGGGCCGATCCATGTTCACCTCGCTGAACCGCAAACTGATGGCGATCATGCTCATCTTGAGCTTGAGCCTCGTCACCGTGCTGGCCCTTCTCTACCACCACACCGAAAAGGTGCTCTACGCCGATTTCGAGCGGCAGACGGCGGAGCTGTCCGAGGCCATCCGCATCGGCATGGAGGAGTTGAGCCGGAAGGGAGCCTACAGCGACCAAAGCCTCAAGACCGCCCTGGACAGGCTGAACATCAAGGGAGTCACGGAAATCTCCGTCATCAGCAGCAGTCACCGCGTGCTGGCCAGCACCGACGCCGCGGAAGTGGGGAAGTGGCTCACCCGGAGCAAGCGCGAACTGATCTTTCGTGCGGAACTCGGGCAGCCCGTCACCAGCGAGGGCACGTTCTATGACGTGGTCATCCCCGTGGCGTCCGAGGGGCTCACGCTGGGCTATATCCACCTGCGAATGTCCACCGAGGCCTTCTCCGTCTTTCTGCGTACCAGCGTCATCCGCCGAATCGCCGCGGCGCTCTTCATCTTCCTACTCGGGACCGGGCTGGCCTGGGTTTTGGCGCGCTGGTACACGAAGCCTATCGAGGAGATGGTCCGCGCCGCGCGGCGCGTGGCCGGGGGGGACCTGCACTGCGAGCTGCCGGCGGGACGCCGGGACGAGATCGGGCAGCTGGCGCAGAACTTTAACTACATGATCGGCAAGCTCCGCGAAGACCGCGACCTGCGGGAGAAGCTGCGCAAGGCCGAACACCAGGCGGGGATTGGTCAATTCTCGCGGAGCATCGCCCACGAAATCAAGAACCCCCTGAACTTCGTCAGTCTGGGGATCGATCACATGCAGGAAGCCTACCGCCCGGACAAGTCTCAGGACGCCGGCCGATTCGACTCGCTGCTCGAGAACATGAAGAAGGAGATCCAGCGCGTGAGCCGATTCGCTGAAAGCTTCCTGGAGTTCGGCAAGTCGCTGGAGCTGAACCGGGTAGACACCGATATGGGCGCCCTAATCGGCACGGTGTTGGACCTGGTGGCGGTGAAGGCCGCCAAGGAGGCAGTGGAGATCGTCCGCGAGTCGGAAGGGCCGCCCCCCGTCCTGCGGGTTGATCCGGATTTCATCCGCACCTGCCTGTACAATATCCTGCTCAATGCCTTCCAAGCCATGCCCGGTTGGGGGCGCCTCGTGGTGCGGACGCGATCCCAGCCCGGCTGGTTCGTCGTCGAAGTCGCCGATTCGGGGCAGGGGGCGCCTCCCGAGGTGGCGGCCCACGCCTTCGACCCCTTCTTCACCACCAAGGAGAAGGGGAAGGGCACGGGGCTCGGGCTGTCGACCGTGTACGGCATCGTCAAGCAGAGCGGCGGCAGCATCTCGGCGTACAGCGAGCTGGGCAAGGGGACGACGTTCAAGATCTACCTGCCGCGCGTGGAGGAGGAGGCGGCCGCGGTGACTGAGGCGGTCACGGTGCGCCCGACCACGCCCGGCTCCGAGACGATCCTCCTCGTCGAGGACAACGCCGCCGTGCGCGGGTTCTGCCGGCGTGTTCTCGAGGAACAGAGTTACACGGTCCTCGAGGCGACCTCGGGCGCCGCAGCGCTTCCGCTCGCCGCCTCCCAGATCGGGTCGCTAGACCTGCTCGTCACCGACGTGGTCATGCCCGGCATGCAGGGCCACCAATTGGCTGACCGACTCTGGGCGGACCGGCCCGATATGCCCGTCCTCTACATCTCCGGCTTTACCGAGAATCCGGTGATGTCTCACGGGATCTCGAGACGGGAGGTGGCGTTCCTGCCCAAGCCGTTCACCGCCGAAGCGCTGGGGCGCGCGGTGCGAGACGCCATCGACCGACCGAGAAGTGCCGAGCGGCTGCGCCCGTAAGCCGAGGCCTCCGGGCAGCATGGCCTATGCGTCGGTCAAGAGGCCGTCCGGGCGCGGCGCTATGCGCGGATCGTCGTGGGCTGCGGGCGTCGGCCGCTGCTCGGCCGCCTTACGGATGGCTGCACGCGCGTAGACTGATGCGGTTCAGCCACCTGGGAGGGGTCGAGACTGCGGGATGAGGGAGACTGAGCTCCAAAGCGTGGTCGAGTTCCGTGACCGGCTTGTCGCGTACCTTGCCTTTGTCAAGACACGCGCCGGGCACGGAGGACCGATGAGCGCCGCCGAACTAACGCGGGCTGCGGACGAGCGGACGTGGCTGACCCGCGAGTACGGGCGGCTGATGAAGGTGATCAATCGGTGGGGCGGAATGCAGATGGCATCTCATGCCCTAGGTATCACGAGCCGCGATGTCGTCTTGGACGCGGTCAACGGGGTCGGCGACGTCTACTGGAGCGACGCTGCGAAGTATGCCGTTCAGCATCTTGAGACGGTGATCGGGCGACTTCAGGCCGAGGCCGACGAGCGTCGATCCGACCCCGATGCCATCTATCGCCTCACGAGCCCCGTCTTCTGGCTCGAGCGCCTGGGATCCGGTGTGCGTCTTCTTCTGGGGACCGTCCGCGGTCGGATAGTCGCAGGCATCGGAGCTGTGGTCCTCGTCATCATCGGAGGCATTGCGACCGGCTGGGCGCAAGCGTTCTTCGAGCGACTGATGCCCGCCCCGTCGGCTCACCCTTAGGCCGACTGGCCACTTGCCCGGCTCGCTCTGTACCGGTCGTCGGACCGTCCCCTTCGCCGACTGTGGCGCCACAATGTTCGCATCGTCGCAGCTATCCCGGGCTCCATTGCCCCGCGTCCACTCTGTACACTCAGGCGGCGGGTAGAACCCGGCGCAGGAGGGCAGGGTGCCGACACCGGCTGAGTTCGTGGCGAAGTGGCAGGGGAGCACGCGG
>PLMA01000022.1 GCA_003141455.1 Chloroflexota bacterium | reverse complement strand
CTCAAGAAGATCATCGAGGAGCTGCGCAGCACAAACGACGCGATCCTCTTCATCGACGAGCTGCACACTCTGGTAGGGGCCGGGGCAGCCGAAGGCGCGATCGACGCTGCCAACATCCTCAAGCCGCCGCTGGCTCGCGGCGAGCTGCAGTGCATCGGCGCCACCACGCTGGATGAGTACCGCAAGTACATCGAGCGCGACGCGGCCCTCGAGAGACGCTTCCAGCCGGTCATGGTTGAGGAGCCGACGCTCGAACAGACCATCGCCATCCTGATGGGCATCCGTGAGCGCTATGAGCAGCACCACAAGGTCACCATCACGGACGCCGCGGTCAAGGCCGCTGTCGACCTCTCGATCCGCTACATCACCGACCGTCACCTCCCGGACAAGGCGATCGATCTGATCGACGAGGCGGCCAGTCGTGTCCGCCTGCGCTACGCATCCGCTCCGCCGGTCCTGCGCGAGGCCCAGAAAGACCTCGATCGGATCACTCGGGAGAAGGACAGCGCCATCAATTCGCAGGAATACGAGGATGCGGCAACCCTCCGCGAAGCCGAGGCCGCCGCCCGCCAGAAGGCGGACGACCTGCGCGCCGAGTGGCAATCGTCCATCTCCAGCGAGCAGCCCTCGGTGGATGAAGAGGAGATCGCCCAGGTCGTTTCGATGTGGACCGGCATTCCCGTCATGCGCATCGCCGAGGAAGAGTCCCAGCGGCTTCTACACATGGAGGACGACCTGCACAAGCGGGTCATCGGCCAGCAGGAGGCGATCGAGATCGTCTCCAAGGCGGTTCGACGAGCGCGCGCCGGCCTGAAGGATCCAAAGCGGCCAATCGGCTCGTTCGTCTTCCTTGGACCCACCGGCGTCGGCAAGACGGAGCTGGCCAAGGCTCTTGCCGAGTTCATGTTCGGCTCGGAGGACGCGCTCATCAAGATCGACATGAGCGAGTTCATGGAGCGCCACAACGTCAGCCGCCTGGTCGGCGCGCCTCCCGGATACGTCGGCTTCGACGAGGGTGGCCAGCTGACCGAAGCAGTCCGCCGCAAGAGCTATGCCGTGGTCCTGCTCGACGAGATCGAGAAGGCNNGACTTCCGCAACTGCATCATCATCATGACCTCGAACCTGGGGGCCCGGCAGCTCCAGACCAACTCGTCTCTGGGCTTCCGCGTCCAAGGGGAGACCGACGAAGAGCGTCAGGCCGCCTCCTACCAGCTCATGCAGGAGAAGGTGCAGAAGGAACTCAAGCAGACCTTCCGTCCCGAGTTCCTCAACCGGATCGACGCCACCGTCGTCTTCCGGTCGCTGACCGTCGAGGAGATCAGGTTGATCGTGGACCTGATGCTCGGCCGCGTCCGCGACCGGCTCAAGGCCCAGGGCATGAGCCTCGAGGTCACGCAGGCGGCCAAGGACCACATCATCAAGATCGGCTACGACATTGCGTACGGTGCTCGTCCGCTCCGGCGAGTCATCCAGAACATGGTCGAAGACGTCCTCGCCGAGCAGCTCCTGCTCGGGAAGCTGGTGCCCGGAACGACCATCGTCGTCGACAAGAGCTCCGAGGCGGGTTTGGAGATCCACACCGTCGAAGAGAAGCAACCCGTCGAAGCTGCTCTCTGAGCCGAGGCCGGAGGGGTGCCCCGCCAGAAGAGTCGGTACATCTGCCAGGCGTGCGGCACTGCTCATCTACGCTGGGAGGGCCAGTGCCGGACCTGCGGCGAGTGGAATACGCTCGTCGAGACGGTCGTGCGCGAAGCCGCAAGTAGCCGGCGGGCGTCCGGGCCGGCAGCCGGCGGTCGACGCCCAGCTCCCCAGTCGCTGAACAGCCTGCGAGAGGCCGAGCCGGTTCGCATGCCCACGGGGATCGACGAGATGGATCGCGTTCTGGGCGGCGGTCTCGTGCCAGGGTCTGTCGTTCTTCTGGGCGGTGAGCCGGGGATCGGCAAGTCAACCCTGTTGCTGCAGGCCTCCGCGGGACTGGCGATGGGCGCAGGGGCGGCGAAGAGCGAGACGGGCGCCACGGGCAGCCGCGGACCGTCGAGCGGCCACGTCCTCTACGCCACGGGCGAGGAATCGGCGGGCCAGGTCCGGCTTCGAGCGGGCCGGCTGGGCCTGCTCGACGGGCCCGTGGGCGAACGGATCCAGGTCGTGGCCGAGGGTGAGGTAGGCCGCATCGTCGAGCTGGCGCGCGAACTCGTCCCGACCGTCGTGATAGTGGACTCCATACAGACGGTCACAGCGGACGAGCTGGAGGGACCGGCGGGCAGCGTAGGACAGGTCCGCGAGTGCACCCTGCGGCTCATGGAGGTTGCCAAGCAGGAGGGCGTCGTCGTAATCCTGGTCGGACACGTCACCAAGGACGGCAGCCTGGCAGGGCCCAAGGCTCTCGAGCACCTGGTGGACGCCGTGCTCAGCCTCGAGGGCGAGCGAACCGCGACGATGCGATTGCTGCGGGCCACGAAGAACAGGTTCGGCTCCACCGAGGAGATCGGCGTCTTCGAGATGGCCGAGCATGGCCTGGCCGAAGTGGCCGATCCGGGCCGCGCCTTCCTGTCCGCAACGGACGAGCATGCCCCAGGCAGCGTCGCCGGGGCGGCCCTGGAGGGCACCCGGCCACTCCTTGTGGAGGTTCAGGCTCTCGTGGCGCCTGGTGGCTATGGAAGCCCGCGACGCACGGCGTCGGGGATCGACGCCAATCGACTGGCTCTCCTCGTGGCCGTCCTGGGACGCCGGGCCGGCGTCGGCCTGGGAAGTCACGACGTCTACGCGAATCTGGCGGGCGGCCTGGACCTGACCGACCCAGGGCTGGATCTGCCGCTGGCGATTGCCCTGGCTTCCTCACTGCGCGACAAGCACGTGCCGCGCGACCTGATCGCTATCGGCGAGGTCGGGCTTCTGGGGGAGCTGCGACCGGTGCCCGGCCTGGAGCGCCGCCTGCGTGAGGCCGCCCGGCTCGGTTTCTCGACGGCGATCGTGCCGCGAACCGGCCGGTCCCAGCCGCCGGCGGTGAAAGGCCTCGAGGTCTTCGCGGTGTCCAACCTTCGCGAAGCAGTCGGGCGTGCGATCGGGGGGGATTCTGCGCGAGTCCGCGAGGTCGAAGGCCTATCCGCAACGGTGGGGAGCCGTCGGCCAATCGAGGGCAGCTGAGCGGGTCATACGGCGGAGCCAGCGTCTCTATCGGCTCGCGCGTCTGGCAGGAGGCGAGTCTCGATGCTAGGCTGATTTCGACGAGGCGCCATCTATCCTGAATTCATCCATCGCTCTCGTCGCGGCAAGGCGACTAACCGTGATTCGCATCATCCGGGTGCTCGGAGCCTCAGTCGGCGCTCTTATCGGCCTGGGCTTCATCCTGGCCCAGGGTTCCCCGTTCGAGAAGACGGGGTCGCCCGGGTTGGTCATGGTCATCTGGATCGCGGCCTGGATTTCGGTCGGCGCTCTGCTGCTGCCCTACCTGACCGTCTTCCCGGCTTTGAAGCTGGTCCACGTGGTTCGGGAGATGTCGACGGCGGAGTTCATTGCCGCAGTCGCGGGCCTCGTTGTCGGCCTGCTGATCGCACTTCTCCTTGGCCTGCCGCTCCAAGCGCTCCCCGAGCCTTACGGGCGCTACCTGCCTCTCGGCGTCTCAATTTGCTTCGGCCTCGGTATGGTCGGGCTGACCGTGGCCAAGCATGAGGATCTGATAGCGGCGGCCCAGGCGGCTGGGCTGATGCGGCAGAGCGGCGTCGCGAAGGCCGAATCTCGAGGCGCCGAGACTGAGGTCGTGGTGGACACGAGCGCAATCATCGACGGCCGCATAGCCGACATAGTGGACTCGGGCTTCCTGTACCACCGGCTCGTGATCCCGCACTTCGTCCTGGACGAACTGCAGGGCATCGCCGACAGCTCGGACACTCAGCGCCGAAGCCGCGGCCGCCGCGGCCTGGAGATCCTCGCCCGCCTCCAGAAAGACGGCCCAACGCCTGTGGAGATCGTGGCCGACGACCCAGCCGAGGTCGGCGATGTGGACGGCAAGCTCGTTGCGTTGGCGCGCGCCAGGAACGCGGCCATCCTGACCAACGACTTCAACCTGAATCGCGTCGCCGACCTGCAGTCGATTCGGGTCCTCAACATCAACTCGCTGGCCAACGCCCTCAAGCCCGCTTTGCTGCCGGGCGACCCACTCCGGATCAAGGTCATCACGGAGGGTAAGGAGTCCGGGCAGGGCGTCGGCTACCTGGACGACGGCACGATGGTCGTCGTAGAGGGTGGCTCGAAGCTCGTCGGTCGCGAGCTGGATGTCGTCGTCACTCGCGTTCTCCAAACCATCATGGGCCGCATGGTCTTTGCCCAGGCCCACTCGGAGTGAGTGGCCGGGGAAACCGCGAGGGCGCGACCTCGAGCCATTCGATCGAGGCGGTCGTGGTCGCGGCCGGATCGAGCAGCCGGATGGGCGGTCTGGACAAGCTCGATGCCGAGCTGGATGGCCGTTCGGTGCTACGCCGGTCAATCGAGGCGCTGGCCTCGGCGGGTGTAGGGAGGATGGTGATCGTCACCGCGCCGGCTCGACTGGCCGAGACAGCGGCCGCGTCCTGGCTGCCCGTCCAGGTCGTCGCCGTGGTCGCGGGCGGCGCCAGGCGGCAGGATTCGGTCGCGGCGGGCGTGGCCGCCCTTGCCGAGAACTCGGCGGGTGGACCGAGCGCTGGGGGCGGCACCCGTAGCATCCGCAGCAAGCGCGACGCGCCCGCCTCCAAGAACCGCGGAACCGGCGATCCCGTGATCCTGGTTCACGATGCGGCTCGGCCGTTGGCGAGCCCGGCGCTGATTCGGGCGGTTGCGTCGGCGGCCGCCAGCCACGGAGCGGCCATTCCGGTGCTGCCGGTGACTGAAACGCTCAAGCGTCTCGATCGCGACCGAGTTGGAGCTACAGTCGACCGAACGGACGTGGTCGCGGCCCAGACGCCGCAGGGCGTTCGGCGCTCGTTGCTCGAGCGCGCGTACGCCGCCTACCCGCCGGACGGCCCCGAGACCTGGACCGACGAGGCCTCACTGCTGGAGGCCTGTAGAATCGCCGTCCATGCAATTCCCGGCGAAGCGACCAACCTCAAAGTGACCGTGCCCGTCGATCTAGAGCGAGCCCAGGCGATGCTGGACCACGGCCTGGTACCCGGCCGGGCGCCGGGTCGTTCGGCCATACCCCACGACCCACAGGGCCTGGGTCGGGTGGGCCTGGGAACGGACAGCCATCCGTTCGGTCCCGGCGAGCCTCTCGTGCTGGGCGGCCTTCGCTTCGAAGGCGTGCCCCGCCTGGCCGGCCATTCGGATGGGGACGTCGCCCTTCACGCGGTAGCCGACGCTCTCCTGGGAGCGGCTGGTTTGGGCGACCTGGGAGGGCTCTTCCCGGCGGACTCCCGAACCCCCGCCGGGATCGACTCCCGAAGCCTGCTCGGCGCCGTGGCGGAGAAGGTACGAGCCTCGGGCTGGCGTCCCGTGAATGTCGACATGACGATCGTTGCCGCGCGGCCGAAACTGGGGAGCGTGTTGCCGTCGATGGCGGCCGGCATCGCCTCGATCCTCGAGATGAACCCGGGCACCGTCAACGTCAAGGCATCGACCGGGAACCTGGAGGGCCCCGAAGGCGCCGGAAGATCGATCTCCGCCAGCGCCATAGTCTGGCTGGCGCCCATCACCGGGGACGCTCCTGAGGAACGGAGATGACGATCCAGCTCTTCGACACGATGGCCGGCGCTGCCCGTGAGCTGGCTCCGCTCGAACCGGGGCACGTCCGGGTCTACAGCTGCGGCCCCACCGTCTACGGGCCGGCCCACATCGGCAACTTCCGTTCATTCCTCTTCGACGATCTTCTGGTCCGCTACCTGCGCTACCGCGGCTTCAAGGTCACGTGGGTGATGAACGTCACCGACGTCGACGACCGGATCATCAAGGGGGCCCGGGCGGAGGCGACCACGATCGGCGAGCTGTCTGGGCGGTACCGCAAGATGCTGGTCTCGGACATGCAGACCCTCGGCATTACCATGCCGGATTTCATGCCCAAGGCGACCGAGAACATCCCTCAGATGGTCGAGTTGATCCAGAAGCTCCTGGATGGCGGCCACGCCTACAAGACCGACGACGGTTCTATCTTCTTCCGGATCGCCTCGTGGCCCGAATACGGCCGCCTGGCCCGGCTCGATCCGGAAGGGATGAAGGTAGGGGAGCGGATCGAAGCCGACAACTACGGCAAGGACGACGTCCGCGACTTTGCCCTCTGGAAGGGTCCCAAGCCCGACGAGCCGAGCTGGGAGACTTCCATCGGGCCGGGCAGGCCGGGCTGGCACATCGAATGCTCGGCCATGAGCATGCGCTACCTGGGTCCATCATTCGACATCCACACCGGCGGAGTGGACCTCGTGTTCCCTCATCACACCGATGAGATCGCCCAGAGCGAGGCGGCCACCGGCCAGAGGTTCGTGGCCTACTGGCTCCACAATGCCTTCCTGCAGATGGGAGGCCAGAAGATGGCCAAGTCGCTCGGCAACATCGAGCGCGTCGGCGACATCATCGACCGGGGCATCTCGCCGCGGGCTCTCCGACTGGCCCTGATATCGGCCCACTACCGCATGGCCCTGTCCTTCGGCGAGGACTCCCTGCAGGCGGCGAGCTCGGCGGTCGACAGGTTGGACGCTCTTTTCGCGGCATTGGCGACCTACCGCTGCGATTGCGCGGACGATGCCACTCTGGCTGGGCTCCTGGACGGGACGAACGCGGCCTTCGAGACGGCCTTGGACGACGACCTCAACATCTCCCCGGCGCTGGCGGCCCTTTTCGACCTGGTCCGCGAACTCAATCGGCGGGTCGATGCGCGAGTTCTGTCCACCGCGGACGCAAGGCGCGCCGCGGCCTTCATCCGGGACCTGGACCGTGTCTTGGGGATCGCGCCCACCGCGGAGGCGGCGCTGGAGCCCGATTTGCAGGAAATGCTGGATGAGCGGGCCGCGGCCCGGGCCGCCCGAGACTGGGCGGGATCCGACCAGCTTCGCGTCGCACTGGCGGCGCGCGGCGTTCTCGTTGAAGACTCCCGCGACGGCCAGCGATGGCGCCGCGCGGACTAGCCGTTCGCCGTATCGCGGCGAGCACAAAGTGATTGGAATGAGAGTTGCCTGACCGTCGACATAAGCCCGGGGATGAGCGCCACGCAGGCGGCAAGCCAGGCGCGAAGAGGTCGCGCCCGGGCGGGCCGAGGTTCGAGGGGCCTCGAGCTGATGCGCCACGCCCGAGCGGGCCGAGGTTCGATGGGCCACGGCCGGACGCGCCACGCCCGGGTGGGCCACGGCCGGGCGGGCCGAGGTTCGAGCGGCCACGAGCGGATGGACCACGCCCGGGTGGGCCGAGGTCCGAGGGGCCACGAGCGGACGGCCCACGGCCTGAAGGGCGGCAGTTCGAAGGGCAGAGGTCATTCCGGCCGCGCTTCGACGGGCCGCGCTTCGACGGGCCGCGCTTCGACGGGCCCAGGTCGTTCGGTCCGCGCCAGGGCGGCCCGCGACCGGATCGTCGGCCCGGCGGATCAGGACCGGGCGGCGCAGGTACGGGTGGCTACCGGCCCGGCCCGCGCCCCGGTGGATTCGGACCGCAGGTACCTCGACCAGCCCGCCCGGACGACGGCCCCGTCTATGGTCGCGAGGACGCTCCGCGGCCCTTCCGGCGAGCCTGGCAGCCTACGGATGCGTGGACGCGGAGGCCACCGCAAGCCCGTGGGGCTCCCGGCGCCGGCTCGCGGCCGCGCCCGGAGCAGCGCCCCGGCGATTTCGAGGGTCGGTCCGGCGGAGGCTTTCGACCGCGCCCCGGCGAGGCGATGGGCCCGCGCCCAAGCGAGCCCTCCGGCCGTCCCGGCCAGCACATGGGTCCACGCTCAGGCGAGCTTTCCGGCCTTCCAGGCGGCTTCGGTGGACAGCCCGGACCACGCCGTGGCGGCCTCGGATTCGGGCATGGCCACTCCGACCGCCCTCGGCAAAGACCACCCGGCCCCGACCTGCCCGACCAGGACTCCGTGGCGCCGCCGAGCGCGACCGAAGACACCGCGCCCGGCCAGCCGTTCGACTCTCCTCCGGACAACGCGCCCACGCAGGGCACCGAACCGAGCCTCGCCGCGCCGATGCCCTCTCCAAGGCTCTCGCCGCGTCCGGACTACCGACGTCGCTCCGGCGGTTTCGTCGACCGACGGCCCAATCGCCCAGGCGGCTCGGAGCCGTCCTACTGGCAGCGGCCGCCGTCGGACTCGTCGGCAGGCAACCTGCTCGGGGAGGATGAGGAACTCGTCGCCGGCAGGCACCCGGTCGAGGAGGCGTTCATTGCCCGTCGCCAGGCTCATCGGCTGCTCGTAGTGCCGCAGCGCCGCCAGGCGCTCGAGAAGCTGGTCCTGCACGCCGCCAACCTCCGGATCCCGATCGTGGAGATCGAAGGCGGCACGCTGACTGCGCTGGCCGGCTTCGACGGCCACCAGGGGATCGCCTTGGTCACGGACAAGCGTCAGTTCGCCAGCCTGGAAGACATCCTGGCGCGTGCCATCGAACGGCACGAACCGCCGTTCGTGCTTGTTCTCGATTCGCTCGAGGACCCCCAGAACTTCGGCTCCCTGTTGCGAACCGCCGAAGCGTCTGGCGTCCACGGGGTCGTCTACCCGACGCATCGGCAGGCCCCACTCTCCGCGGCGGCCATCAAGGCTTCGGCGGGGGCCGTGGAGCATCTCCTCCTCGTTCCCGTCGAGGATCTGGCCGAAGCCCTGACCGATCTCCACGTCCGCGGCCTCCGAATCATCGGCACGGACGCGGAGGCTCCTCTCACCGTTCGCCAGGCCGACCTTCGCGGTCCGGCGGCGATAGTCGTGGGCAGCGAGGGTCAGGGCCTTGGTCCGGCCGTTCGCCGCCGCTGCGACACCGTCGTCCGGATTCCGATGCGCGGCCGGGTGACCTCGCTCAACGCATCGGTCGCTGGCTCAATCCTTCTATATGAGGCTTCGTCCCAGCGCGGTGGCGAACGAACGCTGATAGAGCCGGCACTGGACCAAACACCCGTGACGGTCCCTGAGCCGGGGACCGAGCTGGAGCCCAAGCCCGAGACAGACTCGGACTCGGGCGCCGCACCTCAGGTGGTTGTGGCTCCTGCCGAAGCGAAGCCAAAGCCACGTCGCCGCGCCGGCGCGCGGAAGAAGAGCCCCGAGGGAGCGGCATCGCCAGCCGCTGACTCCGAGCCGGCCGCTGACTCCGAGCCGGCCGCTGACTCCGAGCCGGTGGCCGAGCCCGAACCGGCTGCCGGGTCCGAGCCGGCGGTGTTGCCGACTGTCGACGAGGCTCTGCTGCCGGGCGACGGAACGGCGGACGGAACTCAATCGGACGAGCGCGGCTGAGCGCCCACGCGCCCCTCGGTGGGCCCAGGGAGGCGCCCTTGACCGGCAAGGGGGCCAGCCAATATCATTCCCGGGCGCCCAGGGGTCTTAGCGTAAGCATGCCCTTGCGCCCGCCGACGTAGCTCAATTGGTAGAGCAGCGGTTTTGTAAACCGCCGGTTCCGGGTTCGAGTCCCGTCGTCGGCTCCAACTGAAGAAGTCGGCCGTTGATCGGGAGACCCACCGCGGCGGCCGGCGGACAACGTGGGTAGGTTGAGCAGGTGGTGAGCTCAGCTGACTGTAAATCAGCCGCCTTCGGCTGTAGAGGTTCGATTCCTCTCCTGCCCACCACCCTCGCGGAGATCTGACCCTACTTTCGGTCTCGGGCCCACATAGCTCAGCTGGCAGAGCGCGTCCTTGGTAAGGACGAGGTCATCGGTTCAAGTCCGATTGTGGGCTCCACCCGCGTAGCGGCGTAGGCCGCGCAAGATGGAGAAAGACGCGCACGTGGCGAAGAAGA
>PLMA01000018.1 GCA_003141455.1 Chloroflexota bacterium | reverse complement strand
GAACGCGGCGAGGGGCCGTACGTCTGGGATACGAACGGCAGGCGCTACGTCGATTACATCGGCGCCTGGGGTCCGGCGATCCTGGGCCACGCTGACCCGGCAGTGGTCGCGGCGGTGGCGGCGGCCGCGAAGAACGGGTTTGCCCTCGGGGCGACGCACCCGCTGGAGATCGAACTCGGCGAGGCCATCCGGCGCGCTATGCCATCGGTCGAGCGGCTGCGGTTCACGTCCTCGGGCACAGAGGCGGTGATGAGTGCCCTGCGACTGGCTCGGGCCGCGACCGGTCGGGATCTCGTCGTGAAGTTCGCCGGCGGCTATCACGGCCACGCCGACGGGCTGCTGGTCGAGGCCGGTTCGGGCGTGGTCACCCATGCCATCCCGGGGAGTGCCGGGATCCCGGAGGCGGTGGCGGCGCTGACCCTCGTCCTGCCATATAACGACCCCATCTCCGTGACCCTCGCGTTCGCTGAGCATCCGGGTCGGATCGCAGCCGTCATCGTCGAGCCCGTAGCGGCGAACATCGGCGTCGTCGCGCCCGCGCCCGGCTTCCTCGAGCATCTGCGGAAGACAACCCGCGCCGGCGGCGCGCTGCTCATATTCGACGAGGTGATCACCGGGTTCCGGCTGGGACCGGGCGGCGCGCAGGCGCGGTTCGGCGTCCGGCCGGACCTGACGACACTCGGCAAGATAATCGGTGGCGGGATGCCGATCGGGGCTTACGGCGGCCGGGCAGATCTGATGAATCTGGTCGCCCCGGCCGGCCCGGTCTACCAGGCGGGCACGCTGTCGGGGCACCCGCTCTCCATGGCCGCCGGCGTCGCAACCCTCGCCGCTCTCGATCCGGAGCGATACCTCGCGCTCGAGGCCACGTCCGAGGCACTCGCCGACGGGCTGCGAACCGCTGCGGCGCGGGCAGGTCGAGAGGTCTCGGTCAGCCGCGTCGGGTCATTACTCACGGTCTTCTTTCTCGCGACGCCGCCAGCCAACTCGGTCGAGGCGCTCCGCTCGGACCGCGACGCCTACGCGCGGTTCTTCGGTGCGATGCTCGACCTCGGGATCCTCCTGCCACCCTCTCAGTTCGAGGCCTGGTTCGTCTCGATGGCCCACGGGCCGGCCGAGATCGACGCGACCGTCGAGGCCGCCCGCCGGGCGTTCACGGCATGAAGGATCGGTTCCTCCGGGCCTGCCGGCGTGAGTCGGTCGACACGACGCCGGTCTGGTTCATGCGCCAGGCCGGCCGCTCGCTGCCCGAGTACAGGGCCATCCGCGAGCGGGCGACTCTTGCCCAGATCACGAACGATCCGGCACTCTGCGCGGAGGTCACCTTGCAGCCCGTCAGACGGCTGGGCGTCGACGCGGCCATCTTGTTCGCCGACATCACGACGCCGCTGCCGGGAATCGGCGTTGATCTCGAGATCGTCGATGGTGTCGGCCCGGTCATCGAGAGGCCGATCCGCACGGCCCAGGACCTGGCGAGCCTCCGAGCCTTCGATGCCGAAGCCGCCGTCGGCCCGCTGCTGGAGACGATCCGGCTAGTGCGGCGGGAGGCCCAGGTTCCGCTGATCGGTTTCGCCGGCGCACCGTTCACCCTCGCCTCGTACCTGGTCGAGGGTCGCTCGTCACGCGAAGCGCCCGGCCTCAAGGCGCTCCTCCACGCCGACCCGGCGACTTTCGACGCGCTCATGGCCGCAATGGTCGACATGACGATCGCATACCTGCGGGCCCAGGTCGCAGCCGGTGCCCAGGCGGTTCAGCTCTTCGACTCGTGGGTCGGCAGCCTCAGCCCGTTCGACTACCGCCAATCGGTCGCGCCGCACATGCGCCGGCTGTTCGCCGGGCTCGCCGATCTCGAAGTCCCGGCGATCCACTTCGGTACGGGTTCCGCCGGGCTTCTGCGGGTGATGGCCGAAGCCGGTGGCGACGTCATCGGGCTGGACTGGCGGATCGGGCTTGCCGACGGCTGGGCGATCGTCCCGGACCGAGCCGTGCAGGGCAACCTCGACCCGTCGCTTCTGCTCGGCCCGTTCGAAGCCGCCGCAGAACAGGCGCGCTGGGTCCTCGACCAGGCGGCCGGTCGGCCGGGTCACGTCTTCAACCTCGGCCACGGCGTCTTGCCCGGGACCGATCCGGACGACCTGCGGCGTCTGGTCGATCTCGTCCACGAAGCGGGCAGGCGGCCAACCGCCGTCACCGACTCGTCCCTCCTGACTTCGGCATCCACACGGAGCGACACATGACAGACGCCGTCCTGCTGATGGCATATGGCAGTCCCGATAGCCTCGACCAGGTCGAGGCCTACTACACGGACATTCGGCGTGGCAACCCGCCGACGCCCGAGCTGCTCGAAGAGCTCGTCGGCCGGTATCGAGCGATCGGTGGCGGCTCGCCGCTCTCACGGGTCGTCGAGGCCCAGCGGGCCGCGCTGGAGGCCGAACTGACCGCCCGCGGCCAGGATGTGCGCGTCTATGCGGGGTTGCGCCACATCGAGCCGAAGATCGGCCGGATCGTCGAGGGGATGGCAGCCGACGGCGTCACCCGCTTCGCTGCCATCGCGTTGGCGCCCCAGAAGTCGTCGAACGCGGCCGGTTACGGGCGCGCCGTCGAAGCCGCCCTGGACGGTCTCGGCGAGGCGGCGCCGGCCGTTGTCGTCGTCGATTCGTGGCACGACCAGCCGCGCTTCATCGAGGCGCTCGTGGCGACCACTAAAGAGGCGCTGGCCCGCTTCCATGACCCGGCGCGCGTCCGGGTGATGTTCACCGCCCACAGCCTGCCGGCGCGGGTCATCGCCGAGGGCGATCCATACGCGGACCAGCTGGCCGAGACGGCGGCCCTGGTCGCGGCGCAACTCGGCCTCACCGAGTACGAGTTCGCCTTCCAGAGTGCCGGGCGGACCGGCGAGGCCTGGCTCGGGCCCGACATCCTCGACGAGATCCGGCGGCTCGCCGGCACTGGCGTCACCGATCTCGTCGTCCGACCGGTCGGGTTCGTGGCCGACCACCTGGAGGTCCTCTACGACATCGACATCGAGGCCCAGGCCGTCGCCAGGGAACTGGGGGTCCGACTCGAGCGGGCGCGCTCCATGAACGACGACCCGATCTTCATCGCCGGGCTGGCCGACGCGGCATTGGCGGCCCTGCCCAGAGCGCAGCGCGAACCGGCGAGAGCGTCGTGACCGAATGCCACCTGCATCGAGGCCGACCATGAGCCAGCTGATCACCGAGCGCCCGAGCCACCCGGCCGGACATACCGGCGGGCACCCGGGCGGGCATCCGACTGCCGTGGGCGCCGTCCGGCCCGAGGGCTATGTCTACGAGCGGGCGCCGATGCTCGTCTACTGGGAGACGACACTCTCCTGCGGCCTTGCGTGCAAGCATTGCCGCGCCACGGCGATGCCGGACCGGGATCCCGCCGAGCTGTCCACCGAGGAGGGCCTGGCCCTCCTGGATCGCGTGACCGGCTTCGGGCGTCCGTATCCCCACCTCGTCTTCACCGGGGGCGACCCCCTTCGTCGCCCGGACCTCGAGACTCTTGTCGCTGCCGCAACCGAGCGCGGGATCGGCGCCTCGCTTGCCCCCGCGGTGACGCCCGACATGACGATCGAACGCCTCGTGGCGTTGAAGGCCGCCGGCATCCAGACGATGTCGCTCAGCATCGACGGCTCCGACGCCGCCCGACACGACGAGTTCCGCGGCGTTCCGGGCACGTTCGACATGACCATGCGGGCCGTTGAGTGGGCCCACCGGCTCGACTTGCCGCTGCAGATCAATACCCTCGTGACCGACGAGACTCTGCCGGACCTGCCGGCCGCGTACGAGCTGATGAAGACTCTCGGGATCATGCGTTGGAGTCTCTTCTTCCTCATCTCGATGGGTCGAGGCAGCGGACTGCGCGAGATCGAGCCGGCGGATTCCGAGCGGCTAAACCACTGGCTCTACGGCCTATCCAAGACGTCGGCGTTCCAGATCAAGACGACCGAGGCGACTCACTATCGCCGCGTCGCGATCCGGCGGATGATCGAGGAGGGGATGGATCCGGCGGCGATCGCGACGACGTCGGTCGGCCGCGGCTTCGGAGTGCGCGACGGCAACGGGATCATGTTCATCGCGTATGACGGCTCGGTGCATCCGTCCGGGTTCCTTCCCGTGCGGACCGGGAACGCTCGGACGGACGACATCGTCGAGCTATACCGGACACATCCGGTCTTCACCGGCCTCCGCGACGTGACCACTTACAAGGGCCGATGCGGCCGCTGCGAGTACGTTCAGCTCTGCGGCGGTTCCAGGGCCCGCGCGTACGCCTGGACGGCCGACTTCCTCGAGTCGGATCCACTCTGCCCGTTTGTCCCGCCGCTCGCCGGGACCCTGGACCAGTGAGTCGGGCACCCCGCCGATGACGGTCCTGGTCGTCGGCGGCGGGATAACCGGTCTCACCACGGCTTACACGCTGGCTCGGTCCGGCATCCCGACGACCCTTGTCGAGGTATCGGATCGGCTCGGGGGCAAGATCCGGACCGAGAGCGTCGACGGGTTTCTCGTCGAATCGGGCCCAGATTCGTTTATCAGCTATCGGCCGGCGGCGCTCGAGCTGGCCCGCGAATTGGGCCTCGGAGACGCGATCATCGCGCCGACCAACCCACGGACGGTCTGGATCAGGGCACGCGGCCGATTTGTCCAGATGCCCGAAGGGATGGGCCTCGTCCTGCCGACGCGGCTCGGTCCGTTCATCTCTACCGACATGTTCTCGCCGCTCGAGAAGCTGCGGATAAGCCTCGACCTGATCCAGCCACGAGACGGTCGCGGAGGCGATGTCTCGGTAGGTGCGTTTCTGCGCCGGCGGCTTGGCGGCGCTCTGGTCGACCGCCTGGCCGGCCCGCTCCTCGGCGGCGTCTACGGAACCCCGATCGACGAACTAAGCCTCGATGCCGTGGTTCCCCAATTACGCGAGGCGGAGAGACTCCACCGTAGCCTTCTCCTGGCGAGCCTTGCCTCCGGGCGTGCGGTGAGGGTCCGGGGAAGCGGATCGCCGTTCGTCAGCTTGGCCGGCGGCATGGGCCAGCTCACGGGAGCCCTTGTCGGGGCGATCACCCGATCCGGGGGAGTCGAGGTTCGTATGAAGTCGAAGGTCGTGTCTCTCGAGAGGCACGGCGGTGGCTTCGACGTCCGCCTCGCCAACGGCGACCTCCTTCGGCCGGAGGCGGTGGTTCTCGCGTCTCCTGGGCCCGCGACTGCTGGCCTGCTCGAAACAATTGCGCCGGCAGCGGCCTCATGCGTGCGGGCGATCGCCCACGGCTCCACGGCCGTCGTCTCGCTCGCCTATCGGCTCGACCAGTTCACGACACCGCCGGTCGGTCATGGATTTCTAGTTGCGGCAGGGGAACCGCTCGTAATCGATGGCTGCACGATCAGCTCGCTGAAGTGGGCGGGCCGGGCGCCAGACGGAAGCGTCCTCCTGCGCGTCTTCGTCGGGTCACATTCGCCGGGCGCGCTGGCCGGCTCCGACGCGGAGATCGTCGCGCTGGTGGAGCATGATCTCGCCCAGATGGCCGGAGTTCACGGCGCTCCGATTCTGGCCCGAGTCGCTCGCTCGATTGACCAGATGCCCAAGTACACCGTCGGTCACCTCGAGAGAGTTGCCGGCGCGAATGAGGCGCTCGCCGGGCTACCGAATCTCGCCATCGCCGGGGCAGCCTTCCGCGGCGTCGGCGTACCCGACTGCATCGCTCAGGGACGGGCAGCCGCAGCGCGGGTCAGCGAGGCTCTACAGGGGGTTGGCGTTCGTTGACGCTTGCCTGGGCTTTATCGTGGCTGGGACCGAGCACAGCGACAGGCAAAGAGCCTTGGTCTGCTGCGGCGACTACAGGACGGGCTCGGCAGGTCGGCCAGAAGGTGGCCGACAGGTTTCGCGTCGTCGGACTGGCGACCGACGCCAGCGGGGAGTACCCTCCCCAGGTAATCGAATAGGCCGCTCGATTCAGGGAAGCCGGTGCGAAACCGGCGCTGTCGCGCAACTGTAAGCGAGGAGCGGCTGGCCACATGCCACTGGGCGCAAGCCCGGGAAGGCGGCCAGCAGCGATGAGCCATTGGCGAGGCCAATAGCTCGGGATCCGCGAGCCAGGAGACCTGACCGAACGGCGCACGTCACCCACCTGCGCGGATCGGTTGGGAGGCCTCCGGCGGCGAGGTCCCCTCCGGCAGGCGGGCATATGCCGCCGGAGGAACAATGCGAAGACTCGTCGTCGCCAGCGCGATACTGGCGACCCTCCTCACGATGCCGCTCAGCCTGGCAGCGGTAAGCCCCACCGCAACTCCCGCACCGATCCCTACCGCGGGCCCAACTTTCCCCGGCACCGCCACCGATTCGGCGCGGGCAACCGCCGCGCTGTCTTACCTGCTCGCGGCGCAAGCCCCTAACGGATCGATCGACAAGTCCCTCGGCGAAACCGCCGACTACGTCATCGGGGCCGCCGACGCCGGCTACGACCCGGCAACGCTGACCGGCTGCACGGCCGGCGGCACGGGCGCGCTGACGTTCCTCGCCACCGCCTCGGACGCGGCCACGACCGACGCCGCCAAGACAGGCAAGACGATCCTGGCCGTCGTCGCGGCCGGTCTCGATCCCGCTGCCTTCTCCGGACGAAACCTCGTCGCGCGACTGGGGGCGCTGTACCACGCCGATACCGGCGCGTACGGTGACGGATCGACGTTTGCTCAGGCGTTCGCGATCCTGGCCGTCGATGCCTCGGGCGGCTCCGTGCCGCCTGCCGCCACGGCCAAGCTGGCGGCGCTGCAGGACGGCGACGGCAGCTGGAGCTACGGCAAGGCGCCGGTGGCGGCCGGCAGTGGCGACACCAACTCGACCGCGATGGCGCTGATGGCGCTCGACGCGGTAGGCGTCCACTCGGCCGACGGCACGGGCTTTGCCTACCTCGCGACTCAGCAACTCGCCGACGGCAGCTTCCCGTATCAGAATTCGACTGCGTACGGGCCGCCCGCCAGTGACCCCGACTCGGATTCGGTCGTCCTGCAGGCCCTAGTTGCCGCCGGTCAGGACCCCACTTCGAGTACGTGGTCCAAGGGCTCGGCCAACGTCCTCACGAGCTTGAGGGCGAGTCAGATCAACGACGGCGGGTTCTACTTCCCAGGTTCCGGCGAGTCGGCGTTCACGACCAGCGAGGTTCCGGCCGCACTTGCCGGGGTGCCGTACGGCGCCGCGGCTCACCCCAAGGCCGGTGCGAGCCTACCGCCGACGGCCTGCCCGAACTACATTCCGGTCGCGAGCCCGGCGGCGAGCGTGAGCGCCGGATCGAGTTACGGTGCCGGGTCCAGTGCGGCGCCATCGCGCGTGGCGACCCAGGCCGGCGCGACTGCCGCCGCCGGCGACTCGTCCAGCTCGAACGGTAACTCCAGCGGACTCGATCCGCTGGCTCTGCTGCTCGTGGCGGTCGTCTTGATATTGCTGGCGGGTTGCGGACTCTGGTTCTACCGGGCACGGTCCCGGCCGCGCTGATGCGCATATTCGGGGCCAACAGCAAGCGCTGAACCGATTCCGGCCGTGACAACCACGCCGAGCCCATTGGCTCGACTTCTGGCCGATCCGACCCACCGACGCGACCGGCGCCACCGTGCGTTGAGGCCGTTGCGCCCGGGACTTGCCGTCCTGCTGAGATCTTCGAGCCCATGCCGGGAGGAAGATCGAAACGAGCGTCAGAGGAGACGCTCGGAAAGCAACCTACTCGAATGGTCGGGGCGAGATGGGGTCAAACCGACCGTGGCGACCTGAATGTCCCACTCAGACTCAAGTGCGAGCTTGCCGGTCGCGATCGCTGGTCAGTGCTGGCGAGCTGATCGCGCCGACGGGCCCACGATGGATCGCGCCGGCCGGCAATGGCCGTCGCACGTCCTCGGGTCTCGCGCGTGAGGCCTGCCCTTGAGCGTGTCCAAGAGAGACTCGACCGTGCGGACCGCTGCTCGTTTGACGTACGAGTCGCCGGCTGCGTGGGCGGGACATGCCCGGACCATAGCCGCCATCAGGACCCCACTTGCGCAGCCTCTATTCAGCGTTACTATGTACCAGTAGTCAGTCACGCTGAGTAGTCGAGGTGTTCATGGGCAAGCAGATGACGGAGATGCTCAAGGGCACGCTGGAGGGCATCGTCCTCGCGATCCTATCCGTGCGGCCGGCCTACGGCTACAAGATCACGGCACGGCTGCGGGAGCAGGGCTTCTCCGACATCGCCGAAGGCACCGTCTACGCCCTGCTCGTCAGGTTCGAGCAAAAGGGCCTCGTCGACGTGGTGAAGATCCCGTCCGAGAAGGGACCGCTGCGCAAGGTGTATTCGCTCAACGCGCAGGGACAGGAATATCTCGAAGAGTTCTGGAGGACGTGGAGCTTCCTCGCGGGACAACTCGATCAGCTCCGTGGAGGAGGCAGATGAACAAGTTCATCTCAAAGGTGATCGGCGAGAAGCGGCAATGGCGGCAGCACAAGGCGCGCACGCGAGATCTTCCCGCGAGCTATCGCACGGCGGTCGAGGCCCTGGAGCGGTACCTGATGTACGCCGGGCCGGGAGGGGACGGCGCCCGCGCGGCTGCAATGTTCGAGGACCTCCTCGACCTGTTCGAGCAGAGCGCGGCGAACCGGACCCCGATCCGCGAGATCGTCGGGGACGACCCCGTGGAGTTCCTCGAGGCGTTCGTTCGAAACTACCCGGACGGGCAGTGGAGAATCCGGGAGCGGGAACGGCTGACCAACGCCATCGATCGGGCCGCCGGAGAAGACACCGGAAAGGAAGAGAGGGCGGACTGATGACGTCACAGCACGTCATCCATGTGCAGGGTCTGGAGAAGTCGTACAAGAAGCTCGAGGTGCTGCGCGGTGTGGACTTCGACGTGGCGCGGGGCAGCATCTTCGCCCTGCTCGGCTCGAACGGGGCGGGCAAGACCACGGTCGTGAGAATCCTGTCCACGCTGCTCAAGGCTGACGCGGGGACTGCCAGCGTCAACGGCTTCGATGTCGCCACGCAGGCTGCGCGCGTGCGGGAGTCCATCAGTCTCACCGGACAGTTTGCGGCCGTCGACGAGATTCTCAGCGGGCGGGAGAACCTCGTACTGGTCGCCCGGTTGCGGCACCTCAAGGGGGCGGGCACGATCGCGGATGACCTGCTCGCTCGTTTCTCGCTGACCGACGCGGCCGCGCGGAAGGTGTCGGCGTATTCGGGTGGCATGCGCCGCCGCCTCGACATCGCGATGAGCCTGAGCGGGAATCCACCGGTCATCCTTCTCGACGAGCCGACGACCGGGCTCGACCCCCAGGCGCGCATCGAGGTGTGGCAGGCCGTCAAGGAACTAGCCGAGCACGGCACGACGGTACTGCTCACGACGCAGAATCTCGGCGAAGCCGAACGACTCGCCGACCGGATCGCGATCCTCCACGATGGTCGAATCATCGTGAACGGCACACTCGCCGATCTCAAGCAGCTGCTCCCGCCCGCCAAGGTCGAATACGTCGAGAAGCAGCCGACCCTCGAGGACGTCTTCCTCGCCATCGTCGGTGACCACGGCAAGGACGGCGGCGCCGGCAATGACCGCGCACCGGCCCCGACTGGTGAGGAACAACGATGAACAAGCACGTCCTCAGCGACACCGCCGTCCTGACGGGACGATCCCTGCGCCACATCACGCGCAGCCTGGACACCATCATCACGACCTGCATCATGCCGATCGGCTTCATGCTGCTGTTCGTCTACGTGTTCGGCGGCGCGATCCAGACAGGGTCACATTCGTATGTGAACTACCTGCTGCCCGGCATCTTGATCATCACGATCGCTTCGGGCATCTCCTACACCGCATATCGGCTCTTCCTGGACATGCAGAGCGGCATCTTCGATCGATTCCAGTCCATGCCGATCGCACGTTCGTCAGTGCTGTGGGCACACGTGCTGACCTCGCTGGTCGCCAATCTGACCTCGCTCGTGGTCGTCGTGCTCGTCGCCCTCCTCATGGGCTTCCGCTCGGGGGCGGGAGTGCTGGCGTGGCTCGAGATCGCCGGCATCCTGATTCTGTTCACCTTGGCGTTGACGTGGCTCGCTGTGATCCCCGGTCTCACCGCGAAGTCCGTGGACGGTGCGAGCGCGTTCTCCTACCCGCTCATCTTCCTGCCGTTCATCAGCTCGGCATTCGTGCCCACCGCCACCATGCCCGGTCCGGTGCGCGCTTTCGCCGAAAACCAGCCGGTAACGTCGATCGTCAACGCGATCCGCGACCTGTTCGCACAGCAACCGGTCGGCACCGACATCTGGATCGCCCTCGCCTGGTGTGTCGGCATCCTCATCGTCGCGTACATCTTCGCCATGGTCATCTACCGCCGCAAAATCTCCCAATAGAGCGCTGAGCGGGGGTGGTGGACGGGGCGGGATGGGTAGGTGGCAACCTACCTGAATGGTCGGGGCGAGAGGAGTCAGACCGAGCCAACCGACCTGAATGTCCCGTTGGTGCTCTCATGCGAACTCATCGGTGGAGGCCGCTGGTCTCATACGACTGCCGGATGAGGCCTCGTGCCCGTGCAGCGGCTCAAGACCCGGCTTGCGCCCACGGGGTCGGCCCAAAGTCCCAGCTGACTTTGTCGACCATGTCGACTTGATCGATAGGGTACGCGTCGGAAGCCTTGACTTCTGTAGGGCATGGGGTATCCTGCCGATAGGTCATAGGGAGCATAACGTGCAGGACAAGCAATTCCTCTCACCCAACGACATAGCATCGGAGCTGTCGGTCAGTCCCTCGACCGTCCTTCGGCTGATCCACGAGCAACGATTGCCTGCCATTCGTGTGTCCGAGCGCATCTACAGGATTCCGGTCGCCGCCTTCGAGAGGTACAAGGCCGGGGCGCTGGAGTCGCCATCGCCCGCGCGCATCTCTCCCCAGATCAAGAAGCGGCCCCGGATCGGAGCTGGTGAGCAACTGCCCGCGGCCGCCGAGGCCGCCGAGGCCGTCGCCCGCGTTCGCAGCGCGTGAGCGAGTCCCTACAGCAGGTCGCCTCGTACCTCGGCGGGCTGGCCGTCTATCTGCGCAACCTGGGTGCCGAGGTACCCGAACCACTGCTCGACCGCTACGACACCGGCGAGATCGGGTTCGCCATAACGGGTGAGCTGCCCGGCTCGGACGATCCCAAGCCCGCGGTCATAACCGCTCTGGAGATATGGAATCCGGCGGGGGCTGGCCGGTACGAGCGCGCCGAGTACGGGTACGACCTCATCGACTACCCGGCGAACAGGCGACGCGCGTTCCACATGCACGACGTCCCGGCATACCTGGCTCGCCTGGGCGTGACCGCCCACGAGCACTGCGAGGAGGTGCTCGGCAAGCCCAGCTGCGACCACTACCTTGGCCTGCCGGTGTACAGCGGGTACGAGGGACTCAACGCCCTCCTCGCCTGCTTGAGCGACCCCGGACCGCTTGGCTGCGCCAGACTGCGCTGCCCCAGGTGACCGGCCGCCCGGGCGCGGCCTGAGTCGTCATCTTCGACGACGGCAAAGCCCTTGCCGTGCTCGCCTGCCCTGGCAGCCTCGATCGCGGCGTTGAGGGCCAGCAGGTTCGTCTGCTCGGCGATGTCGTCAATCGTCTCCACGATCATCCCGATCTGTTCCGACTTGGCGCCGAGCTCGGTCACCCTGGCGGCGCTGGCGTCGACCGCGTCTCTGATCCGGGCCATACCGATGACCGTCTTCTGGACCGCGTCGATCCCGGCGACCGCGGCAGCGGCCGCCTCGGCGGAGACGGAGTTGACCTCCGCGCTTGCCGTGCCCGCGGCGTCAATGGCACTTGCGAGACGTGCAACCGCTACCGAGGAGGCGCCGACTTTCTCGGTCGTCTCGGCAGCGCCGGAACCCACCAGACCGATGACGGTGGTGAGCTGGGCGACGAGTATCGGCCTCTGATGCGGACAGCGCGGACGTGCAGGCACCTGCGGCAGCGGCAGAATGTCGGGTCCGGCGCTGCGGGAACGACGGCAGCTCCCTGGTGGGACCGGTTGTGGACTAGAGTGTCAGCAACGCCTCGCTAGATCTGTCGTCTCGGTCCCATACTGGCCACCGGGGTGTCGGTCAGCGGAAGTTGCATACGACTGGAAAGCTCTTGGCCGATCGCGCTGTGTCCGGCCGATTCGGTCGCGCTCCGACAAATCCTCCTCCCGCTCGAAAGGTGGCGCCCGATCAACTGCGAGGGCAGTCGGTGGCCGCAGCTTCGTCCGTACGTGCAGCTGCTGGTCCTCGCCCTGCTCTGGGGCGTCTCCTGGCCCGTGACCAAGATCGGGCTCCGCTCCGTTCGCCCCTTCACCTACGGCGCTCTTCGAGTCGCCGTCGCCCTGGTGGCAGTCATAGCGATCCTGGCCTGGCGCCGGCAGCTCCGCATGCCCCATCGAGGTGATCTTGGCGTCGTGGGATCGGTGGGCCTCGGCCAGATGGCGGCAGGCATAGCCCTGATGAACCTAGCGCTCCTCGTCGTGGCTGCGGGCAGGTCATCCATCCTGGTCTTCACGCAACCGCTGTGGGTAGCGCTCGTCGAGTTGCCGGCGGTTGGTCTGCGGAATGCCCGCGGGCAGATTGTGGGCCTTCTGCTGGGCCTCGCGGGCATCGGACTACTGCTCAACCCGGCCGCCATCGACTGGGAGTCCTCTGGTCAACTGCTCGGCAGCGCAGCCCTGATCCTTGTGGCGGTGATCAACGCCGGGGTGACGATCCACCTTCGAAGGCACGCCTGGCGGAGCAGCCCATTCATCCTCGAACCGTGGCAACTCGTATCGGCCCTCGTCCCGCTTGCGCTCCTGGCGGCCATCTTCGAGGGGGGCGACGCTATTCGCCTGGATGCCGTAGCACTCCTCGCGGTCCTTTACGGCGGCCTGCTCGCGACTGCCGTCTCGTTCTGGCTCAGCCAGTCGATCTCACGAGCCCTCAACCCGCTGTCCGTCACGACGGGCATGCTCGGGGTACCGGTCGTTGGGCTGATCTCGAGTGCTTTGATGCTCGGCGAGCCCCTGACCCCGGTCGACGTGGCCGGGGCCATCGTGACGTTCGCAGGGATCGTGGCGGTTTCCGCCGCCTCGGCGAGATCCTCCAGCAAGAGCGACAGCGCCGTCGCTCCGGGCGCCGCTGACACCGTCGCAAGTACAGGAGGGGGAGCAGGAATGCTCGCCTAGAGCGGACGCTCCCACGAAGCCTCCCGACACCGCCCAGCAGGGCTCCGAGTGATCCTCACGGCCCTCTAGCACGGCGCCGTTCAGCGGTTGGCGTTCCGACAGCTGTCACATTGCGGGACGGAGCGCCAGCATTGCCACTACTAGGAGGACAACGAGAATCAGGAGGGTCGCCTCCAAGCGCGTTAGTTGATGACCCGACAGCTGGCCGTCATCCTCAGGAGCGACGTCAACCGCGACCACCACCGTCGGCTCTGGCGACCAGGTCTAGATGAGCCTTCCGGGTCCATTGGGCCGTCGGACCGAGACAGTCCTGGAAGTTGAAGGGTTGCCTACCGTCTTATGCCCATCGATCAGGGCGCGCTAGAGCTGGTCCTGGTCAGGTTCGGCCAGCTCGTGGCCGAACAGCCATGGATCAGAGAGATCGACATCAACCCGCTGCTCGCCTCGCCGGAGCGGCTGATTGCGCTGGACGCCCGGGTGGTCTTGCACGATGTCGACCTCACAGAGGCCGACCTGCCTCGCCTTGCCATCCGCCCATACCCTCGCCAGTACGCCAGCTCCTGGACGGCCAGCGACGGGGCTGAATTCGAAGTCAGACCAATCCGACCCGAGGACGAGCCCCTCATCGTCCGCTTCCACTCCAGCCTGTCCGAAGGGACAGTCAGGGCGCGCTACCTCGCGGCGCTCGGACTCGAGCGCACCGCACACGAACGGCTGGTGCGGGTGTGCTTCAACGACTACGACCGGGAGATCGCGCTCGTCGCCCAGCGAATGAACGATGACGGTGCTCCGGAGATCGTCGCTGTCGCGCGGCTCAGCAAGCGACACACGGAGAACGGTGGCGAGTTCGCGATCGTTGTGGAGGACTGCTGTCAGCGGATCGGCCTCGGAACGGAGCTCCTCCTCCGCCTGGTCCGGGTGGCCCGTGACGAAGGCTTCGACTGGATCGGCGCGGACCTGCGGCCGGACAGCATCGGAGCGCGCCGCGCGGCCGAGAAAGCGAGGTTCACGGTCCAAGAGACCCCCAACGCGGCGACATTCCGGGCCGAGCTTCGGCTGAAGCCCTGAACGAGCGAGCACGAGTGAGTTGGTATCGATCCGGCTGCTCTACCGGATTGAGCATGCGTTCGCCCCGGCTAGGCCCATCGTGGAAGCTATCTCGCGTGCTCACGATGCAGCGAGAGGGTGAAGAGCCGTGCGGTCGCCTTCGGCTCGTTAGGGTTCCCTGGTAGGCTCGCAACGTCCTGCTGTGGCGACGCACGATCCTCTCAGGCGGATCTGCGCTGTTGAGGCACAGAGCCCCGCGCCCGTCGATCCTTGTGGGCCCTCTCCGTCAACAAATCCCTGCCGGCACGCTCACGATGCAGCGAGAAGGTGAAGGGCCGTGCGGTCGCCTTCGGTTCGTTTGGGTTCTCTGCGTGGACCTCGGCCAGCTCGAAAACCTCACCGCGCGCAGCCGCTGCGACCCCAACATTGACGCTGGCTGCGAGTCTCTGGGAGACTGGCCACACTGGGGTGATGGCTACTCGCAGGAGGAAGCAAGAATGACCGAGGGACGCCGGGAGGGACGTGAGGCGGTCGTGGTTTGTCTACCCGAGCGGCACCACGTGGGCGAGCTTCCCGCTAACGTCGAGGTCGTCCTCCTGCCTCGCCAGCAGGGCCCGTTGCCCGACCTGCGCCGGGTGGAGCTCCTCGTCCCAGCCGACTGGGCGAGGCAGCGTGTGCTGGCCGAGTTCGGCGCGATGGCCCGCCTGCGGGTCGTCCAGACGCTCAGCGCTGGCGTGGACTGGCTCCGTGGGCGGGTGCCCGCGGGGGTCGTCGTCTGCAACGCTCGGGGTGCATACGACGAACCGATGGCAGAGTGGGTCGTGGGGGCGATCCTCGCCATGCAGCGAGGCTTGATCACGGCCCGTGATGCCCAGATGACGGCGGACTGGCGCCCGTTCCATCCCGACGAGCTGGCCGGCCTGCGGGCCATCATCGTCGGCTTCGGATCGATCGGCTCCGCGGTGGCAGTGCGGCTGCGGCCCTTCGGCGTCGACGTGGTCGGTGTGGCCAGGACGCGACGGGAGGGAGTCCTGGGGCTCGATGACTTCGACGAAGTGCTCCCCTCCGCCGACATCCTGATCGATTTGCTACCGCTGACTGCGGAAACGGTCGGACTGCTGGACGCCCGCCGGCTCGGACAGCTGCAGCCCGGTGCCCTCCTCGTGAACGCTGGGCGCGGTGCGACGGTCGATACACCGGCCCTCGTCGACGCCCTGAGGACCGGTCGATTGCGCGCAGCCCTCGACGTGACCGATCCCGAGCCGCTGCCTCCGGATCACCCGCTCTGGCGTCTGCCGGGTGTCCTGATCAGCCCGCACGTGGCCGGCAACTCGCGCCAATCGCTCGCCCGCGCGTACGCCCTCGTGAGCGATCAGATCCGTCGGTTCGCGGCCGGTGAGCGACTGGAGAACGAGGTGCCTCCCCACCTGCTTATGTGACCGGGCGGCCGGGCCACTGCACCGGTGATAGACCCATATTGCGACTCTTGCCCCGTTGCCATGCCTCTTCCTGGTTCGTGAAGCTATTCCCTGGTCACCGGTGACAACGAAGCGCATTCTCTTGTGTTGGGCGGGCCATAGCTAGTCCCGACGCCTCATGCTAACTTCGGGCGGTTATGGAGACCACAGGTTCCTTCGTCGGTTGCGTTGCGCTCGTTACGGGTGGGACACGTGGGATCGGGGCAATGGTTGTCAGGTTGCTAGCCGCAGCTGGCGCATTTGTGATCTTCTGTGGCCGCACTGAAACTGAAGGCCGCGCCCTTGAGAGCGAACTCAAGGGCAAAGGAAGAACATGCGAGTTCATTCGGGCCGACGTGTCTGCCGAAGGCGAGGTGTGGGCTCTTCTCGACACCGTTGGCGCGCAGTTCGGCTGTTTGGATGTACTCGTGAACAACGCCGGCATCACCTTCGCCGCGACTGCCGAAGAGACTTCTCTGCAGGACTGGCAGGCCATCATGGCCATCAACCTCACGAGTGTGTTCCTCGTGAGCAAGGCTGCTGTGCCGCTTCTTAGGTGCTCATCGCGAGCGGCCATCGTGAACGTTGCTTCGACGTACGGAGTCGTTGGCGCTCCTGGAAATGCTGCCTACGCTGCCTCCAAGGCCGGCGTGATCAACCTAACTGCGACCATGGCGCTCGAGCTCGCGGGCCAGCACATCCGCGTCAACGCGATCTGCCCTGGAGCGACCGCCACGCCCATGAATGCAGAATGGCTGGCGGCTCAGCCGGACCCCGGCCAGGCCATGGCGGACCTCGTGGCGGACCATCCGATCGGCAGAATCTCCACGCCCGAGGAGCAGGCTCATGCCATCCTCTTTCTGGCCTCGCCGGACGCGTCGTACGTCACAGGGCACGCCCTCGTAGTAGACGGTGGACGAACCGCGCGTTGAAGGTAATCCTCCGCAGTTTGCGGTTGCAGCCAAGCGGCCGCGACGGGTTTCACGGCAGTTCTACATCCCCAGGCCAACTGCAACACCGTGAGCCGCTCCACGGTGACGAGGCAGTCAGCGTATTCCACCCGCGGTCGGACGCGTCGACTAGCTGTCGTTCCCACTTACATAGTTGACAAGACGAGAGCCCTCGTGCTCGGTTTGGGGTTGTCGAAGCTCCAACCGAAGGAGGGCTCTCACGCTTCATCGTACGGCCAAGCTGACGCCGTTCGGCAGACGGCTTCTCGTGGATCGGACCCTTGTCGAAGGCTGGCCCCCGGCCACGGCCGCTGAAATGCTCGGGGTGAGTCGCGCGACAGCCTATAAGTGGCTGCGCCGTTTCCGGACCGAAGGTCCGGCCGGTTGGGAGGATCGCTCAGCTCGACCTCTGCGCAGACCTCGGGCGCTCTCAGAACGTGAGGTCCGTCGGATGATCCTGGCTCGTCGACGACTTCGAGTCGGCCCGCACCGACTGGGTCCGCTTCTCGGGCACTCACGCTCGACCGTGTATGGAGTCCTGCGCCGCCACGGTTTGAGCCGCCTCGCACATGTCGACCGCCTTACTGGCACACCTGTGCGCTACGTTCGGGAGTGACCAGGAGAGCTCATACACATCGACGTGAAGCGCCTGGGCCGTGTCCCTCCCGGAGGTGGCCACCGGGTTCTCGGCGACGGGGCACGCCGGGACCTGGGCGTCGGTTACGACTACCTCCACGTGGCGATCGACGATGCCAGCCGAGTTGCCTATGTCGCGGTTCGACCTAACGAGCTCGCGGCTAGCACCGTGTCCTTCTTCGAGGAGGCAATCGACTTCTTCACCGACCAGGGTGTGCGGGTCGAGAGGGTCATGACCGACAACGCCTGGACCTACACGCACTCGACCAGCCTGGCAACCCTCCTGGCTAAGCTCGGCATCGCTCACCTGCGGACCCGACCCCGTCGACCCCAGACCAACGGCAAGGCCGAGCGGTTCATCGGCACACTCCAGCGAGAGTGGGCCTACTCGAGACCGTTCCGTTCCAACGATGAGCGACTTCAGTCGCTACCTGGCTGGGTGGACGCCTACAATCGCCGACGTCCCCACGCCGGCTCGCTGGCCAGACTCCGATGTCCGCCCTCGTCAACAAGGTCGAGGTGAACGACACGCGAGCAGTTCGGCGGGATCATCGACTCGCTCGAACCGCGCTTCCCAGCTGTCGCTCGGCTCCTGCTTGATGCCGAGCCCGATCTCCTCGCTCACCTCACATTTCCCGAGACCCACCGCCGCCAGATCCGGAGCACCAACCCGCTCGAGAGGCTCAACAAGGAGATCAAGCGCCGGACCGCGGTCGTCGGGATCTTCCCGACCCGGGCGAGCGTGATCCGCCTGGTCGGGATGATCCTCGCCGAGCAGGACGACGAGTGGCAGGACGGCCGGCGCTACTTCCGGCCCGAGTCGATGGCTCTCATCGACACCGTCGTCGAGCACAGGGAGGTTGAGCCTGGGTTGCTGATGGCGAGTTGATCGATCGGACGCGAGGATGCGTTGTTACGCACGTCCTGGGACTTGACCTTCAATCAGGGCCGCTTGAAGAAGCTGACGTGGCTCGTGCAGACGCGGGCTGGATCGTTGTGCGAAGGTGCTCAAGACGCGCTGCAATGCCGACGAGGCCGGCCGGCTGGGCGGAGTCCACGATGCCAACCCCCTGCGGAAGCGTGGCTGGGCATTCCGTCCCTCTTGTCGGTACAACACGGCGTGGCTTGGCTTGATCTGTCGCACATACTCTCCGTCGCGTTGCGGTGCCATGATCTAGGGGGCTGGATTCGTGGTCATCAGACCGGGATCGTGCCGAGGGCCGCTGACCGAGGCAGAGCCGTCATCACGGTGAGATTGGCCCCTAAAGGCGCGACCCTACTGCCAGTCCTTCGTTGTGGTCAAGGGAGCAGGCGATGGAGTACCGATCTCTGGGCCGTAGCGGCCTCATGGTTTCGCCTATCTGTCTCGGGGCGATGATGTTCGGGCTACGCACGGACGAGAGCGAAGCACGACGAATCATCGGTTCCGCTCGGCACTCTGGCATCAACTTCATCGACACAGCCGACTGGTATGCAGAGGGCGAGAGCGAGCGGATGCTAGGCAAGCTTCTCCAAGGTGATCGCGACTGGTGGGTCATCGCGACGAAGGTTGGGTTCGCGACGAGCAATCGGCCGAACGACGATGGCATCTCTCGCCGGCACATTAGGGATTCGGTGGAGAAGTCACTGCGTGCGCTTCGCACGGACAGAATCGATGTCTACTACCTGCACCGCGGCGACGATGGTACGACGCCGCTGGAGGAGACGCTCCAGACCGTCGCTGAGCTGATTCGGCAGGGCAAGGTTCTCTATCTAGGCCTGTCGAACCTTCAAGGCTGGCGTCTCGCGGAGGCCGTGATGCTCTGTCGGGAACTTGCCATGCCCACGCCGGTTGTTCTGCAGCCGTACTACAACGCAATGAACCGCCAGCCCGAAGTCGACCTCTTGCCTGCCGCCGAGCACTTCGGCCTTGGCGTCGTCCCGTATAGCCCGCTCGCGCGCGGCGTGTTGACGGGCAAGTACCGGCTTGGTGAGGAGCCGCCGGCAGACTCGCGGGCAGGCCGCAAGGACGCGCGGATGGTGCAGGCCGAGTGGCGGCCCGAATCTCTGGAGTTGGTCGAGAAGATCCGCGCCCGCGCCGAGGCGCGCGGGATGACGACTGGACAATGGGCGGTCAACTGGCTCCTGTGGGACTCCCTCATTACGTCAATCCTCGCCGGTCCACGGACCTACGAGCAATGGGTGGAGTATCTAGGGGCCCTCGATCACGCGGTCGACGAGGAGGACGTGGCTTTCTTGGATTCCCTCGTGCCGCCCGGCTACGCGTCAACCTACGGGTACACGGACCCCCAGTTCCCTCTGCGTGCTCGCAGTCATCATGCACAGCCGAGTATCCGCTGACCTGACATACGGCCTGCTGGCGTTCGAGTTCCAACCTGGGCGTTGCAACGCGGCGACGCCAGGCGCATCCACGTCAGGACCCGGACGTCCCCAACGCATCGAGTTAGGGGCGCGGGCCAGCGTCAGTTCCACCATTCTCATCAGATCCCACATCGCGCGTCCGATGACGCGTCCTTCATTACCGGACACGCGCTGCTCGTCGATGGCGGGTACACGACTGGCTGAGCGGTCCACGGAGCCAACGTTCGCGTGTTGGTGGGCTTGCGCGGACGGCGATCATGCGCCATCCGTTGTTGGAGCGTACATGCGGTCTTTGGCGGGAACCACGAGCACAGATGCGGCTACGTGGCCAAGGACCTTCCTCGTCACGCTCCCGAGACGGGAACTGCAAGAGTTGCTCGTGCCTTGCGATCCAAGCGCCGACAAGTCGGCGCCCAGGCGTTCTGCGGCGCGGGCGATCTCCCGCGCGGGATTGCCGACCAGAGTCTGGCTGTCCGCGTCGACGCCGGCTTGCCTTAGGCGGCTCGCCGCATCACCGGAGACGCGCTCCGCCACCTCGTTCGCTTCTGCCTGGAGGTCGGCGGATAGCGGGGCCGCCTCTCAGAACATGCCCGGCGCAAAGGCTCCCGAACCACGGATGGATGTCAAAGGCGACGCTGACTACACGGATAGGAGCCAGGGCCGCGATCGCGAGCGTCGCCAGGAAGCTCTCCGCGCTGAGGGGCGTTGGAGGACCCATCGGTGGCGAGAAGGATCCGGGGCACCTGCGGCGATCGGGCCACAAGAACGGGCATCCGTGCCGCGTCCACCAAATACGTGACGACGCGGTCGCGGCGCAGCGGCGCGATGAGCCCTCGGTTGCGGGACGTGGTAACGAGCAGGTCTGTCCCGAGCGATCGGGCTGCCGAGGCAACAACCGCAGCCGGACAGCCAGGCACGGATACGACGTCGTACACGAGTCCCGCCCTCGCCAGTCTCGAGACAAGACCTTCGAATTGCTCGGTCGACGGAAGTCCTCGACTCGCTGTCGCAGCGAAACCCTCCGCCGGGCGATGGCCACCGCGAGCACGTACATCTTCGGGGATCGCAGGCTCGACCACCATGATGTGGACGCGCGTCCCGTTCGGCCACGGCATGCTCGCGATCAGTTGGGCGGCATCTTCAGCCTCCGGGGATCCGTCATAGCCGAGAAGGATGCGTACGCGCCTTCTCGCCGGTCGGGCAGTGACGGATGAGCGTGGTACCTCGCGGTAGCCCGCTCATCGCTCAACTGCCAGACCGCGTCGACCCATGACGGCAATTCTGTAGCGTTACGCCAGGAGTGTTTCGTCGTACTCGACTCGCGAAAGAACGCGCGGGCCCGTGGCCGTGACCTGGACCATGTCCTCGATCCTCACCCCTGCGCCGCCAGGCACTCCTGGAATCCAGACCAGGGGCTCTATGGCGAAGACCATGTTCGGCTCGAGGACGGTGTCGGTCGCTCCGGGGAGGGTTTCGCCAATATACGGGGGCTCATTCGCGCCAATGCCAATGCCGTGTCCGAGGAACAGACTGAGCAGCCGATCCTCGAAGCCGTGCTTCGACACCGCAGCCTTGATCGCCGCCGCAACGTCTCCGGTCGTGTTGCCAGGCCGCATGCACGCGATTCCGGCCATCAGCCCCTCGTACACGGCGGTGTAGACTCGCCGCTGCTCCGGCTTCGGCTTGCCGACGACCGTGGTGCGGCCGATATCGCCGAAGTAGCCGTTCCACATCGCGCCGATGTCAATGAAACACACGTCGCCGTTGCGGACGAGCTTGTCCGTTGTGATGCGGTGCGGTGGCGCCATATGCTCGCCCGAGGCGACGAACGGAGTGATGACGTGCGAGAGCTCGCCGCCGAGGTAGTAGAGAGTCTGCATCGCGTCGCCGGCGATCTCGCACTCGCGACGACCCTCTCGGACCTCGGTGAGCGCACGGTGGGTGACCGCGTCGGCGATGGCACACGCTTCTTCGATGAGCTGGATCTCCTGATCGAACTTGCGCGCCCTTGCCGCCAGCATCACCGCGTCCCCGTCGACGAGCTCGAAGGCTGGCAGCTCGCGACGGATCCCGTCGATGAGTGCGAAGCTGGCGTGATCGATGCCGAGCCGGCCCGATCGGACTCCGAGGTCGTGGAGCATCGAGGGCAGCGTCTTCGTCACGAACGCCCTGATGAGCTCGGTCTGCTCCATGATGGGGACCGGAACGATCGTCGTGAGCCACGGCATGCCGGCGCGCGCCTTGTCCAGCTCGCCACCGGAGCAGAATAGAACCGGAGGGTGCTGGCGCGTGAGCAGCGCGCCGTTGAGGGACGAATCCTTGCCGGCGATCAGCTGCGCACGCAGCGACGTGAGATACCGGACGTTCTCGTTCTTCCAGACAAGCAGCGCGTCGATGCCCGCTTCATCGAGCCGCCGCTGTACGGCCTCCACCCGGAGCGCCCTCAGGCGCCCCAGGTCGATGCGCTCCTCCCAGTCGACCGACATGGGTCCCACGGCGTAGCTCATCCCGCCTCCCACCATCAACCTGGCAACTTCAACGTTGTCGGAGACCAGTGCCCGACCCCTATCGCATAGTGGCATCTCGGCCAGGCCGTGCGGTGTGTGACGTCGGGCAGAAGGGGTCATGTCTGAGTGTTGGCAGCGACAAACTGCCAGGCGCCGCCGCGTCAGCCGGGATTGTCACTGAAGACAACAGTGTGGCGGTTCGATCGATAGGAGCGGACATAGGTCCTCGCGGCGCGGACGGCTAAGGTGCTGGGTATGGTGGATCGCGCTCACAGTTGGAACGAGTAGAAACTGACGGCCATTCCCGTCATCACACCCGGAGAGGATCGGCGATGAAGGCCCTGCGACTTTATGGTCACCGCGACATTCGTCTCGACGACGTCCCCACTCCCAGCGCCCCCAGCGGCTGGTCGGTTGTCAAGATCGCTTGGTCGGCGATCTGCCATAGCGATCTTCGCGAGTGGTTCGGCCCGTCGTACATCGGCCGGACCGGCAAGCCCAACGAGATCACCGGGGTCTACTTCCCGGTCATCCTCGGTCACGAGTTTTCTGGAACGGTCGTTGAGATGAACGGCACGCACCCGACGATCAAGGTCGGCGATCGGGTCGCTCCGGACGGCTGCATCTACTGTGGGACGTGCTGGTACTGCACGCACGGCCACTACA
Source organism: Chloroflexota bacterium (assembly GCA_003141455.1). Classification (GTDB taxonomy): domain Bacteria; phylum Chloroflexota; class Limnocylindria; order Limnocylindrales; family CSP1-4; genus Fen-1039. The sequence goes on along the minus strand of PLMA01000018.1, from coordinate 16,854 downwards.
ACCTGTGCGACAACATCGCCGTTCTGGGCTTCGATGCGCATGGTTCGCACGCGCAGTACGTGGCGGTTCCCAACTACTCGCTGTACAAGCTTCCGGATTCTGTCAGCGATAGGCACGGGGCCCTCATCGAGCCCCTGTCAGTGGCGATGCACGGCGTTAGGCAAGGACAGGTGAAGCTGGGCGATACGGTAGTGATCGTCGGCGCCGGGACGATCGGCCTGTGTGCGCTCGCGGTAGCAAAGGCAGCCGGTGCGGCGCAGGTGTTCGTGTCGGAGCCGATGCCGTTCCGGCGCGCGCGCGCAGCCGAGATGGGCGCGACCGTGCTCGATCCGAATGACGGCGACATCGTCAAGCAGCTCCGCGACATGACGTCCGGTCCAGGGGCGGACGTGGCGCTGGATTGCGTAGGGACGGAAGCCTCACTCAACTCCGCGCTTGCCCTCTCCCGGCGGGCAGGCCGGGTCGTACTTGTCGGAGTGATGACCAGCCGACCGGCGATCGACATCGACAAGATCGGCCTGGATGAGCGAGAGCTCACCGGCAGCCTGGCCTACGCAAACGACTTCCATCGATCGATCGCGCTCGTAGCAGACGGGCGTGTGAAGCTCGACGGCCTGATCACGGCGGAGATCCCGCTCCGGGACATCGTGAAGGCTGGCTACGAGCGGTTCGAGCGCGACGCCAAGGATCATCTGCGTATCATCGTGGATTGCCAGGCGATATAGCCCGATCCCGTGACGGCCGCCGCGGAGAGGCCGTGGGCCTTAGCCATGAAGCAGCCGGTTTGCTGGTGAAAGACGAACGCCTGCGGGTCCTCGTGGCACCGGATTCCTTCAAGGGATCGCTGACTTCCGTCGAAGTCGCGCGAGCGTTCGCTCGCGGTTGGCAAGCGGTTCGACCCTACGACGATGTCGTGGTTGCACCGCTTGCTGACGGCGGGGAAGGCAGTGTGGCGGCAATGGCCGAAGCGGGCGGGTGGCGCCGGCGGCACTCGATCGTGCAGGATCCGTTGGGGCGGCCGGTTCGGGCCCGCTGGCTCCAGTCGTCCAACGGGTCGCGAGCCTGTATCGAGCTGGCCTCGGCGTCCGGCCTGTCGATTCTTCGTGGCGTCCTGGCGCCGCTGGACGCCAGGACGACCGGTACGGGACAGCTGCTGCTGGCCGCCATCGCCGCCGGCGCGACGAGAATCATCATTGGTATCGGCGGAAGCGCCACGACCGACGGCGGGATGGGAATGCTCGAGAGCCTCGGCGCGCGGATACGCTGGACGTCGGGCGAGCCTTCGGGCGCCAACGGTGACCACGCAACAGTCGATCTGGCGTCCCTCGAGCCGAGATTGGCCGGTGTGGAGCTGCGCGTCGCCTGCGACGTGGCGAATCCGCTGCTCGGGCCAACCGGGGCCGCGGGAGTCTACGGGCCGCAGAAGGGCGCCGGCGCGGCCGAAGTAGCCCGGCTCGACCGGCGGTTGGCGGCGTGGGCGGACGCGCTCGAGAAAGCGACGGGAAGGCGGGAACGAGAGACGCCGGGGGCCGGGGCCGCTGGCGGCGTCGGTTTCTGCCTTCTATGCCTCCGCGATCGTTTCCTGTCGTTCGACCTCGTCCCCGGCGTCGCACTCATGATGGAGGAGACGGGGTTTCCCGAGCGCCTGGCGGCCTCTGATGTGGTCATCACCGGCGAGGGCTTGATCGACGGCCAGACGGCATTCGGAAAGACCGCGATGGGTGTGGCCCGAATGGCCGCGGCGGCCGACGTCTTGTGCATCGCCATCGGTGGGGGAGTGTGGCCTGACGGAGAGGCCGCTCTTGCTCAGCTCGGCGCGATCAGCCTGCCCGTCGTAGAGCGGCCTATGAGCCTCAGCGACGCCATCTCCGCCGGTCCCCAGCCTCTCTGGCGCGCCGCGGCGCGTGCCGCCCGGCTCGTCTCGGCGGGCCGGATCTTGTGGGCGCGGCGCTGAGGCGGCCCCGCCGTCCCGAAGCTGAATTCCTTTGGAGGCGGCGACAACGAATGGCACAGCGCTTTAGCGCCGAGGCCCATCGACTCGAAGGTTGTCTGGCGATAGCGTCTGACAAGATAGGAGGAAGGATGAGTTCCTGGCACAGGGTGGCCTTGCGCGAGTGTCACGGTCGCGTGCGTCGCGTGCTCGTGCCTCACTGGTAGAAGGCCGCTGCCGATCACGGCACGACCCGTCCATCCACAACTTCCGCTACCGCCACGGAGACCGCTCCGCGAGTAGCCTGCCCGGGAGTGCACATGAACGATCCGCGTTTCTCCGTAAGCGAATGCACTACCTTTCCTCTGTCGTTCGCTGATGATCTGAAAGCGTATCGAGAAGGTGGCGCCGACGGCGTCGGCATCTGGGAGTTCAAACTCAAGGCCGGCAATGATGCCGAGAACCTCGCCCGGCTCCGCGACAGCGGCCTAGCGGCGTCGATCTGCGTCCCGGACGTCCCCTGCATCTATCCAGACAGCTATTTTACCGAGCCGCGCGATCCGGTTGAGCGGACGCGGGCGCTATGCGCAGCAATCCGCCGCCTCGCGCCATTCCGGCCGGACACCGTCCTCGTCTCTACTGGTGCACCGATAGATGATGTCGCGGAGATGCGTGGCGTGACGGTGCGGGGGCTGCGAGAAGTGGCCAAGGTCGCTGCGGGCGAGGGGCTCAGGATCGGTGTGGAGCCGTACCGGGTCACGTCGGGCGCGATGGTAAACACGCTTCCGGACGCGGTCGAGCTCGCCGACGAGATCGGCGGGTCGAACGTGGGTGTGATCGTCGACCTTTGGCACCTCTGGAACGAGCCGGGTTTCTGCCAGCACCTGCGGCAGTATGGCCAGCAGGTCTTCGGCATTCAGATAAGCGACTGGCGACAGCCTACGCGCTCGTGGGCGGATCGCATCCTGCCGGGCGATGGCGTGATCGACCTCACGTCGATTCTCAAGGCGGCGGAGGATGGCGGTTACGCCGGGTGGTACGATCTAGAAATCTTCTCGGACGACGGGCGCTTCGGCGAGCGGTTTCCAGACTCGATCAGTCTGCTCGATCCCGTCGATGTGACCCGGTGTGCCCTGCAACAGTTTCAGAAGGCTTGGGCCTCGCGGTGAATCCACGGCGAGTGGTCCTTCCCGTCAAGCCACTCGGCCAGGCAGCAGTCAGCGCGAGCTTTCCCAGTGGGATCTGGCTCCTTAGCACAACGGCTCGCATCTACCGTGGCGGTCGAGTCGTCTCGCGCCGGGCCGGCCCTGAGTCGCTGCATTGAGTTCGGGAAGGCCTGAAGATGGAAATGGCTGTCGTCACCGGCCTCAAAGACCTATCTCCCGCCGTGTCTGACCGTCAAGACACGGAGGCGGTCGCTCGGACCCGGCCGGAGCCTCAGGCAGGGGTTAGCCTGACGGCCGCGCTGGAGTTTCGACCATGGCTCGAGGCAATCGCGCAGATATCGGCGGCGGTCAACAACATGGAGCCGCTGCCCAACGTACTGAACGCGACCGCCGCTCTCACGTGCCGACTCCTGGGTTATGACTTCGGTGCGGTACTCCTCCCCGACCAGGACAGGCTCTACATACGTGGATCGCACGGTCTGGCTCAGAGCTACGTCACTGCGATCAACAGCGAGAAGCCGATCAGACTCGGCTACGGCGAGTTTGCCGAAGGCCCTTCGAGCCGTGCGTTCCGGAGTCACATGGCCGTGGTCATCCGCGATTACCGGGAGGATCTGTCCGTGGGCCCGTGGGCCGGTGTCGCCGTGGAGCAGGACTACCGCTCGCTGGCCGCGATCCCGCTGATCGTGGTCGGCCGGGCCATCGGCGTCCTCAACTGTTACACGCGAGACGTCCACGACTTCTCTCGTGACGAGTTGCTCCTTCTCACCACGGTCGCCAACCAGGCTGCGCTGGCCATCGAGACTGGGCGACTCCGCAGCCAAGAGCGCGCCACGATTACCCGCCTGCAGGCGGTCAAGCGCTCTCTGGAGAAGCAAACCCACATGCTCGAGGTGTCCGAGCGGATCCACGTCGAGCTCATGTCAGCGGTGCTGAACGATCGGGGACTGCCCGCCATCGCCCAGGCGCTCAGCGGCATCCTTCGCGCCTCAGTCGTCATCCTGGACACCGCCAGCGGACCGCTAACCAGCGCCGCCTTCGGTAGTACCCCGACGGCAGTTCCTTCTCAGATCCTCAAGGATCCGCGCTTCGCAGCCCAGCTCGCGCAGGCTGTCGAGGCTCGGAGCCCGATCGAGCTGACGCCCGAGGATTGGCCGGCTCTTGAGAACAGCGCGTTCGTGGCGCCGATCATCATCGGTCGAGACGTGGTCGCGCAGCTGTGGGTGCTTGGCAGCGAGGCGAGCCTGCAGGCGCTGGAGCGGCGGGCGCTCGACCATGGAAGCACCGTGGTGGCGCTGGAGTTGCTCAAGCAGCGGATCGCCAGTGAGGTCGAGGACCGGCTCGCCGGAGAGCTACTGGACGACCTCCTGGGGGATCGTGCCGTCGACGAGCAGATCGCCCGAGCCCGGGCGAACCACCTCGGCCACGACCTGTCCGCAAAACATATCGCCATCGTCGCGGGAATCGACCCCGTCCCGCACGACTCGACGCCTCTGGAGCTCAAAGCGGCGCGAAATCGGCAGCTTCGCTCGCTCATCGGGCTCCTGCTGAGGCGGCGCCATTTCGATGCGCTGCTCGGTGAGCGCGAGGGCGTCGTCATCGTGATGCTCGCCGATCGGGGCCGCGGCCCGAGCGATGCTCAGGAGCTCGCCGATCTGATCCGACGCGACGTGCATGCCTACATGACCGGTGTATCCGTGAGCACGGCGATTGGCACGTGGGTGGACGAAACGTCCGAGCTGACGCGCTCGTACAGGATCGCGCGTGGTGCGCTCGATCTCGCGCAGCGCTCCGGTCGGACTGACCTGGCGGTCAACACGGAGAAGCTCGGCGTCCACGGCCTTTTGTTGTCTGTCGATCGGCTGGACGAGCTGGTTCGGTTCGCCGCTAACACGCTGAACCCGCTGCGCGCCTACGACGCAAAGCGGAGCGGCGAGCTCGTGGAAACCCTGATCGCGTACCTCGCACACGGATGCCGTCCCGGCGAAACGGCGCACGCACTGGTCGTCCACCCCAACACCGTGGCGTATCGGATTCGCCGCATCGAAACGTTGCTGGACATCGACCTGGGCCGGCCGGATGCCCAGCTGCAGATGCAGTTCGCCCTGACGATCGACGACATCGTGAACGTCGGAGCAAGCGACTCGATCGTGAAGTAGGAGTGTGAAGCGAGGAGGTCCTCGCCTCCCGCCCTGCTCGCGCGATGTTGTGGAGGCGGCATACAGCTCTGGCCCAGAACTGGTGCTCCTCACATTGATGGCCACCCGGTGCCGCCATATCCTCCAGTCACACTGATCGCCCGCCCGCCGGCCTCGCCACCACGTCACTGCGGCGGGCCCCGCGCGGAATAGTCACGGAGGTCTTCGGTTGCGCACGGCCAGCGGCAGAAGTATCTCGCGTATTGAGCGCGACCCAGAGCGCCATCGGGGCGGAACAGGCCGCAGTACCAAGCCGGAGAGCGCTCTAAACGGCCCACCGACGCCCAAGCCGCATGCGTGAAGTGGAGGAAGGTTGGCTGATGACTCCGACCTCTGGTGGTAATCACTTCGACGAGATCCCACGCATCTCCGAGGTACGCGATGGCATGCGGATCGACTGGGATGTCCCCATCCGCGTGGACGATGGCCTCGTCCTCCGTGCCGACGTGTTCCGCCCGGACGACGCCGGCAAGCACTCGGCCATCCTCACGTACGGGCCATACGGCAAGGGCCTGTCGTTCCAGGAGGCTTACGGACCGCAATGGCAGAAGATGGTCGAGGACCATCCTGAGGTTGCCGAGGGCTCGACCTGCAAGTACCAGAACTGGGAAGTCGTCGACCCTGAGAAATGGGTACCGCAGGGGTATGTCTGCGTCCGAGTCGACTCACGGGGCACGGGGCGGTCACCGGGCTACATAGATCTGTGGGGCCCGCGGGAGACCCAAGACCTATATGAGTGCATCGAATGGGCCGGGGTGCAGGCCTGGTGTACAGGCAAAGTCGGCTTGCTCGGTATTTCGTATTACGCACAGAACCAGTACCAGGTGGCGGCGCTCCAGCCCCCGCACCTGGCGGCGATCGTCGCCTGGGAAGGCTCCAACGACTGGTACCGCGAGTTTGCGTACCACGGCGGCATCCTCTGCGACTTCGCCGCCAAGTGGTATCCGACGCAGGTAACGGGCGTCCAGCACGGCATAGGGGAGCGCGGCGCTCGCAGCGTCGCCACGGGCGAGCTCGTCGCGGGCCCGGAGACGCTCTCCGACGAGGTGCTGGCGCGTAGCCGGGCGGACTTCGTCGGCGACATCAAGAGCCGTCCCCTCATGGACCAGTGGTACCTCGATCGCAACCCAGACTTCTCACACATCCAGGTCCCGATGCTCTCAGCGGGGAACTGGGGTGGTCAGAACCTCCACCTCCGTGGAAATGTCGAGGCGTTCGTGAACGCGGCTACACCTCAGAAGTGGCTGGAGGTTCATGGGGGGGCCCACTGGACACACTTCTACACCGACTACGGGCGGCGTCTGCAGCAGCGCTTCCTCGATCACTTTCTCAAGGGCGAGGACAACGGGTGGGAGAAGCAGGCGCCGGTCACGCTCCAGGTGCGTCACATCCCCGAGCGCTACGTCGAGCGGCGTGATCAGGCGTGGCCTCTTCCCGGAACGGTGTGGTCGAAGTACTTCCTCGATCCGAACGGTCCATCGCTCGGGCCCGTCCCGCCTATGAGCGCTGGCTCTGTGGAGTACGACGCTCTAGGTGCCGGGGTCACGTTCAGAACGCCACCGCTCGCCGCAGAAACCGAGTTCACCGGTCCCATGGCGGCCAAGCTCTTCATCAAGTCGAACACGGTCGATGCCGATCTGTTCCTCGTCGTCCGGGTCTTCGATCCCAGCGGCGACGAGGTAACTTTCCAGGGCGCGCTGGACCCCAACACTCCCATCTCCGCGGGCTGGCTCCGGGCGTCTCACCGTCGCCTCGATCCTAAGAAGACCCTGCCGTATCGCCCATACCACACCCATGACACGGTGGAGCCGCTGGTCCCCGGAGACGTATGCGAACTGGATGTCGAGATCTGGCCGAGCTGCATCGTCGTTCCGGCTGGCTACTCGATCGCGCTGACGGTCCGGGGCAAGGATTACGAGTACGAAGGCGAGATATCCGACTTCGCCAAGGACTTCCACTACGCGAACCGCGGAGTCGGTCCGTATACGCACGCCGATCCGGACGCTCGGCCCGTATCCGTGTTTGGCGGGAACGTGACCGTGCTCACCGGCGCAGAGCACGCGTCATACCTTCTCCTACCAGTGATTGGAGCCCGCTGATGAGCAAATACCGAGTGGTCGTCTCCGATCAGGTCTTCCCGTCGGTCGATGTCGAACGAAAGCTACTGGCGGACTTCGGCGCCGAGCTCATCGTTTCCGATGGGACACGAGACGGGCTCATCCGGACGGCTGCCGACGCCGACGGCATCCTGAACACATACCTCCCGGTGGACGATGCCCTCGTAGGCTCCCTGCACCGCTGCCGGATCATCGCCCGGTACGGCATTGGTGTGGACAACGTGGACATTGCCGCTGCCCACCGAGCCGGGATCACCGTCACAAACGTGCCAGACTACAGCGTGGAAGAGGTCGCGGTTCACGCTCTGGCGCTCATCCTAGCCCTCGTCCGTCATCTCCCGCAGGCTGACGCGAAGCTCCGCTCTGGCGGTTGGGGTCTGGATGGCCTCCGGCCCATGCGTCGGCTTTCGCACCTTACGGTTGGTTTCGTGGGCTATGGGAAGATCGCACGCCGGTTGGCGGCATCGCTCGAACCCATCGTCGCGGGCACCGTCGTGTACGACCCATACCTGAAGCCGGGCACCGGCGTCCCCGAGCTCGTCTCACTCGACGACCTGCTTGCGCAGAGCGACATCGTGTCAGTCCACGCGCCGCTGACACCGGAGACGAGAGGCCTCATGAATGCTGCTCGCATCGCTCGGATGCGGCCGGGGGCAATCCTCGTCAACACGTCGCGCGGCTCGCTGGTCGTCCTCGAGGACGTCGTCGCCGCCCTGCGAGAGGGTCGGCTTGGCGGTGCGGGACTCGACGTTTTCGACGTCGAGCCCGTGGCTGCGCAGCGCGTCGAGGCGGTCCCGAACCTGATTGTCACTCCACACATGGGCTACTACTCGGAGGAGTCGATCGCGGAATCACAGTGCAAAGCGGCCACTCAGGTAATCAAGGTGCTAAGCGGTCAACAACCTGACTATCCGGTTCGGGCATAGGCCATATGAGCGAAGGCAGCGTTTCTAGGAGGATACGATGAGAGAGGCGTTCGGCGGCGTAAGTTCGGATTGGAAGGAGGGCATCAACTGGGCCGCCGTTCGGGCGTGGCGTCTGAAGCGAGCCCATGAAGCGATGAAGCGCCACGGCCTTGGCGCTCTCCTGCTCTTCTACGACGAGAACATGCGATATACCTCGTCGACACTGACGCCCGGCTGGAACAAGCTCAAGCCCGGCCTGCGCTATGTGGTCCTAATCGAGGACCGCGCTCCCATCGTGTACGAGCAGGGCGACATCGGCATCCACCTCAAGGTCCACAACCCGTGGATCCCGAAGGAGAACATCCGCTACTCGTACACTTGGATCAAAGGCGCGGCCGGTCCGGCCGCGAAGTCGCAGGTGGCCAAGTTCTGCAAGGCTCTCGTGCGCGATCTCGACGATGCCGGCGTTCGCGGGAAGCCGCTCGGTGTCGACTTCATCGACATCAACCTCATCAGCGCCTTCAAGGAAGCCGGGATCCAGTGGACCGACGGCATGACCCCCATGATGGAGGCGCGCGCGATCAAGAGCCCAGATGAGATCAAGGCGTTCCAGATCGTCGGCGCGATCTGCGACTCTCTCCACTACGAGTTCTCCCACTTCCTCAAGCCGGGTCTCCGCGAGAACGAGGTGGCGGCGTTCGGCTTCGATTACCTCTATTCCATCGCCGGAATGGAGGACGTCGAGGACGTCATCGTTTCCTCCGGCCCGAACGCTTGGCCGAACTGGCGCAACTTCTCGGATCGGATCATCCGGCCCGGCGAGCTGGTGATCATCGACCTCGCGGCGCTCACCTGGAACGGCATGAAGTCGTGCTGCTACCGCACGTATTGCGTCGGCGGCAAGCCCACCGACGAGATGCGGCGCGTGTACGACCAAGCCCACAAGTGGCTGTGGGATTCGATCGAGGCCGTGAAGCCGGGCGCCACTACTCGCGACATCGCTTCGAAGTGGCCGTCGGCGAAGGAAGCCTGGGGCTACGAGAACGAGGACCAGGCCGCGGCAAACCTCTGGGGCCACGGGCTTGGGCTCGCCCAGTATGACCCGCCGGTAATCTCACGGATCTGGTCGCTCGACTATCCCGTCGAGATCGAGACGGGCATGACGTTCGCGCTCGAAACCCAGCACGGGAAGGTCCACGACTTCGGGGTCCGCCTCGAAGAGATGCTGTACGTCACGGAAACCGGCCACGAGCTCGTGACCACGTTCAAGACGGACGAGATCATCGTCATCGACTGACGTGCGGATGCGGCCGTAGTCATCGAGTAAATGGGAGTCGGATGGCATTCCATGCGTCATCCGACTCCCTGCGTTTCAAGGCGGAGCCTCCTCCAATGGCCATCACGTTCTCGCTCGATCACGTCGCCGCACGCGATCCATCCCGAGCCGGGCGCAAAGCCGCGGCGTTGGCGGAAGCGCGTCGCCGCGGTTTCCCGGTCCTGGCAGGTCAGGTGATCCCAAGCGGGGCGGCTGCCGCCGCAATGGATCTGGGCGGACGCATCCTTCTGACTGACGGGCCGGGCAAGGCTCGGATGGCCGTAGCCCGACTTGCGAAGGCGCCGGATCTGGCCGAGGATCTGGGCGCTCTTCGCGCCCTTGGCGAACCTCTCGTCGTCCGCTCCTCGACTCTCCTCGACAATGACCCGAACTGGTCGGGAGCATTCTCGTCATGTGGTGACGTCCGAGTCGACGAGGTCGAGACCGCGGTGAGGGGCTGCTGGGCGTCGGTCTTCGCACCCGATAGCCTTGGGCGGCTCGAGCGGACCGGGCGAAGTCACGCAGGTGTTGGGATGGCCGTCCTCATCCAGCCACAGCTCATGCCCTCGTGCGGGGGCTGGAGTCGGGCGGGTCGGGATGGAAGCGTGACGATCGTCGGCACGCCGGGCGCTCCAGCGCCACTCCTCGCGGGCGCCGTGGGCGGCGTCCGGGCTTCGGTGGGCCCCGATGGGACGATCGCGGGGGATCTCGACGGTATGGCCCTCAATGAGGTGGCGGCGCGGTGTCTCGCCGACCTTGCGCGTCGCGCCTGGGATGAGCTGGGCATGGACCGCCTCGAGTGGGCCGTCGACGGCGGGACGCTTTGGGTCTTGCAGCTGTCACGGTTGGATGCGGACGACAGGACGCCTGTCCAGGCGGGCTCACCTCCGACGACCGTCGACGCAGTGGGCGACGGGGTGGTCGCTCTCTCTCGGCTCCTGGACGTGTTGGTGGACCGGCGCGGTCCGCTCGCCGAGGAGGTCCTCATCCCGTGGGTCTGCGCGGATCTGGGAGAGGCGCCTGTGGTCGCGCCGTTGCGGGTCGCTGGAGGCGATCCTGAGACCCTGCTCGTGGACGTGATGGAACGTGCGAGGTCGCTGCGGGATCGCCTGGGTCGGGATCTCGGGCTTGATCCCGAGCGCATCGCCGAATGGCTGGCGGCGCTGGACCCTGATCTGACGCGTCGCCTGGCCGCCGCGGCGTTGCCTCACGCGGCCGAGACGCTGCAGCGAGTGCTGACGAACGTGGAGGCCGTTGGCGCGCAGCTCACGAAGGCGGGAGCGCTGGCTTTTCCCGCCCAGGTCTGGTGGCAAACCAGGGACTGGCTTGTGCAGGCGGCGCGAACGGTATCTGGTGAGCGCGGCGGCGTAGCACAGGACTTCCTGCCCCCTGCCGCGGAACGCGCCTTCGACCGCTGGACCGAAGCGCTTTTCATCGCGGTAACGGCGCGTGGCGTCGCCGGCACCGGCACCGGCACCGGATGTGTTCCCGGGCGTGCGGTGGGCCGTGCCTTTCGGGTTCGGCCGGGAGAGATCGAGTTGGCGCACGTCCGCGGACGCATCCTGGTTGTTCATCAGCCGCTGACTCAGTACGCGCCCTTGCTCTGGAAGGCCGCCGGACTTGTCTCGGAAACCGGAGGCCAGGCCGCTCATCTATGCGAAGTCGCGCGGTCGCTGCACGTGCCGGCGGTAGTGGGCGTGCATCTATCTGGTGTCCTTGACGGATCGGTGATCGCCCTGGACGGGGCGACCGGGGAGGTCTGGCATGTGCCGGCCGTCGAGATTCGCTGAGTCAGCCGGATCCCGCCGCGTCCCTGCGCGATTTCACAAAGCCGGGCCGCCTCTTTGGGGGACTTCAACGTAGGCATTGTCCGGTCGCACTGCAACGATAACCGCAATTCGACGCCACGAGCTTCATTCACATCAGGACTGAGAAGGAGATAACGGCGGAATGAATGATCGGCCGATACTCATTCGTGGCGGGGCAGTCTTGTCCATGGACCCCTCAATCGGAACGCTCTCTCGGGGCGATGTCCGAATCGAAGGCTCTGTCATCGCCGGGGTGGGCTCGCACCTGAACGGTGCCGACTGCGAGATCATCGACGCGCAGGGCATGATCGTCATGCCGGGGATGATCGACGGTCACAAGCACACGTGGCAGACGATCTTCAGGAGCACCTGCGGCGACGATACACTCGCCGGATTCTTCGGTGAGGCTGTGCCGGCGACGGCCAGCGTCATGACTCCAGACGACGTGTACGCCTCAAATCTCCTCGGGGCCGTGGACGCGCTCGACGCCGGCATTACCACCATCGTGGATTGGTGCCACATCACAGTGTCGCCTATGCACACGAGGGCCGCCGTTGAAGGTGTGAAGGACTCAGGCGCTCGCGTCTGGTTCGCGCACGGTGCGCCTCAGCCGACGTGGTCCGACAAGACCCTGGAGCACCCGCGCGACCTGGCTGCACTCCAGCGTGAGGATTTTGCAGGCGACGACGGTCTTGTGCGGCTTGCCATGGCCGCCCGCGGGCCGATGTTCGCGAATCTCGATGTGACGAAGCGCGACTTCGAGTTCGCTCGCGAACTCGGGATCCCGATCAGCGTTCACGTGGACATGCCGGGATACGACGGCGAAGACGTCCTCCGGCTTCATGAGATGGGCGTCCTCGGGCCGGACGTGACGTTCCTGCACGGGAACACGATCACGGACCGGGAGATCAGTCTCGCCATCGACGCAGGCTGTTCCTTCGTCGACTCAGGTCAGCTCGACGTGATGATGGGAATCGGCAGCCCCATGACGGAGCGTCTGCTGCGACATGGGGTCAAGCCTGGCATCAGTGCGGACACGCCAGCCACGAACCCGACGGACATGTTCTGGGTCATGCGGGGGCTGATGCTGCTCGAGCGCGCGCGTGCATTCAAACCCACGTTCGACGCCAATGCCCAGCCGGAGAAGTCGCACATGACCGCCCATCAAATGGTCGAGTTCGCTACCATGGGCGGTGCGAAGGCGGTCTGGCTCGGCGATCGCATCGGATCGCTTTCCCCCGGGAAGATCGCGGACGTGATTCTCGTCCGGGTCTCCGATATCAACACGCGTCCCGTCAATGACATCGAGTCGACGCTCGTGTACTGTGCTCATCGGGGCAACGTGGACACCGTTCTCGTCAACGGGAACATCGTGAAGCGGAGTGGGCGCATGGAATCGGTAGACGTCGATCGTGTCTTACGACTGGCAGATGCGGCACGTGATCGCGTGTACGAGCAGGCTGCCAAGAACGGGTATGTGCCCGAATGGCGCCGATAATCGGTCAGCGATAGGTGAGGCGCGTCCAGCGCGTCAGGATGCACGGAGATCAATATGGCTCAACGTCAGGCAACTCCTTGGCACACCGATCAGTGGTTCACGAGCCCCTGGAACCATGATCCGGAAGCTGCCGGTTCTCTCCGGTTCCCGGAGAGTGTGACCATTCACGACTCGACTCTTCGCGACGGAGAGCAGCAGGCCGGAGTGGTGTTCACGGCCGATGACAAGATCCGAATTGCCGAAGCCCTGGCCGAGGCCGGCGTTCATCGGATCGAGGCGGGCATGGCGGCCGTCTCGCCACAGGACGAGCTCGCGATCAAGGAGATCGTGAAGCGAAATCTTCCGTCCGAGATCTATGCGTTCAGCCGATGCATGGTCGACGACGTGAAGCGCGCGGTCGACTGCGGCGTCGCCGGCGTCGTGATGGAGATTCCCTCCAGCCGGCATCTCATCGAGTTGGGCTACAAGTGGAGCGTCGAGCGCGCGATCGCCACTTCGATCGAAGCGACCACCTACGCCCACGAACACGGGCTCAAGATTTCCTTCTTCCCGATCGACGCCACGCGCGCCGACCTGAACGACTACCTCGATATTGTCGGTCCGGTTGCCCGCGACGGCCACATGGACGCGCTCGTGCTGGTTGATACGTTCGGCACCCTTGCCCCGCATGCGGTGGCGCGCTTCGTCGAGGCGAGCCGGCAGCGCTTCAACGTCCCACTCGAGACGCACTTCCACATGGACTTTGGCATGGGCGTCGCGAACAGCTTGATCGCGGCAGCCAACGGCGCCTCGACTATCCAGGTGACGGTCGGTGGCATCGGCGAGCGCGCCGGGAATACGCCGCTCGAGGAGACGGTTGTTGCGCTTCGGACGCTCTACAACATGGACATTGGGATGCATCTCGAGTATCTGCAGTCCCTCCACGAACTCGTGATGAAGCTCTCGGGGGTCCAGCAGCCGAGCAACCGGCCCGTTACGGGATCACGTCTCTTTCAGGTCGAGTCGGGGATCATCTCCACTTGGGTCCGCAACGTCCGCGACGTGGACCTTACAGAGGCGTTCCCCTTCCGACCGGAGCTGGTGGGCCAGCGGCCTGCCGAGCTCGTCCTGGGCAAGGGCAGCGGACTGGACTCGGTCGCCGAGGCACTTGAGAAGCTGGGCATGAAGACTACTCCCGAACAGGCGTCGGAGATGCTCGCGGCATTGAAGCTGCAGTCACTGGCGAAGAAGGGCCTTCTCGATCTTGGCGAGTTCAAGGTGCTAGCCGAGAACGTTCTTGCCGGCGCTATCCCGGCTTAGCGTTTCGACCCTGTGCCTGCACTCCTCATCCGCGATGGTGGTGTTCAACGATGACTGGCTGCCGTAGTCACGGCAGGAGTGACCTCGTGGACGTAGGGATCGTGGGTCTCGGCGCGATGGGGTTGCCCGTCGCGGGTAATCTGCGGCGCGCTGGGTTCAGCATTGTTGGGTACGACACGGAACCCAGCCGGGCCGCGTCGCTCCAGGCCATCGGCGGCTTGCCTTGCGACTCTGTCGAGGACGTCGCCCGGACCGCTCAGGTCGTTCTGACGCTTTTGCCGTCGGTGGGCGCTCTAGAGGACGTGGTCCGCAGGATCGCTGCAGTCGCTCAGGCAGAAGACCTCAGCGGGATCGTCGTCGCTGAAATGAGCACGCTATCGGAGGCGACCAAGCGGCGCGCTCGAGACTCGCTGGCTCCGTACGGGATCGACGTGCTCGATTCTCCGGTCAGCGGAACCGCTGCCCAGGTGGCGTCGGGCGATCTTGTGGTCTACGTGGGCGGGAACCCAGACGCGATCGCGGTCTGTCGACCGGTGTTCGAAGGAACGTCGCGCGCGGTGTTCGCTACCGGTGAGTTCGGGAGCGCCACCCGTACCAAGCTCGTCGCGAACCTGCTCGTTGGCGTTCATATCGTGGCTGCCGCAGAGGCCCTGGCTCTGGCCCGGCGGGCTGGGCTGGACCTCTCGGCGACCCTCGCGGCCCTGACCGCCGGCGCCGGTTCGTCCCGCATGCTCGAGATCCGCGGGCCGATGATGGCGTCCGCGGTCTTCACCCCGCCCTCCATGCGTGTTGAGTTGTTCAAGAAGGACGAACTGCTCATCGAGGAACTCGCCCAGGCGCTGGGCAGTCCGACGCCGCTCTTCGACATCGCATCTCGGCTGTTCCGCCGGGCCGAGAGGGAAGGGCACGGGCAGGAGGACACAGCCTCGGTCTTCCTTTCACTCGCTGAGGCAGGTCGTTCCGACATCGTGGACGGGAGGTAGGGCACTGCTATGGCAGTCGGCGGGAATCGTTTCGATCTCGAAGGCAAGACGGCGCTTGTCGTCGGCGCGAGCCGGGGTATAGGTGAGGCATGCGCCATCGCGCTCGCTGAAGCAGGCGCTAACGTGGCGCTGACATCGCGCGAGACGGAACGATTGGCAAACGTCGCAAATGTGATTGAAGCGCTTGGTCGGCGGGCAACCTGCCACGTGGCGGATACGCGCCGGCCGACGACACTGCGCGCACTCGTGGGTGATGTTCTAGCGCAACATCCAGCGATCGACATCGTTGTCTACAACACCGGCACCAACGTCAATCGCCCGGCCCTAGAGCTTGAGGAGAGTGACTGGGATCTGATCATAGACACAAATCTCAAGGGTGCGTTCGTCACCCTGCAATCCGTCGGACGACACATGATCGAGCGCGGTGAGGGCGGACGCATCATTAACATTACGTCCACATTCGCCGCCGTTGGCTTCTACAACCGCGCGGCATATGCGGCGAGCAAAGCTGGGCTGCTTGGTCTGACGCGGGCGCTCGCAATCGAATGGGCCCCGCACGCGATCAACGTGAACGCCGTCGCTCCAACCGCCGTACACACCCAGATGAATGAAGCCCTGTTCCAGGATCCAAACTGGCGGGCCCAAGTACTATCTCGAATACCCATGGGACGGTTCGCGGAACCGTCGGACGTAGCCGGCGCGGTCGTGTTCTTGGCTGGAGGCGCCGCGTCGATGGTCACTGGACACATGCTAATGGTCGACGGTGGCTGGACGGCCATCTGACGGCCGCCGGGGCTCCTAGCTGGATCGGCCGGTTGAGGCCAGAGGTTCGAATCCGACGCGCTGCGTCGAGCGCGTCGAGGGTGAGCTTGACCCCACCGGCGGGGAAATGTACGTTCTAGTGTCCCGGACCTCAGCAGGCTAGGCAGTTCTGCCGTTCGCAGACACGATTCGATGCATGCCGAACCACCCAGCGCCTCCATTGGTCATCACCGAGTCTGAGCGAGCATCGCTCCGAGCCCTCCTGAGAGCGGGGACGACTGAGCAACGCCTCGCGATGCGAGCCCGGATCGTGCTCGCCGCAGCCGACGGGACCGCGAACGAACGAATAGCGGCACAGCTCGGAGTGCACAGGATGACGGTGCTGCTATGGCGTGGGCGCTTCGAGCGTGAACGCATGGCCGGTCTTGACGATGCGCGTAGGCCAGGCCGCGAACCCACCTACGATCGGGCCGCTCGCGATCGGGTCATCGCCCTGACTCTCGAGCCACCGCCAGAGGGCACTACGCACTGGAGTTCGCGACGGCTCGCGGCCCGGGCCGGCATCAGCGTCACGACCATACAGCGCATCTGGGCCGAGGCGAACCTCAAGCCGCATAGGGTCGAGACGTTCAGGTTCAGCACCGACCCCGATCTTGTGGCCAAGATCCGCGATGTCGTTGGGCTCTATCTGGCTCCACCGGAGCGGGCGATCGTCCTCAGC
The DNA here is from genome assembly GCA_003141455.1 of Chloroflexota bacterium. Classification (GTDB taxonomy): domain Bacteria; phylum Chloroflexota; class Limnocylindria; order Limnocylindrales; family CSP1-4; genus Fen-1039. Next base: position 152 of record PLMA01000018.1, on the reverse strand, counting down.
GTCGATGAGAAGACCCAGATCCAGGCTCTGGATCGAACGGCGCCGATGCTGCCGATGAAGCCAGGCCAGGTCGAGCGCCACACCTACGACTACAAGCGCAACGGCACCACCCACCTCTTTGCCGCTCTCGAAGTCGCCACCGGCAAGGTGAC
>PLMA01000008.1 GCA_003141455.1 Chloroflexota bacterium | reverse complement strand
TGGAAGCCGCTCCGGATGCGATGGTGGTGGTGAACCAGGCGGGTGAGATCGTCCTGCTGAACCTCCAGGCCGAAAAGCAGTTCGGCTACCGCCGCGACGAACTCGTCGGTCAGCAGGTCAAGAACATCATCCCCGAAGGCTTCGCCGAGCGGCTGATCGCGGACGATCTCCGATCCGCGGCTGACGCCCTAGCCCAGCAGATCGGCACCGGACTNNTTCCCGATCGAGATCATGCTGAGTCCGCTGGAAAGCGCCGAAGAAATCCTGGTCACGGCCGCGATCCGCAACATCAGCGTGCGAAAGAAGGCCGAAGAGCATCTGGCGCAGATGGAGGCCCGGTACCGCGGGCTGCTGGAAGCCGCCCCGGACGCGATGGTCGTGGTGAACCAGGCCGGGGAGATCGTCCTGCTCAATCTCCAGGCCGAGAGGCAGTTCGGCTTCCAGCGCGACGAACTCGTTGGGCAGCCGGTGACGAGGATCATCCCGGAGGGCTTCGCCGAGCGGCTGATTGCGGACGATCTCCGATCCGCGGCTGACGCCCTAGCCCAGCAGATCGGCACCGGACTCGAGCTCATCGGGCGGCGCAACGACGGCACCGAGTTCCCGATGGAGATCATGCTGAGTCCGCTGGAAAGCGCCGAAGGAATCCTGGTCACGGCCGCGATCCGCGACATCAGCGTGCGCAAGGCCGTCGAGGCACAGCTGCTCCAGGCCCAGAAGCTTGAATCGGTCGGCCAGCTCGCCGCGGGGTTGGCCCACGACTTCAACAATCTGCTTACCGCAATTCACGGCTACGGCGAGCTCTTGGGCCAGGGCCTGCCCGATGGTGATCCTCGCCGAGCCGATCTCAACGAGATCCTGCGGGCGGCCGATCGGGCCGCCGAAATGACGCGTCAGCTGATCGCCTTCTCGCGTCGCCAGATCCTCCGGCCGCGCGTGCTCGATCCTGCCGAAATCGTCGAGGGCATCGTCCCGATGCTCCGGCGCCTTATGGGCGAGCACATCACCCTCGTAACCCACAAGGAGCCAGACCTCGGCAACGTCAAGGCCGACCCGAGCCAGCTCGAGCAGGTCGTCGTCGGTGGGCAGCCGCAGTTCGAGTCTGGGTGTCCGGAGTCGCAGGTCGAAGAGCGGCCAGGGGCGAACGTCGAGCTTGACTCCAAGTACGCCCGGGCCCACCCGGAGGTCGGCCCCGGACGCTACGTCCTGCTCTCGTTCACCGACACCGGCGTGGGTATGGACCCCGACCCCGAGGCCCGCGCCTTTGAGCCCTTCTTCACGACCAAGGAGCCGGGCAAGGGCACGGGCCTGGGCCTGTCCGTGAGTTCCAGCATCATCAAAAAGCTCGGCGGCGACATCCAGGTTGCCAGCGAGCTTGGCAAGGGCACGACGGTCCACGTTTGCTTGCCCAGAGCGGAAGAGCAATAATCCGCGCGCAGGCCGTTCGGCCGCGGTTCGAGGGGGGACGATGCCGGATAACACAAGCGTGATGGTGCTGGACGACGAGCCGATCGTCGGAGACCGTCTGCGCCCCGCATTGGCCAAGGGTGGCTTCGACGTCGAGATCTTCACCGACAGCACTGCAGCGATCGAGAGGCTCAAGCAGAAGGCCTTCGGCGTCCTGGTGACCGACATGAAGATGCGCGGTCCGAGCGGAATGGACGTGCTCCGCTTTGTCCGGGAGCACGCCCCGAACACTCAGGTCATCGTCATCACCGGGTACGCCACCATCGAGACGAGCCATGAGGCCAACGCCCTCGGGGCCTACCAGTTCGTGGCAAAACCATTCAAGATGAAGGAACTGGTCAAGCTGGTCGAGAAGGCTTCGAAGCTGACGGCCTCGTAGCCGGCCCGGCATCGTTTTCGCTCAGGCCGGGCACCATCGCGGCAGGAAGCAGCACCGTGAACGTCGACCCCCTGCCCGGTGCGCTCTCGACGCGAATGTCGCCGCCGTGCTGCCGCACGATCCCAAGGCTCACGGAAAGCCCGAGCCCGGTTCCCTTCCCCCGCGACTTCGTCGTGAAGAAGGGATCGAAGACCTTCGGCAGGACGTGGGCGGGAATGCCGCACCCGTCATCCGAGATGACGACCTGCACGTACCCAGGCTCCCTGGACGTACCCGCCGCGATCGAAACGTGACCACCCTTGCCGACGGCGTCGAGAGCGTTCAGCAGGAGGTTGACGAAGACCTGGCTCAGCGACTGCCTGTCGCCGTGGATCGCGGGCAAGTTCGGGGGGACGTCGATCGCGATCTTGGCGCCGGACAGCTTGATCTGGTTTGCGGCGAGGCTCGCCGCTCCGCGCAGGACCTTGGCCAAATCCAGCCTCTCGGTTGTGATCTCGCCCTCGCGCGCGAAATCGAGGAGGTTGCGAACGATCTTCTGCGCCCGCGCGCCCTGGACCACGAGGTCGTTCACCATGTCGAGGCGCTCCTCGTCCGCAAGGCTGCCGTAGTCCTCCTTCAGCATTTCGGCGGTCAGCGTGATGTTGTTGATCGGGTTGTTCAGCTCGTGGGCCACGCCGG
>PLMA01000009.1 GCA_003141455.1 Chloroflexota bacterium | reverse complement strand
GATGGGCCTCAAGGCGATCGCCATCTACCGCGACAACAGCAAGCGTTCACAGCCCCTCAACACCGGCAAGAAGAAGGACAAGGAGCTTGAGGCGGAGGCGCCGGTCGCAGCCCCGACCCTGGCTGAGCCGAAGCCGTACCGGCGCCGCCTCCCCATCGAGCGCAACGCCATCACGCACAAGTTCGACGTCGCCGGCCACGAGGGCTACATCACCGTNNCACGACCTGGTCCACAAGTTCGCCCACGTCCGGTTCGAGCCGTCCGGCTTCACCGCCAACCCGGAGATCCCGATCGCCAAGTCGATCATCGACTACATCTTCCGCTGGATGGGATCGCGGTTCCTGCCGCCGGAAGACCGAGCGACCCTGGGTCTGGTCGACCGGACGTCGACCGGCGAATCGTCGGTGCAGCCTCTCAACCTTGGTCTCGGTGGGGCCTCCTCCGCAGATTCTGGTGGCGCCGGGACTTCAGGGAGCGGTGCATCTGGCGCCGCCGGGCCGGCTTCACCGGGGAGTGGAGGTAATGCGGGTTCGTCGGAGACCGGTGCCGCCGCCCCGGCCGCCTCCTCACCCGCGACTCTAGTGGCAGCTCCGGGGGCCGAGCCACCGGCCACGCCACCCGCCAGTGAGCGGCCACTCGACACTCCCCGCTCCATTGCCACGCCCGTAAGTGGCAACGGCAACGGGAAGAGCAACGGCACCGCCGGCCTCCGCGCCGCCCTGGGCAACCTCGGCATCGGCAAGGCCCAGGTCACCTTCAGCGCCCAGGCGGACGCCCCCTCCTGCGCCGAATGCGGCTCGATCATGGTCCGCAACGGCAGCTGCTACAAGTGCCTCAACTGCGGCTCCACGAGCGGGTGCAGCTAAGGTTCTTAGATCACAGCCCCGATCGAGCGTTGTGGAACCGCCGCCAAAGTCGTCGAGAATCGTGGCACAGTAGACCAAGCTCGGAGCGTAGGGGGATGCGGTTGCCTCTGGAGTCTCACGTCAAGCAGGTGCTAGAAGGCTCCACGCTCGAAGCGCGCGCCGCGGCACCCCTCAGCGCGACGCCACGAGCTTTCCTCCGGTGGGCCGGCTCCAAGCGCTTCCTGCTCCGGCACTTGGTACCGCTCCTGCCGCGCGCCATTGGAACCTATCACGAGCCTTTTCTTGGGTCGGGCTCGCTATTCTTTCTGCTGAGGCCAGAGCGGGCTGTCCTAAACGACGCATGTCAGGACCTGGTGGAGACCTACCGGGCGTTGAGCAGGTCGCCGGACCTGATCGTCGATGCGCTCTCCGAAATGCGCCCTGATCCGGCGCTGTACTACCGAATCAGACGGGCAAGAAGCACCGACCCTGCGATTCGTGCCGCTGAGTTCCTCTATCTCAACGCGACAGCCTGGAATGGCCTATACCGAGTCAACGCAAGAGGCGAGTTCAACGTCCCCTACGGAAGGCCGAAGACAGACAACATCTCGGACGCGACGAATCTGCTGGCATGTTCATCGATTCTCCGGGGTCCGAACGTGGCCCTAACCTCAGGCGACTTCGAGCGTGCAATTTCAACTGCTGTCAGCGGCGACCTTGTCTACATGGATCCTCCATATGTCACGCGCCACAACAACAATGGTTTCGTTGACTACAACGAGCAACTGTTCAAGTGGTCGGACCAGGAGAGACTCGCCCTGGCGGCTCGCAGGCTCGCCGACTCCGGCGTGAGCGTCATCGTGTCAAACGCAAATCATCACGACGTGCTTGCGCTCTACCCAGGGTTCACGGCAATTCGGGTGGAACGATGTTCCACTTTGGCCGGCAGCCCTGCCAGCCGTGGACCGGTGAGCGAGATCATACTTGTCAAGCTCGCGTCGGGCTAGCGCGGAGGAGCGTCATGGGCGAGATCAATGTAGGGGTCACGTCGGGTGCTCCTTCAACGGGAACGGTCGTTCCGACCGGCCGGCTGCTCTTCCTTTCTCCGGACCAGCTTCGTCCGAATCCAGGCAATCCCCGCCTTCTGTTCGACGAGCAGCCTCTTCTGGACCTCAAAGAGAACATCAAGACACACGGCGTCTTGGTGCCGATTACTGTCTACCCAGTGCCCGCCCAGCCAGACAAGTACGCGATCCTCGATGGCGAACGACGCTACCGATGCTGTCGCGAACTCCAGGATGAAGGGCATGACGTCCGGATCCCGGCCAATGTCGTCGAGCCGCCATCCACCGTCGCGGGCATGTTGTGGATGTTCAACATACACAACTACAGACAGCCGTGGGAGCTGATGCCTACCGCCCTCAGCCTAGGCTTCCTCATCAAAGAACTCGGCGAGACCGATGATCGCAAACTCGCTGCCCTCACCGGGCTCGACGACAAGCAGGTTCAGAGATGCCTCACACTCCTAGCATATCCACCCCAGTATCAGAAACTCTCGCTCGACGCCGATCCTACGGCCCGCATTCCATCCAACTTCTGGATCGAGCTCGATCCCGTCCTCAATCTCTGCGAGAAACATTTGCCGGACTTGGTGGCCCGTCTCGGGCGGGACGGCATCATCGATCGTCTGATTGAGAAGTATCGTCGGAAGAGGATTGCGAGCGTCATCCATTTCCGGCGCATCCTGGAAGCCTACGAGGTCGCTGAAACCGCGCGCGAGAATGTGCTGTCTCGACTTGCTGAGTTCATTGAGGAACCAGCTCTTGAAACCCGGGCTGCGTTTGACGAGTTCATAGCGGAGTCACGCCGCGTTCAATCTGCACTTTCTGCATGCTCCACTTTTCTGGACCAAGTTGCCAAGGCGAAACTCGGAAATGTCGTGGATGAACGCGACGCATTGATAGCCGCGTTGCGACAGGTCCGGTTGGTCGCAGACGAGCTCCTGGATCGGCTCATTCAGACGCAGGAACCGCCTGCGGAACAGGTCGAAGACGACGAGTAACCCGACGATGTTCTTGCATTTGCGCGCCTATTGGCATGTTGCCAGAAGGTGCCGGGGCTATCGGCCACAGCGGGCGACGCTCAGGTCGCTACGGACGTGGATGTGCCAATTCGAGAACTCGGACCACGATGCCTTGCTTAGGCTCGTGCGACACGTACGGTTGGTATCGGAACGCGAGGTCATAAGGCATCTCGTTACACAGTACAAAGCATTGTCGACGACGCTGGACAGAGCCGGGATTCGCCCCGAAAGGACGGTCTATGTGTCGATTGACAGTGCAGCGAGTAGCAGCCCAGTCGCCTTGAAGATGCTCCGCGACGCGGCCCATCTTGTGCGAACGCTAGCCTGAAACA
>PLMA01000029.1 GCA_003141455.1 Chloroflexota bacterium | reverse complement strand
AGGGCGATGCGGTCCTTGATCGAGCCGCCGGGGTTCTGCCGTTCGAGTTTGACCCAGACCTCGACCCGCGGGTCGAACAGCTTGTTGATGCGGAGCTCCGGTGTGTTTCCGATGAGCTCGAGGATGTTGTTTGCCTTTGCCACGGGGATCTCCTCAAGTGTTGGGGACGCGCCGGTAGTCGCTGGCACAACGCCGGCCTGATTGGGAAGGGTCAGATAACGAAATCGCTCATTCCGAAGTCCGCCCGACCCTGCCGGACGTGGACCTCGCTGCGCTGGTAGACGATGGAGTTGGGCGGCACGCTGGAGGTGATCCAGGTGTTGCCGCCGATGAGGCTGCCCGCGCCGATGACCGTTTCGCCGCCGAGGATCGTTGCGTTGGCGTAGATGACTACGTCGTTCTCGATCGTCGGATGACGTTTTGTCGACGCGAGGGACTTGGCGACCGAAAGAGCACCCAGGGTTACGCCCTGGTAGAGCTTCACGTTGTTGCCGATGAGGGCCGTCTCGCCGATGACGATGCCGGTGCCGTGGTCGATGACGACCGGGTGGCCGAGCGTCGCGCCGGGGTGAATGTCGACGCCGGTCCGTTCGTGAGCCCATTCGGAAAGCACGCGCGGCAGGAGGGGCACGCCCAGGTCGCTGATGCGGTGGGCGACGCGGTGGACCGCGATGGCGAGGAACCCCGGATAGGCCAGGATCACTTCGTCGACGCTCTCCGCCGCGGGGTCGCCGCGCTCAAGAGCCGTGGCGTCGATCATCAGCTGACGGTGGATCTCCGGGAGTGATTGGAAGAAGGCGGCGGCGACCGCAACCGGGTCGTCGATCTCGCCTTCGAGCGGTCGAAGCAGCGCCCGCAACTCGGCGGCGGATGCGTCGAGGGCATCGCGGACCTCGCCCGCCGTGGCGTAGGTCTGTTCCGCAGTCTGAGGGAAGAGCGTGTCCAGAAGATTCCGGATCCAGGTAGCGACCCGCGCCTTGGCGAGGTGCGTGCCGCGATCCTCGGCGAGGACGTTGTGGAGGCGCGACGCCAGCCCGTCGAGCGGATCCGAGCCCGTTCCGTGGGCCTTGGTCGGTTTGATCGATCTGAGAGGGAGAACCATGTGAATGCCTCGAGGTGTCTGCGCGGGCAGGAGCTGCGAGAGCGCGGCACCGGCGGCTCCGGTTGCGAGGCAAGGGGGAGGCGCACGTCACCACGCGCGTGGTACGGGAAGCGGCGTGTCCGTGGAGGAAACAAGAAAGCCGCGGTTCCTGGCTAGGACCGCGGCCCCTGGAGCGACTCGGCGGGCTCCCGGGTGGGAGCGCGAAGCAGCCGGCTACCTCCGACGGCGGGGCCGCCGCGGACAGGAGCAGGCGAAAAGGCACGAGTTCATTGATGAATCATGCCTGGACACGACGCAAGCCGTCAAGCGAGTCCCGGGTTTGAGGGATCGCAGGCGCGCGAGGCGCGACGTCCACGATGCGATCGCGGGCGTTTTCCCGTGCGTCGGGCTGTCGCGGGAGAGTGCCCGCAATCGACGATGTTGCCTGGCGAAACGAATCCGCGGTCGAGTCACCGCGACCTACCCGATCGCGTAGAGTCACCTCAACGGCCGGAGGGCATCACTCGCCCGCCGAACTTGTTGGAGCGGAGGATTCCTAATGGGAAAGGGAGCTCGCAGACGCGAACTGGTCGCGCTTGGGTTCGCGCTTGCCCTCGTAGTGGGGGCGTGCGGCAGCTCGGCGTCTACATCGAATCCATTTGGCCTGCCCGCCGGTAGCGGTGGTGGCGCTAGTGGCGGCGGCGGGGGAGGCGGCAACGGCAGCTCGCTCACCTCCGGCCTGTCATCCAACCTGGATCAGCAGACGAGCTACAAGTTCAGCTGGACGGTCTTCGGCTCGTCGGCCGGCACCGCGGCGTCGCCGGGCGACAGTGGGACCTTCGGCATCTCCGGCGTCGTCATCAACAAGCCCACCAAAGCCATGTTCGTGAACAGCTTCGGAATCCAGTACATCCAGATCGGGACCCAGGAGTGGATGTCCTTCGACAACGGCAGCACCTGGAATGTCGACACTTCGTCGACCGACCTGACGAGCATGCTGCCCACGAAGGACTATACGGGGTACTTCGACAGCAACGCCACCGGTTTCAAGGTTGCGGGCAACGAGACGAAGAACGGCGTGCAGTGCGTCCACTACAAGGGCGACTCGTCCATTTCGGGCCTGTACCAGAGCATCGCCGGCGTCTCCGCCAGCTTCCAGTCCGACCTGTGGGTGGCCAAGGACGGCAACTACCCGGTTAGCGGCGTCTACGGGTTCACCGGCTCGTCCGGCGGGCAGTCCGGCAGCTTCGGCTACTCGTTCGACATCACCAACGTCAACGACAACTCGAACCAGGTCACCGCGCCCACGAACTTGGTCGCCATCCCGTCCTGATCGATTCACGTCGCCATCGACACCAGAACCCCGGCCCAACCGCCGGGGTTCTGGCTTTCTACAGACACCGGTTGGGTCGCTGCCGGGGTCCCCGCCTCCGCTGCTAGACTGGCCGTGCAGCAGCCATCGGTCTCGCCCGGGGTTCGGACGTCGGTGTAGTTACGTGCCCGTCGGCCACAGAAGAAGCCACCGCGTGACCATCTGCTCGCTAGGTTGAGGGCGAATGATCCGGAGCGGTTTCGGTCCTGTGCGGCTGCCGCGCGGTTTGCGTCATCGGGCGATGTGTGTCGGCGTGGCGGGCTTTCTCGTAGCGTCCGCGGTCGCCGGTTGCTCCGGCGGATCGACCCTCGAGTCATCGAGCCCCGGCGCCTCGCCAACGCCGACCGCCGGCTCTTCTCTGACGCATTTCGGCGCGACCGGCTCGATGGCCGCCCGACTGTCTCAGACCGCCACTCTTCTACCTGACGGGAAGGTGCTGATCGCCGGCGGCTGCTGCGCCGGCACGGCTGGTCTTGCCACCGCCGAGCTCTACGACCCGAGCACCGCCAAGTTCAGCCCCACCGGGGCCATGACCGCCGGTCGCTACTACCACACGGCCACACCGCTCCCCGACGGGCGCGTCCTGATCGCCGGAGGCTTTGGCGATTCGGGGCCTCTTGCCACCGCCGAGCTGTACAGCCCCACGACCGGCACCTTCAGCGCAACCGGCTCGATGACTATCGCTCGCTACTACCACACCGCCAGCTTGCTCCCCGATGGGCGAGTCCTCATCGCCGGCGGCTCCATCAAGCTTGCCACCGCCGAGCTCTACGACCCGAGCACCGGCAAGTTCAGCGCGACCGGCTCGATGACTGCCGTTCGCTACTACCACACGGCCACACCGCTCCCCAACGGGCGCGTCCTCATCGCGGGAGGCTGGGGCCTCGATTCGGCCGAGCTCTACAACCCCGCGACCGGCACGTTCAGCTCGACCGGCTCGATGACCAAGGGGCGCTACTACCACACGGCCACGCTGCTCGCAGACGGGCACGTCCTCATCGCCGGAGGCTGGGGCCTCGATTCAGCCGAGCTCTACGACCCGAAGGCGGGCAAGTTCAGCCTCACCGGCCCGATGACCGCCACTCGCTACTACGACACCGCCACACTGCTGCCCGGTGGGAAGGTCCTGGTGGTTGGCGGCGCGCTGAGCCCCGACTCTGCCGACGTCTACGACCCGAAGGCCGGCACGTTCAGCCCCACCGGCTCGCTGATTGCTGCGCGCTCGAGACACACCGCCACCCTGCTCTCCAACGGCACCGTACTGATCGCCGGAGGCATCGGCACTTCTGGATCGAGCGCGCCGGCTGAGCTGTACCGGCCCTAGGTTCGGCTACGTCAATTTGACTAGCCCAGGGGCTCCCGATGCCCGCCAGTCGAGGCGCATAGTACTACATGTACCATCCTAAGGATATGGTAGTATACTGCGCCGTCAACCGATGGCAGAGCAGGCTATCTGCGGCGAGCGATGAGCGTGGCACGGGACACCGGATTCGCAGGACCGGGCATTTTTCCGCCTTCTCCTCGCGCGACCCGGGGCGGATCCACTGCGCGGGCACTCCGAGACAGCGAGGCGAAGTATCGAAGGCTCCTCGATGGAGTCCAGGATCACGCGATCTTTATGCTGGACCCGCAAGGCCTGATCGTCAGCTGGAACGCCGGAGCCGAGCGCATCAAGGGCTACACCGCCCACCAGGTCATCGGCCGAAGCTTCTCCTGCCTCTTCCCTCCGGAAGAGATCAAGCGGGGCAGGCCGGCGGAGATACTCCACATAGCCGCCGCAGGCGGCCGGCACGAAGAACAGGCCATGCGCGTGCGGAGAGACGGCTCGCGCTTCCTGGCAAACGTGACCATTACGGCGCTGCGCGATCCGGCTGGTGCTCTGCTGGGGTTCTCGGAGATCAGCCGCGACCTCACCGAGAGCAAGGAGTCCGGAGCGAGGTATCGCGGCCTGTTGGAAGCCGCTCCGGATGCGATGGTGGTGGTCGACCAGGGTGGCGAGATCGTCCTGCTGAACGTTCAGGCGGAGAAGCAATTCGGCTACCACCGCGATGAGCTCGTCGGGCAGCAGGTCAAGAACATCATCCCCGAGGGTTTCGCGGAACGGTTGATCGCGGACGCCTTGCGATCCGCCGCCGACGCGCTGGCGCAGCAGATCGGAACGGGGATCGAGCTCTCCGGGCGTCGCAAGGACGGCACCGAGTTCCCCATCGAGATCATGCTCAGCCCGCTGGAGAGCGCCGAGGGGATCCTGGTCACGGCCGCCATCCGCGACATCACGGTGCGCAAGGCCGCCGAACAGCATCTCGCCCAGATGGAGGGCCGGTACCGCGGCCTCTTGGAAGCTGCTCCGGATGCGATGGTGGTGGTCGACCAGAGCGGCAAGATCGTCCTGCTCAACGTTCAGGCGGAAAAGCAGTTCGGCTACCACCGCGATGAGCTCGTCGGGCAACAGGTCAAGAACATCATCCCCGAGGGTTTCGCGGAACGGCTGATCGCGGACGGCACCCGATCCGCCGCCGACGCGCTGGCGCAGCAGATCGGAACGGGGATCGAGCTCTCCGGGCGTCGCAAGGACGGCACCGAGTTCCCCATCGAGATCATGCTCAGCCCGCTGGAGAGCGCCGAGGGGATCCTGGTCACGGCCGCCATCCGCGACATCAGCGTGCGTAGAGAAGCGGATGCCGCGCTCCGGCGAACATCCCAGCTGCTCCAGGCATCGCAGTCCATGGCCCAGGTCGGTGGCTGGGAAGTGGACCCGGTGGGCAACACCATGTTCTGGACCGACGAGACCTATCGGATCCACGACACCTCGCCGGCGGAGTACACGCCCACGCTGGCCAGCGCGATCCAGTTCTATGCGCCGGAGTCGATCCCGATCATCACCGCGGCAGTGCAAGAGGCTATCGTCCACGGGACGCCCTTCGATCTGGAGCTGGAGCTCATCACCGCCAAGGATCGACGGATCTGGGTGCACACCAAGGGCACCGTGACGATGGACCAGGGCCGGACCGTGAAGATCACCGGCGTCTTCCATGACATTACCGAGCAGCGTGAGCTCGAGACGCAGCTCCGCCAGGCCCAGCGGCTGGAGGTGGTAGGACAGTTGGCGGGCGGCATCGCCCACGACTTCAACAACCTGCTCACCGCCATCCGCGGGTACTCCGAGCTGGTCCGGCGCAACCTCGGCCCCAAGGATCGGAACCGGGCCGATCTCGACCAAGTCGTGCTGGCCTCGGACCGTGCCGTCGAGCTGACGCGGCAGCTGCTCGCCTTCAGTCGCCGCCAGGTGCTCCAGCCCAGAATCGTGGATCCCGGAGAGCTCGTCGCGGGCGTCGCCCCGATGCTGCGGCGACTCCTGGGCGAGCACATCGAGCTGGTCACCTATGCCGCGCCCGACCTCGGACGCGTGAAGGTCGATCCATCCCAGTTCGAGCAGATCATCGTCAACCTGGCGGTGAATGCCCGAGATGCCATGCCGGAGGGCGGCAAGCTGAGGATCGAGACGGCCAACATCGAACTCGGCATCGGGTACGTCGCCTCCCACCCGGGCGTCACTCCGGGCCCCTACGTCGCGCTCATAGTCTCGGACACCGGCAGCGGGATGAGCGACGCGGTCAAGACGCACATCTTCGAGCCCTTCTTCACGACAAAGGAACCCGGCAAGGGGACGGGAATGGGGCTCGCCACTGTCTATGGCATCGCGCAGCAGTCGGGTGGCTCGATCTACCTATACAGCGAGCCCGGCTACGGCACGAGCTTCAAGATCTACCTGCCGCGCGTCGACGGCGCGGCCGGCGCGGCCGCCTCCCTAGTCCCGACTGCCGTGACCCCGACCGGTTCGGAGACGATCCTCCTCGTCGAGGACGAGGAGGCCGTGCGCGCATACGCCGCGCGAATCCTGTCCGAGCAGGGCTACCTCGTGCTCGAGGCGTCGGGTGGCGCCGCGGCGCTTGCCTTGGTCGCGACCCACCCGGGCCCGATCGACCTGCTCGTCACCGACGTGGTCATGCCCGGCCTGCAAGGCCACCAGCTCGGCAAGCAGCTCAGCGATATCCGGCCCGGTCTGCGAGTCCTGTACGTCTCGGGCTTCACGGAGAGTTCGGTGGTCGACCAGGGCGTCGTCGGTGAGGGGATCGCGTTCCTGCCGAAGCCGTACACCGTCGACGCGCTGGGCCGGGCGGTGCGCCTGGTCCTCGACAAGCGAGCGTGACGACAGCCGCGGCCCGCCCTGCCGGGGATCCGGCGGCGGACCTCATCCTGATCGTCGACGACGACCCCGCCGTGAGGGTGCTCTTCGCACGGGTCCTGGTGGATGCGGGCTACGCGACGTGTGAGGCCGCCGACGGCGTGGCGGCCCTCGAGGTGCTCGAGCGCGAACCGGTCGCGCTCGTCCTGCTCGACAGCACGATGCCGCGCCTGGACGGGGCCGGAGTGATTCGGGCCGTACGTGCGCACCCCGCGACCCGGACCCTGCCAATCATCCTCGTTACTGCCAAGGGTGACCTCGAGGATCGGGTCCGCGGCCTACAAGCAGGGGCCGACGACTACCTCGCGAAACCCGTCGCGCTCGGCGAGCTGGAGGTGCGCGTCCGCGCCCAGCTGCGCATCCACGCCGCCTGGACGCAGGCCTCCGAGCATGAGGCGATGGAGCGTCGCGCGGTGACGGGGGCCTTGCGCCGCGTGCCGAACGGCGGCCCGCCCGAACGCACGGCGCGTGCGCTGGTCGAAGAGCTCGTGCCCGTCCTGGGGCTCGAGGCGGTCGCCCTCGCGACTTTCTCGCCCGAAGGGACTGTGATCCCGCTCGCCGTGGCCGGGGACTGGGAAGGTCGGTTCCGTCCCGGCTGCCCCGTGGAGCCGGGCCTTGCGCGTCAGATGCGCGAACGGACTGCCCACGGCCCATGGGTGCTCAATCAGGCGACAGGAGCTGGCGAGCGACCTCTGGGCGCGGGGATGGTCGCCGCCCTCTCCCTCGTGGGACCCGGCGGGCCGTTCGGGCTACTAGTGCTCCGCGACGCGCCGGGTCCCGACGGCCCCACCGGTTTCGCCCGACGTCTGCCCCTCTTCCTAGAGCTCTCCGAAACGACGGCTTCTCTGCTGCGGCCCGGTCTGGAGGCCGGCGAGGCTCATCTGCGAGCCCGCGCGGGTCTCGAGAGCATCATCGTCGCAGGGGCCTTCACTCCGCACTTCCAGCCGGTGGTGTACCTGGCGGACCGCGCCATCGCGGGCTACGAGGCCCTGACCCGCTTCGATGACGGTGTGCCACCCGACGCGCACTTCGCCGAGGCTGCCCGCCTCGGCCTGGAACACGAACTCGAGCGCGCCACGCTGGCGGCCGCGATTCCGGCGGCGCGAGGCCTCCCCGGCGGCGGCTTTCTGGCGCTCAACGTCTCCCCGGGGTTCGTGCTCGCCTCGCCGGAACTCCCGGCTCTCCTCGCTGGAACCGAGCGGGCCGTCGTCCTCGAAATCACCGAGCATGCCCAGGTCGACGACTATGGGGCGCTCCGGGCGGCACTTGCACGCATCGACCCGCCCGTGACGGTGGCGGTTGACGACGCCGGATCGGGCTATGCCAGCCTGCGCCACATCCTCGCTCTACGCCCGGCCTACGTGAAGCTGGACCTGAGCTGGGTCCGCGATATCGACTCAGACCCTGCCCGTCAGGCGCTCGTGGCGGGCCTGGCCCATTTCGCAGCCGAGACTGGATGCGCGCTCATCGGCGAGGGGATCGAGACCGAGGCGGAGCGCAGCACCTTGCTGAGGCTCAACGTGCCCCTCGGCCAGGGCTACTTGTTCGGGCGGCCGGCTGCGGTAGGGCAGGCAGCGGCGGCACGAGTCGTGTAATGGTCGCTTGCCATGCCGCGGAATGGTGAATTGTGGGGCGGCGACTCGGGTACACCGCAGCTTGATTCTTCGCTGAGGTTGGGCGCTTGGGCTATAGACTGCGTGGCATGGGGGTGCTATGACGCGGATGCCGCTAGGGTCGCGGCAAGGAAGTGTTCGTGGACGAGCAGGCGCCGGACCAGCAACCAATGGGCACGTCCGTCGGCCAGGTGCCGATGGATCGGCTGCGGTCGATCTTCGACGGCATGTTCGACGGAGTCTGGCTCGTGGCCTCCAGCGGTCGAACGACCTACGCGAACCGGGCAATGGCCGGGCTCCTCGGATCGACACCGGACGAGATGCGCGGGCGCTCGATCACCGACTTCCTCGATGAGGCCCTATGGCTTGAGGTCAAGGGGTTTCTGGCGCGTCAGCGGAACCAGGCCGGTGAGCGGATGGAGCTCCGGCTTCGCCGGGCCGATGGGAGCGATCTGTTTGGCATAGTGGCCGGCAGCCCGATCACGACGGACGAGGGCGTTTTCGTCGGAACGATGCTGAACGTCAGCGACGTGACCGGCAAGCGCAGCATGGATGCCCAGGTAGTCCAGACCCAGCGCCTGGAGGCCATCGGTCAGTTCGCCGGCGGGATTGTCCACGACTTCAACAATCTGCTGACGTCGATCCAGGGGTACGCCGAGTTGGCCCGCGCCGCCCTGCCCGAAGGCGACCCGATTCGCGAGGATCTTGACCAGGTGCTCGCCAGCGCCGGACGGGCCAGCGCCATCACTCGCAGGCTCCTCGCGTTTACCCATCGGCAGATCCTGATGCCGGTGGACATCGACCCGGCTCAGGTCATTGCCGATCTGGTCCCGATGCTGAGACCGTTGATGGGCGACGACATCGAAGTGGTGGTGGAGGTGGAGGCGGAACACGGCTGGATTCGGGTCGATCCCACTCAGCTCGAACAGGTCATGGTCAATCTCGCGGTCAACGCTCACGACGCGATGCCGACCGGTGGGACCATGACCATCGCGGTCCACGACCTGAAGTCGATCGACCCGGAGCGACCCGACCCCGACCTCAACGCAGGCCCGTTCGTTCGGATCAGCGTTTCCGACACGGGAATCGGCATGGACGAGGCGACGAGGGCCAGGATCTTCGATCCCTTCTACACCACAAAGGGCCCGGGCAAGGGCACCGGTCTCGGCCTCTCCACGGTGTTCGGCATCGTCGCCCAGTCTGGTGGCCAGATCCAGGTCGAGGCATCTCCGGGTCAGGGCTCGACCTTCCACGTCGATCTGCCGCGTCTGGGGACTGCCGTGTTGCCTTGCCCACAGCACCCCGCCGAAGCGACGCCCCGCCGGTCGGGTGTCGTCCTTGTGGTGGAGGATGATCCCGCGGTGCGGGAGTTCGCGCGCCGAGGTCTCGAAGCTACGGGATACACCGTTCTCACGGCAGTCGGGGGTGAGGAGGCACTGCGGGCAAGCGAGGATTGGGGCGAGACGATCGACGTGCTGCTCACAGACATCGCGATGCCCGGCGTCCATGGGCCCGAGTTGGCGGCCACGATCCGTGCGCAGTGGCCCAGCATCGGCGTCGTGTTCATGAGCGGCTACGCAGACGATCTCGGCCCAGATGCCGAACTCAGCGCGTCAAGTGAGATCCTTCCCAAGCCGTTCAACATTGAGGCGCTCAGCCGGGCGGTCGGTCGGGCGGTCGACCCAGGCGACCGGGGAAGTCAGTAGTTCTGGCGCTCGGCGACCGTGCCCGAGGCGCCAACTCCATATGCCGGATGAGGCCCAGGGTCTAGGACACGGAGACTCGCACCAGTTCGCCGGTGTCAGAAAGCGAGACCCACGGCCTCGCCTTGATCAGGTCGACGCTTGTGTCCCTTGACCGGCGGTGCCCACGACAACGGGCCGTCTGTGCCAGGGCACGCCAAGGATGGGCAAGAGGTACCGATCGATGCCGTAGTAGCCGGCCACGCGCCAGGCGAGCATCAGGCCAACTGTGAGGGCGAACAGAATCGGGTTGGTGGAAGCCGATCCTGCCAGCATGTAGGACATGTTCATCGTCGCCCCAAAGAACGCGGCGATCCCGACGAGAGCTCCGAGAAGGATGCCCAGCCCAACGGCCGTCTCGCCCAGGGCTATCAGCCACCCGAACCAGCCCTGAGCGTGGTTGTCGATCAGGATCTGCAGGAAGCTGCGGTACCACTCGAATGTGATCGAGGGTCTGCCGGTCTGCGGGATGGCGACGGCGCCCTTCCAGTACCCGAGCAGCGCCGAGCCGCCGTCTGTCCAGCCTGTGCCACTGAGCTTCTCCCAACCGGCAAGAAGCCACTCGAAGCCCACGAAGATACGGATCGGCAGCCAGAAGAGGCCGGCGCGCGTGTTGCTGAAGAGATAGCGGGCAAAGGCCGGCCCTTCGACCTCCACGGCTTGGGCGTCCGGGTTGGTGCGGTCGCTGAAGAGCAGAAACAGGGTCGCGAGGGCGGCGACCCAGAAGACGACTGTCAGGGCCGGTCGCGCGGAGTCTGGCGGGATTATCCAGGGGTCATATAGCAGGAACAGCGCGATCGCGGCGAGGGCCGCAATCGGCGCCACAAGGCGCCGGGCGGAAGCCACAGAACGGATCCTCCAGTGGCACCCGGCCGCAGAGTGAGGTCGCCTGACCCGGCCGGGACGTCAGGGCGGTTGCACGCACGCGTCGCTCGACTCGCGCTTGGGCGCCAGCCGTCGCGACTCGCCGATTGTCGCCCCGCCTGGGCTGCATGTTGGCCTCGTCGCGCTGGGTGGTATGCCTTGGTCGCTTCTCACGGCCGCCAGAGCTCCGCCGAGGCGACCACGCCCGAGTCGTTGAAGCCTCCCGTGATAGGGCGCTCCCGAGCGAGACGCAAGGCGCAGCCCCTCGACGATCCGGGAGTTGCCGCACGGCGTGGCCAACCCCGATCGCGCATGCGCCGGACATCGTGAACGTAGCCTGATTTGTCAGGAAGAGGTGGGGGAAGGAAGGTGGTGGTCCTCGCCCGACAGATGGCGAACCGCCGGGTCGCGAGGGTGCGGTGCTCGTTGGCGATGCCCGGAAGCCCCCATGATCCAAGAAGGGGACGATGGGCGCGGGTCCGGTCAGGCTATTGGAGTTCCGGAGGGCCTCTTCGCGTTCTGACCGGGCGCGAGATCACCCGGGGATGGGACCCTCGCAGGTGACCTTGAAGACCTTCGACTTCGCCTTGACGTCAGTCTGGTCGGCCTTGCCGTAGAGCGTGGCCTTGTAGTGGCCGGCGGCGAGGCTGAAGTACTCGGAGGCGTAGTAGCCACTCGCGTCGGCCGGGCCGAAGGAGAAGGGCCCCGCGTCAATGCCCTGAGGAGCGTCTCCGCCCTGGACCGAGAAGACGAGGTAGCCGGACTGGCCGGAATCGAGGTTGAACGCCTCGACGTTGAACGTGCAGACCTTCGGGTCGTTGTTCGCGGTGCCGTCCGGTGTGCCAAGTTCGTGGATCTTCAGCGCGCCGTTGTTTCCGCCAAACGCGGCCGCGGCTCCGACGAGCCAGATGAGTGCACCCACGGAAAGCGCCGCACCGATTCGGCTGGTGCGGTGGGTGCGGCGAATTGAGAGAGTTGTCATGGTCGCGTCCTTTTGCGCTCCGTGGTCCCGGGCCTGGGACGGGTCGTCTCCGACCTGCCCGCCCAGCATGCGACGATCATCCGTGACTGTCCAGACCTTTGGCCAATCGTGGCGCATTGGGTCAACGGCGTTGCGGGGTCCAGCGATTGTGGCTCCCGGTCTACGTCGAAACCCCGGCCGAACGACCGGGGCTTCATCTTGTCAGCGAGATTTGGTGGAGATGAGGGGACTCGAACCCCTGACCCCCGCGATGCGAACGCGGTGCTCTTCCAGCTGAGCTACATCCCCACGCGAGCGAGCCGCAGTCTAGCACAGGCCCCGTCGAGCAAACCCTCGAGCTCCCTCGACGGCCGAGCGGCGCCACGCAGGCAGTGCGCCCCACGACGGCTCGACGCATGCAGGGTTCCGTGGGCTCGCCGGACCCATCCGAATAAGTGGTAAGTAACCTACTATTATTATGCAGGAGAGTCCCTTGGGCCACCCATCCAGGCAGCCGGGACGAGTCATATGGAGGTGGGAACGTGACCCGGTCGGCTATTGGACAATCGTGGCGTTCCATCGGACTGGCTGCCGCACTGGCGGTCTTCCTGGGTGCATGCAGCTCCTCCGCATCGACCTCCGCGCCGGCGAGCGGCCCGGCGAGCACCGCGGCATCCAGCCCCCATGCTTCAACCGCCGCTTCGGTCCCAGTGGCAGCTGCGTCTGCGCCGGCGTCTGCCGCGGCCGGTCGAACCGCCGACCCGATCCTGGCAAACGCCCTGGCGACCCTCAATGGGCTGACCAACTACCAGTTCAAGTTCACGCTCAAGGGCGGCAGCTACGCGTCGTCCGTCGGAACCGGCGGGGTCGTCGGCACTGTCGTCAACAGCCCAAGCTTCGCCGTCCAGTTCACCTACGTAGATCTCGAGATCATCGAGGTCCAGGGCAAGAACTGGACCAAGAACGGGACCTCCTGGGACCTGAGCAAGTATCCCGATCGGCCGACGACATACGACAGCTATGGACCGGCGATCCTGCTGGCCCACTACTTCCCGGCATCGGTCGCGGCCTACTACACAGCTGCCGGTGACGAGACGGTCAACGGAATCCCGACGACCCGCTACACGGCCGACCCGAAGATACTCAACAGCTTCATGGACTACTGGGGGGTGAAGGCGGCGAACGGAGCACTCGTGCAGGCGGCCGACATGTGGATCGCGAAGAGCGGCGGCTATCCCGTCCGCTGGAAGGTCACGGCCACGGGTGGGGCGGCGGTGCCGGGGTCAGGTGGCTCCGCCGATTTCGAGTTCCTGGTCGACATCTCCAAGGCCAGCGATCCGGCTAACGTCATCCACATTCCGGCGTCATAGTCCCTCGAAGACGCTCAGAACAAGCGGAAGCTGGCGGCCATCGGCCGGGGCGTCGAGATGGCCGCCCGCGGTGGGCGGGTGCCACGGCGGCTTAGTGGCCCGAGCTCTCGTAGCGATTCAGGCCCACGCGGAAGATCCAGACCGCCATGACGACCGCGTAGATCGCCACCAACGGCGTCAGCAGCCCGGCCAGGCTCCACGCCTCGACCCCGAAGACGAAGGCCGTGGGAAAGAAGCTGACGAACGCGAACGGCACCGCCACGACGATGAGGGCCTGAACCGCGACCGAGTAGATCGTGATCGGGTACTTGGCGAAGTCGCCCAGCTGGTGGACGAACATCGGCACCATGCTCCAGGGCGATCGGATCCAGAACGTGCTGGCCGCCGAAGCCAGGTTGATCGCCACGCGGATCGTCGCTGCGCTCACCAGCAGGATGACCAGCATCAGCACCCGCCCCGGCGTCCACTGCACCGGCACGTTGGCCATGGCGATTCCGATGAGCACGAAGCCGGTGACGATGTTGCCCAGGCCGTTGAAGCCAACCGCCCCGGCGAGGACCTGGACGATCGGCGAGATCGGACGCACCAGCATCTGGTCGAACTGGCCGGTATAGACGAGGTACGAGAGCCGCCAGGTACCCTCGAAGAAGAGCGAGCCTACGCCCTCGGTCACGAAGATCAGGGCGGACATCATCACGACCTGCCAGAAGGTCCAGCCGTTGACGTCGGGGATGCGCTGGAAGATCGCCCATATGAAGGCGAGTCCGGCGAGCTGGACCAGCACGGCCGAGAACATCAGCACGATAAAGTTGGCCTCGTAGGCCATGATCGCTTTCATCTGCTGGCCCAGGCAGCGGAAGTAGAGGTACACGAGCCGGCGGGCGGCCACAAGCCTCGCCGCCGCCGCGGACCGAGTCCCCGCCGCGACGTCAGCCGCCATTGATCGTCACTGCACGAACGGCCCGCCTCCACATCAGCCGGCCCGCGATCGCAAGGCCGATTGCCCAGAACGCCTGCACACCGATCATGAACAGCGTGGTGGGCCCGTCTAGCTTGCCCAGGTAGGTCAGCGCCGGCGTCGAGATCATGGCCTGGAACGGCAGGACGGCCGCGATCCCTCGCAGCACGTCCGGGAAGAAGACGAGAGGGATCAGCGCCCCGGAGAAGATGTTCTGGATGGCGATGCGGCTCACGACGATGCCCTCTATGCCGGTCGTCCAGAACGCCGTCATCGACACGCAGTACACGATGCCGAATTTGACCAGCGTCGCAAGGGCGCAGGTCACCAGGAACAGCGCGGCATGGACCGGATCGGCCGGCAGGGCGATCCCGCCGAAGACGGTCGCCACGATCGCCCCGACCGCGAGCGCCGAGCAGAACTCGAACGGGACGGGACCCATGGCGCCGGCGAAACGGGCGGCCTGGAAATCGATCGGCCGGGCCAGGTCGACCGCCACCCGCCCCTCGCGGATGTCCTGGCTCATGATCCACTCGTCGTACCAGGTCAGGAGCGAGTTCAGGAGAAAGGCCACCAGCAGGTAGGCCTTCATCTCGGGCCAGGTGAAGCCGCTCAGCGAGCCCGGGTTGCCCAGGAAGATCGTCTGCCACAGGTAGAACATCGCCACGACGTAGAAGACCGTCCCGATCATGTTCAGCACGAATCCGGCCCGGTAGACGAAGGTGATCTCGAGGCTGGTCCGAGCCAGCGATCGGTACTTGCGGATGTGGCTCATCTCACGCCTCCACGACCGCCGGTGCCGGCTGCGACGGGGAGTCCAGGCTGAGCTGGCCCAGGTAGACCTTCCGGATCAGGGCCTCCACTTCGGGCTCGTCGATGCGGAAGTCCACGACCTCGACGTGCGACATCACCGCTGCGGCGATCTCGCCGGCCGCAAACACGAATCGATCGAACCGGACCGAGAGACGCAGCCCGTCGGTCGCAAGCTCGCAGGCCGGCAGTTCGGCGCAGATGGGCTCGATCGATTCGGGCGGCCGAGCCAGCTGGAAATGGATGACTCGATCGCGGGCGTAGGTGTCTTTCAGCTTGGCCAGGTCGCCGTCGTGGATGATCTTGCCGTTGTCGATGATGACGATGCGCTTGCAGATGTCCTCGATGTCGCCGAGGTCGTGGGTCGTGAGCATTACCGTCGTCCCGCGCTCCTCGACGCGACTGCGGATGAACTTGCGGATGCGGTCCTTGACCGCGATGTCCAGCCCGATCGTGGGCTCGTCCAGGTAGAGCAGCTTGGGGTCGTGGAGCAAGGCCATACAGAGGTCGGCCCGCATCCTCTGCCCGAGTGAGATCTTGCCGGCCGGGATGTTCATGAACTCGGCCAGGCCCAGCATCTCGGTGAACTGGCCGAGGTTCTCCTTGTAGCGCCGGGGCGGGATCTCGTACATGTCCCGGGCCAGGTTGAACGACTCGACGACCGGGATGTCCCACCACAGCTGGGTCCGCTGTCCGAACACGACGCCGATTTTTCGGGCGTTCTGCTGGCGGCGCTCGTAGGGCACGAGGCCGTCCACGACCAGGCTGCCGGAGGTGGGCACGAGGATGCCGGTCAGCATCTTGATCGTGGTCGACTTGCCGGCGCCGTTGGGCCCGAGATAGGCGACCGATTCCCCGGCCTCGACGCTGAGGTCGATGTGGTCGACGGCCAGCTTGTCCTTGTACTGGCGGGTGAAGAAATGCTTGAGCGAGCCGACCAGTCCAGGCTCCTTGACGGCCTGGCGGAACTTCTTGGTCAGCCCTCTCGCTTCGATCAGGGGCACGGATTGGCTGCTCCTGCGGCGACGGAAGGGACGGAGTCTACTGCAATCTCGGGCGCCGGTTGGCGACGGGCACGGGTCGAGCATTCTGGCCGGTACTGAGCCAGAGTAGCGGCCGATCCTGACTCCTTCTGCCCGGGAGTTTCGTGCCGGCCGGAGTGCCGGCGGCCGGAAGTTTCGTGGCCGCGATCCGGACACCTTCTGCCCGGGAGTTTCGTGCCTGCCGAGGCGCGGCGACCTTGAGCGACGGCTGGGGGTACCGGCGGCCCGGACGGCGGGATACCGGCTGCCGGGGCGGCGGCAGGGACGGCGGGCAGGGACGGCGGCCTTGAGCGACGGCTGGGGGTACCGGCGACCGAGGCGGCGGCCTTGGGGCGGCGGCCTTGAGCGACGGCTGGGGATACTGGCGACCGAGGCGGCGGCCTTGGGACGGCGGCCTTGAGCGACGGCTGGGGATACTGGCGACCGAGGCGGCGGCCTTGGGACGGCGGGATACCGGCTGCCGGGGCGGCGGCCTTGGGACGGCGGCCTTGAGCGACGGCTGGGGGTACCGGCTGCCGGGGCGGCGGCCTTGGGACGGCGACCGAGGCGGCGGCCTTGAGCGAGAGGTTTCTCCGCAATACCAGTGGGGAAAGTGGTAAGTCGAAAGCGGGGCCCTCGAAGGCTCCGGGACGGGGCTCATACCACCCGGTCGGCCATGCCATTCGGTGTCGCCGAGCGTGGACCGGGCTCGTTCGAAACCCTCGAACCGATGGGGAGGCCGGTCTCGTCCCGCGGCTTTCTACATAACACTGCCCTGGCTGGTATTGAGGAGAAACCCAATGGCATCAGCAGGGCAGGGATAGGAACCGAGCATCGGTTCGTGCGGCTGGTCGGGGAGCCGGTCCCCGAAAGCGCGCCATGCGGCCGGTCCTTGACTGATAGAACGTATGTTCTATTATTGACGTCCATGACGACCCCTCCCCCGAACGTCCAGGCCGCTCTGGCGACCCTCCGGGACCGCTTGGGTAGGGCAGCTCCGCGCTGGGGCGTTGCTCGCCCCGACCGAACCCAACTTGGGCGAGCCGAGGTCGTGGGAGCGCTGGCAATAGCGCCGCGGCCGAGCGACGATCCGGAGGACCTGCCGGGCGTGCCGGGCGTGCCGGGCGTGCCGGGCGTGCCGAATGAACCGAGTGGTTCCCCGGCCACGCTGGATCGGGCGATACCCACCGGCTTTCGAGCCCTGGATGCGATCCTCGGGTTGGGCGGTCTGCCGCTCGCCGCGACCACCGCCCTCCATGGCGATGGGACCAGCGGCAAGACGACGCTCGCGCTGCAGGCGGTGGCTCAGGCCCAGGCCGCCGGCGGGATCGTGGCGTACCTGGACCTGGCCGGGAGCCTCGATCCGGTCGAGGCAGTGACTCGGGGTGTCCAGCTCGAATGGCTGGTCGTTCTGACGCCGGATTCGCTGGAAGAGGCGCTGGCCATGGCGGCGATGCTCCTCCAGGATCGAAACGTCGACCTGCTGCTGCTGGACCTCCAGTCCAGGTCTATGGAGGAAGCCGGGATTCCGGCGTCGAAGCTGGCGGATCGATTCGGCCGACTGGCTGCGATGGCTCGTCGAGCCGGCGTGCAGTTGCTCGTTCTGGAGCCGCCGAGCCTCCCTTCCGCCCTGGCGGGTGCTCTCAGCCAGGTCGCCGCGCTGAGGCTGGAGCTGAGCCGTCGAGCGTGGATTCGACTGGGGCGAGACGTGGTAGGGCAGCGAACTGAGGTTCGCGTGGCAAGGGATCGGTTCGGGCCGCCTGGCCGGGCGGCGGAGCTGCAAATCCTCTACGCGGAGGGCGGGCTGCGCGATGCCTGCCTGGCGAGGGGCGAGCTTCTGCGAGAGGTCGCGGAGAGCGTCCGCCACCCGGCCGAATCGGTCGAGGCGACGCGCCGGCTCCTGGCCGGAGTCGCTCCGCCGGGGACCGTCGAGCCGGCCGCTCAATCGCGAGCCGTCCGGTCTCCGCTGCCCCTGACTCCTCATCAGCTATTTCCGGTCTCCGTCGATGCGACTCCTCCATCTCTACTGGCCCCACCTTCTCCTTCGCCTGGCCTGCAGCCGGTCCTATACGCCGTTCGCGGCGGTGCCGATCGTCCTGGGCGGGAAACCCTGGACGAACGGCCCGGTCCTGGACGCGAGCCGGTCGGCGCTGGGACTGGGCGTCCGGCCTGGAATGCCGCTGGGAGCGGCTCATCGGCTTGCCCCGGAGGCACTGTTTCTCGATCCGGATCCAGCCGCTGAGGGGATTTCGCTGGAGACGGCGCTCGATCGACTGGCCGGCTTCAGCCCCGGCGTGGCGGCCGAGACTGACGTAACGCGGCCGGGATTCGGGCGGGTCGAGGTGCAGCTGGACGGCCTGGAACGGTTGTGGGGCCCGGAGCCGCTGATCGTTCAGCGAATCGGAGAGGCACTGGCGGGGACGCTGCCCGGACCGCCGCTGGCGGGGATCGGCGGGACGCGGTTTGCGGCTGCCGTCGCCGCCGCGCGGGCCGGCCGAGAGGGAGTGGCGCTGGGCGTGGCGCCGGCCGCGGCAGCCAGCGTGGCGCCGGCCGCGGCTCCGGCTGTGGCGCGGGCTGTGGCGGGCGGCGAGGTCCCGCTCCGTGTCGTCGAGCCGCGCACGGACGCGGAGTTCCTGGCGCCACTCCCCGCCGGCCTGCTTAGCCGTGATCCGGAAGTTCGGGCCCGTCTCGAGCGGTTCGGGCTGCGCGTCATCGGCCAGGTCGCCGAGCTGCCACGCTCCGCGATGGTGGCCCGGTTCGGACCCGATGGGGAGTTGATCCATGCGCGGTCACATGGCGAGGAGACGGATCCGTTTCGGCCGCACCGGGCCCCGGAGCGAATGGCCATGGCGCTCCCCATTGACCCGCCCGTGGCGGACGTGGAGGGGCTCCGCTTCGTCCTCCACCGTCTGACGGCGGCGTTCGGTGATCAGCTCGAGGCTCGCGGCGCCTCGGCTGCCCGCGCCAGGCTGACTCTCGAGCTCGATCGCTCGTTCTCGGCCGGGGAGCTGCCGCCATCGCTGACCGTGGACCAGCACCTCCCAGAGCCCACTTCCGAGGGTCTGGCGATCGAGCGGTTGCTCATCGCTCGCCTGGAGACGGCCCCGCCACCGGCGCCCGTCTCGCGGGTGGATCTGGAGCTGTGCGACGTGGCGCCGGCCGCAGGCTGCCAGCTCACTCTCTTCACACCGCAGACGGGTCGAACGGGGCGGCTCGGCTGGCAGCTGGCGAGGCTCGGCCTCCGCTTCGGCGAGGGGCGGATCGGCTGGATGGAGCTGGACGATCCGGAGGCGCCTCTCGCCGAAGCCCGCTGGACGTGGCGACGGCAGCCGGCCGGCGGGGATCGAGCCGAAGCCTCGGCCGCAACCCCCAGCCGCGCGCAGTCCGGCGGCCGGACCGCGCCTCCGGCCGATCGTCGCTGGCGGTCTCCATGACGCGGCTATTGCGCGAGCATCCCGCCGTCGAGGTCGAGCTCGGTCCCACCGGGGAGCCGGTTGCGTTCCGCTGGAACGGACGGCGCGAGCGAATCGAGGTCGCCAACCACTGGCGCGTCGAGGAGAGCTGGTGGAGCCAGCCGATCGCCCGCGACTACTTCAAGGTCGCCGGATCCAGCTGGCTGGCACTCCTGTACCTGGATCGGGTCGATGGGACGTGGCATCTCGAGCGCCTGTACGACTGACCGAAGCCGAGGATTTGAGTGCCCGCCTACGCCGAACTCCACTGCCACACCAACTTCTCTTTCCTCGATGGCGCCTCTCCGCCGGACGAGCTGGTCGAACGTGCCGTTGAGCTGGGACTGACCGGCCTGGCGGTCACGGATCACGGCGGCCTCTACGGAGTGGTCCGATTTGCGACCGCGGCCCAGGAGGCGGGGCTGCGGCCGATCGTGGGAATCGAGATCGAGCTGATGGACGCGGCGGGGCCCAATGTGGCGGGGGTCGTGGTGCCTGGCCGGCGGCCGCCACACGACGGTCATTCTCTGGCGGGCGTCGAGCCACTCCCCGATGACGCGCGGCGCGGAGAGGGCCTGCCGGATCGGCCGCGCCCGGACCGCGCCCGTCTGCCCGGCCATCGCGATGCCGTCAAGGAGGATCTGCGAGGTGTCGGGGAAGCGCAACGCGGCCCGCACCTCGTCCTGCTGGCGCGCAACGCGGCCGGCTATCGCAGCCTCTGTCGGCTGGTGAGTCGGGCGAATCTTGCCGGGACGAAGTCGATGCCGCGACTCAGTCACGCGCTTCTGGCCGAGAACACGGAAGGCTTGGTGGCACTCTCGGGCTGCCGCGAGGGTGAGATTGCCCGGCGGCTGCGGGCGGGGGATCGGGAGGGGGCGAGGGCGGTCGCAGAACGGTATGCCCGACTCTTCACGGGAGGCCGCCACGGAGGGGTGGCCGGGGGCGGAGCGGGTCGAGGCGTCGTGCCACTTCCCGATGCCGTGCCACTTCTCGATGCCGCGCCACTCCCCGATGACGTGCCACTCCCCGGTGACGTGCCACTCCCCGGTGCCACGCCACTCCCCGGTGACGTGCCGCTCCCCGATGCCACGCCACTCCCCGGTGACGTGCCACTTCCCGATGCCGCGTGGCGCGGCCAGAGCCCCGCCACGGCCGGTTTCTTCCTGGAGCTGCAGCACCACCTGCTCCCCGACGACGACTGGCTCGTGGCCGAGACCGTGCTTCTGGCCGAAGACCTCGGCCTGCCGGTCGTGGTCACGAACGACGTCCACTACGCCTACCCGGAGGGCCGGGAGCTCCACGACGTCCTGACGGCGATCCGCCACGGGCGAACTCTCGATGAGCTGCGCGACCTTCGGCGCCCGGACGGAGAATCGTTCCTGAAGGCGGCCGACGAGCTGATGGCATTGCCGCCGGGGCGTGGCGCGTCGGACGGAGACACGGCACCTGGTGGCGCCCCGACCGGATTTTCGGATGCGGACGCCCGGACGCGAGCTGCCTGGGTGCAGGGAATCGCCAACGCGGGTGAGCTTGCCGCCAGCTGCTCAGTCGACCTTGGGTTCGAGCGCTATCGCTTTCCCGGCTTCGCCGTCCCGAAGGGTCACACGCCCTTTTCGTACCTGGAGGAGCTGTGCCACGAGGGCGCCCGCCGCCGGTATCACCCCATCTCGTCGNNACCGGCCTGGCCGAGTTCTTCCTGATCTGCTGGGACATCATGCGGTTCGCCCGCTCGCGAGGGATACCGGCGCAGGGTCGGGGGAGCGCGGCCGACTCGATCGTCGCCTACGTCCTGGGGATAACCCGCGTCGATCCCATCCGCCACCACCTGCTCTTCGAACGATTCATCAACGAAGGTCGAACGAGCTACCCGGACGTGGACATCGACTTCTCCTCCGAGCGGCGGGAGGAGGTAATCCAGTACGTCTACGATCGTTACGGCTCCGAACACACCGGCATGGTCTGCAACCTGGTCACGTATCGGGCGCGGTCGGCGGTTCGCGAGGTCGGGTACGCGCTGGGGTTTCCGCGGCCGTTGGTCGATCGGGTCGCCAAGGCGCTCGAAACCTACGACTCGGTGATGGTCCGTCGAGACCTGGAAGCGGAGGGCGGTTTCGGCCAGTTCTTCGCAGAGACGGTCGAACGCGAGGCCGCCGGGGAGGGGGTCGGCGGTGGGCAGCCCGGCGCGGGGCGGGTCGGCGGTGGGCCGGCCGGCGGTGGGCCGGTCGGCGGTGGGCCGGAGCCGCTCGCGGAGCGCTCTAGCCCCGAAGCGAGTTTGCGCGGGGCGGCGGTTGCCGGTCCGGCCGGCGTTGCGGCGTCGGCCGAGGCGACCGGAGGAGCCGGCGTTTCGGCGTCGGCCGAGGCGGCGGAGGCACGCGGCCTGACCGATCGAATGGGCCGACTGAACCGTCCGCGCGGCGGCCGGATCACGGCCGATCGCCCATCTGGTGTGGCGTACGACGCCCGAACCGAGGAGATTCTCCGTAATACCAACCAGGGTGGTACTACGGAGAAGCATCGCTCCGGAACCGGGCTGGCCAGCGTCTCTGACATCGGTGGCGAGCGTGACTCACGCTCAGATGACCCGATTCCCGGGGCGGATGAGCCGATCGATGGGCGGTCTCATGCCCGACTCTCCACTTACCACCAACCCCACTGGTATTACGTAGAAACTGGGTTGGAACGGCCGACCCATGAAGAGGGCGAGGACTCGGAACGGCCGACCCATGGAGAGGGCGAGAACTCGGGCCGGGGAGAAGCACGCGTCGCGGATCTCGGCGGCGGTTCGGCCGTGGAGCAAGAGCGGCGCCTCGCCCGTCGGCAAGCGGCCCGACCGGACGACAAAGGCGGGCCCGGCGACTCGCCGGCGAGCATCGCCTGGCTGGCCGCGGAACGGGCGACTGAACTGGCGGCCGACGCAGGGGCGGAACTGGCGGCCGACGCAGGGGCGGAACGGGCCGCGGAACTGGCGGCTGAACGGGCCGTCATGCCGACCGGCGGACCTGACTCGCTCGCGGAGCGCTCTGGGCCGCCTACGAAGCCCTCCAGCCGCGAAGCGGGTTTGCGCGGAGCGACAGCTGCCGGTCCGGCGGGCCACGAGCCGCATTCCAGCGTGGCGCGGGTCCAGCCACAACCCCGGATGCCGGCGGAACTCCGGCGCGGCTCCACCGCGGGTCTCCCGGACTGGGAGCGCTGGCTCGCGTTCTGCGCCCGCATCGACGGCTTCCCGCGCCACCTATCCATCCACTCCGGCGGCATGCTCGTGACCGCAGCTCCGCTCATCGACATCGCGCCGCTGGAGCGGGCCACGATGCCCGATCGCGTGGTCGTCCAGTTCGACAAGCGGGACGTCGAGACGCTCAAGCTGATCAAGCTCGACCTGCTCGGTCTCGGCATGTTGGCAGCGATAGACGAGACGCTCCAGCTGATCGAGCACGACAGCGGCGCCTGCGTCGACCTCGATCGACTGCCGGAAGACGTGCCGGAAGTCTTCGAGATGCTCCAGGCCGCAGATACCGTCGGCGTCTTCCAGGTCGAGAGCCGGGCCCAGATGCAGACGCTGCCCAAGTCGAAGCCGGCCAACCTGGACGACCTGGTCGTGGAGGTGGCGATCATCCGGCCGGGCCCCATCCAGGGCAACGCCGTCCATCCGTACCTGCGCCGTCGGCAGGGCCTCGAGCCGGTCACGTACCTCCATCCGAGCCTCGAGCCGGTCCTTCGCGAGACTCTCGGCGTGATCCTGTACCAGGAGCAGGTCATGCAGGTCGCCATCGCGGTCGCGGGCTTCTCCGCGGGCGAGTCGGACGGATTCCGGCGAGCGATGGGGACGTGGCGATCCAGCCGCGAGATGGAGAAGCTCCACGCCCGCTTCGTCGACGGCTGCCGCGTCACCAACGGCCTTACCGACGAGCAGGCCGAGGAGCTGTTCCGCCGGGTCGCCGCCTTCGCCTCGTTCGGGTTCGCAAAGAGCCATGCCGCGGCCTTTGCCCGAACGGCCTACGAGTCGGCCTTCCTGAAGCTCTTCTACCCGGCCCAGTTCACGGTCGGGCTGATCAATGCCCAGCCGATGGGCTTCTACCCGGTCGAGGTGCTGATCAACGACGCCAAGCGCCACGGGGTGGCGGTCCTACCGGTCGACATCAACGCGTCGGAATACAAGACGACCACGGAATGGGTGGGCCGGGACGGCGAGCCACTTCCCGAAGGATTGGGCATTCCCCGGCGACCGACAGCGGTGCGCTCGTCCGGCTGCATCGTGCCCTCGAATGCTTCGCGAGACCGCTGGGCGGCCGAATCGGCGGCCGGCTACGGAATCCGCCTGGGGCTGGCGCTCGTGAAGGGGATCGGCGAAGAGCATGCCGAGCGCCTGGACGCGGAGCTGGCCCGTGGCTCCTGTACGACGCTCGCCGACGTGGTGGCTCGCACTGAGTTGCCCGAGGAGGTGGTCGAGCGACTGATTCGGGCCGGCGGGTTGGACTCGCTGGGGAGGCCGAGGCGTGAGCTGCTGTGGCAGCTGCGCGAGGTGATGGGCGCGACGCGAGGCCGGGCGGTGACTCGCGGCGGGCGAGTCGGCAGTGGGCGGGCCGGCGGCCGACCGACGCCGCTCGCGGAGCGCGCTGGGCCGCTTACGGCTTTGCGCGGAGCGACGGCGACCGGTCGGCCGGTGAGTCGTAGAGCGGTGAGGGGTAAAGCGGCGGGGCGGCCGATGGACCTGCGCCTGCCGCCGACTCCGGCGCCCGAGCTGCCTCCGCTGACCGAGCGCGAACGGGTCGGGGACTCGTATGCGGTCCTCTCGCTCGACGCGCGGCGGCAGGTGATCTCGCTCTTCCGGCCGGCGCTCGATCGACTGGGCGCGGTGACAAACGCCTCGCTGGCGGATCGCGGTCCCGGCCCGGTGAGGCTGGGCGGGCTGGTGGTCACGCGCCAGCATCCGATGACGGCGCGCGGCACGGTATTCCTGGCCCTGGAGGACGAGACGGGAATGGTCAACGTCACTCTCTGGCCGGACGCGTGGGCTCGACTTCGGGGAGTGGTCCGACGCCACGCGCTTCTCTACGTGGAGGGGATGCTGCAGCGCGAGGCGAACGTCGTGAACGTGGTGGCGAATGAGGTCAGGCCACTCCCCGTCGTTGCGGAATCGGTCGGTGGTCCGGCGCGGCCCGAAGGCGTGCATGCACTCGGCTACAGCGGCATGCGCCGCGGCTGAATCTCCGAGCCACTCACGCGGCCGCGGGCCATCGCTCCGGGCCACGACGCGAGGCTAGCGGCGGGTGGTCTGGCCCCGACGGGTTGGCCGCTTCTGGCTCGACGATTTCGACACGCTGCGCTGCCGCCCCGCCCCCATGAGATCGAGGAACCGCTTGTACCAGCCGGACGCGGCGCCGATCAGAGCACCGAACGGCAGTGCCACAGAGACCCAGCTGGCGGTTATGCCGGCCACGTTGGCGCCCGTGATCGAGGTGGTACTGCCTTCGATCTTGAACTGCGTCGCAATCACGAGAGCGATCAGTGTCACGGTGGAGATCAGCGCTGCGATGGCGCCCGCAAGCCAGGTCGATCGCGGAGCGAGGAAGCCGGCCATCATCGGCGGCAGCAGCGGAAGCGGATACAGGACGAACTGGAAGATGACCGAGAGGATGGGGTCGTTCGCGACGACCGTCTGCGAGTTGATGCGTGGATACGCGACGGCGGCCGAGATGAGGCAGATCGCGGCGACCGGCCAGATGGCCTTGGTCCCGACCACGAGCGGCCCGATGTTCCGCAGATCGTCCACGTAGTGGGGTGTTCGGGAGGCCGCCCTTACCGCCGCGAATATTCCCAGCCGTTCGCCCGGCTTGTACGCGATCTCCACGTCTCGGGCTCGGGTCGGCCGTGCGGGGGCGCTTCCATCCTCGGCCGAGACCTCTTCGGATTCTGCCGCCGCCTGAGCCTCGGCCTGCGCCGCAAGGTAGGCGCGGTACTGGCGGCGCGCCTCAGCTCGATCGGTCCTCTTGGCGCGAGCCACGTCGTCTCCTCGGGGTCGTCCTGGTGTGCGCTGGAGCGGCCCTGATTGGAGGACCGGCGCGGTCGGAATACTAGTCGATGGCGCCGGCCGTCACAGGCTGTCGCCACGCCGTGCGCGCGGCGGTGGGCCCCAGAAGACCTGGCGGCGTTCCGCCGGCGGCGTTCGGCCGGCGGCGGGGAAGGAGCCCAAGCGGGCCCAGGTAAGGCTCACATAAGGCCCGCGTAAGCCTCCGATAAGGCCCGCGTAAGGCCGCGCCAATCGGGTCCTGCTAGAACTGCCCTGCCCACTCCCGCCGGAGAGGCCATCGAGGTGTCCGAATGTCAGCTCCGCGCGGGGTCTTCGCCGGGCTCGTGTCGTTCCTGGTCTCCGTCGCGTTCCTGGCCGCGACCGTCTCTCCCGGCTACGCGGTGACGTCCGTCTTGTGGCCGCCTGCGACGGGGCCGGTCCTGGCGGAGGTCCTGACCGGCGGTGCTTCGGCATCGGACGAGTACATAGAGATCGCCAACGCCGCCGCGGATCCGGTGGATCTGGACGGTCTGGAGCTCGTCTACGTCACCGCGTCCGGGTCCACCATCACGCGCAAGGCCAGCTTCGCGTCGCCGTTGCCGCTGGCGCCGGGACAGCACATTCTCCTGGCCAACGGCGCTGGGATATACGGGCCCCTGGCGGACGTGACCTACTCGAGCGGCATCGCCGCCGACGGAGGCTCTCTCGTCCTGAGGCACGTCGGTGGGTCGGTCGTCGACGCCGTCGGCTGGGGAACCGCCACGAACTCGTTCGTTGAGGGTTCGGCCGCCCCGGCTCCCCCGGCCAGGTCGAGCATCGAACGACGTCCCGGCGGCGCCGAGGGCAACTGGCTCGACACCAACGA
This sequence comes from Chloroflexota bacterium, assembly GCA_003141455.1. Taxonomy (GTDB): domain Bacteria; phylum Chloroflexota; class Limnocylindria; order Limnocylindrales; family CSP1-4; genus Fen-1039. Next base: position 5,545 of record PLMA01000029.1, on the reverse strand, counting down.
CAACGGAGCGGACTGGCTGGTACAGCCCTACCCGGTCCTGCAATCGCTCTCGTCGGCCCCCAGACCGCGTGCCTCGGATGCGCCACCGACCGCGACCGGGTCCGAACCGGCCGGGCCGACGCCTTCCGTGGCTGGTTCTCCCTCCACCGCGGACGATACGGCGACGCCCGAATCGACAGCGACCCCCAAGCCGACCGCGACCGGCACCCCCACCGAGCCTCCGGCCACACCCAGCGCTACGGCCATGCCCACGGCCACACCCACCGCCACGGCCACCGAGTCGCCGACCGCCTCGTTGTCGCCCACACCCTCGCCGACCGACAGCCCTTCCATCTCCCCCTCGCCTCCCGCCCAAACCTGCGCCATCGCCGCTGCCCGAGCTATGGCGGACGGCACCGCCGCCACGGTCGAAGGGGTGCTCACCACCAGGCTGGCGGTCCTGGAGAGCGGCCGGGGTGGCTTCGTGCAGGATTCGACCGGCGGCATAGCGATCTACCTGCCGCAGGTTCCCGTCACGCCGCTGCCGGCCGGGACGTTGGTCCGCGTCTCCGGGACGCTGGACGATCGATACGGCCAGCGGACCATTCGCGTGGACGATGGGGGATTGGTGGCGCTGGGCGAGGCGGCCCTGCCCGAGCCGAGGCAGCGCGCCACAGGTGGCACAGGCGAGGCGGGCGCGGGCGCTATGGTCGTCGTCTCGGGAACGGTCACTGGCTCGCCGGACTCTCTGGCGGACGGCCTCGGCATCTGGATCGACGACGGGTCCGGCCCACTTCGAGTAGTGGCCACGCCGTCGGCCGTGGGCGAGATGGCGATCGTCAAGGGGAGCAGAGTGACGGTCTCGGGACCGCTCGGCCAGCGCGCCTCGGGCAGCTCGCCGGGCTATCGGGTCGAAGCCACCGAGCCGGGATCGATCGTCGTCCTGGCGGATCCCTCGCCCTCGGCTTCGGCCAGCGCCCTGCCGTCCGAGCCAACGGATGGCAGTCCGAAACCCACCGCTGCCCCGTCGCCCACGTCTTCGCCGGAGGAGCCCGGACCGGACCTGGAGTCGATCGCCATCGCCCGAAGTCAGCCCGCCGGCACCGACGTCCGCCTCGCCGGCGTCGTCACCGTCGCGCCGGGGATCGTCGGAACGCCGGAGCTGCTGGCCATCGAGGACTCGTCGGGAGGGATATTCGTCCGCCCGGCGGGACAGATCGACGGCCTGGAACCCGGCCGCTCGATCGAGATCGCGGGCGTCCTCGCCGCGCCGTACGGCCAGCTCGAGGTCCGCGAACTACAGGGGGTGTCGCTCGGATCGGAGGGCGAAGGTCCGGCGCCGATCAGCGTCCGCCTGCCTGAGATCGGCGAGCCGACCGAGGGCTCGCTGGTGAGCATCCGAGGCACGGTCGACTCCGTGACCACGGATTCCGGGAGGCTGACTCTCGCGGTCGGCGACGGCAGTGTGGATGTCCGTGTGCTGGCCGATCCGTCGACCGGCCTGACCCGCACCGACGTCGCCCGGGGAGACCTCGTGGTGATGACCGGAGTCGTGGGCCAGCGCGCCTCCGCGTCCGGGCGAGCGGACGGGTATCGCATCTGGCTGCGGAGCAGATCCGATCTGGTCGTGCTGCCCGAGGAGACGCCGCCGATGGGGGAGTCCTCGCCGGCCCCGTCCGGGACCGTGGTCCGGCGCGACCTGGCCTCCGCGCTCGGTGATCGCGGCAGCTCGGTCGATGTGGAGGCCACCGTCACGGCCCCGGCCGGCCTGTTCGACCTCGGAGGCCCGACGATCACGGTCGACGATGGGACGGCCGCAGTGGCCGTCATCTTGCCCTCCGCCACACTGGGCCCGCGCGTGGGGTCGCGAGCCCGGATCGTCGGCCGCGTAGGCCGCTGGGAGGGCGGACCGACGGTAGTCGCCTCGCAGTTCGTGCTCGAGGACGAGTTGCAGGCCACCCAGCCGGTCGCGGTCACCGGCTCCCTCAGTCCGGCTCTCGAATGGCGGCTCGTTCGCGTTTGCGGCCGCATCGACAAACTCACGAGGGCAGGCTCTCGGTGGAGGGCGGAGCTGCTCGTCGACGGCCGGCGCATGATCGTTCTCGGCGAGCCGGCTGCGGGCGTCTCCGCCACTGGCATGACGGCCGGCCGTATGGCGGTCGTGACAGGCATCGTGCGTCGCTCCACATCCGACTCGTCGGTCTTCCAGCTGCTGCCACGGTCGTCGCTCGACGTGCGCCTGGGGCCGGCTCCCGAGACGCTATCGGCGCTGGGCACCGCTTCACACGCCTCCCCGGCCGCAGGCCATCCCGGCTCCACTCCTGCCACCGCGGCCGCGCCGCGCGTCGACATCTCGACGCTGGCAGGCCACATCGGGGAGAGAGTGACCGTCTCCGGGCTGGTGGCGGACTCAGATGGGGAGCAGGCCACGGTCGATGACGGCACGGGCCACGTCCGTATCGGCGGATCGGCGGCGACGGAGACCATCGCCCTGCTGGAACCGGGCGACGCGATCGAAGTCTCGGGGGTCGTGGCGCAGGACGAGGCCGGGCTGATCATCTCGGTGGATCCCATGTCGGTGATCACCCTGCCGGGGGACGGAGGCGACGATCAAGCCGTCACCGCACCGGCAATCGGCTTGCGCGCCGCGGACTCGCCGGATACGCGAGCCATGACCGGAGCGGCCTCGGTTCACGCGGAGTCGAGCGCCGGCACGGCGGCGCCCGGCACCGTTGGCGCAATCATCCTGGCGCTGCTGTCGGTCGTGGTAGCGGTCGCGGCAGTGGCTCGACTGGCCGGACGTCGCACCGGATCCCCCGTGTCGAGGCTCCTCGCGGCCGGCCGTCGCATGGGGCAGAAGCCTCGCCTGAAGGTGCACCTGCCACGCCTCAGAGGGCCGAAGTTCCCGCCCGGAACGCCCTCCAGGCGGCGCTGGAAGCTCCGTCCACAGGGTCAAAAGGAGGCAGTCGCGCCCTCAAAGCTAGCCTCCGAGGAGGTCCTCGGGCGCCAATGAGATCGCATCTACTCCGCACCGTCGGTTTGATCGTGCTTGACGCTCAACTTTGGACCCGTCTATGCTCAGCCAAGGTGCTCAGCTTGTGCACCAGGAACGGGGAAACAGGTATTGCCAAACGCGGATCCCGGAGTTGCCTTTCCAGCAACCCGGCAGCATGGATTTCGGCCTCGGCCGGACTCCGACCGCACCAGGCAGTCCCTGTATCATCGCCCTCAGGCGCCGTTGCCTGAGTCGGCGCGACCGCTATGTCCGGGGCGTACGCGTCCCGTTCGATCTATGGGAGGCTTCGAACCATGACCGAAGGCTATTGCGTCAAGGACAAGAAGAAGGTCGAGATCAAGAACCCCGTCAAGACCACGATGAAGAACGGCAAGCCGGCAACTCAGGGCACCTGCCCGATTTGCGGCGGCAAGGTTTTCCGGATCGGCGCCTGACGCCCGACTCCCGATCGTAAACTGCGACCCCCGCCGCTGGCGGGGGTCGCGGCATTTGCCGGGGTGAGTCGGCCCCGCGCGGGTCTCAGCCACGAGGCCGTACGGGTCCCAGCCACGAGGTCGTTCTGGTCCTCTGGAGCGCGTCTGTGGGGCCGCCGGCCCGAACCGCCCGCTTATCGGGTGAGGGGCGTCACCCGTTCCCAGGCCGGAGCATCCGGCCCGAACGGGCCGACCGGCACCCTGGCGGCCGAATCCCCTTTGCTAGAATTGACGAGCATCCCCACCAAATCCGAACTGACGAGGCTTTCCGCTGTCAGCACGACCCGTACTCGCCCTCGACGTCGGCGGCACGCACATCCGATCTGCCGTCGTGTTCGACGATGGAACGCGAATCTCGCAGGCCAGGGGCCGAACGCCGGTGGCCGACGGTCCGTCGGCGATCCTGGACGCTTGCCGGTCGGCATTGCGCGCCGCTCTGGAAGGGGCTCCGGCCGAGAGCCGAGACGCCATCGTCGGCATCGGTATCTGCACTCCGGGCCCCCTCGACCCGTGGCGTGGAGTGGTTCTCCAGACGCCGAACATGGGCCCCGAGTTCGTCGACGTGCCGATTGCGGCCGAGATGGGGGCCGCCCTCGGCCTGCCGGCCTTCCTTGAGCGTGACACCAACGTTGCGGCCCTCGGCGAGATGGCCTTCGGGGCAGCCCGAGGTTGCCCCGACTTCATCTACTTGACCGTCTCGACCGGTGTCGGCGGCTCCATCGTCTCCGAAGGCCGCATCTTCCACGGACCGGACGGGACTGCCGGTGAGCTCGGCCACACGCCCGTGGCGATGGACGGGCTCTGCAACTGCGGTGCGGTAGGCCACCTCGAGGCCTTCGCCGGAGGGGCGGCGATGGCCCAGGCGGCTCGCGTGGCCATGGCCGATGGCAAGAGCCCGTATCTGGCGGCCTGCGCGGCTCAGCGGGGCGTGGATGCCATCGAGGCCCGCGACATTGCGGCGGGCGAGGATGCCGGTGACGAGGCCTGCCACGCAATCATGGAGCGCGGTCGACGCGCCTTCGCAGTCGCCTGCGTCGGCTTTGTCGACGCGCTGAACCCAACGCGGATCGTGGTCGGCGGCGCGATCGCGGACGCCCAGGGCGAGCGACTACTCGGCCCGGCACGGGCCGAGATCGCAGCCACCGCCTTTCGAACTCCCCGCAGCCGGGTCCAGATCGTCCCCGCCGAGTTGGGCGCGGACGTAGGCCTGGCTGGAGCACACGCACTCGTGATCGCGCGTCTCGGCGACCCAGCCTGGCGCGGCGGTCGGGCAACCCCAACCTCCGCGCACTCGGGTTGACCCGAGCGCGGCATCTTTCCCCTGGAGGAAGAACATGGCAGTTCGTGTCGGTATCAACGGTTTCGGTCGCATCGGTCGCCAGTCGCTGAAGGCCATCCTAGAGCGCGCCCCCGGTCTCGAGGTCGTCGCCGTCAACGACATCGTCGACGTCCCGACCAACGCGCTCCTTTTCGCCCACGACTCCACCTACGGCAACTTCGACGGGACGGTTACCCACACCGAGGACTCGATCGTCGTCAACGGCAAGGCGATCAAGGTCTTCCAGCTGACCGATCCGTCCCAGCTGCCCTGGAAGGACCTCGGCGTCGACATCGTCATCGAGTCGACCGGCAAGTTCACCGAGGCTGCCAAGGCCCAGGCCCACATCGCCGCCGGCGCCAAGAAGGTCCTGATCAGCGCTCCCGCCAAGAACGAGGACGTGACCATCGTCCTCGGCGTCAACGAGGACAAGTACGACCCGGCCAAGCACGTGATCATCAGCAACGCCAGCTGCACGACGAACTGCCTGGCCCCGGTTGCGAAGGTTCTGAACGACACCTTCGGGATCGAGAAGGGTCTGATGAACACGATCCACAGCTACACCAACGACCAGCGCATCCTGGACGTGGCTCACAAGGATCCGCGCCGTGCCCGCTCGGCCGGCCTGAACATGATCCCGACCACGACCGGCGCGGCCCGCGCGCTGGCTCTCGTGATCCCCGAGCTCAAGGGCAAGGTCGACGGCTTCAGCTTGCGTGTCCCGACGCCCACGGTCAGCATCGTCGACTTCGCCGTCGA
>PLMA01000021.1 GCA_003141455.1 Chloroflexota bacterium | reverse complement strand
TGGACGCTGCGCGACCCGCGCGTTTCAGCGCTGATCGGGGCGAGCTCGGTCGAACAGCTCGATGACAACCTGGCAGCGCTCGACCGGCTCGCGTTCACACCGGATGAACTGGCAGAGATCGACCGGTTCGCGGTCGATGGCGGGATCAACCTCTGGACCCGGTCCAGCAACGCCTAGGGAGGTACCCGAGATGGCCAACCGGATTGCCGTGCTCGGCACGGGCAGGATGGGTTCCGCGCTCGCCCGACGGCTGGCCGGCGCGGGCGCCGAGCTGACGCTCTGGGACCGGACCGCCGATCGTGCGACCGCGCTAGGGTTAGGCCGGGTCGCCGCCTCGCCAGCCGAGGCCGCGCGCGAGGCCGAGTTCGTGATCAGCAGCCTGACCGGCCCGGAGGCGGTGCGTGGGACCTACATCGGGCCGGGTGGTGCCCTCGCCATGGCGCACGGCCAACTCTTCATCGAGATGAGCACGGCAGGACCCGATGTCGAGGCGGAGCTCGGGCCGTTGGTCGCCGCTGCCGGCTCGCACATCGTGGATGCGACGATCGTGGGCGCGCCTCCGATCGTCGAGCGCGGCGAGGCCGCGATTCTCATTGGTGGCGACAGCGCCGATGTCGAGCGCGCCAGGCCGATCCTCGAGCACCTCGGCACGGTTCGTCACGTCGGCAGACCCGGCAACGGGGCGCGTCTGAAGCTCGTCGCCAACAGCATGCTCGCCCTTGTCACTGCCGGCGCCGCTGAACTCCAACACGCGGGCGATACGGCCGGCCTCGATCCAGGCGATGTGTTCTGGATCCTGGCGCGGATGGTGCCATCCCTCGAGGTTCGCCGCCCCGCCTATGTCGAAGGCGAGCTCCAGGCGACGATGTTCGCGCTGCATGACCTGCGCAAGGATCTCGACCTCGCGCTCGAACTGTTCCACGCGGAGGATGCCCCGGTGCCGATGACCGCGCTCGCCCGCGAGCTCGTCGGGCTGGCGCTCGTCGACGACTCGGACCATGACATCGGCGCCATCGCCCGGCTGTACCGTCGACGGCGGGCCGATCCGGCAGACCGTTGACCGCCCGCAAGAGCGTGGCGACGACTGCCGAGCCAGACCGTCGACCGGCCACCCGGCTCGGACGTGTCGTCCGAACCACGACGAAGGGTGCCGTCAGTGGCGCGGCACCGCACCTCGAGTCCCATCGGCAGACGAACTGGCTGAGGGATGTGATCCTCGGCGGACAGGATGGCCTCGTCAACATCCTGGGCATCATCCTGGGGGTGATCGCCGGTGGCGGTTCCGAGTCGGTCCTCATCGTCGCCGGCTTCGCCGCCGCGATCACGGAGTCCATCTCGATGGGCGCGGTCGGCTACACGTCCTCGATCTCGGAACGGGACTACTACCTCGCCGAACGGGCCCGTGAGTCAGCCGAGAGCGCCGCGACGCCAGAAGCGGAGCGCCGGGAGATCCGTGACGTCTACGCCTCCAAGGGCTTCACGGGCCCGCTGCTCGAGGATGTCGTGTCCACGATCACCGCCAACCGCGAGACGTGGCTGGCCACGATCATGGAAGAGGAGCTGCACCTCCAGCCGGTTGAAAACCAGGCCGTCCTCCGCGCCGCGATCGTCATCGGGGTCGCCACGCTTATCGGGCACCTCATCCCGCTCGTGCCATTCCTGTTCCTAGATCGGACGGCGGCCCTGATCGTGGCCGTCGCCCTGAGCGCCCTTGCTCTCTTCGCGGTCGGTGTCTACTCCGCGGTCACGCTCGTCGGTGACTGGCGGACGAGTGGCATGCGCATGGTCGTCATCGGTCTCGGTGCGGCGGCCATCGGGTTTGCCGTCGGGCGCCTGTTCAACGCGGGGGCGTGAGCCATGGCTAGTCCGGCGATGCGGAAGGGCGCCGCGCTCCGCGCGTCCGGCACGTGGCAGCCGTTGGTGAACCCCGTCTTTCGCGCGCTCTGGATTGCGGTGCTCTTCAGCAACATCGGGAACTGGATGGAGACCGTCGGTGCCCAGTGGCTGCTGGTCTCGCAACCGGGCAACACGATCCTGGTGGCCCTTGTGCAGACGGCCGATACGCTGCCCGTAGTGCTGCTTGCCCTTCCGGCCGGAGTCCTCGCCGACGTCTTCGACCGACGGCTGCTCTTGATTGCGACCCAGCTGTTCCTTGCCGTTGTGAGCGTCACCCTCGCCGGTTTGGCGGCCGTCGGCCAGTTGACGCCGGGAGTACTGCTCACTCTGACCTTCCTGGGCGGTGCAGGCAGCGGTGTCACCGCCCCTGCCTGGCAGGCGATGATCCCCGATCTCGTCCCCCGAACGGAGATTCGGGCATCTTCCGTCCTCGGCTCGGTGAGCGTGAACGTGGGGCGCGCGGTCGGTCCGGCACTGGCGGGCCTCCTAATCGCCGCGCTCGGAGTGGCGCCGGTCTTCGCCCTGAACGCCACATCGTTCGTCGTCTTCGCGGGCGTTCTGGTGTGGGCGCATGTCGGCCGCAAGGACGCTCCATCCAGACGCGAGCGATTCCTGCCCGCCCTGCGCGCCGGGGGCGGCTACGTGCGCTGGTCGCCGTACGTCCGCCGCGTGCTGATTCGGGCCGCGCTTTTCCTCCTGCCGGCGACCGCCATCTGGGCGCTGCTGCCACTCGTGGCAACCGAGGCGTTGCACCTCGATGCGGCCGGCTACGGCGTGCTGCTCGCAGCGCTCGGGCTGGGTGCGATTGGCGGCGTGCTCGAGCTGGGCAGGCTCCGTGCCCGCTTCTCCGAGGATGGCTTGCTCGCACTGGCAAGCCTCGCGTACGCCACCGCGATGGCGGTCCTCGTTCTTGTGCCGCTCGTCGCGGTCGCCTTCGCGATGCTGATTGTGGCCGGGATGGCGTGGCTGACCGTCCTCTCCACGGTCAACGCGACGCTGCAGACCTTCCTGCCGGGCTGGGTACGCGCCCGCGGTCTCGCGTTCTACTTGATCGTGCTGTTCGGGTCGCAGGCGCTCGGGGCCGCAATCTGGGGTGTCGTCGCCGGACAGATCGGCCTGACCGCCACGTTCGTCGCGGCAGCCGTCGTGATGGTCGGAGCCACGCTCACTGGACGTCGATGGCGACTGCCGGATGTTTCGGGGCTGGACCGCAGTCCGGCGGTCTACTGGCCCGAAGCCACGCTCGCCTTCGAACCGGACGCAGACGCAGGCCCAGTGCTGGTCACCACGGCGTATTCGGTGCCCGTCGCGAAGTCCGCTGCCTTTGTCACGGCCATGTCGGACCTCGAGCGGTCCCGGCGTCGCACCGGGGCATCGGATTGGCAGCTCTACCGCGACGGCGCCGACCCCCAGCGGTTCCTGGAGGTGTTCGAGGTTCCCTCATGGGACACGCATATGCGCCAGCATGGTGGCCGCCTGACCGGCGCGGACGCGGCGATCGAGGCGCGGGCCGAGGCGCTTGCGAGCACCCCATCGAGCGTCCACCACTACTTTCCGGCGGACGACGTCCCCGTCGAAGGCAGCGGGCAAGACGAAGTCATTCGAGAAGGGTCGAGCGCGGCGAGCGTCGGCCAACCGGATGCTCTCAGTCAAGATGAGGAGCGCTCGTCAGCATCTGCGGACACCGAGACCTGATCGGGCGGATGAAGACGAGCAGCGCCGTCTGGCTCGTCCCCGTATAGCCGAAGGTCCGGTATGACGTCGGTCGCGCAGGAGACGTCCGGGGGTGACTGCAGACGAGGTCCCAGGTAGCATCTCAAGTATGGAAAGCCGATACCTCGGCGCCGGCCGATGAAGATCGCAGTTACCGGCGGAAGCGGGAAGCTCGGCCGGAGCGTCGTCCGGCGGCTCAACGACGATGGGCACCAGGTACTGAACCTCGACCGCGCCGGTGAAAGAAGCCCGGGCCTGATACTGGTGAACCTGACCGATTACGGCCAGGTCGCCGACGCGCTCCTCGGGATCGACGACCGGCACATAGGGGTCGACGCGGTCGTACATCTGGGCGCAATTCCCGCTCCCGGCATCGTCCCGGACGTGGCCACCTTCCACAACAACATGCTCTCCACCTACAACGTGTTCCAGGCGGCCCGGCGCGCCGGCATCAAGAAGCTCGTGTATGCCTCCAGCGAGACCGTCCTGGGGCTGCCGTTCGATATCGACCCGCCTTACATCCCGGTGGACGAGGAGTACCCGGCGCGGCCCGAGAGCACGTACTCGCTGGTGAAGCATCTCGAGGAGCAGATGGCGATCCAGCTCACCCGCTGGGACCCGCGGCTCAGCATCACCGCTCTGCGGTTCTCCAACGTGATGGATCCGGAGGACTATGCCGCCTTCCCGGCCTTCGACCGCGACGCCAGGCTTCGCAAGTGGAACTTGTGGGGCTACATCGACGGCCGCGACGGCGCCCAGGCGGTTTCGCGGGCGCTGGAGAAGGCCGCGCCTGGTTTCGAGACGTTCATCATCGCGGCGGCCGACACGGTCATGAGCAGACCCAGCGCCGAGCTGGCCGCGGAGGTCTTCCCCGGCGTCAGAGTCGTCAAGGAGCTCCACAAGCGAGAGACCTTGCTGTCGATCGACAAAGCCCGACGGATGCTCGGCTATGCGCCCGAACACAGCTGGCGCGACCACGTCGAAGCCGGCGGGTGAGGCACGTCAAGCCCGGACAACCAGCACGGCCAGCGACGGCAACACTGTTGATCTAGCACCGCGCATATCGGCCGCCCAGCCGGCGCCGGAGACGCCGCCGATCTTTCAGAAGTGTCTACTAAACCGGTTTGCGAATTAGACGCTGTAACGCGAATTACATGCCGTGACGAAGAGCGCGTAATTGGACCTGAAATGGCCGATTCGCGAGGGAACTTCACGAAGATAGCACCGCGCTTGTCAGATTCTGACTTGGAAGGCTGACGCTCTACCGACTGAGCTACTCCCGCCCGTTTGCCTTCGTTTGTTAGGCTGCGGCGCCCCACTAGCCCCGGCTAGCCTAACGAACCGTGGGTTCGATTGGCCAAGGAGCCCTAGAGAACGCAAGGATGGTTTAGCACCACGCTCCCAGAGCGTATAACTGTAGCCGATTGAAGGCATTTCACGTTTGGGCCACAGCGTGTAATTGTAAGCTGTCGCTCTGGACGTTCCGGTAGAACCCTCATGTGATCCATTCATGCATCGCGCTGCAGCCGGGATCCAAGTACCGGTACCTCATACGCGCCGTCGCGGCCGCGCCCCGACCTGAGTGCGAGTGGTCGATTGGGAGGCGGACCGCCAACCAACGGCCGGCGTCCCGGAGGCGCTCTTTGGCGTGGCGGAGGACCGTGCCGAGTTGGCGCGGTGGCGTCGCAGGTCGTCGCCGGCTACTGCTCGTAGCCTTCGACGGTCCGGGCGGTGCGGAGGGTCGCCCCGGACGGATTCTGACCTGCGTCTCGACGACCCTGCCGCTGGTGGAGCAGGTCGTAGCAGCGGTCAAGCTCGACCTTGATGGCCTGCAACCGATCGCGCTCGCCGTCGGACAGGCCGGTCCCGTCACCGGCCCTCTCGTACAGCAGTTCTTCTTCGCTCGAGAGGGCGTTCACGTACTCGAAGATGTCGGTGTCAGCCATGTCACGACTCCCATTCATTCATAGACCGAGGACCACTGGCTCTGGCCGGGCCCGATCTCGTGTCTCGGTCGCGTAGATCGCACAACTCGATGACCACCCTCAGGATCGCATCGACCACATCCTGGCATCAACGCTCCGATGAACTTGCCCGTCAGACGAGGTCGTCATCCATTCTCAGCGCGGCTCGTTTTCATCCGCGCGGTCAGGTCATGTGTCGGAAGAGGCAGACGAGAGTTGATCATCTGAACCGAGAGCATCCGGTTGGCGACGCTGGCCGCGCTCGACCCTTCCTGAATAGCCTCGTCCTGCCCGCTGCCCTCGACGGGTGCCGTTGCGTGGCACGAGTACTTGGGCCCAGGCGCGGGTGACGACCGTCGTCCGTAGAATTCCTGGATGAAAAGGATCGGGTTCCTCTCGTTCGGACATTGGTCGCCGTCGCAGCACTCGCAGGTGCGCACGGCGGCGGACGCGCTCATCCAGTCGATCGAGCTCGCGGAGGCGGTCGAGCAGATCGGAGGCGACGGCGCCTACTTCCGGGTCCACCACTTCGCCCAGCAGCTGGCGTCACCGTTCCCGCTCCTGGCAGCGATCGGCGCCCGAACCAAGCGCATCGAGATCGGGACGGCGGTCATCGACATGCGCTACGAGAACCCGCTGTACATGGTCGAGGACGCCGGGGCCGCCGACCTCATCGCCGGCGGTCGCCTCGAGCTCGGGATCAGCCGCGGCTCGCCCGAGCAGGTCATCGACGGCTTCCGGTACTTCGGCCATGTGCCGCCGGAGGGCGCGACTGACGCCGACATGGCCCGCGAGCAAACGAAGGTCTTCCTCCAGGCACTGACCGGCGCCGGGTTCGCCGTACCCAACCCCTCCCCGATGTTCCCGAACCCGCCTGGTTTGCTTCGCCCGGAACCGCACTCACCCGGGCTGCGCGACCGGATCTGGTGGGGCGCGGGATCCCGAACGACGGCCGAATGGGCGGGGCAGCAGGGCATGAACCTGATGTCGTCGACGCTGCTGACCGAGCACGCCGGCATGCCGTTCCACGAGCTCCAGGCGGAGCAGATCCGGCGGTACCGCGAGGCGTGGACCGCCGCTGGGCACGAGCGCGAGCCGCGGGTGTCGGTCAGCCGCAGCATCTTTGCGCTGGTGGACGACCGCGACCGGGCGTACTTCGGGCGCGGCAATCAGGCGTCGGATCAGGTCGGCTACCTCGACGCGCAGACCAAGGCGATCTTCGGGCGGTCGTACGCCGCGGAGCCGGACGTCCTCGTGAAGGAGCTCGCCGGGGACACGGCGATCGCGGCGGCGGACACGCTCCTGCTCACCGTTCCGAACCAGCTCGGCGTCGAGTACAACACCCACGCCATCGAGAGCATTCTGAAGTTCGTCGCGCCGGAGCTTGGCTGGCGATGAGCGGGCCAGACGGTTCGAAAGGACGTGAAGAGTCATGGATCAGATCAAAGTCGTTGGTTTCGCCGGCAGCCTCCGACGCGGTTCATTCAATCGGGGCGTTATCCGCGCCGCCGCTGAGTCCGCCCCGTCAGGAATTCAGGTCGAGGTATTCGATCTTACCGATGTCCCGCTCTACAACCAAGATGTCGAGGATGCTGGGGAGCCTGCCTCCGTCGTCGCCCTGAAGCGGGCCATCTTGGGCGCTGATGCGCTGCTCGTCGCGACGCCCGAGTACAACCACGGTATGCCGGGGGTTCTCAAGAACGCCCTCGATTGGGCATCGCGGCCACGCGCGACGAGCCCGCTCCGCGACAAGCCGGTTGCCGTGACCGGCGCGAGCACGGGAACTAGCTCGACGGCTCGCGCTCAGGCGCAGCTCCGTGAGGCATTCGTCTTCACGGGAGCCTGTGTCATGCCGCAGCCGGAGCTTCTCATCGGGGCTGCTGCGTCGCACTTCGATGAGAGTGGCAACTTGACGGACGCCGAGCTCCGGGCGTCACCGGTCGAACTCATCGAGGCGCTGCGCGCCTGGACGGTGCGACTGCGATTGAAGGAAGTCGCGTAGGAAGGTGACCTGCCCGCAGCGTCTTTGGCGAAGCTGTCCGGGACCGAGGCCCCCGGAGCGATGACGAAGGTCGGCCAGTCAAGGACGGTGAGACCGGCTTGAACAGCTCTCGGAAGGCCCCCTCTCCAGAGGCGGGTGGCCCGGACCCCCTCACGAGGAGGTGAGCCCAGGGCTCTTGATGGCAGGCCGATCAGACGAGGACGCGAGCGATGTGTTGCGTCCCCTCTGACACCACGTCGTGGGACTCGACCGGCTAAGCATGATCCGCTGGAGACGAAGGGTTTAGGGTGGCCAACGGCCACGTGGAGCGCGGACGGATTGGCGCAGGGCCGACCCGCTCTCGGTCCGCCGGTGACCGCAACCGGAGGAAGGTCATGGCACCGACGCCAGGCCCGGAGGCCTCGACTCAGATGGCTGCCGCGGATCGATATGACCGGATGCCTTATCGGCGTGTGGGTGCCAGCGGCCTACGGCTCCCGGCGATCTCCCTCGGGCTCTGGCAGAACTTTGGTGACGATCGAGCGCTCGAGACACAGCGTGCCATCGTCAGGCACGCCTTCGACCGCGGCGTGACCCACTTCGATCTTGCCAACAACTACGGTCCGCCCTACGGGTCCGCCGAGACCAACTTCGGGCGCATCCTGGCCTCCGACCTACGCCCGTACCGCGACGAGCTGATCATCTCGACCAAGGCCGGCTACGACATGTGGCCGGGGCCGTACGGCGACGGCGGGTCGCGCAAGTACCTGTTGGCCAGCCTCGAGCAGAGTCTCAGGCGCCTCGGTCTCGACTACGTCGACATCTTCTACTCGCATCGGTTCGACCCGGACACGCCGCTGGAAGAAACGACGGGCGCGCTCGATGCGGCCGTGCGCCAGGGCAAGGCGCTGTACGTCGGGATTTCCTCCTACTCGGCCCAGCGGACGCGCCAGGCGGCGGCGATCCTGCGCGCGCTCGGCACGCCGCTCACGATCCACCAGCCGTCGTACTCAATGCTCAATCGCTGGATCGAGCCGGAGCTGCTCGGTGCCCTCGGCGAAGAGCGGGTCGGCGCCATCGCGTTCTCGCCCCTGGCGCAGGGGCTGCTCACAGATCGGTACCTCGACGGGGTACCGGCCGACTCGCGAGCGGCGCGCGGAGGCTCCTTCCGCCCGGAGCTCCTCTCGGCGACCAATCTCGCCAACGCCCGCGGTCTACGCGAGATCGCGCGGGGACGCGGCCAGACCCTCGCCCAGATGGCGATCGCGTGG
>PLMA01000052.1 GCA_003141455.1 Chloroflexota bacterium | reverse complement strand
AACCAGATGGAGGTCACGGCCTACATCCCGGGGATCGGCCACAACCTCCAGGAGCATTCCGTGGTTCTGGTCCGCGGTGGCCGCGTGAAGGACCTGCCGTCGGTCAAGTACCACATCATCCGGGGCACGCTCGACGCCGCCGGCGTAAAGGACCGCAAGCAGGGCCGCTCCAAGTACGGCGCGAAGTCCCCGCAGCAGAAGGGCAAGAAGTAACGATGCCCCGTCGTCACACGATCGCCCGCAAGACCAAGTACCAGGGCGCACCGTCCACCCGCTTGAGCAGCCGCTTCGAGACCAAGCTCATGACCGACGGCAAGCGTCACCTCTCCGAGCGCATCCTGCGTGAGGCCCTGGCCCGCGCGGAGGCCCAGGCCCGCCGCCCCGGCATCGAGGTCCTGGAGTCGGCGATGCGCAACGCAACGCCCATCATCGAAGTCAAGCCGCGCCGCGTCGGTGGCGCCACGTACCAGGTCCCGGTCGAGATCAGGGGCGATCGCCGCATGTCGCTTGGCGTGCGCTGGCTCGTCCAGGCCGCCCGAAAGCGAAACGGCAAGAGCATGTCGGAGAAGCTGGCCGCCGAACTCGTCGATGCCATGAACGGCCTCGGCGCGGCAGTCAAGCGTCGTGAGGACACTCACAAGATGGCCGACGCCAACAGGGCATTCAGTCACTTCAAGTGGTAGACGCCCGCTAGGGAGCACAACAGACTCGTGGCACGTCAGGTTCCGCTCGCCAAGACGCGGAACATCGGAATCATCGCCCATATCGACGCTGGGAAGACCACTGTCACCGAGCGGGTGCTTTTCTATACCAAGAAGATCTACAAGCTCGGCGAGGTCCACGAGGGCGCAGCCACCATGGACTGGATGCCCCAGGAGCAGGAGCGCGGCATCACGATCACTGCCGCGGCTACCACGTGCTTCTGGGACGATCATCGAATCAACATCATCGATACGCCCGGGCACGTGGACTTCACCGTAGAGGTGGAGCGCAGCCTGCGCGTGCTCGACGGCGCGGTCGTGGTCTTCGACGGCGTGGCCGGTGTAGAGCCCCAGTCCGAGACGGTCTGGCGCCAGGCCGATCGCTATCGGGTGCCGCGTATCTGCTTCATCAACAAGCTCGATCGGACCGGTGCCGACTTCTGGCGCTGCGTCGACATGATCCGCGAGCGCCTCGGCGCCCGGCCCGTGCCGATCCAGCTGCCGATCGGGAACGAGGACAAGTTCCGCGGCATCGTTGACCTGATCTCGATGAAGGCGATCGTCTACAACGCCGAGGACCTGGGCGCCGAAGAGGAGATCATCGACATCCCCGCGGATCTCTTGGAGCCGGCCAAGGCCCTGCGCGAGAAGATGGTCGAGGCCGTCGCCGAGATGGACGACGAGCTGACTCACAAGTACCTCGAAGGCCACGATCTCAGCGCCGAGGACCTCAAGCGTGGCCTGCGCCTCGGCACCCTCGAATACCGGATCGTTCCCGTTCTGGCGGGGTCGGCGCTCAAGAACAAGGGTGTTCAGCCCGTCCTCGACGCGGTGGTCGACTACCTGCCCTCGCCGCTGGACGTGCCGCCGGTCATCGGTGAGCACCCGGTGACTCACAAAGAAGTAATCCGAACCGCGAACGACAGCGAGCCGTTCAGCGCCCTGGCCTTCAAGATCGCCGCCGATCCGTACGTCGGCAAGCTGGCCTACTTCCGGGTCTACTCCGGGACGCTCAATGCCGGTTCCTACGTCTTCAACGCGACCAAGGGCAAGAGGGAGCGGATCGGGCGCATCCTCCAGATGCACGCCAACCACCGCGAGGAGATCGAGACGGTGTACGCCGGCGACATCGCCGCCGCCGTTGGGCTCAAGGAGACCTTCACCGGCGATACCCTGAGCGATCCCGACCACCCGATCGTGCTCGAATCGATCGTCTTCCCCGAGCCCGTGATCGAAGTCGCGATCGAGCCCAAGACGAAAGCCGACCAGGACAAGCTGGCTATGGCTCTTCAGCGCCTGGCCGAGGAAGACCCTACGTTCCGCGTCCACACGGACGAGGAGAGCGGGCAAACGCGCATCGCCGGGATGGGTGAGCTGCACCTAGACGTGCTCGTCGACCGGATGATCCGCGAGTTCAAGGTCGCGGCCAACGTAGGGCGCCCCTCGGTCGCTTACCGGGAGACGATCCGTCGCGCCGCCGAAGGCAACTACCGCCACGTCAAGCAGACCGGCGGCAAGGGCCAGTACGGCCACGTCGTCATCCGGATCGAGCCGAACGAGGCCGGCAAGGGCTACGAGTTCATCGACAAGATCGTCGGCGGCACCATTCCGCGCGAGTACATCAAGCCGATCGACATGGGTATCCGTGAAGCCCTCGAGACGGGTCCCCACGCCGGCCATCCGATGGTCGACGTCAAGGCGACCCTTTTTGACGGCTCTTTCCACGAGGTCGACTCGAGCGAAATGGCGTTCCGGATCGCCGCTTCGATGGCCCTCAAGGAAGCCGTCGCAAAGGCTTCGCCGGTAATCCTGGAGCCGCTGATGCGGGTCGAGGTCACCTTGCCCGAGCAGTTCCTGGGCGATGTCATCGGCGATCTCAACTCCCGCCGGGGTCATGTCGAGGCTATGGAGTCACGCGGGTCCACACAGGTCGTGCGGGCGCGCGTCCCCCTGGCCGAGATGTTCGGATACGCGACCGATCTGCGGTCCATGACCCAGGGCCGCGCCAGCTACTCAATGGAGCTATCCCACTATGCCGAGGTCCCCGCCAATCTGGCGGCCGAGCTCGTTGCCAAGTCCCGAGTCTGATCAGTCAACCCAGCCCGCAGTAGGAGCGAGGGAGCAGCCGCGATGGCGAAGAAGAAGTT
>PLMA01000054.1 GCA_003141455.1 Chloroflexota bacterium | reverse complement strand
GGCTGCGGCGTGCGCTCGGGCGCGGAATCACTCATTACCAGTGGCGGTAGTGCTAAGCGGAACCGCCGCGCCTCCGGCGTCCCAATGACGCCGCGCTGAGGCCACCGGTCCCGCTTCGGACGCGGCCGCCGAGCGTGGGAGAAGGGCTCGGACGATCGCGAAATCGTGTCTCGCTGCCTCGGATCCGCCGCGTCAGCCGCGGTCTCCACTTAGTACTACCCGGGCGAGTATTGAGGAGAAACGCTGCCCGGACTCACGGCCGCCCGTCGGACGGCCCCGCACCCGACCTCGCCCCCGCCGGACCGCCGCGCCCGACCTCGCCCCCGCGGACCGCCCCACCCTACCGACGCGCCCGCGCCGAACCGCGCCCCCACCGCTCGCCTCGTCCGGCCGCTAGCGAGTGGCCGCCGCGGCTGCGGCAAGGCCGAGTTCGAAGTCCTCGCGCAGGTCTTCTGCGTCCTCCAATCCGACCGAGCACCGCAGCAGTCCCGGCGCGATGCCGCTCGCACGCAACGCCGCAGCGTCGAGTTGCCTGTGAGTCGTCGAAGCGGGATGACTGGTGATGGTCCGGAAGGCGCCCAGGGAGGCCGTTCGTTCGGATACCCGCATGGCGTCGAGGAAGGCCTGGCCCGCCTCTCGGCCGCCGGCCAGCTCGAAGGCGAACATGCCGCCGAACACGTCGAGTTGCCGGGAGGCCACCTCATGCCCCGGGTCGCTCGGAAGGCCCGGATAGTGGACTCGCTCGATCTGGTTCTGGCCCTGTAGCCAGGCCGCCAGTTCCAGCGCGGTCTCGCTGTGTCGCTCCATTCGAAGGGCGAGGGTCGGCAGGCCGCGCAGGACCAGGAACGCCGCCAGCGGGGCCAGGGCCGCGCCGACGTCCACCAGGATCGGGCGCAGGGCGTCGACTCGCTCGCGACTCCCGACGACGACACCAGCCAGCACGTCGGCATGGCCGGAGAGGTATTTCGTGGCCGAGTGCATGACCAGGTCCGCGCCGCGCTCTATGGGCCGGCAGGCGTAGGGCGAGGCAAAGGTGTTGTCGACCAGCAGCAGGGCGCCGTGACGATGAGCGATCCCAGCCAGGGCGGAGATGTCGGAGACGATGATCGTGGGGTTGGAAACCGTCTCCACGTACAGCAACGGCGAGCCGGTCCTGACCATGGCAGCGTCGACCGCGGCGAAGTCGGTCGGGTCGACGAACTCGGTCGTGACTCCAAGCCCGGCCAGTACGCGGACCAGGAGGTCGCGCGTGGTGCCGTATACCGCCTGCGTGACCACGATCGTCTGGCCTGCCCTCACGACCGAGACGATGGCGGCGTGAATGGCAGCCATGCCGGTGGCGAAGGCGAGCCCCGCCTCGGCGCTCTCCAGTTCGGCCACCGCCTCGGCAAGGGCGGCTGTGGTGGGGTTGTCGATCCGGCTGTACGCGTAGCCGGGCGTTGCACCGGTCAGGACATCGCCGAGCTCGGCCGCGGTGGCGCTCGAGAAGGCCGCCGCCTGATAGATGGGGACCGCCGACGGAATCTGATGGACCTCGGGTGAGCGAGTCGATGCCAGGATCGCGCGGGTGGTGAATCGGGCCATGCGGAGATGCTAGCCGATCGCCGCCGGCAGGTCGGCCCAGACGGCACCGCGGGCCCGAAGGCGCGTCGGACGGGGGGCACCGGATGCGGTATTGGGGGCTCCGTCCGGCGCGACCCAGGCGCGATTGCGACGCGGCCCAGGCACGACTTCGGCGCAACTGCGACGCGGCCCAGGCGCGACTTCGGCGCGGACGGCAAGCCCTCCCGAAGCAGCCACGACATATCTCGTAGGAGGCCGGAACGACTATCTCATCGAGTGGCATCCGATCGAGTGTTGCGGCCGTCCCGGAGCAGGAGTACGGTGTATTGGTCTCATCCGCCAAGGGTTTCCAGAGGCAAGATGCAGGCAACGACGGCGGCTCAGGGTTCGCGACTCATTCGCGGTAGCGGGTTGATCTCGCTCACGGCCGATCCGGATCGCGGCGCGTCCAACCTCCTGACGAGGCCCCGGGCGGGCAATCTCAGCGGTGACACTCGAGCTGGCATGCCCGTGCGGTAGGGGCCGACGCTTCTGCCGCACTCGCGACATGCCGGGACCGGCGCCATGTAAGCGCCGGTTTCGTGCTGTTCGGGGGCCGCGAGGGGTCTCTGCCGGCGATAGTTCCGGGCGTTTTCGGAGGACCGGGCGCGGGTCGAGCGGCGTTCCGCGGCAGGATCGCCCCGGGCGGGGCGCCTAGGAGTCGGGGAGCGTCAGCTTGTTGGTCCGAGCAATCCGGCCGAGGAAGCGCGCGGAGGGCTTCATCGTGCGCTCCTGGGTGGCCCGATCCACGTCGATCAGCCCGAACTTCATGCCGTAGCCGTACGCCCATTCGAAGTTGTCGAACGCGCTCCAGTGGATGTACCCGCGTAGAGGAATGCCCTCGTCGATGAGCGGGTGAAGGGACTTGAGCCCTTCCGTGATGAACTCGACCCGTTCCGCGTCGTCGGAAGTGGCCACGCCGTGTTCGGTGACGAGGATCGGCTTGCCGGGCAGGAGCTTGGCGGCCCGCCGGACCGTGGCGGCCACCGCCTGCGGCCGGAACTCGTAGCCCATCTGGGTGCGGCGGATCGGCTCGGCGCCTTCGGCCGTGGCGTCGGCGGCGGGCTGACGACCGACCACCTGCGAGACCATGAGCTTCTCGATGGCGTCGACCGAAAGGGCCGCCTTGGTCAGCCAGCCGAGCGCGCGCCGCATGTCGACTCGGGCCCGCGTGTACGTCTGGACGCCGACGAAATCGTCGTCGGCCGCCGCCTCGAGATACGGGTCCTCCGTAAGGCCGCGGGCGTAGTTCATGATCGGGGTGCCGCCGGCGTTGGCCTCCCACTCCTGCATGGCGTTGGTCAGTCCCACCTTGGCGTTGGGACGCAGTTCCTTGATGATCGCGCGGCTGGCCTTGTGGGCCTGGATGAGCTTGGCCGTTGCCCCTTTCCAGTTCTCTGCGCCCTTGATCCCCGGAGGGAAGGCGAAGCCGCCACCGTAACCGCCAAACGCCACCACGCCCGGCTCATTGATCGTGCAGTACCACTCGACCCCGTCGCCGAGCGCCTGGACGACGTGGCGGGTGTACTCCTCGAACAGGTGCACGATGGAAGGCGACAGCCAGCCGCCTCGATCGGCCAGCCATTTCGGCAGGGTGAAATGGTTGAGCGTGACCATCGGGGTGAGCGTGCACTTGCGACAGAGGTCGACCATCTTCCGGTAGTGATCCAGCTGGGTCTCATCGAAGCGGCCTTCGACCGGCTCTATCCGCGCCCATTCCACGGAGAACCGGTACGTGTTGAGGCCCAGGCCTGCTACGAGCGCGATATCGCGCGCATAGCGCAGGTAGTGCTCGATGGCACTCCCGCTCGGCTCCTTGCACGGAGTGCCTCGTGCTAGCTCGAAAGCCCACCAGTCGCTGTTGGTGTTGTCGCCTTCGACCTGGTGCGCGGCGGTGGCGGCGCCCCAGAGGAAGCCAGCAGGAAAGACGAGTTCGCTCACGTTGGGAGGATAGCGGCTTGGCTGACTGCTTACAGGCACAACGCTGCAGACTGTCCGATGGTCGCCGGCGGCGGACACCGCCGGCTCGGGGTGGCGCCGGTCCGAGGGCGCCGGTTCGGCATACCCCTCCGCTCCAAAGCGATCCTCGCGTCCCGCCCAGCAGATCAGCGCGACGGTGACTCATCGACAGGCGGGACATTCGCAGATTCCCAGGTTTAGCCTTGGGCCTCGGAGCCATACTCCGTGGCTACCGCGCCTCCTGTGTCCTGCGTCGAATGACGCGGGTCCTCGGACGCCTTTCGAGCACGATCCGCTCTCCGGTCGAGCAGCACTCCAGGAGGAATCGTAGCAATGGCCGCCCCTTCGCAGGTTCGTCCGGCGATCTTCGCAGCGAAGCTCGCGGCCCTCGGCCTGGTCATGGCGACCGTTTGGTCGTGCAGCTCTGCAACTCAGCCGCAGTCCTCGCGCGCGCCGGCGGCCACGCCGTCCCTCCCGTCGGCAACGGCCTCGCAAGTGCCCACGATCCCCGATGCGACCCCCA
The DNA here is from genome assembly GCA_003141455.1 of Chloroflexota bacterium. Lineage (GTDB taxonomy): Bacteria > Chloroflexota > Limnocylindria > Limnocylindrales > CSP1-4 > Fen-1039. Next base: position 6,510 of record PLMA01000054.1, on the reverse strand, counting down.
CGCCGCTGGCGAGTGCCACCGCGAAAGCGACCGTCACGACGCCCAAACCCGGGTTCATCCCGGGGCCCGGGATGGCGCCCGTGCCGCTTCCGCGGACACCCGGCCCGCTGCCACCCGCTCCGGACCCCACGACCGTCACCATCGTGGCGGCCGGTGATATCGCCTGCGACCCGGCCACCAACATCAACCAACCCGCCGACTGCGACCAGGCGGCCACGGCCAACCAGATCGGTCAACTTGCCCCGACGGCTGTCCTGACCCTCGGCGACAACCAGTACGAGCAAGGCACGCTGTCCGCTTACCAGAGCGTGTTCGGCTCCACCTGGGGACGCTACCTCTCGATCATGTACCCGGCCATCGGCAATCACGAATACCTGACCCACGGCGCGGCGGGCTACTTCACCTACTTCGGATTCCCTCCCTACTACAGCTTCAACCTGGGCGACTGGCACATGGTCAGCCTCGACTCCGAGTGCAGCGCCGGTGGCTTGGGCGGCTGCGGACGGGGGTCGGCGCAGGAGAAGTGGCTCCTGGCCGATCTGGCGGCCCACCCGTCGCTGTGCACCCTCGTCTACTGGCACGAACCGCGCTGGTCGTCTGGTGAGCACGGCGATGCCTCCCAAATGACAACGATCTGGGCGGACCTCGTCGCGGCTCATGTGGACGTGGTCTTGACCGGCCACAACCACGACTACGAACGCTTCGTCCCTCTCGATGCAAACGGCACGCCCAGTGCGAACGGGACGACCGAGTTCGTCGTGGGCACCGGCGGCAAGAATCACTACGGCTTCGTCGCAGCACCCCTGACGGGCGAGGTCGTGCGGAACGACAAGTCATTCGGCGTCATCCAGATGTCCCTTGGCCCCACCGGCTACAGCTGGAAGTTCGTGCCCGCCCCCGGCTACACGTTCACCGACTCCGGATCAGCCAGCTGCCACTGACGGCCGCTGGCTCCGCACCCGCCAGCTGCCACTGACGGCCGCTGGCTCCGCACCCGCCAGCTGCCACTGGCGCGCGCCGTCCTTCGAACATTCGGTCGAAAACTCCGAGTGTGGTATGGTGAGTACCTTCGTGAACGAATGGGCGCTCCGGTCTGCGCCCCGGTTACCCGCCGGACGATCCCGATCCACCCCAACGCCCTGACCGGTCCCCGCGGCCACATGCCGTGGGCGGGCCATCTCAGGAGCGCTCTCCCCATGTCCTTCGAACTCCTCGGGCTGACGCCCGAGCTCCTCCGTGCCGTCGCCGCGCAGGGCTACACCGTGCCCACGCCGGTTCAGGCCGAATCGATCCCGATCGTACTTGCCGGACGCGACCTGCTCGCAGGCGCCCAGACGGGCACCGGCAAGACGGCCGCTTTTGTCCTTCCTATCCTCCAGATCCTCAACGCCAGCCGCCCCGAACCACGCCGTCTGCCGGTCGGGCAGACCCGCGGCCGTGGCGCGACCGGCCTTCCGATCCGCTGCCTCGTCCTGACCCCTACCCGCGAGCTTGCGCTCCAGGTCGAGGAAAGCGTCCGCACCTACGGCTCCGAGCGCCCGATCCGTTCCACGACGATCTACGGCGGCGTGGGGTTCGATCCACAGGTCCGCGCCCTTCGCGCCGGGCCGGAGATCGTCGTCGCCACTCCGGGCCGCCTGCTCGACCATGCCGGGCAGGGCACGATCGATCTGCGCTCGGTCGAGATCCTCGTCCTCGATGAGGCCGACCGGATGCTCGACATGGGCTTCATCCGCGACATCCGCCGCATCCTCGCCCTCATCCCCGCACATCGCCAGAGCCTGCTGTTCTCGGCGACCTTCTCGGACGAGATCCGCGAGCTGGCGGCCACGTTGCTGACCGATCCGGCATACGTCCAGATCGCGCGCCGCAACGCTCCGATCGAGCTGGTTCGCCAGGTCGTCTATCCGGTCGACCGGGAGCGCAAGCGCGAGCTTCTCAGCCACCTCGTCCGCGGCGGCCGTATCGACAAAGCACTGGTCTTCACGCGGACGAAGCACGCCGCTAACCGGCTCGCCGAGCAGCTGGGCAAGGATGGCATCGCCGCCGCCGCGATCCACGGCAACAAGAGCCAGGGCCAGCGAGTCCGGGCGCTGGACGACTTCAAGTCCGGGCGCGTGGACATCCTCGTCGCGACGGAAGTCGCGTCCCGAGGCCTCGACATCGAGGCCCTCCCGCACGTCGTGAACTTCGAGCTGCCGATGGTGGCTTCCGACTACGTGCACCGGATCGGCCGAACGGGCCGTGCCGGAATGGAAGGCGACGCCGTGTCGCTGGTCTGCGTCGACGAGCTGGGCCTCTTGAGCGAGATCGAGTCGATGCTTCGCGGGCCAATAGCGCGCGAGACGATCTCCGGCTTCGAGGTCGACCGCTCGATCCGGCCGGAGGCGATCCGCCAGCGGTCGATGGGCGGGGGACGACCGATGGGCGGACGATCGATGGGCGGACGATCGATGGGCGCGCGTCCGAGCGGCGCGCGACCGACTCCCGCAGGACCGATTGCCCGGCCAATGCCCTCGCGACCCGCCAGCCCTGCGCAGTCCAGACGCAACTACGCCCCAGGCCAGCGACCGGCTCCTGCGGCGCCGTCGTATTCCCAGGCTGGCGGCCGTGACGGATGGCGGCCTGACAGCCGGCGGTCCGCGCCGGCCGACCGACCGGGAGTCGGAGGCCGCAACCCGGCCCGACCCGCTTCAGGTCGAGCGCCCGGTACTGCAATAGGCGCCGGATTCAACACTTGGATCCCGGCCCCACGCCGGAGTGCCACCCACCCGAGTTCCCCACGGAACGGCTCGCCGTCCGCGATGCCGGGTGAGCGCCTGGCCCGCACCGAGCGTCGCGCCTCTTGACGCGCGACTAGCCAGGGTTAACCGGACGATTGAGCACGCGGCGACAGCCCATTGGACTATCCGCTTGAGCTGGAGGGTCCCTCTCATCCCGCCTCCGAATCCCGTCGGCGCTCCTCTCCGCCGAGCCAACCTGACTCGATAGTCGAATCACCGTCAGCCGGGGTGGCTCGGCATGCGGCCCGACGCGAGAACGACGATGAGCAAGAATGCGGTGGCGATGGCTGCGTTGACTCGCCACGCGACGCCGCGTCGGATCCCCATTTCCCCCTCCTGGTGACACGCGGTAGCAGCTGTGCCGTCTCGGCGGCTAGAAGATCCTCCGGACCTGGCCCTCGCGGTTGAGGCAGATCACGCCGCCGGAGATCCGGGTCGAGTAGTTGGGATTCCGTCCGGGTGAGTCGTAGTCGGGAGCCTTCTGGAGCGTCACGCCGAAGTCGAGCTCGACGGTCGTGTCCTTTTCCTCGCCGTTCTCCTGCAGGGCGTAGCAGGGGACGTGCCAGCTCGAGTCCGGTACGCGGAGCTCAGCGACGAGAATCCAGTTGTCAGGCTTGGAGCCGGCGATGAGTAGGTCCCCGAGGTGGGGCTGTCCCACCGCAACATGGCCCTGGTAGCGCACCTCATATCTTCGGCCGTCATCGAATAGGAACGTGTCAACGGTGTCCGGGCTATCGAAGGACGCCGCCGCCCAACTAGCCGGGGTCTCCGGCGACCCAACGCGGCAGAGGGATTGGTCGGGGTGGCGGGACTTGAACCCACGATCTCGTGCTCCCAAAGCACGCGCCTTACCAACTAGGCCACACCCCGACCCGGACATGATACGGCGAGCGACGCTAGGGGAGACAGTCGCCCGGAGACCCAGGTTGGGGAGCAGGCCAGCTCGGCTCAGTAGGACCGCTCCACATGTACAGTTGGCCGCACGACAGTCCTACCCCAGCCTCTTTTCCGTCGCTCATGGACTCTACGGTCATCGTTGCCAGCACGCGTCCCGATGATGTTCGGGCCTCGACAGCCCAGGGCAACGACGGCAATGCGCTTAGGTAGATTGCGTTGTCGTAGTGATTCGTAGCATTTCACCGGTCCTCGCGGCTGGCGGCTTCGTCCGTTCCACCGCATCATCGTCCCTGGTGTCGGCATATGACTTGACGCAACTCGGGTTCGATGTGAATCGCCCGGCGGCTCCCAAAGCACGCGCCTTACCAACTACGCCTCGAACCGCCGTCAGTTGCCGGCCAGGTCCGCCAGAGCGGCGGCGAAGGCCGCGCAGGTACGGCAATCTCGACCGATCGACATGCTCGCGTTCGCGTCCTCGCCTGTAAGCTGGGCTGGTCTCGTAATCGCTCGGAGGGGAAGTCGATGCGCAGCAAGGCGCCCTTGCTGGTCGGGCTGCTGGCAGTCGCGCTGGCCGGCCTGGCGGGCTGCGTCGCTTCATCCAATGCGGTGCCGGCTTCCGCGCCATCGTCGTTCGCCCTCTACGACCCGTGCGCCGTTCCGTCCGGCGACTACCCGCCGGGCAAGCTCGAAGCCATGCAGCAGATCTGCCACCAGACCCTGCCGCCGGTAACCGGCACGCCCGTCCCGTGGCTGGACGCCCCGTACACGGGACCCAGATCGACACCCAAGGCCGCCGTTGATCTCGCGGCGAACTATCCGCGCTGCTCCGCGTCGGACCTCGACGTCACGTTTGCCGGTTGGAACACCCAGGACGAGCTCGGCACCGTCGGTTGGATCGTCGCACGCGCCAAGGGATCTGTGACGTGCCTGATCGAGGGTGCGCCTCAGGTCAGCCTCAGGGACGCATCGGGGAGCGTCCTCGCGACCGGCATGGAGGGCGACGGCTCTCACTCGCCGGCAGTGCTCAGACCCGGTCTGGCGCCGCACCCGTCGGGACCGCTGCCGGACGGCGCGCTCGGCCCGGACCTCACTCCCGGTTATGCCTACGGCCAGATCCGCCTCTACGGCTTCTGCGATCCGGCCCAAGCCCCGGCGACAGTGGACGCCACGTTGCCGAATGGCCTGCACGCCCGGCTCGAAGTCCCGCCTCTGCCGGCGGCGACGTGCCAGTTGGCTCAGGCGCCGAGCTTCGTCGACTGGTGGTTCAGGAGCGTCGACCAGCCGCAGCCGAAGGTTCTCCCGGCGTCCTGGCTCCAGCCGATCGTCTCGCTGCCGGAGCAGGCGGGCGTCGGGCAGACGATGCACTTCACCGTGGCCCTCCAGAACGACCTTGCCGCTCCGGTCACGCTGGAGCCGTGCCCGGCGTACACGATCAGCGTTTCATTCCTTACGCCAGTCGGAAAGGGGGGACCGCAGCTGGTCCGTGAATACGCGCTCAACTGCGCAGCCGTCAAGACGATCCCGCCCAAGAGCGCGGTCGCTTTCGACATGCAGTTCGATGTGCCGGCGGATGCGCCGCTCACGGACAAGCTCTGGCTGAACTGGTCGCTGGGTCCGAAGGAGGCGATCAACGTGGGCGTACTGACGCACCCGGTCCGGCTCGTCGCGCCGGGCAGCTAGTCGACACCGATCGATCTGGCTCGGCCGGCCACTTCCGGAACCGTGGCCCAAGCCCGCCCTCAGCTGGCGGCCAGGTCCGCCAGAGCGGCAGCGAAGGCTGCGTACGTCTCGTCGGAGTAGAGCACGAACGTGGCGCGCCCCAGCACGAGCGCTTCCGCCAGGCCGTCGCGAACGGCCCGCAACGCTACAGCCGAGCCTTCGCGGAGTGGGTAGCCGTAGATGCCGCAGCTGATCGCGGGCAGGGCCACGGACGTGGCGCCGGCCTCGTCGGCGAGGCGGAGCGCGGCCAGGTACGCGGACCGCAGGCGCTCCTCTTCGTGCCTGCGTCCGCCGAACCAAACCGGCCCGACGGCGTGGACCACCCACTTGACGCCGCGCTGGGCCAGGCGGCCGGAGCCGGTGATCACGGCGCTGCCCGTCGGGCAGCCGTCGTAGCGCGATCGCAGCTCCGCCATCAGCTCGGGGCCCGCGGTTCGATGGATGGCGCCGTCCACGCCGCCACCTCCGGCCAGCGCCGCGTTTGCCGCGTTGACGATCGCGTCGGCTCGAACCGTCGTGATGTCGCCCAGCTCGAGCCCGATCAGGGCGGGCGTTCGGCCGGGCCGATCCACGCGGATCTCTGTCGAGCGGCTCACCTCATCAGCATGCCGCACCTGTCGAGAGTCGTGGGCCGTGGCAGGCGCTATATGGCGGCGAGATGTCCCGCACAGCGGCGCGAGCTTCTAGGCCAGCTGCTACCGCTCCGGCCGTACCTTCGCATTGCCGAATGCCGTCAGTCGTGCCCGCGGTCCGGGTCTAGCGCGACGGCATGGCCCGGCGTGGCGATGCGTCAAAGGCGTCGGCAGTCGGGAAGCGATATCCGCGGCGCCTGATCTCCCGAGGGCGCCCGTTCACGCTCCAAAGTGCGCAATACCAGCCGAGGTAGTGCAACGCGGAGCGCGGGGCCTTGCGGGTGAGTCCGAACCGTTCAGCGGAGGGGACGGGCGGAGGTCGCGGCTCCATGTTGTCCCGGCGCGAGCGTATACCGGGACGTTTTGGCGGCCGAGAAACGGCTCAGTGAGCTGGTTTGCCGAAGCGGCTCCGGTTAGTACCACGCCCACTGGTATAGCGTGGTTTTGACTGGGTAGGCCCTGCCGTGCCGGGACCGTGC
>PLMA01000048.1 GCA_003141455.1 Chloroflexota bacterium | reverse complement strand
GGTGTTGGCGTCGGCGTGGGTGTCGGCGTCGGCGTGGGTGTCGGCGTAGGGGTCGGTGTCGGCGTCGGTGTCGGCGTGGGCGTGGGTGTTGGCGTCGGGGTCGGCGTGGGCGTCGGTGTCGGCGTCGGTGTCGGCGTGGGCGTGGGTGTCGGGGTCGGCGTGGGTGTCGGGGTCGGCGTGGGTGTCGGTGTCGGGGTCGGGGTCGGGGCGACGTTGTGGCAGGCGGCCGATCCGCTGTCGGTGAACGAACCGTCCACCGGGAGGAACTGCCAGTTGAAGCTGCCGGAATGGAGCGTCAGTCGCAGGATGCCGAAGGAGGTCGTGTCGCGGACCACGCTGTTGGCCGCGAGGGCCGCGATCGATGTGTGGTTGGCACCGCCTGTGCCCACGGTGATCTCGGTGATTCCGTTGACGGGATCCGCGACGCCGGCCGGCGTCTGAGGAGCAAACCGCTCGTAGATATGGTCGTGGCCGTCGAGGACCAGGTCCGCGTGAGCCGCGTACAGCTGCTGCCAGATGGACTTTGTGTTGTTGTTGGCTCGGCCGCCGGAGCTGAAGAGCGGGATATGCCAGTAGGCCAGGATGCACTGGTTCTGATGCGCGGCCAGGTCGGCGGCCAGCCACTTGCCTTGAGCCGTGGTGGCGCCGCAGCCGCCTGCACTCGAGCAGTTGGAATTGATCGCGATCAGGTGCCAGGCGCCCACGTTGTAGCTGTAGTAGCCGCCACTGGGGCTGCCGGCGGCAGCGCCGAAGTAGGCGAAGTAGCCGGCCGCCTTGGCGTTCGCGCTGGTGCAGTCCGTGGCTCCGCTGGTCAGATACTCGTGGTTGCCCACGACCGGGTGGGTGATCGACTTGAGGCGTCCCCAGCTCGGGTCGTACGCGGCCTGGAACGCCGCCAGACTGCCGCAGTAGTACTGGTTGTCGCCCAGCGACAGCACGGCGCTGTAGCCGCCGCCGACCAGCAGGTTGGAGACGGCACCCTGCCGGCAGACGTCCTGCGCGCCGCTGCCGCTGCCGATGCCCTTGTTGAACTTCGCGTCGTTCGGATCGCAGGCGATATCACCGGCAGCGGCAACGACCGGGTCGGAGACCGCAGCCACCTGACGGATCACGGCCGGGAATGTCACGAGCCCCGCAAGAACGAACGCCACGACCACCATGGCCTTGGTCCTGCGAGCCCATCGGAGCCGTGCCCTGCGGTCGAGTGGCGCGAGCAAGGGCATTCCCGCCAGGGGCCCGACATCGACCTTTGGCATGTGGTTCTTCCCCTTCGGGGTTGCCGGCACGGCTTTCCAATCGGTAACCGACGGATGGCGTGGTGGTGCCGTTTAGGATAGTGCAGTGGACTACTACAGATTGGGTAGATGTGTCCTACCTGGTGGTGAGATAGATCCACGGCGCGGGCTTCCGGCACCAGTGCGGACCTCAGGTCGCGGCGGCGCGACGTAGCGCCAGGCCGGGTGTCGAAACGGCCTCCCGATCAGCACATCGCTTGGTGGGCAATGCCGTTGCCCGGGATCGGACCGCGCTTACCTGAGTGGATCGTCTAGACGTTGTGGCAAGCGGCCGAGCCCGTGTCCGCGAACGATCCGGTGGCGGCCACGAACCTCCAGCTGTAGCTGCCCTGGCGAAGCGTCAGCGACAGGATGCCGAAGCTGGTCGTGTTTCGGACAACGCTGTTGGCGGCGATCGTGGCGATCGAGGTGTGGTTGGCGCCGCCGGTACCGACGGTGAACTGGCGAATCCCGTTGACCGGATCGGCGGCGCCGGTCGGCGACTGCGGGGCGAAGCGCTCGTAGATGTGGTCATGCCCATTGAGGATGACGTCCGCGCGGGCTGCGTAGAGCTCCTGCCATAGCTGCTGGGTGCCGCCGTTGGCTCGACCACCCGAGCTGAAGAGAGGAATGTGCCAGTAGGCGAGGAGGCATTGAGACTGGTGAGCGGCAAGATCGGCCGCCAGCCAGAGACCTTGCGGCGACCTGGCCTTGCAGCCGCCGGCCTGTACACAGTTGGAGTTGAGGGCGATGAGGTGCCACGAGCCCACGTCGAAGCTGTAGTAGCCCTTGCCTGGGAGGCCTGCGGCGGACCCGAAGTACGAGAAGTAGCCGGCCGCGCCGGCATTCGAGGCGTTGCAGCCCGTGGCCGCGGTGGCGCCGCTGGTCAGGTACTCATGGTTGCCCACCACCGGACGGGTAATGGCCTTGACCCTCCCCCAGCTGGGACCGTAGACGGCGTTGTAGGCGGCCAGGCTGCCGCAGTAGTACTGGTTATCGCCCAGCGAGAGAACGGCGGAGTAACCGTGTCCTACGAGAAGATTAGACGTGGCCTTCTGCGCACAGTGGGTGCCCGTGCCGTTGCCGTTGTCGAATTGCGAATCGGCCGGGTCGCAGGCGATGTCGCCCGCGGCGGCTATGACCGGATCGGCCGCCGCCGCCACCTGTCGTGCGATAGGCGGCAGGGGCGCGAGCCAGGACAGCAGGAACGCTGCCGCCACGATCGCTCTGGCCCTGCGAGTCCCTCCGGGCCGCGCCCTCCGGTTCGCTTGCGTCATCAGGGGCTCGATTGAGCGCGTCACGACGACGACTTCCGCATGGATCCTTCCTTTGGGTTTAGTGACGTCGCCTCCCAGCCGGCGACCGACGCGTGGTCAGATTAGTGCGGTTTCGCATAGTCTCGCGTCTCAGTCACGCCTTCGGAGGCATCGTCCTACCTGGTGCCCACGTGAGCCCGAGCCCAGTGGACCGGGACGGGCGGACGCCCGGCAACCCTCCGTAACGCTGTCGGTCTTGCCGCTCTTGGCACATCCGGCCATCGGGCGTGAGGCCACGCCAGAGGCTCGGCCTTGTATGAAGCTCGGCCAGAGTCCCGGCTCACACCTCGAGCCAACGTGCGACGCAGACCTACGGCGTGACGGCGCCGTCGTTGTGGAGCGCGTCCAAGTAGGCTCCGTAGCCGGGGGGGCTAGCCCATTCCGTGGCGCTCTCCACCGCGGTCCCCTCGCCCCACTCGTTGAAGGTCGTGACCAGCTGCCACGGCTCGTGTGAGGCGACCATGGCCCGGACGTCCGCCCGCCAGCGAGTGAGGTCTCGGGCCAGCCGGACGCTACCGTTGGCCAGCCGGAAGCCGGGGCTGATGGCGAAGGTGTGGCCCGCCTGTTCGTCTTCGGCCACCGCGGGCGAGTACTGATGCCACTGATCGGGCTGGTTCGAACAGCCGGCGTAGCTCGGGAAGACCTTCAAGACTATGTAGTCGTGAGCGACGGCATTGCCCTGGGCCCAGCGACTGGCCATGCCGCAACCATCTGTCGGGCCGGCATAGACGAAGACGACGGGGCGTCCGTTGATCTTGTATGTGTTCGGGTCGGAGGCGAAGTGGCTGTTGATGTACGCGAGGTCCAAGGCGATCTGAGCTGATGAGGGATCGGTCGTGCCTTCGGGCTCGTAGTAGATGGCCCAACGGAAACCAGTTCCGGAAGACGTGGAGAGCAGCAGCGGGAATTTGCGGTCGGTCGCCGTGCCCTGACCCCACCATGAGGCGATGCCGACACTGATCTTGCCGTACTGCATGGCCTGGATCTGCTGGGCGACAATCGACTTGCTGGCGCCGTCGTAGAAGCCGGCCGACGGATGGTAGTGGGTAAAGGGGTTCGTCCCGGACTGGTCCCAGGCTTCCGGGAACCACGGGTAGTAGAACGCGGCCCTAACGGGACCCGCGGCCGAAGGCGGAGTGGGCGTCAGCGTCGGAGCGGCCGTCGGCGTCGGCGTGGCCGTCGGCATCGGAGCGGCCGTCGGAGTGGCCGTCGGCATCGGAGTGGCCGTCGGCATTGGAGTGGCCGTCGGCATTGGAGTGGCCGTCGGCATCGGAGTGGCCGTCGGCGTCGGAGTGGCTGTCGGCATCGGAGTGGCGGAGGCCAAGGTTAGGACCAGGACCGGCGGATGGGAGGACTCGCGACTCGCCAGCCTGATCGCCGTGGCGTCATTGTCCGTGAGGGCCAGACTGACGAGGCCGTGGCCGCTGATGAGAGAGCTGATGTCGACGCTAGCAGTGCTTCCGGCGGTCAGCGGACCCGAGGAGACGGCCTGCGCCCCGATAGCGGGAGCGTTTGCGGCCGTTGTGGAGGATTCCGCCCAGGTCGTGTTGGCGACCCAATGGACAGAAAGACCCGCCTTGCTCGGGCTGGTGGGGTACAGCTTCAACAAGGCGCGGGTGATGGTCCCCGCAGTGGAGCTGAGGTCAAAACGCAGGTAGGAGTTCCACACGGGCGCGCCATCGACGCGGAGGGACGCGCTCGACCCGTAGTTGGTCCCGGAACTCTGGGAATTGACCCAGGTATCGGCGATGGGTCTGAGAGAGGCCGATGTGGCGGCGTTTGCGGTAGAAACGGACGCCACGATTAGCGCCACCGCAGACGCCACCGTCAGCAGGCGTGCAGTCCGCTGTAGGACGCGGATGCGCGGTCCGGATCGGAAGCGGGACATATGCAGACTCCACTGGGGCTGCGGTGAGGATCGGGCGGGCCGCGCGCCGACAGCGTTGCGCAGTACCGAGAGGCACTGGGCCCCGGCTCCAGATGCGGGCGCGGAACTTGGCCCACGGGATGGTATGGACCAAGATTATGCCTCGCCCGATGCGAACTCCGATACCGACCAGAAGGGCCACTGCGGAAGAGTGGGGCTGGGCGGCTATCGCGGCTGGCGGCTCCGGGATTCGCCCTACCTGTCGCGGGCCTGCCTGAACGTGGGGTAGCCCTACCCATTCTGGTTGGAACGCTTCCCACTCTCCCAAGTGGGGCACGAGCCATCCCCTTCCGCCTGCCGCGACGGTCGAACGCGGAGCGCAACAAATCGGACCCGGGCCCCTTCTAGGGACATGTTGGCCGTACAGTCCGGTCTTCGAAATCCCGGAGACCTGGCACCGCCCGACAACGCGTTGGCGCGGAGCCAACCACGAGTTAGCCACAGGAGGAGGCTCCAATGCACCCGGCCGATGCCCGCATCTGGGTCGTGCTGCCCACGTACAACGAAAAGGACAACCTGCGACCGATGACTGAGGCGATCCTGGCCACGGTGCCTGAAGCCTCCGTACTGATCGTGGACGACAACTCGCCGGACGGCACGGGCGTTCTCGCCGACCAGATGGCAGCAGAGAAGCCCAACGTCGCAGTGCTCCACCGCGAATCCAAGCAGGGCTTGGGTCGAGCGTACGTCGATGGGTTCTGCAGCGTCGAGGCCAGGGGTGCCGGGATCGTCGTCCAGATGGACGCGGACTTCAGCCATCCGGTGCGGTTCCTGCCGTCCATGCTCGAGCCGATCCTCGAAGGTCGCGCCGACTTGGTCCTGGGCAGCCGGTATGTAGCGGGCGGTGTCATCCCACGCTGGAACCCGGTCCGACGCTTCATCAGCAAGGGCGGCAGCCTCTTCGCAAGGGCTGTCCTGCGCCTACCCGAACGCGACCTCACCGGCGGTTTCAAGGCGTGGCGTGCGGACGTTCTCGAGTCGATCGATCTCGACGACGTTCATGCCGGCGGATACGCGTTCCAGATCGAGATGACATTCCGGGCTCGACGCCTGGGCGCCCGCATTCTCGAGGTTCCGATCACGTTCGAAGAACGACGGGAGGGCGCCTCGAAGATGAGCCGGACGATCGTTTTCGAAGCCTTGAAGGTGGTCCTGGCGCTTCGTTGGGCGGCCGCACGCGGCCGTGTCCCGGTGGCCAGGCCGAGCCGCACATAGCTCGTCGCGGTGATGCAAGGGTCGCCAGACGCAACGGCGGCTCGACGAGCAGACATCGTCCCGCAGGGCGCGCAAAGGTTCGCGCCGATCCCAATCGCCTCAGCGCCAGTTCCCTTCGTCTGGACATCAGTTCTCATTTCTCCGCTCAGCGTCTCATCCGCCTTGTCTATCTCGGGGAGTGCTCTCTATGAAGGTCCTCACGCGCCGAGGCAGAGCCGCATCGGCTTCGCCTCGGTTGGCCGCTCTCGCCAAGTTCCTCCTGGTGGGGTTCAGCGGCATCGTCGTCAACGAAATCATCTACGTCGCTCTGACCGACAACCTGCGCGTCTGGTTCGTCGCCTCGGCCTTCGCTGCGACGGCCGCCTCAACGACCTGGAATTTCATGGGCAACGAAGCGTGGTCCTTCTCGGGTCGACGATTCGTCGGACGGACGTGGGTCCGCTACGTCGCGTACGCGGGTATGAACGTCGCCCTTCTGGGGCTGCGTGTGCCCATGCTGTGGGCACTGAGCGATTTCGGCCGGCTGGGCTCGGCGTGGTCGAACCTGATCACCCTCGGCGCCTTGTTCGTCCTGCGTTTCGCGGTCTCGGATGGATGGGTCTGGCGCAGAGAAGCGGGCGATCCCACTTCAGCCGAGCTGGGCGCATCGCCGGTCAAGGCCCAGAAACACCGCTATGACATCGGCGGCCTGATCCGTCTCGACTCGGACTCCGAGCTTCCGGAGTTGGCCTATTTCCGAACGGAGTCGACCTCGCCTCCGGACATTCGAATCCGCGTCCGCCGCGTGGGAGCCCTGCCTTCTACCCGCGTCCGCTTGCGGCGCGACGGCGAACGCATCACGTACAGGGAGCACCTGGGGGTCCTGGGGGCCGACTTCAACGTGACCATGGGCAACCCCATCTTGATCGACGCATCGCCGCTTCTGGGTCTCTCGCGACACGTCCTGTATACGAACGTCGTCGAGGCGCTGCTGCGGTTCGTGCTGGTCTCAAAGGGTTACGTGCTGCTCCACTCGGCGGGGCTGGAGGTCGAGGGCAAGGCGACTCTGCTCTCGGCTCAGACGGACACGGGCAAGACCAGCACCGTTATCAACCTCGTGCGCGACCGCCACTGGCGCTTCATCTCCGACGACATGGCAATCATCGACCCGGCCGGTTTCGTGCGGACCTTCCCCAAGCCGATGACGCTCTCCTACCACACCATGACCCGGGCCGTGGACGTCGCGACCCTCAGCCCCAGGAAGCGCATGCAGCTGCAGGTGCAGAGCCGGGTTCACTCCAAGAGCGGCCGGACCGTGGGCAAGGGGCTGGGCAGCCTCAACGTGCCGATCATGTCCATCAACAGCGTCCTTCAGATCGTGGTTCCGCCGCCCAAGTACCACATCACCAAGCTGCTGCCGGCTCACATCGCGGTCGAAACGCCTATCGCCAACGTCTTCCTCATGGAACGCGGAGAGCCGGTCCAGGAGCGCGTCGAGCTCGAGGCGGCCATCGATCAGCTGATCGAGAACACCGACGACGCCTACGGCTTCCCGCCGTTCGCCACGCTCGCCCCACAGCTGGTGATCGGGGGCGAGAACTACGAACAGCTTCGAGCCCATGAAAGGCAGCTCCTGACCCAGGCCATCGAGAACGTGACCGTATGGCGACTCCGAGTCCGGGGTCACGAGTGGGGTGAGCTGCTCCCCAAGCTGATCCTGGGCACCGACGACCGCGAGCCGGTCGGCATCCCGATCGAGACCAATGACCGCGAGCCGGTCGGCATCCCGATCGAGACAGATGACCGCGAGCCGGTGGGCTTCCCCGCCCAAGCGGGCGCCCCGGTCGCGGCCTCGGCCGCGGAGGTCGGAGACTACGCCCCTGCCGCGTTGGCGGGATCGATTCCGGCCCAGGCACATGCCGAAGTCGCCGCCGCCGCCTTCTCCTTCGCGACTACCCTCGGTAGTGAGAGTTTCGGCCCGAGCGCCGGAGGTGAGCGCCCTTTTCCGGTTGAGTCGGCGGCCGGTCAAAAGAGAAAGCGCGGGAAGCCTCCCCGAGTGGAGGATCCCGCCAAGGCCGTGAGCGGAGGTATATCCGCAGCCGGGGCCGATGCCATCGCCATACAGCCCGTCGGCGCATTCGGCCTTACGGGCGGGATGCCGTTCGTCCCCAGCTTCGCGGAAGCCCGCGCACGCGCGATTACTCGCATCCGCACGAACGCCCGGGTCTGGGTTGGGTTGACCGCAATCCTCCTGGTGGCCGCCGCCGTGCGGCTGTGGGCGATCGGGGCGGTGGGTTTCAACAACGACGAAGCGGTCTACGCCGGGCAGGGCGCGTCCCTGGCCGGAGATCAGACGTACACCGGCCTGTTCGCCATCTTCCGCGCTCATCCCCTCCTCGTGCAGTTCCTCAACTCCCTGCCGTTCCGCTTCTTCGGCGTCAACGACATCACGCCCCGGCTGATTTCCGTTGCCTTTGGGCTGGCCGGGGTCGCCCTGGCGTATGCCACGGGCGCTCTGCTGTACAACCGCAGGGTCGGCCTGCTGGCGGCCGCATTCCTGGCCCTGATGCCGTACCACGTCGTGGTAACGCGTCAGGCTCTCCTTGACGGACCCGAAACGACCCTCTTCCTGCTGAGCGTCTACGAGATGGCCCGCTTCGCCCGGTCCGGCCAATCCCGGTGGCTGTATGGCGCCGCCTTCACCACCGGCCTCACCGTGCTCGCCAAGGAGACGGCCGTCCTGCTCGTTCCAGTGATCGTCGCCTTCCTTCTCCTGTCTCCCGAGATCCGAATCGCAGCCCGCCGCCAGCTTTTGGCCATCGCCCTGTTCCTGATCGCCGTGGCGCCGTACCCGGCGGCGATCCTCATCGGCAAGGGCACCAACGCCGCCCAGTCCTTCATTCTGTGGCAGGTCCTGCGGCAGGCGAACCATCCCTGGACCTTCTACGCCGAGGTCATCCCCTCGGCCATGGGCCCGCTGGTCCTCATAGCCGGTCTTGCGGGACTGCTCTACGTGCTTCGCCGGGGCCTCTGGGAGGATCGGCTGGTGGTCGTTTGGATCGCCATCCCGGTCGCCTTCTTCGAACTCTGGCCGGTCAAGGGCTATCAGTACCTCCTGCCGCTCGCGCCTGCGGTGGCGATCCTGGCCGGGGTCGCATTCGACCGCCTGCTGACGGGGGCCACTAACTCGAAGCTGGCCTACGGGCGCGCCTTCGACCGTCTGCTGGCCTCGACCGCCGTGTCCACCGCGTCCACCGTACCCACCACGCCCACCCGGTCGTCCGTACGGCACCGCGTGGTCGACCGCCTGCAGCGGTCTTCGCGGTCGGTCGGGATCGCGGTCTCGGCCTTCCTCACGATCACGATGATCAGCATCGCCGTCCCGACTGTCGCGGCCATAGGCTCCACCTCGATAAGCGGGTCCCTGGCCGGCACCGGCGGACTACCAGGCGGCCGTGACACCGGGGCCTGGATCCGGGAGAGCGTCCCGGAGGGGGCAGTCTTCCTGACCGTCGGCCCAACGATGGCGAACATCGTCGAGTTCTATGGACAGCGGAAGGCGTATGGCCTCTCGGTCAGCCCGAATCCGATCCGCCGAAACCCGGCTTACGACCCGATCGTGAACCCGGATCGCTCGCTGCAGCTAAACAAGATCCAGTACATCGTCACGGACATCTGGTCGGCCCAGCGCTCGCCGTTCTTCGACGGAGTGCTCCGCAACTACGTGCACCGCTACCACGGAGTTTTGGTCTACCAGCAATCGGCCCAGACGAGTGACAGCTCCGGCAGAGTCTCGACTCAGGTCGTCATCCAGATCTACGAGGTGCGGCCGTGAGCGTCTTTGCGAGCAAGCTCGCTCAGTTCCGGCACAAACCTCGATTGGCTCGCGGCGTCGGCCTGGCGATGGCCGCCGGCCTGGCGGCCGCGCAGCTGGCCTTTGCCGCTCCGACGGCGGCCGCCTCGGGCAAGCCCATCGCGCACGTGGTCTTTCTGATGCAGGAGAACCACACCTTCGACAACTACTTTGCCTCGTTCCCGGGCGAGAGCCCGGTGCCGAATACCTGTCAGGCCAACTGGATACCGACCCCCGTACCGAATCCGACGCCCACGAAGACCCCGGCACCGGCGAGTTCCGGCTCGCCAAAGCCGAGCCCGTCGTCCAAGAACAAGGCGACGCCGAGCCCGAGCCCGTCTCCGACTCCCGCACCTAGCGCCACCGAGTGCTACACCCCATTCCACATCTCGAGCCATCGCACGGTCGATCTCAACCACAGCACCCAGGCGGCCCTGCGGGCGTACGACGGTGGAAAGATGGACGGCTTCTCGGCCGCCCAGGGGCAGTACAACCTCCCCAGCAACCTATCAGTGGGCTACTACGACGGCACTGACCTGCCCCTCTACTACAACCTCGCCAGCCAATACGTGCTGGCGGACAACTTCTTCAGCTCGGCCATGGGCTCGAGCCAGATCAACCACATGTACTCGATCGCCGGGCGCGGCGGTGGAGCTGTGCCCACGAACGGCTACAACTTCCAAACGATCTTCGACGAGCTCCAGGCCGCCGGCATCTCCTGGAAGTTCTACGTTCAGAACTACGATCCGACGATCACCTTCCGAAACGCCAACGGCACCTCGACCAAGGAATCGCAGCTCATCTGGGCGCCGCTTCTCAACTTCTCCCGCTTCATCGACGATCCGGCCCTCGCGTCGCACATCGTCGACCTGCAGCAGTACTACACCGACCTGCAGAGCAATCAACTGCCCGCGGTGGCCTACCTGGTTCCCAGCGGTCTTTCGGAGCACCCACCCGGCGACATCTCCGCCGGCCAGTCGTTCGCTGTGACCACGGTGACTTCTCTGATGCGGAGCTCCGCCTGGGACAGCAGCGTCTGGGCAGTCACCTGGGATGACTGGGGCGGCTGGTACGACCACGTCCCGCCACCACAGGTTGACGGCGACGGCTATGGCTTCCGAGTGCCCGCCATCATCGTCTCGCCATACGCCCGCAGTGGAACGATCGACCACACCACCTACGACTTCACCTCGATCCTGAAGTTCATCGAAGACAACTGGTCGCTCCAGCCGCTGACTGCGCGCGATGCGACCGCCAACAGCATCGGCAACGCCCTCGATCTGGGTCGCCCGGCGGCGGCCCCGGCCTTCCCGGCACAGACCTACCCCATCCCCGCACGGCCCGACACCGCCAATCGATCGATCCTGCTCGCCATCTACGCAGCGGTCGTCGCCTTCGCGGTCGTCTGCGGTGCGTTCCTACTCCGGCCCTGGATGAACCAGGCGTCCGAGCAATCGTGAGGTTACCCATGTACGAGCACTCAGCCAGCAAGTCGCCAGGGCGCAGGGTCCTCTCCCTGACTGCTGCGCTGTCGCTCCTGTGGGTCTGCGGAATGGCCTTTTGGCCGGCGGCGACGGCCGCATTCTCCGCCGCCCCTTCGCCAATTGCCACGACATCGAAGGCAAACGCTCCGATCGTGGTCCTCGCCACCACCATCACGCTCGAGGTCCCCACCGGCAGCGTCCTCGGCAACGACGTCACGGTCAAGGCCCAACTGCGCACGCACGACGGACCGGTAACCACCGGCGAGCACCTCAGCCTCGTGCTCGACGGCGCCCAGGTGCGCAGCGACAAGACCGACGCGGCCGGCAACGTGCCGCTCGTGATCCCGGCCAAGGACCTCAACGAGGCCCGGGCCTACACGGTCCTGGTGACCTTCGGCGGGGCGCACGGCCTGGCTCCCTCCAGCGCCACCGCGCCGCTCACGATCCTGGCGGCAGCGATCCAGATCCGCACGATCCCGCCGTTGCCGAACCTGCGTTTCACCCTCGGCAGTGAGACGGCCCTCACGGGGCCTGATGGGATCGCTGCCCTGCCCATACCCAAGACCGGCGCATATCAGCTGACATCCGATCTCAACCCGGACGTCTCGGCCACCGCCACGGTCAAGGCCAGCTTCGTCCGCTGGCTCGACAACGTCTACACGGCCAACCGCACGATCGATGTGGTCGGTCCGGCTACCTTCATCATGGGTGTGCGCGTCGCGTACCGGGCGTCCGTCCAATACGTAGGCCTAGACAACCGGCCCGTCGACCCGACGCTCGTCAACCAGGCTCGATTCAGCACCGGGACCGGCACCGACGACATCGTCCTGAACTCGCAGGTCGGCGCCAAGGACGTGTGGTGGACGGCCGCCTCGGCTGTCCGCTTCGGCACCCAGCTGACCGCGTCGAACACCCAATACCGGGCCCTGTCGGTCAACATCCATGGCGCCGAGGTTGTCAACCGCGGCCAGCAGGCCTGGACCCCGACCGAGAACGGAGTCTGGACGATCCAGGTCCTGCTCTACAGCATGACGGTCCAGACCCGCGACGCCATCTTTGGCACGCCGGTCTCCGGTCAGCTGAAGTTGAGCTACCCGGACGGTGTCGCGGTCGAGCAGCGAGTGGATTCGAACGGGAAGGTCACGTTCAAGAATCTGCCGCGCGGCCAGTACCAGCTCGCCTTGGGCTCGGTGGCCTACTCCCCGCCCACTCCGGTGGCCCTGTCCAAGGTTCAAGAATCGACGCTCCGAGTCATCACATACATGGACGTCGCGCTTGTCGTGGGGATGCTGATCCTCATCATGACCCTGGCCATCGCACGTTGGGTCATCCTGTCGCGGCGCATGCGACGCAAAGCCATCAGCCGCGTCCGAGTCACAGCCTGAACGTCGAGGTCGGAACCATGGATAGATCGCGACACGCCGGCCCGGCCGACCGCAGCGACAACCCACCGGGCAGGCTCGTCAAAGGCCGCTTCGCCCGGGCGCGGGCAATCCCGTTCATCCTGGCGATTGCCGGGCTGAGCACCCTCGGGCTGTCCTCCTCGTCCGGCCCGTCGGCCTCGTCCGGCCCGTCGGCCTCTCCCGCGGTCTCGGCTTCGAGCACGGCCGCGGCTTCCGGCGCTCTCGCCTCGGCGGGCGCGGCGTCACACACGCCGGTTCTTGCCTATTACTACATGTGGTTCAATGCGTCGAGCTGGACGCACGCGAAGACCGATGTGCCGGTGCTGGGCTCATATACCAGCACCAGCGCCGCGGTCATCAAGCAGCACGTGTTCTGGGCCAAAGAGGCCGGCGTGGACGCCTTCATCGTCTCGTGGAAGAGCACGCCCTCGCTGAACCTGGCCCTCTCCGAGTTGGTGGCCGAGTGTCATAGCCAGGGCCTAAAGCTCGTCCTGATCTACGAAGGCCTCGACGTCAATCGAAACCCGATCCCAACCGATCAGGTGCAGTCGGACCTCCTCTGGTTCGAGAACCAGTACGGAGCCGACCCCGTCTTCAACGTGTTCGGCAAGCCGGCGGTCATCTGGTCGGGCACGTGGCGTTTCAGCAGCGCAGACATCTCGCAGGTTCGGACCCAGCTCGGCGCGCCGAACCGGATCCTGCTGCTCGGCTCCGAGAGGAGCGCCGCCGAGTACCGGCCTCGGGCCGGCCTGTTCGACGGAGACGCCTACTACTGGTCGTCCGGCGATCCCCTCGCCACTCCCGGCTACCAGAAGCGGCTGACCGACCTAGCGGCCGCGGTTCACAGCGGCAACGGCCTGTGGCTCGCTCCGGCAGCCGCGGGCTTTGACGCCCGCCTCAACGGCGGCACTACGGTCGTGGACAGGCGCGACGGCGCGACGCTGACGGCGGCCTGGGACGATGCCCAGGCGTCAAACGCCGACGCGATAGCCGTGATCAGCTGGAACGAGTTCACCGAGAACTCGTATGTGGAGCCCAGCCACAACTACGGCGAGCGATACCTGCAGGTGCTCGCGTTGCTCACCGGCGCCGCCGGGCCCGTGATCCACGCCGCGACCGCCACTCCGGGAGCTAACGCGCCGCCTTCGCCGGCAGTGCGGCCCTCGTCCACGGAGACGACCGTGGTTCTGGGGGCGGCCGGCCGGTCGGCTCCCAGCCGCGGCTCCACGGCCGATCTGCTGGCATCGCTGCTCGTCGCGGCCCTCGTGCTTGGCGCGCTCGGCGTATTGAGCTTCAGCGTGCGTAACCGGCTTCGCCACGCGCCGGATAGGCCCGAGACGACCGACCGGGGGAACCCGACCGGCCGGACCGATTCATTGGGGCGACCGATCAGATGACCGAACCATCGACCGGCCAGTCAACTTTGGTCCGGACTCCCGGCGCCGGAAGGGTTCGTCGCGCGATCCTGGCTGTGGTCATCGTCGCCGGAGTGATTGTGTTCACCGTTGCCTGGGCCCTGCCCAACGTTGCCGGATCGACCTTCGTACAGGTCCGGGCGGTCGTCACGGCCAGGGCTGCCAGCAGCGGACCGACGGTCGTGATCGGCGGCGACCCCGCGCTTCAAGCGGGTGGGGTCGACATCTCGGTCGAGGTCGACAACCACTACCCCCTGGCCGTGGTCCTCGGAACGAGCCCCACGGCCTTCCGCGCGGCAGCCTATCTGCGCGACGACACCGGGAAACTGACGCTGGCGTGGCAGACCGGCGTCGGCGATGCCACGGTGGAGGAGGGCTCGGATTCACCGGCGGGCGGCGGTCCCGCCGATGGCGCGGTGGTCGTTCCGTCTGGGGTCACTCGTCACGTCATCACCGACGGTTCGCAGCCGTTCAGGCTCGTGGACGCCAGGGGAGTCGCCCTGTCGCCCGGTGTCTACTACCTCAAGGTTTGGGCCTACGGGATAGGCAGCCCACTCGTGCCGATGGCGCTGAGCGGCGGCACGGACCCGCTGGGGCCGCCTGCCGATCTGCCGGCGCCTCCGGGCTGATACGCCACGCCCGCGGCGAGATCTCGCGCGGCTACTTCGCGCAGCCACTCGGCGCGGCTACTTCGCGCAGCTGGCTAGGGCCGTCGCGTCGGCTCACTCGCCAGGCGTGAATTGGCCGACCCAGTACGCGGTGCGAGCCAAGTAGGCATTCGGGGCATCGGCCGCGGAGGTTCCGTAGGCGCCCTCATAGCCCGCATAGGTTCGCGTTCCGCCCTGGAAGTCGGCCGCCGGCTCGGTCTGCGTGCTCTCGTGCCACTCGTTGAACGAAGTCACGCTCACCCAGGCCGGGCGGGCGGCCACGGCTGCCTGCCACATGGCGTCGTAGCGAGCGCCGCCGGCCCGGTCTACCGCGATCAGGCCCGTTGCCACCGCCTGGCTATTGTCGAAGCCGGGGGCCACGCTGGGGCTGCAGATGAGCCTGGCCGCGCCGCAGTCCGCGGCCAGCCCGGCGAAGGAGTCGGGCGAGGCCATCGCATCGTACGTGTAGACCCCATCCGCTCCCACCCGGGTCGCCGACACCGCCTTCGGAGAGTGGACCAGGACGATGGAGTCGTCGGGCGTGCCGCGCAACCCGAGGAGCGCGGCCTTGAGGTCGGCGGGAGGGAGCTTGGGACTGCCGAAGAGATAGAAGACCGCCCGCGGGCTCAGCGAGGCGCTCCCCGAGGTGGCTCGCGACGTCCTGAACAGGGCCGGCGAGTTGCCGAACCGGCCGAGCAGATAGCGGATGTCGGCTACAACGGAGGCGGCGGTCTGACCCTGATATGGCTCGAGATGGAACGCGATCCGAACCCCTGCGGAGTTCGCGGCGGCGAACAAGCTATCGAGCGATTGGTCTTCCCAGCTGCCCTGGCCCCACCAGCTGACGGCGATAACGCCGATACGCGCAGATCGCAATTCCTGCATCTGGCTCGCCTGCACCGCCGGATCACGCGAGCTGTACGGGCCGCGGGCCGGATAGAAGGTTGCGGCCAGGTCGTTCGGCGGCTGATGGGCCAGCTGATTCCAGTGGCGCCAGGCGCCGTCACGGGCCGGGGTTCCGTACCAGAGGTAAAAGAATGCGGTCACGTCGGTGGAGGCGGCAGGCAGTTGCGTCGGGTTGGGCGAAGGCGAGGGCGAGGGCGAGGCGCTCGCCAGGGCGAGAGAGGCCGGCGCGGAGGGCGGCTCTGAGGTTGTCGGCCGAGGGCTCGGCTGGGAGGACCCACAGGCGGCCACCACCAGGACAACGATCGCCACCGGGACGAGATGCGCGATCGCGGCCATTCGCCCGCCTCGTGGCCGCGTTGATTCGTGTAGAGGTGTTAACGGAGAGTTCAGTCTCCGTTTATACGGGTCGCTTACGGTGTCACCATGCTAGATGTAGTTGAGAAGCAGAAGATGAGCGGCGTGACCACCACTGAGTGCCGATCCTACTCGGCCCTGACATTCGATGGTTGCCCGGCCTGTGTTGGTGCGGCCCTCGATGCGATCGTACAGGCGGGCTTGTATACGCTCGGACGAACCGCTCCGGGCATGACGAATCAGACCGAAGGCCCCGTCGAGATGGCGTACACCTTGAAGGTGAAGCTCGGCGACGAATTGGGCGAGGAGATAGGGGCCGACGAGATCGCCGCGGAGCAAACGGTCTCCGCGATCGGCATCGGCGGCGAGCTGGACGGGGACGGCATCGACGCAACCGACGAGGACGAGGAGAACGGGGAAGAGACCGAGCACGGCGCCTCGATGCGACTGGAGGACTTCCAGACGGTCCTGGACCGGATCGAACTGGCCCCGGCCGGATCGCAGGGTTTGTGCGGGCTCATCGCCGGGCACATCTACGGCTTCGACCGCTTGATCGGCCTCTTCGAGGTACAGGTTGCCCCGGCCCGCTGACCCCGATCTCACACGGAACGAATAGGAACGGCCGACCGGATGACCGGTCGGCCGTTCCTCGCTTTCGCGAGTTGCGCCGGGGCTCAGTAGGGGAAGCTCATTACCGAGGCGGCGGCTGCGTTCCCGAGGGACGGGAGGGCCCACGCCTGTTCGATGGTTCGAAGCATCGAGTAGTGGGTGTAGGCCGCGGTGGCCATGTAGCCGGGCGTCATGTTTGGCGTGATGGCGAGAGTGAGGATGTGGCCGCCGCCGCTGACGTTGGTCGTGCCTTCGTCGAAGGTGACGTACACCACGGAATTGGCGAATGCCGGGCTGCTCGTGATCTGCGGCAGGAACGCCTTCAGGAAGTTGTCGCCGTCGGCGACGGTTCCGTCGTGCATGTCGTTGATCATGTTCGGGGTGATGAACTCGAAGTTAGCCGCCGCCGGATCGAAGCCGGCCAGGTTCGTGATGTTGGCGCAGGCAGCCTTGTTGCCGCTGACGCTCGTGTAGCTGATCGCGGGGTTGTGCTTGCGGACATAGCTGCCGGACTTCCCGACGCCGTCGACGACGGCCGAGGATGAGGAGCCGGTGAAGCAGTTGCCCGGGTTGCCCTGCTGATAGGCCTTCCACGTCCGACCGGACGCGGTCACCTGGTCGAACAGGTTGTCCACGCCCAGGTTGTAGACGCCGTCGTCAGTCACTCCCTGTGTACCGCCCGAAGTCAGGGCGATGTAGTTGGGCTCCGACGGATGCCGCTCGGCCGTGAAGTTGGTCGAGAGGCCGTATTGCGAGATCAGGGAGTTGATGTATGGAGCGCTGCTCGAGCCGACGATGCTGGAGTACTCCCTGTTCTCGAAGACGATCACATAGACGTGGCTGAAGTTGGGCAGGTTCCCGGCCGGCGGAGTGGCCGTAGGGGTGGCCGAGGGAGTCGGCGTGGGATTGGCCGTTGGGGACTGCGTAGGAGTGGACGTTGGGGTAGCCGTCGGGGTAGCCGTCTGCGTCGGGCCGGATGTTGGCTGGACCGTGAGCGTGACAGTCGGGGTGGACGTCGGGGTGGGTGGGGCGGTCGGCGTCGGATTCGGCGCGCCCGCTCCGATGGTCAATGTGGTCGTGGCAAGGAGCGAACCCGAGCTCGTCTTTGCCGAGATGCGCCCGGAGCCGTTCGCGGCGCCACTGGGAACGACGAACTGAGCGCCGAACGACCCTCGTGCGGCGGCGGTGAACTTGGTCACCACGGCGCCGTTGTAGGTGAGGTTGCCAGTCTGGCCGGCGCCGAAGAAGAGGCCGTCGACCCAGATCGTGGAGCCCGCCGCGGCCCAGGACGGAACGGAGATCATGGGTCCGGTGACATCCACTCCAACTCCCAGCCAGGTGGCGGCAAGCGCGACGCCCTGTTCATCGGTGGCCGAGACCAGGCCCAAGCCGATGGTCGTCGTCGGGGGAATGTCGAACGGGACGCTAAACGAGCCGTCGGCCGCTGCGGTGAAGGTAGTGGCAGACACGCCGTTGATCGAAAGGCGGCCGGTCTGGCCGGTGACGAATCCGGCGCCTGCCAGGGTCATCTCCGAGCCTGGCAGTGCCTGGGTGGGCGCCCAGAGCGTCGGGTGCGTGACCGCTGCGGTAGCGGTGGCCCAGATCGTGAGTGTCGTAGTGGCGATCAGAGTGCCCGAACTCATCTTCGCGGAGATTCGACCCGCGGCGTTCACGGGAGCCCAGGTCGGCACGACGAACGGAACGCTGAAGGCGCCGCTCGACGACGCATCGAAAGTGGTAACCGCGCCGCCGTTGAAGGTCAGCTGGCCCGACTGACCGGCTGCGAAGCCGGCACCGGTCACGGCGATTTGGTCGCCCGGAGCGGCCGCCGACGGAGTGGAGATCTGGGCGGTGGAAGCGAAAACGCTCATAGCCGTCGAAAGAGCCAGAACGAGCGCGGCCGCGATGACGGCAAACCGCAGCTCTCGCGGCGAGCGCTTGTGAGTCCCCTCAACGGTATGCGCGTTGGCAAAGCCTGTGAGCATCGTTCCTCCTTGCCGTTCGCCCCGCGCGGAAGCACGGTTCGGAGCGGCTGGGGACGGACGGAGACGTTCGGCGCACGCGGCTGGCGTTGCCGCGTGGGATGCGCCGATCGAGTAGTCCCTGTCTGCCTGCGGTGGACGCCGGCGTCGACCGACTGGATACAGCCACCCTGGACGTCGAAGTGGTCCAAGTCGATGGCGAACATGTCCCGTCCCAGTGGGGCTCTATTGACGGCGCCCCACTGGTCAATTGGGCCCAACCCATTGGGATGGGATAGCGCGTCCGGTGGCCTGCGGACGCGATCACTTCATTGGCGCCTCGGCGTCGCAATCCGCCGGGGTAACGGCCCCTTGCTGGACGGAAAGCTGGCGGCAGGTTCTCTCCGTCCAGGAGACCGTCTGGTCCGAGTGGGACCGGACGCGCACGGTCACCTCGGCCGTCCCATTCGCGGGCAATCGGTAGATGGAGTAGATCTCGTCGGCTTCGTCGCTGATCGCGGAAGTGACCAACACGGCCGGTCGCCCGTTCTCCCAGGCAGACAGCAGGCAATCGGTTGCTTGCTGGTTGGCCGCCGGATCCGTGACCGGACCCGGGGCCGTCGGGATGGGCGTTATGTCCACGTCCTGTTCGAACAGCACCTCCGCGCCGCACGACGGCAACGCCGACAGTGCGCGGACAGATGCCGGGGCGTCGGTAGGCAGCGGCGCGCTGGCGGAATTGCCCGGCACGATACCCAACTGGAAGGTGGGCGCGGAGCTGGGCATTCCCGGCTCGCCGGCGCCGAGGCCAACCCCGGAAGGGCTCGGCGACGCCAGAACGGGGAGTTGCGAGCCGGTTGCCGGAGAACCTACGACCGCCACGATGATCGCGGCTGCGGCCGTGATCAGGCCCAGCAAGGGGACTCTCGCGGCGGATAGCGATGAGAACATCAGATTCCCATTGCACGACCGGAGGGCCTGACCGTCAACTACCCCTTCGGCCCCGGAGGGGCTCCTGCGCGTTTGTGTTTGGGACAGATCCCGATATACTTAGCGTTATGTTGAATGTCAATCTCCCACGGAACGGAGATGCGGACCCGGGCGACGAGCAGCCTGGAAGCCGGCCCCTTGACCGCGCCGCTCTGGAGCGCGAGCTCCTGGACGAGATGACCAGCTGGTCACCACGCGACCGAGGAGGCATCTTCAAGAGCTGGCACCGCCACTCGCTGAGCCTGGTCCACCTGTATGTGCTCACCGCGCTGGAGGCCCAGGGCCCGCTCTCCATGAGCAGCCTCGCCGAGGCGATGGACGTCTCGGACGCCAGCGCGACCGGCATCGTCGACCGCATGGAGAAGCGCGGCTTGGTGGAACGGATCCACGGCACCGACGACCGCCGAGTCGTGCTCGTCCACGCCACGGATGCCGGCCGTCAGGTCTTCACCGACATGGCCGCGCACCGCCGCCAGGGCCTATCGAAGATCCTGGGCGAACTCACCGCCGAGGAGATCGCCGGTCTCCTGATCGGAATGCGAGCGATCCACGCCGCCCGCGGGCGTGTCTTCCCATCCCATCCGGGCGCCGAAGATGCGGCGGATACCACGGACGCGGCGGGCGCCGAGGCTGACCGCGAATCGTCGATCACGGGCAACGCACGCGAATGACCAAACTCCTGCGCCGGTTCCTGCGGCCCTATCGAGGGAGCCTGGCCATCGTGATGGTCCTGGTTACCATCCAGGCCCTGGCGAACCTGTACCTGCCCAACCTGAACGCGGACATCATCAACAACGGCGTCCTCAAGGGCGACACCGGCTACATCGTCAGAACCGGCGTGTCGATGCTCTTGATCACGGCCCTGCTCGGGGTCTGCGCGATCGTGGGGATCTACTTCGGCTCGAGGACCGCCATGGCGTTCGGGCGCGACGTTCGGAGCGCCATCTTCCGCCAGGTGATGAGCTTCTCGCAGAAGGAGACGAACCTCTTCGGGACGCCGACACTGATCACCCGCAACACCAACGACGTCCAACAGGTCCAGATGGTCCTGGTGATGGCGTTCAACATCATGATCATGGCCCCGATCATGTGCGTCGGCGGCATCATCATGGCCCTCCGTGAGGACGTCCCGCTGTCGGGGCTGCTCATCGTGATCATCCCCCTCGTGCTGATCGTCATCGGCACTCTAGCAATGATCGCCCTGCCGCTCTTCCGCTCGATGCAGAAGCGGACGGACCGAATCCAGCAGGTCATGCGGGAGATCCTGAGCGGCATGCGCGTGATTCGCGCGTTCGTTCGAACGGATCACGAAGAGGCCCGCTATGACCAGGCAAATCAGGAGCTGACGAACACGGCCCTGCGCGTCAATCGTCTCTTCGCGATGATGATCCCCTTCCTCTTCGGGATCATGAACCTCTCGACGGTCGCGATCGTGTGGTTCGGCGGCCTGCGAGTCGACTCGGGAGGCATGCCGCTCGGCAACCTGTCGGCCTTCCTGCAGTACGTGATGCTGATCCTCTTCTCCGTGATGATGGCCGCCTTGATCTTCGTCATGGTTCCGCGAGCGGCCGCCGCCGCCGAGCGGATCCAGGCGGTCCTGGACGTCGAGGCGACTCTGTGCGACCCAGACGAACCTGTCGAGATCTCGGACCCGCACGGTGCCGTCGAGTTCCGCGACGTGGAGTTCCGCTACCCGGGCGCCCAGGACGCGGTCCTGTGCGCCATCTCCTTCACGGCCCAGCCCGGCCAGACGACGGCGATCGTAGGCAGCACCGGCTCAGGCAAGACGACGCTCGTCAACCTGATCCCTCGCTTCTACGACGTGACCGAGGGCGGTGTCTTCATCGACGGCGTCGACGTCAGGCAGATGCGTCAAGAGGATCTGTGGCAACTGATCGGCGTCGTGCCCCAGAAGTCCTTCCTGTTCAGCGGCACCGTCGCCAGCAACCTGCGCTACGGCGACGAATCCGCGACCGATGAAACGCTGTGGCACGCCCTGGATATAGCCCAGGCCCGGGACTTCGTGACGGAGATGCCCGCCCAGATGGAGGCTGAGATCGACCAGGGCGGCACGAATGTCTCCGGCGGGCAGCGGCAGCGCCTGGCCATCGCCCGAGCGATCGCGAAGAAGCCGAAGGTCTTCATCTTCGACGACAGCTTCTCGGCTCTCGACTTCAAGACGGACCAGCAACTCCGGGCGGCGCTGCACAAGGAAACGCGCGACGCCACGGTGATCATCATCGCCCAACGGGTGGGCACGATCATGCACGCCGACCAGATCGTGGTTCTCGACAGCGGCGAGATCGTCGGCAAGGGCACGCACGCGCAGCTCATGAAGACCTGCGAGATCTATCGCGAGATCGTGTACTCGCAGCTCTCCCAGGAGGAAGCGTCATGAGCGGCCCGATGGGTGGGATGGGTGCCCGACGGCGCGGCCCGATGGGTGGCGGTCACGGCCCGATGGGCGGGATGATGATGCCGGCCGAGAAGCCCCGGAACTTCGGCGGCAGCTTCCGACGGCTTCTGGGCGAGCTCCGGCCCGAGCGGCCGCGGATCATTCTCGTGATGGCGGTCGCTCTCATAAGCA
Source organism: Chloroflexota bacterium (assembly GCA_003141455.1). GTDB lineage: Bacteria > Chloroflexota > Limnocylindria > Limnocylindrales > CSP1-4 > Fen-1039. The sequence continues at coordinate 138,273 of PLMA01000048.1, read as the reverse complement.
CGGCCGGCACGGTCTTCGGCCCCAAGATCCTCGGCACCGGCATCAACAAGCTGATGGACGGGCTCGTCGGCAAGGAGCTGGGCCGGTTCCTGCCGGCAGGGACGTCTCACCAGCAGGCGGTGGCTCTCCTCCAGCAGAGCCACAACCCCCTGGCGCACCTGGTGGCCGGAACGAACGCCGTGCCCGGCGTCGGCGTCGACTTCGGGTCCCTGGGGATGGTCCTGCTCGGCCTGACTGCGCTCTACCTGACCGCCACCTTCTTCACCTGGGTGGCCTGGTACGTGATGGCAGGCGTCTCACAGCGGACGGTCTATCGGCTCCGCCGCGACGTGGATCGGAAGCTGGCCAGGCTGCCTCTCAAGTACTTCGACACGCATCCCCGCGGCGACACGCTCAGCCGCGTCACCAATGACATCGACAACATAGCCAACACGCTCCAGCAGAGCCTGACCCAGCTAATCACCTCCGTGGCCACCATCGCCGGGGTTCTGGCGATGATGTTCTGGATCAGCCCGCTGCTCGCCCTCATCTCACTTCTCGTGCTGCCGATCGCGGCCGGCCTGACGATGCTGATCGCGCGACGTTCGCAGAAGCAGTTCGCGGCGCAATGGGACCGCACGGGCGTCCTGAACGGGCAGGTGGAGGAGTCCCACACCGGCCACATGATCGTCAAGTCCTTCGGCCACCAGGAGGACGCGATCCGCCACTTCGACGAAGAGAACGAACGCGTCTACCAGGCCAGCTTCAAGGCCCAGTTCATCTCGGGCGTCATCCAGCCGACGATGAACTTCGTCAGCAACCTGAACTACGTTGCCATCGGTGTCCTCGGTGGCATCCAGGTCGCCTCCGGCACGATGTCCCTCGGCGACGTCCAGGCCTTCATCCAGTACTCGCGCTCGTTCACGATGCCGATCACCCAGACGGCCAGCATCGCCAACCTCCTGCAGTCGACGATCGCCTCGGCCGAGCGAGTCTTCGAGCTCCTCGACGAGCCCGAAGAGATTCCCGACGCCGAGCAGCCGGAGGTGCTCGCGAATCCTCAGGGGCACGTCAGCCTCGAGGGTGTCGCCTTCCGCTACGAGCCCGAGAGCCCGCTCATCGAGAACCTCAACGCCGACATCCGCTCGGGCGAGGTGCTGGCCATCGTCGGGCCAACCGGAGCCGGGAAGACCACGGTGGTCAACCTGCTGATGCGCTTCTACGAGATCGACGCCGGGTCCATCAAGGTGGACGGGATCGACATCCGGAACCTGACCCGCGACAACCTGCGCCGAACCTTCGGCATGGTCCTCCAGGACACGTGGCTCTTCGGCGGGACGGTCCGCGAGAACATCGCCTACGGCCGGGAGGACGCTACAGAAGAGGAGATCGTCGACGCCGCCAAGGCCGCCCACGTGGACCACTTCGTGCGAACGATGCCGGACGGCTACGACACCGTGATCGACGACGACGCCTCCAACCTCTCACAGGGCGAGAAGCAGCTCCTGACCATCGCACGGGCCTTCCTGGCCGACCCGCAGATCCTCATCCTGGACGAGGCGACGAGCTCGGTCGACACGCGCACCGAGGTCCTCGTGCAGGAGGCGATGGCCCGTCTCATGAAGGGCCGCACCGCGTTCGTCATCGCCCATCGCCTGTCAACGATCCGCAACGCCGACGAGATCCTGGTCCTGGACCACGGCAAGATCATCGAGCAGGGAAGTCACGACGAACTGATCGCCCGCCGCGGCTTCTACTACGACCTCTACAACTCGCAGTTCGAGGAAGCCATCGCGTAAGCGATCGGAGGGCTACGGGTGGAGTCCACCGCGCGCCCCCTTCTCGGTTGCGCAGTAACCTCGACGGGTGCACCCGTTTCGATTCGCAGTCCAGCAGGCGTCCGCCTCCAGCGCAGAGGAGTGGGCGGCCCTGGCCCGGCGGGCCGAGTCGCTCGGGTACGACCTCCTGGTCATGCCCGATCACCTGGGCAATCAACTCTCGCCGTTTGCCGCGCTCGCAGCCGCCGCCGCCGCGACGACCCGCCTGCGCATCGGCGCCTTCGTCTTCGCCAACGACTACCGCCATCCGCTGATGCTGGCCCGTGAGGCCGCGACCCTCGACGTGCTGTCGGGCGGTCGATTCGAGATGGGGATGGGCGCCGGCTGGATGACGAGCGACTACCGCGAGCTCGGCATGACGTACGATCCCGCCCCGCGGCGGGTAGACAGGCTCGAGGAGGCGGTCCCACTCGTGAAGCGGCTGCTCGCCGGCGAGACGGTCACGCACCACGGAGAGCATTACCAGATGGAGCGCGCGTCGGCCGGCGTGCCCACCGTTCAAAGGCCACGGCCGCCCCTGGCGATCGGCGCCGGCGGCCCGCGGATGCTCAGGCTGGCCGCCCGAGAAGCCGACATCTTGGGCCTGATACCGGGCTTCAGCGAGCGCGGCTGGCACTTGTTCGGCCAGGCGACCGAGAAGGCGACGGCGGAGAAGATCGGGCGGATCAAAGAAGCGGCGGGTGAGCGGTTCGAACGGCTGGAGATCAACGTCTGGCTCGCCTCGGCGGGCCTGGCGGGGAGCGGCAACTCGCTGCTGGGTTCAGCCGCAGCGGCGGCCATGGGAGCGGCGACGGCCGTCTACGGCAGCCCTTACGTCCTGTACGGAACGCTCGGCTCTATGCGCGACAAGCTGCAGCGACGCCGCGAGGAACTCGGCATCAGCTACTACACCTTCCCAAGCCGCTCGATGGAATCGATGGCGCCGCTGGTCGAGGCCCTGGCGGGGAAGTAGGGCAGGCAGGCCGGACCGGGCCACGCCACGCGGGATTCGCGTCCCGGGCGGGCCGGCTCGGACTAGGCCACTGGCTACGCCACGCGCGATTCGCGTCGGGGCGGCCCGATCCGGACGATTCGCCACTGGTAGACACCTGCCGCCGACGTTACGATCGACGCGCTCGATTTGGGCAGGAAGTTCGCCCGCCGCCAGGCGGGCCAGGAGGTTCCGATGGGTTCGTGGCGCAACGCGTACGGGCGGCTCGGGGCCCTGGCCCTCATCCTCGTCATCTCGGCCGGCTGCGGCAGCGCATCCGCCACCTGGCCGCCGGTCGCTCCGTCCGGGGGAGCCCGTGTCGACCTGCCGGTGCCCTCCGCCGCTCAGTCGTCGCACGCCGTCGCATCGGAAGGCCCGCGAGCGACGGCTGCCTCAGCCACCGTGGATCAGATCACCGCCGACTACGTCTACACGTCGGAGCTGATTACCCCGATCGCGCACCTGTACGGCACTTTCATCGACGACTTCGTGATCGTGACGGTCGAGAACGCCAACACGTCGCCGGTCAAGCTCACGGTCCAGAGCGACATCCCCGGCTACACCGACAAAGCCATTGACACGGTGACGGTCGCGGGGAACGGAAGCGAGGAGATTCGCCAGAACCCAAGGCTGACCCAGGCGGGCTACGAAAGCCTGAACAGCCAACACCCGGCCGACCTGCACGTAGTCGTCTCGTACCTGGAGTCAGGCCAGCCGAGGACGGTCCTCGACCAGACCAGCCAGACGCTGATCACCTCCCGAGACGACTTCCCGTGGTCGATCAAGGGGTTCACCCAGCAGGAGAACTATGAGCTAGTCGTGGCCATGATCACCCCGACGGACCCGTCGGTGAACGCGCTCATTCGCACCGCCGCCAACTACGACCCGAGGAAGATCATGACGAGCGGCTACGACAGCGAGCAGGACAGCGATGGAACGGTGTGGCAGCGCCTGTCGGACATCTGGCAGGCCGAGACGAACGACTACAACCTCACCTACATCAGCACGCCGATCACGTTCGCGTCGGGTCAGTCGCAGCGGATTCGCCTGCCCGGCGAGGTCCTCGACCAGTCGAGCGGCAACTGCATCGAGCTGACGCTGCTGTACGCGGCGGCCGTCGAGTACCTGGGCATGCAGGCGGCGCTGGTAATCGTTCCGGGCCATGCCTACGTCGCGGTCAGCGTGGACGGCACGAGCGACTCGTACTACTTCATCGAGACGACGATGATCGGCGCGGCGACCTTCGACCAAGCCAGCTCGGCGGCCCTGACCGAATGGGAGAAGGCTCAACCACACGTGGCCGCGGCCGACCCGGACTATGCTTGGGTCGACGTCCCCAGCGCTCGCAAGAACGGCGTCGTCCCAATCCCCTGGCGCTAGCGCCAGCCGGCGAGCGGCCGTTCTCCACACTGACCGCGTCCAAGGCACACGCCACGCGGTAGACCGCGGCGCCCAACCGGTGACAAGGTGGCGCATCAAGGAGGCGGAACGTGAAGCGAATACTCGGCCGAAGCGGCATCGAGGTACCGGCGGTTGGAATGGGCTGCTGGGCCATCGGCGGGCCGATGACCATGGGCGGCGTCGAGGGTGGATGGGGGATCGTGGACGACGCCGAGTCGACCAGGGCAATCCACGCTGCTCTGGAACACGGCGCCGGCTTCTTCGACACGGCAGCCAATTACGGCGCCGGCCACAGCGAGCGGGTTCTGGGGCAAGCGCTCCAAGGCCGGCGCGACCAGGTGGTCATCGCAACCAAAGTCGGCCACAAGGTCGACGAGGCCGGCAAGAGGGTGGACTACTACGGCGCGACCGAGGCAGACAGCGACGTCGCGGCGCATCTGCGCGCGGACCTCGAGAGCAGCCTTCGGCGACTACAGACCGACTACGTCGACGTCTACCTACTGCATGCTTGGGGACTCTCGATCGAGCGCGCCCTGGAGGCTCGCGACGTCTTCGAGGACCTCGTCAAGGAGGGCAAGGTCCGGACCTACGGCTGGAGCACCGACCGGACCGACGCGGTTGCGGCCTTCTCCACCGGCCCCGGCTGCGGCGTCCTCGAGCAGGAGCTGAACGTCTTCACCGGCAATGCCGAGCTGACTGCCCTGGCCGAGAAGCTGAACCTTGGCAACCTCGCCCGTGCCCCGCTTGGGATGGGCGTGCTGACAGGCAAGATCACGCCGGAGACCCGGTTCCGCGACGGCGACGTCCGCCAGAAGGTCGAGTGGTTCCCCGGCATAAAGGATGGCCGCGCCAACCAGGAGTGGCTGGATGGCCTGGAGTCGATCCGCGGGATCCTGACCAGCAACGGCCGGACCCTCGCCCAGGGGGCGCTTGCGTGGATCTGGGGCCGCAGCCCGAACACGGTGCCGATCCCGGGCTTTCGGACCGTCGCTCAGGTCGAGGAGAACGCGAACGCGATGGAGTTCGGGCCGCTCACGCCCGATCAGATGGCCGAGATCGACCGAATCCTCGAACGCTGAGCGGCCCTTGGATCACGCTGCCGAGGCGCGCCTTGCCACGTCCTCCTCGAGGGCCCGACGGTCGTCCTCTTCGAGCTCAGCGCCCCACAGGGCGGCGTCCTGGCCCCACATCTGCCTGACCTCCTCGAGTCCGTGGGGGCCCAGGAGGGAAAAATCGAACGCCTCGATCCAGGGTCGCTCGGAAGCGCCTCCGGCGAGCCAGCGGTTGCCCGAGCGCCGGATGTCCCGGATCAAATCCTTGGTGTCGGGTCGCCGGAAGCCATCGAGAGAGCCCAGGAGGCGCGCGAACTCGTCGCGTGCCTCCGTTCCCGGGGTTGCCACTCCGGTATCCATGAGCTGCCCGAAAGCTCGATACAGACGCCACCGGAAGGTGGCTTCGCCGGCGTCGAAATCGGGCGGAGGCATGTCGTCCGGCCAGAACCCGCGGCACAACTCGTCGATCCGGATCGTTCGCCGGCCCGCCTCGTTCCATGATTCGGAGCCGGCCAGAACGTCTTGGACCTCGGCCGCCAGCAGGTTGCACAACTCGGCCGTCTCGGGGGCGTACGCTCGATCGAGGCGATCGATCAGGCTGCGTAGTTGATCCGGTGGCACCGAGCCGGCGCCTCGCCGGACCGAGTTGGTCAGCCGGGCAACCTCGACCCGCAGCCATCGCAGCTCCAAGATCGGGTCTCGACCGGCAACGCGAACGAACCAGCGGACGGGGACGAGCATCAGGGCCCCGGTGAGAGCGGCCAGGCCAACCAGTGTGGCGGTCCGCTCCGGCGCCGAGAAGGCCGCCCAAATGAGCGCCCAGCACAACGCGATCACGCATCCCCAGCGGGCGGCGTTCAGAATGTGCGCCCCAGGCCGCGCATGGCCCTCCGTCAGGCTATCCCACTCCGCCAGGAAGAGGAACACCACCAAGGCCGTGATGCCCGTGGCCGCGATGACCGCCGTGTTCAATGCCCCATCCTCCCGGCCTTGACGGTGTCGTAGCTGGTCCGAAGATAACCGACGCACCCGGCGCTAACAAGGGCGGAGCCGACTGTTGGCGGCAATCGGGGCGTTGCCGGTCAGGCAGGCGATTGGCGGCTCCGGATCGTCACAAGGGCCTCCTCAGCCTGGGCCAGATGGACGCGGCCGTGGCCGGCCTGCAGCCGGAATAATAGGTCGAACGATTCGGGCCCCCGCTCGGCATGAATGCCGAAGCGGCCGCGATCCTCCGCCTCGGTACGCTCCCACAGGTCCAAGTTGGCCAACCTCAGGGCACCGAAGAGCGTCAGAAGCAGCTCGGGGTCGTCGCTGCGGTGGTTGAACTGCGCCGTCCACGCCTCCTGGTCGTAGCCGGGCAGCGTCGGACGGTCCTCCGCGAGTACCCACCGGTACCGCACCGACGTCACCATCTCCGAGTCCATCATGTGGCCGAGCAGCTCGACGACCGACCATTCCTCGTGGGCCGGACGTTCCCGGAGATCATCGCCGGCGGCCTCGATCATCCGTTTCCAGGCCTCGAACTCGGCCTCCTGGACCTCCAATGGGTCGTCCGCGCCCAACGCGTCGAGCACCGGCTTGCGGTAGGCATCGGCCTTCTCCGGTGACATCCGGGGCATCGGGCACCTCCTGTGCTTATCGCCTGAGCGGCCAGGCGGCGGATCCTTGGGTGGGGTTCAAGCGTAGCGCGGTTCGAGGCAGCGATGAACCACAGATCGGACCCGAATCTGGACGGCTTCCGGGCCCTGGCGTCCATCCTTCAGGCGTTGACGGCCGTCACGCCCGCCAGCGTTCCGATGAAGACCTGCCCCTGCCACAGGGTTGGAGACGCGAAATGCGGAAGCTTGCCGACGGCGAAGCTGGCCAGGGTGGCGCCGGTTGTCGGATCGAGCGCGAATAGTGTGCCGTTGTCGATGTTGCAGCTCCAGACCGCCCCTCCGCCGACCACCGGTGGCGCGCCGGCCCCGGTCGATGTCTTCCAACCCACCGCTATCGTCCCGTCGGGCATGACCTGGATCTCCCGCAGCCCATCCTGACATGGCACGAAGACCGTGTTGCCGTTCCTCGCGGCGGCGCCGAACGAACCGCAGACGTAGGCCGAAGATACCTGCCCGCCTATCCCGCCGAGCGCGCCCTGCCGCAAGACGTAGGCCGTGCCACTCTTGCCGACGATGAGGACCAGGCCGCCGGGCAGGAGCATGGGACTCGTCGAACCCAGGTCCGCATCGTTGGCGTTGTCCTGGGCCCAGCTCTTGGGCGCAAACCTGGAGATGAGCTGGAGCGTCGGGGAGAGCTGGACCACGGAGTCGCTGCCATCGTAGGTGGTGGTAGAGCTGCCGTTGCCCGTCGAGACGTACAGATTCCCGGCGGTATCGATCGCCGGGCCGCCGGTGGCCCAGACCGCGCCTTCGCGGGCGACCGGCACAACATAGGAGATAGTGTCGCCCCGCCCGCTCGTGGGCACTCCGACGACCTTGCCCTTGTACTGGCCGCAGTCACCGGCCAGGCCCCCGAAGCCAATGTAGACGTAGCCGTTCGCCACGGCCTGGGCGGATCGCTGCTGGTGAGTGGTCGGATCCTGCCCGGGGAGATCGACGTCGCGGGACCAGAGCACTGTGCCTGAGTCCGCATTTAGGGCGAACAAGACGTGGTGCGGTCCCGTCACCTCGGCCACGGCGAACACCGAGTTCGTGGCCGGGTCGTAAGCGGGTGTTCCGGTTATGCCGAGCGGGTCGATGTTGCCGCACGGGAGGGACGACAACCGCACGGGTGTTCCCAGGTTCCGGCGCCACATCGTCGCGCCGCTCGCCGGATCCAGGGCGTAGACGCTGTCGCCTTCGGTGGCCGCGATGGCCCGCCCGTGCACTATCAACGGTTGACCGTACACGGCGCCATCCAGCGGCGTGGACCAGGCTGCGCTCATTGACCCTGTGAAGGCCGGGAAGGTCGGCGAGTACCCGGTCCGCTCCGCGTCGAGGTGGTAGACGGGCCAGTCGCCGAGATCGGCCACGGTCGCGAAGGGGCTGGGCGACGCCGGAGCCGCGGATGCGGCCGGAGCCTCGGACGCGGTCGTCCCGGGCGTGGCCGTTGCGACTGGCGCGGAGGCGCCGGGCGCGGAAGCGGACGGTGTCGCCGCGCCGCAGGCGGCGGCCAACAACCCCAGGGCCATTGTCAGGACCAGGGCCCGGCGCGGGGTTCTGCTCGCAACTCGCGGCATCCGCATGGCCGCAATGCTGCGCTTTCGGCGAAAGGGCGGTCTGTCCCGGGCCGCTGCGCCCGCAGAGTGCATCAGCGGTCGGTGGCATTCCCCAACACGGAGAGCCGGGCCTGCGCATCCCGGCCTGGGCTCCCCAAGACAGAGGTCCGAGCCTGCGCATCCCGGCCTGGGCTTCCCGAACTCGGCTGCGTCAGGGAGCGACCCCCGGCGCGGGCGCATTCGGCCGCGATCGGGCCTCCCGTTTGCCGGAATTCCGAAGCGCGATCCACGATCTCCGCGCAAACTGGTTGAGTGACCGCGACCGGCGGCCAACAATGGATCCGGCCGCATGACAGAAGGAGAACGGGCCCTGACAGAAGGCCGTGACAAGGACGCTCCACTGGATCGAATGAGCCCCGGGGCGCGGGCCGATTTCGGCGAAGCCGCAGGGTCGGCGCCGCGAAACCCTCCCCACGTCCTGATCATCGGCGGCGGCGGCACCGGCGCTGCGGTCGCGCACGACCTCGTGCTGCGCGGCCTGCGCGTGACCCTCGTCGAACGGGGCGAGGTGACCTCGGGCACGACAGGCCGGCACCACGGCCTGCTCCACAGCGGGGCTCGCTACGCGATGACAGACCGTGCCTCCGCCGTAGAGTGCATCGGCGAGAACAAGATCCTGCGCCGTATCGCCCCGGGATCGTTCGAGGAGAACGACGGCCTGTTCGTGGCTCTGACCGACGAGGACGCCGCCTTGGAGCCGCAGTTCCTGGAGGGATGCTGGCAGTGTGCCGTCCCGACCCGCCGGATCGACCGCGCCCATGCTCTTCGCCTTGAGCCCGGCCTCAACCCCGATCTGCGCCTGGCTGTGCAGGTGCCGGACGCCACCATGGACGCGATGCGAATGCCGTTGCGGTTCTTCGCCACGGCCCGGCGCAACGGCGCGGAGATTCGGACCTTCACCGAGGTGACGGGCGTGACGATGGCCGGGCGGTCGGTCCGGGGAGTGACGGTCCGAGACCACGCCGCCGGGCGCGACTACGAGATCGGCGCGGACATCGTGATCAACGCCGCGGGGCCGTGGGCGGGGAAGGTGGCGGCGTTGGCGGACGTCACCGTCCCGGTCGCGCCAACCGCCGGGGTGATGGTCGCCGTGCGCGGCCGCCACTGCAACATGGTCATCAACCGGCTCCACGCCCCGGGAGACGGCGACATCGCACTGCCCCAGCGCGGGCTGACCGTGCTCGGAACGAGCTCGTGGCCGGTGGACGACCCGGACGATCCGGGAGTCCCCGCCGCCCACGTCGAGACGGTCGTGCGCGAGACCTCGAATCTTCTGCCGGCCATTCGAGGCGCGGAGATCAGGGCGTCCTGGTCGGCCACGCGGCCTCTCATCGGCGAGAGCGGCACCCAGAGCGGGCGAGGCATGGCCCGCGAATTCCGCTGCTTCGACCACACCCTGGACGCCAGCCCAACCGAAGGCTTCGTCACTATCGCCGGCGGCAAGGCGACCACGCTGCGGGCCATGGCGGAGGTTACGGCGAACGTGGTCTGCGGCAAGCTGGGAGTCGACCGGCCGTGTGAAACGAGTGACGTCACGTTGCTGCCTCACTCGGCCTGGTACGCCCGATGAGCGGACCCACGCCCGCGCCGATCCAGCCGGCCGAGCCGCCACCCCCGCCGGAGGTGCCGGGCGCCGCGGAGACCACTCTGTCGCTCGAGCCGCCACCTGCGGCCGAACCGACGCCCGAGCCGGCCGAGCCCGCCGCTCCGACCGTTCATTTGAGAATCTCCCGCTTGCGAACGGGCGACCGTAAGCCGCATTTCGACGAGTTCGAATGCACGCCGGAACCCGGCGCCACCGTGCTGGATGTGCTGATCGAGATCAGGCGGCACCGCGACCCGTCGCTCGTGATACGCCATTCCTGCATGCACGCTTCGTGCGGCACGTGCGGCGTCCGAATCAACGGCCGAGAAGCCCTCGCCTGCGACACGAAGGTGGCCGGCCTCACGGCACCAACCATCGACGTTGAGCCGCTCGCGAATCAGCGTCCCGTGGCAGACCTGGCGACCGACATGGTCGACTTCTACGCTCGGCTCGAGGCCGTCGGCTTCCCTCTCGTTCGATCGGCAGAGGTCGCCGCCGGAGCGGAGCCACCGGAGGGCGTGAAGGCGTACACCAGATTCGAGAACTGCATCGAATGCGGCCTGTGCCTGTCGGCGTGCCCGGTCTCCCGGACCGACCGGTCCTACCTGGGCCCGGCCGCGCTCGCCGCGGCTGCCCGCGTCGCCGACGAGCCGCGCGGCCAGCCGCTCGGCCCGATCCTCGCCCTCGCCGCCGAGCCGGATTCCGTGTGGCGATGCCGCGACGCGATGCAGTGCACCGCCGTCTGCCCATCGGCTGTGGATCCGGCCCGGGCATTGCTGGGGTTGCGCCGTCGAGTCGCCTTCGGCCGCGTTCGATCGCTGTTGGGTCGAGGCTAGGCAGTGACATACGAGCAAGCGGCCGCAGCGAGACCCATCGGCACCGCGGAACCGACGTCACGCCGCACGCTGGTCGTGGGTGCCGGTGCGGTCGGGTCGTTCCTGGGCGCCCTTCTTGGCTCCGCCGGCCACGACGTCACGCTGGTCCGGATCTTCGAGCCGGACTCGAGCCGACCGATCGATCTAGTCCGCCCCAACGGCGCCCGGGTCACGGTCCCAGTCCTGCGGGTAACGCGCACGCAAGACGCGCGCGCCCCGGACCTGATCCTCGTGGCAGTCAAGATGCCCGCCCTGCGCGAGGCGCTGGCGCCGACGCTGCTCTGGCCGTCCGTGCCGACGCTGACCGTGGAAAACGGCATCGGCGCGGAGGAGATCGCGGCGCAGGTGCGCCCCGGGGCGCCGATCCTGGCCGGCTCGCTGACCGCGCCCATCCGGCTCGCGTCGGAGGACGAGGTCGTCTGGATGGGCAAGGGCGGGCTGGGTCTAGCCGCCGTGACGTCGAATGCCGAGACGCTGCTCCGCGGCCTCGTCGCCGACTTCCAGGCCGCCGGACTGCGAGCCGCACAGCTCCCCGACGCCGGCTCCATGAAGTGGTCCAAGATGCTCGCCAATCTCCTCGCCAACGCGACGGGGGCAATCCTCGACATGGACGCCGACCTTATCTACCGCGACCGGCGCCTCTTCTCGATCGAACGTCGGCAGCTGCTGGAGGCGATCGAGGTCATGGCCCGGCTCGGGCTCCGACCGGTCGCCCTGCCCGGAGCCGCCATTCCGTGGCTGGCTCGAGGGTTCCGAATGCCGCCCTGGCTCGGCCGGCCCATCCTGACCCGTGCCGTCGGCGGAGCCCGCGCCGGCAAGTCGCCGTCGCTGCGGATCCACGTCCGATCGGCGGCCCCGGACGGCGCTGCATCGGAGCCAACCGAAGCGCCGTGGATGAACGGCGCCGTGGCCCGCGCCGGCGCGGAGCTGGGGATCCCGACTCCGGTCAATGCCCGCCTCGCCGAGCTGGTCGAGGAGGTGGCCTCGGACCCGCACCGCCGGGCGTGGCTGCGCGGTCATCCCGAGAGACTCGCAGCGGAGCTCGCCGAAGCCGGCGCCGACCCCGGCGCCGATGCCGACGCCGGGAGCCGCGAGGCGGCCGGCAACCGGCCGGACGCCTCCGCGGGCGAGGTGTTCCGCCGGCCGTAGCGATCGCCTTCGGGCTCGATCCATCGCCCTATACTTCCCGGCGATGCAGACCATCGACCTCGTCCGGGTCGGCGTTGCGCTCGTCGCCGGCTATCTCATCGGCGGCATTCCATTCGGGATCATCGTTCCGCGGTTGATCGGCGGGCCGGATCCGCGGACGGTCGGCAGCGGGCGCACCGGCGGCGCCAACGTCTCGCGCGCTGTCGGCTATCGCTGGGCCGCGGTCTCCGGCCTGCTGGACGTCGCCAAGGCCTCTGCCGCCGTCCTCCTCGTCGTCGCTATCGGCGGCGGCGACGTCCCACGGATACTGGCCGCGCTGGCGGCGATCGTCGGCCACAGCCGCTCTCCCTTCATTGCCATGCATGGCGGCCGCGGAGTAGCGCCGGCCACCGGCGGTGCGTTGATCATCGAGCCGTTGATCCTGGCCGCCATCTTCCCGGTCTTCATCATCACGATCGCCCTGACCCGGGTTTCATCGATCGGATCGCTCAGCGCGAGCCTCATCGGCGGGATCGTCATGATCGTGGTTGCCGCCGTGACACCGCTTGCGCCGATCTACTTCGTCTACGGCGTGGGCGTGCCCGGCCTGATCTGGCTATTCCACCTCGACAATATCGGGCGCCTCTTGCGCGGCCAGGAACGACAGATCGGCCGGCGGTCGGGTCCCGCGCAGACCTCCGCCGGCACCGGAGAAGATGGTGGACCAGCCAATCGGGCCACCGAAAGCAAGCCCTGACGCGCTCGTTCGGTTCCGCGGCTCGCGCCTCGACACGATCGTCCCACCCTGCCGGCACAGCTGGTAGTGGCCTGCCGCATGCGGCGTATACTTTTCTAGGACCGCTAGGCCCGATTACTCCCATAGGAGATTCGTGAAGTGCGCCACGAGCGGACTGGCGAAACCTTGGGAACGGAGATCGACTTTGTCGGGTTCGCCGACGATTGCCGCGTCGAAGGTAGGGTAGACCTCGAGGACGCGCGCCTGGCCGATCTGTTGAATCGACAAGACAGCGTCCTCGTGCACAACGTGGTGGTCGTCAGCACAGTCGACGGTCACAGCCAGGAGTTCGAGCAGCTCGAGATAGAGCGCAATGAGCTCGACCTCGTCGTCGCGAGCGGCCCCAGGGGTGACCCGGGCCGGCGCCTCAAAACGAAGCCGAACGGCGTCACGATGAAGCTCGGCCCCTACAGCGCCGAGGGATTCATGCACGCGCCGCCGACCGCGAACCCGGTACGAAGCATCGATCACCGGCCGACCATGGTCGCCATCACAGAGGCGGTTCTCGAGTACATGTTCTGCAACGAGCCGGTTTCCGAGTCCTTCCCCACGGTCCTGGTCAACCGGGACATGGCGATCTCGCTGCGGACGGCTCCGGCCCCGGGCGGGTTAGCGCCAGACACTTAGTAGCCGTTCAGCAGGCCGAGCTCAGCGCGTTCGGTCCCGGCCTCGTCGATGGCGCGCGTCGTCTGGGCGATCGCCGCCGCCGGGCGAACATGCGGCCCCGCCTCGTCTTCCTGACATAGACCGGGCCTACCGCGAGGCGCGAGACCGCACGAAGCTCGGATGGTGAAGCCGGACGGAGAAATGCGCGCCTCTACGACTGCGAGCTGTAGATTCGACCAGCCCCGTCAGGGACGTCGGCCTACGATGAGGTGGCTGCAGCTCTCCGGGGCGCCGGAGATCGTGTCGCGCTGGATAGGGAGAGGGGAAATGCAGGAGTTCTGGTACTGCGACAGGTGTGGTTCGATGAACCGCGCCGATTCAGGGCGGTGCTACAAGTGCCGAGCGGGGAAGGCGAACGCCACCGCCGGCACCACCACCGTGCTCCGCCAGGGCTACGTCGCCGCGCCTGCCCTGGACGACGAGAACCGGGGGATCGCTCGAGCCTATATGTCGCAAGGAAGATACGTCTCCGCGTGGCAGATCGGCTATCTGACCGGCTTCGTGACGATCGTGGCGGTGGCTTTCGAAGCCCTCTATGCCACGATCGCCGTACTCCACGCGATCTCCAGATCTCCCGGGTACGCCTCCCCGAAAGCGTTTCCCTGGTTCGAGACGCCGCCCGCGGTCTTGGGCCTGGCAGTCGCGGCGCTGGTCTTGGTCGGGCTGGTCCTGCAGGGCTTGTTCCTGTGCCTGACGTCGATGAACTCGCCTGCGCTCGGAAGCGGAACCGCGCGTTTCGGTCCATTCCGGTGCGCGGTCTGGCCACTCGAGTCCGTGCTATGGGCCGTCTGGGGCCTGGGCGGCCTCCGGGCCTACGACAGATGGTGGGCACGACGCCTGTACCTGGGTGACCCTCTTTCATCGGCCACCGACAATCCCCCGCGGTTGCTCCAGGACCTGCTGGACCGGCTCTGGGTCCCAAGAAGATCCGGCTCCGGTCTGGTCCCTCTCTGGGGCACGGCGTGGGCCGCGCTGGTCCTGATCGGCTATCTGCTGCTATTCACGCTGGTGCTCGCACTCATCGGCACCCCACTTCCTTTCGTAGTTCTTCTCGCGATCGGTTCCTGCGATTTCGCCTGGTGCTTCATCACGCTGGCCAGGATCACCTTCGAGATGGCGCGGCGTCAGCACATCCGCGAACAGTGGGTGCTCGACAACCTCCGGCCTGCGACAGCCGGCCGTCCGGCCTTGGTCGGCCGGGACGGTGGGGGAACCACACTCCCGCCGTCGCCGGTGGCCCCGGCACCTCCGCCAGCCCCACCCTCGACCTTGGGGCCCGCATCGGGGCCGGTGGCGAGCCCCTGGCGTAGGTCCACGCCCATCGCGATCTACAAGGCGCCCGGCGAAGAGATTTCATGGTCGCGACCGGTCGAGAGGGTAGCTTCGCCTCCGGAGTCCCAAGCGCTGGATCAGCTTCCGGCGGCCTGGCAGCGGGCGGTCGAAGCTACGGCGCCGGTAACGGCAAAGGGTCGGCAGCTGCCAATCGAGGAGCAGTCTCCCGAACTCTCGGATCGTCACGTAGTTCAGCCTTCGTCATCGACCATTCCGCGTTATCGGGCGCCGTTCGCAGACGCCGAGCCCCTTCCGGCGGCCGATGGCAAGATGATCGATCCCGGTCCAGGCAGCGGAATCTGACCGGATCGTAGCGGCTCGACCGTCGCGTCCGCCGGCCTGGCCCCGCTGCAGTGTCGAGCCGGCACCACATGCCAGGGCGCTGAACCTGCCCTGCCGGACCGTCGGAGCGCGAACCTGGCATCATTGGCGCCCACAGGCGTTTAGCCAGGAGCACTTGTTCTGTCGATGGATAGCGCGTCAGCCGGCACCGGCACGCCGGCTCGAGCAATCGCGGGCCTTGCCGCACTGCAGGACCTGAGCGTCCTCCTCGAAGGAGTAGAAGACCCCCGCCTGCAGCGACCGATTTGTCGGCAGGTTCTGGAAGCGCGCCGCAAGCTGCTCGGCCCGGACCACCCGACCACGATCGAGGTCGAGGCGCGTCTCGCGGCCATCGCCATGGAACTCGAGGAGTACCAGGGCGCCCGGGACGCCTACACGGTTCTGCTCGAACGCTCTGAGCGCGTCTTCGGACCACGCAACCTCGACACGCTGTCGGCCGTGCACGGCCTGGCCATCGCCCTGTCGTACATGGAGGAGCCTCAACTGGCCCGTCCCTTGTACGAGCGGGTGTACAACGGCCGGCGCAACTCGCTCGGAGTGGAGGACCCGACCACGATCAGCGCCCTGCACAACCTGGGCCTGACCTACCGGGCGCTCGGCGACAACGCGGCGGCCCGGGCTACGTTCGAACAGCTCCTGGACACGCAACGCCGCGTCCTCGGACCGGAGAACGCCCTGACGCTCCGGACGATGACGCACCTGGGAAGCATCCTCATCGCCATGGAGGAGTACCCGCGGGCCTGCGAGGTGCTCGCCGAGCGCGTCGATCGCAGTCGCCGCGTTCTGGGACCAACCCACGGCGACACTCTCGACGCGATGCTGAGCCTGGCTCGAGCTCTCTGCGGCGCAGGCGACAACGCCTCCGGACGATCACTCTCCGAGCAGGCTCTGGCAGCAACGACCGCAGTCTTCGGTCCTGATGCGCCCGAGACGCTCGCGGCGATCTCCCAGCACGCCCGTCTGGTTCTCAAGCTGGGCGAAGCCAAGGCGGCCGCGATCGCCTACCGCAACCTCTTCGACAAGCTGACCCGCCTCAACGGTCCCGAGGACATCGCCACGCTCGACGCCCTGGCAGGCCTGGCCGACGCAATCGGGCGTGGCGGCGACCATCGCCGGGCCCACGACCTGGACGTGCAGCTGTTAGAGCGCCGCCAGAAGATCCTCGGTCCGGACCATCCCGCCACCATGTGGGCGACCGGCGACCTGGCCTGGAATCTGGAGCAGCTGGGCGACCTCAGCGGCGCCGCGGCCCGCCTGGGCGAGCTGGCCGAGTCGCGCATCCGTACCATCGGCCCCGACGAGCCAGACACGGTCTGGACTCTCCTGGGGCTGACCCGGGTTCTGAGCAAGATGGAAGCGCATACCGACGCGCGTCGGGCCTTTGCCAGGCTGTATGAGACGCAGGACCGCCGCCTGGGTGCTGAGGCCGTGGAGACGATAGATGCTCTGAGGGGACTGGCCTGGGAGGAGCGCAAGGTGGGCGAGTTCGACTCCGCCCGCCGCCACTGGACGCAGCTCGTTGAGACTCACGAGCAGCTCCACGGACCCAAAGACGAGCGCACCCTGGACGCACTGGCGTGGCTGGCCGAGATGCTGGACGACCTCGGCGAGGACGAGCGGGCCAGGAGTATCTCCGAGCGCGTGGCCGGTCCACTGGGCCGGCTGTATGCCAGCACGAGCGACGAGATCGGGCCGGACGATCCACGCACCCTGGAACTGGGCCACAACCTGGGCCTGACGCTAGAGCGCTTGGGCCAGTTCGAATCAGCCAGAGCCACGTACCAGAGGACTCTCGACGGCTACTTGCGGTTGCAGGGCAAGCGCGGTCGCGCCGTAGCCGACATGCAAGGCCACCTGGGCGACATCGCCCGGAGGCTCTCGGATCCCGCCGCGGCCCACGCTGCATACGGCGAGGCGCTGGCAATCCTGCGCAAGCATCCCGGACCCGAGGATCCGGACACTCTCGCGATGGTCGCCCACGACGCGGAGGCGCTCATGGACCTCGGGCGCAAGGTCGCGGCCAAGAACCTGGCCCGCACCGTAGTCGACGGGTATCGCCGGACCCTCGGGGAGGACAACATGCTGACCACCCGGGCCCGAGCTCGGCTGGAGGCGATGTCGCCCCGCCGCGGCTCTCGCTAGGCTCCCGCCAGGCAGTCGTCGCCGGGCGGCCGACCCGGGCCGGTAGTGGACCGCCACGCAGTCCATTCACCGGCAGGAGCAACGCCCGGCGGGACGCACTTGCACATCCGCGTTTGATGCGGCACACTCTGCCCCCAATGAACGCCAGCACCTTCAGCCGCCGGGAGAATTCGCGCCAGGCCTCCAGCCTGCGCGGTTCCATGATGTCCATGCCCGGGCGGCCCCGAAGTGCGGAGGACGGGGTCTGAAGCTCCCGCGCATTGGAGTGCGGCTCAGCTGAAGATCTGTCCCGGGGCCGCGGTCTCGAGCGAAGCAAGCTTCGCTTCAGGAGCCGCGGTTCTTTGTTTCTCCGGACAGCGCGACGGGAGCCGCCCAAACTAAAGCCCTGCACTCCAGGGCTCCCGGGACAACCATTCGTCATCCTTCCGCTACCCGCCGCCGAGTTCGAGCGGTGGGCCCCAGGAGGCTCCCATGTCAGACCAGAACTCCCCCGCCCTTCATCGCGAAACCCTCGCCGTCCACGCCGGTCAGGTGGTCGATCCCACCACCAAGGCCCGCGCGGTCCCCATCTACGCCACCACCAGCTACGTCTTCGACAACGCCGACCACGCCGCGCGCCTCTTCGGCCTGCAGGAGTTCGGCAACATCTACACCCGGATCATGAACCCAACCAACGCGGTCTTCGAAGAACGCGTGGCCGCTCTCGAAGGTGGCGTGGGGGCCCTGGCCGTCGGCTCCGGCCAGGCGGCGGAGACGCTCACCATCCTCAACCTCGCCCGCGCCGGGGACAACGTCGTGACCAGCGCGTCGCTCTACGGCGGGACATACAACCTCTTCCAGTACACGCTGCCGAAATACGGCATCGACTTCAAGTTCGTCGACGGCTCCAAGCCGGCCGAATTCGATGCCGCGATCGACGCGAAGACAAAGGCCGTCTACATCGAGACGATCGGCAACCCGCGTCTCGACGTGCCGGACTTCGAGGCGATCTCCGCCATCGCCCATAAGCACGGCATCCCGGTCATCGTCGACAACACCTTCGCGCCGCTCCTCTCGCGACCGATCGAGCACGGCGTGGACATCGTCGTCCACTCCGCCACCAAATGGATCGGCGGCCACGGCACGGCCATCGGTGGCGTGGTGGTCGACAGCGGCAAGTTCGACTGGACAGCGTCGCCGCGCTTCAAGGCCGACTTCGTCGACCCGGACCCCTCCTACCACGGCGTCAGCTTTACGGGCAGCTTCGGCAACCTGGCCTTCATCCTCAAGCTGAGGGTCCAGCTTCTGCGCGACCTCGGGCCGGCGCTGAGCCCGTTCAACTCCTTCCTCTTCCTGCAGGGCCTCGAGACGCTGCCGCTCCGGATCGAGCGCCACAGCTCCAACGCGCTGGCGGTTGCCCGCTGGCTCGAAGGCCACCCCGCAGTCGAGTGGGTCAGCTACCCCGGACTGGCGTCACACCCGGCTCACGAACTGGCCCGCAAGTACCTGACGGGCGGGTTCGGCGGTGTGGTGACCTTCGGCCTGAAGGGCGGCGTCACGGCCGGTCGCACGCTCATCAACTCGGTCAAGCTCTTCAGCCTGCTGGCCAACGTGGGCGATGCGAAGAGCCTGATCATCCACCCAGCTTCCACGACACACCAGCAGCTGTCCGCTGAGGACCAGATCGCCAGCGGCGTGACGCCGGAGCTGATTCGCCTTTCCGTCGGCATCGAGCACATCGACGACATCATCGCCGACCTCGATCAGGCGATCGGCGTCGCAACGGGGATCCGCTCCGCCGTCCCGGCGGGCGCCGCCTCGTGAGTCAAGCTTCGGAGTAGCGCCATGTCGGCGTCGACGACTCGTTGGGTTTCGCGGAAGCGGACCGGTTCCGTCCGGACCGATGCCGTTCGCCCCGGAACTCGCGACGAGTCCGCGATCGAGCGCGCCGGATCCCCCGCGGGACCCGGCGCGACTCCGTCTCCGGCCGGAACAGGCCCCCCGGCCGAGACAGGCCCCCCGGCCGAGACAGGCCCCCCGGCCAAAGCCCCCGTCGACGCATCAACATGGGCAGAAGCGGCCCTTTCGACCTCTCAAGCCTCCGGATCGAAGTTCATCGCCGCCGATCCCGGCGTCTCGACCGCACGCGGGGACCTCAGTTTTCGTAGCCTGAACGATGTGGACAATCAGCCGGACCCGCAAGCTGGCAAGATCGCCTCACGTTGGCTCGGGCGTTTCCAGCTCGAGTCGGGCGCGGTGCTGCCGGATCTTGTCGTGGCCTATCGCCACGACGGCATCCCGGTCGGCGAGGGGCGCCAGATCCTGGTCGTCCACGCCCTGACCGGGTCGGCCGACGCCGCGGGCGACTGGTGGGCGCCGTTGATTGGGCCCGGCCAGATCCTCGACACCGACAAGTACGGCGTCATCTGCATGAACCTGCTCGGCAGCCGCTACGGCACCAGCGGCCCGACCTCGCGTAACTCCCTGACCGGCAAGCCCTACGGTCGGTCGTTCCCCCGTGTCTCGGTCCGCGATCAGGCCCGAGCCCAATGGCGCCTACTCGACGCGTTGGGGATCGGCAAGCTGGCCCTCGCGGTGGGCGGATCGTTGGGCGGCATGGTCGCCCTGGAGGTCGCATTGGAGCGGCCGGGCGAGATCAGTCGCGTCGTGCCGATGGCCGCGCCCGCACGGATCGGCCAGCTCGCCGTCGGCTGGGACAACATCCAGCTCGAGATCGTCGACAAGCTCGGCATGGAGGGCCTGGACCTGGCTCGCCAGCTGGCGATTACGACCTACCGCAGCGAGATCGACTTCGAGCAGCGCTTCGCCGGTCGGGCCGAGCCGGATGGCACGCCATCGATCGTCAGCTACCTGCACCACCAGGGCCGCAAGCTCCTGGATCGATTCGATCCCGACACATACCGCTCGCTCGTCCTGGCGATGGACTCGCACGACATCGGCCGCGACCGCGGCGGAGTCGTTGCCGCCCTGGGGCGGCTGGCGGCGTACGGAACGCGTCTGACCGGCGTCGGCATCGAGGGCGACATCCTCTACGGCACGAACCAGGTCCAGGCAATGATCGAGGCCGCGAACGAGGCCGGCATGGACGCGGCCTATCGCGAGATCCTATCCACGAAGGGGCACGACGCCTTCCTGGTCGAGTGGGATCAGCTCACGAAGATCCTGGCCGAGGCGCTCAAGTAGCGGGAGCGGCGGCTGCCGTGACCGGCAGCCGCCTACGGCGCGGCGCGACAGTGTGACAGCAGCGGCAGGGACGATTTCCGCTCATCTCGGCCACCAGAAGCACTAAGTGGCCCGTTGGCAGCGGTCCCCATGGCGCGGCGCGCGGTGTGACGGCAGCGGCAGGGACGATTTCCGCTCATCTCCACCACCAGAAGCACAAAGTGAGCCCGCCGGCAGCGCTCCCCGACCCCACGGCGTTGAGTTAGCCGCCTACGTCTAACTCGGCCGGGTTCGGCCATCCGAACCGGCCGCCAGCCCCCCTATATGACCGCCCTTCCCACTTAGCGCTTCCCACAACGGAATTGAGGGCAAAGTGACCGCAAGAGCGGTCACCAACAGAGTCGCTCGACTACGGGACCTCCAGCCAGCCCTCGCGCAAGGCTCGAGTGGCCAGCTCGGTCCGTGACTGGACGCCCAGACGGTCGAAGAGCCGGCGCAGGTGGCCCTCGACCGTCTTGGTCGTAATCCCGAGCGCGGCCCCGACCTCGTCGTTGCTGCGCCCGTCCACCACGAGCCCAACGACCTCGCGTTCACGCGGAGTCAGCGATGCCGCGGCCGCCGCGGCCGGCCTGCGCCCGAAGGCCAGCCCGCCCGCCGCCGCTCGCCGGATTGCATCGACAAGCTCCGGCACCGGCGCCGTCTTGACGACGAATCCGGAGGCACCCAGGCGCAAGGCCGCCGCAACGTATTGGGGATAGTCGTACGCGGTCAGGACCACGATCGCGGGACGAGGCTCGCCGCCGCCCAGCAGCCCAAGTCCGCTGTCGGACCCGAGACGGATGTCCAGCAGCAAGACATCGACCGCGCTCGGGTCGAGGAGCGAGCTCGCCTCCTCAATCGAGCTCACCGTCCCGACCACGCGCAAGCCTGTCTGCGCATCGAGCAAGGCGGCCGTTCCTTCCCGGACGACCGGGTGGTCGTCGACGATGGCGACTCGGATCGGATCGAGCGGAACGGTCATGCGGGTGCCATCGCCGGGACCTCGATTCCGGCGATCGGGCGGCGCCATACGAGCGAGACTCGAGTCCCACCTCCCGGCCTTCGCCTGATCGTGAGGCTGGCACCGAGGGCCTCAGCGCGCTGAGTCATGTTGAGCAGGCCCAGGTGGCCCGTCTGCTCGGCCAGCCCGGCCGCGCCGTCGGCCAAACCCGGACCCGAGTCGTCGACACGGAGCTCAACCAAGTCCTGGGCGGCCCGGTACGAGACCACGATGGGCGGCGCACCATGCCGGATGGCGTTCGAGAGAGCTTCCTGAGCGACACGGAAGACGGCGAGCTCGACGTCGGCAGGCAGTCTGCTCTCTTCGGCCAGACGATCCAGGGTGATCGAACCGGCAACATCACCCTGCCTGGCGCACAGCCATTCGAGCGCCGGGCCCACACCCAGGTCGTCCAGGACCGGCAGGCGAAGGTCGCCGCAGATGGCCCGCAGGCGCTCCGCGACCTCCCGAGCGGCGGTGGCGTTGGCCTCGTCGCCGGCCGCATCGAGTCTGCGCACGAGGAGCGTCAGATCCTGGAGGGCGTCGTCGTGGACGTCCGCGGCAATGCGTGCCCGCTCCGCCTCGGTCGCGGCCACGACGAGGTCGCGTTGGAGCGTGGCTCGGGTAGCCAGTCGCGTGAGGGGCCACAGGCTCAGTCTCGTCACGACGAAGAAGGCGGCGAGCCACAGGAAGACGAACCCGAGATCCATTGAGTGCATGTCAGCGAGCTTGACCGCGGCGATCCCAGGTGTCATGGCCGCGAACATGACGTCAATCGACCCTGTGAGAGCATTGGGCGTCGATCCCGGCCCAGCCGTCGAGCCGGAACGGAGCCGGCGCACCAGGCGGCCGGCTAACGATCCCGGCACCAACTGGAGGCCTCGGGCCACGATGACGCGCCAGCGGCTCTGGCCCGGGTTCGAGCCAGGGTCCAGGCGGTGCGACAGCCGAGCCGCGAACAGCCCCGGCGCGAAAGCCGTGAGTGCAACCAGGAGGACCCGCCACGTAAGCAGGTCCTGGTTTGTTGGGAGGAGGAGCCCGGCGGCCACCGACGCAAGAGCCAGGCCGACGGTGATCGACGCGACGAGCCGGCGCCGGCGCGTGCCCTCGACGCGCCCCAGGAAGTCCATGGCAAGCGGAAGCATCGCCAGGGGGACGAGAACCGCTCCGACCACAGCCGCCGGCGCGGAATGGTACGCGTCGATTGTCACGACGAAGAGCGGCACCGCCGTGGCCACCGGCAGCGACAGCGCGAACGGCTTGAGCGTGGGGCCTGCCCAGCCGCGGCTCAGCACCAGCCAGCCCAGGATGAGGATCGCCAGTCCGGCTTCGATCGGCATCGAGCCGTACGGATACGACGAGAAGTCGTGCCAGGCCTCGGGTGGTCCGCCCCATGAGTAGTAGGGCACGCCGTCGGAGATACCGGAGCTGTACTCGTACGGGGGCGGGAGAGTGCACGTGCCGCTGCCATCGCACATCAGTTGGTCGCGGGGGGCGGTCATCACCCCCATCGTCGGCTCGCTCGTTTGGGCCGCCGCTCGCTTGACCGACTCCGACGCCGCCAGAACCAGCTGAACGTCTAGCATTACGACGACCTGGCCCGGCCGGAGGCCCGATACCTGGGCGGTGGATCCGTACTCCACGGATACCACGACCACCTGGCCATCTTGGTAGCCAAGATGCAGGCCCGTGTCTGGCTGCGGCAGCGACGGGACGGCCAGCGCCAGCCCGAGCGCGATCGCGGCGGCCGAGATCGAGAGAAGGACCCTGATGGGTGCGCGTGTGAGTGACCTCATGGCGCCGAACGGTAGCACCGGGCAGACGGAGCGAAACGAAGGGATTCCCCGCCACGGCAGGCGGGACTTTCCCGCAGCGGCCCCCGTTGCGGAATCCGCGATGCATGCTCCATATGCATGCGTCAGGTATGCAGCCTGCATAATCTCCGCAACAGTTGCGCATCGACCGCTGCTTGATGCATAATCCGCAGACCATGTTCGTTCGAATGCTCGCCAAGCCCAAGTCCAAGCGCTGGCGGCCCTGCCGGGAGGCACGGCCCTAGGGCTCGGCGGAGTTCGTAGCGAACCGCGGAGCCGAGGGGCACGAAGCTCCCGAGGGCCGCGACACTGAAGGCGGTGCCGCGGCCTTTCTGTTTTCGCGATAGACAGCCACGCCAAAGACACAACGGAGGATCGGGAATGCTCAGCATCGTCGCCGGCGACGGAGAGATGGGCCGTGCCGTGGCCGCTGCCCTGGCCGCACGCGGCACGCCGGCGCGAGCGATCCTGGGCATGCCCGAGACAGGCGCCGTCCACGCGTCCGCCAGGTTCGAGGGCGCGGACGTGCTCTTCGACTTCACCGTCGGCGAGGCCGTCCTCCAGAATGTCCGGGCGGCACTCGAGGGCGGGATCCGGCGGTTGGTCATTGGCACCACCAACTGGGCGGCCGACCGCGCCGCGGCCGAAGCCCTCCTGATCCAGCACGAAGCGGCGGCCGTGGCGTCTCCCAGCTTCAGCCTGGGCGTGACGCTGTTCGCCCGACTGGTCGAGGACGCTGCCCGCCTCTTCGGCCCGTTCGCGGAATACGACCCGTACCTCGTGGAGTGGCACCGCCGGACCAAGACGGACCGTCCGTCCGGCACCGCCCTCGACCTGTCGCGACGCCTGATCGCCGCTCATCCTCGCAAGCAGCGCGTGGCCCGGGCCATGGCGCACGGCGCCCCCGCCCTCGACGAGCTGGACGTGGCCGTGATTCGGGCCGGAAGCGCGCCGGGGATGCACCTCGTGGGCTTCGACGCCCCGGGAGAGACCCTGGAGATGCGCCTCACTGCCCGCGATCGATCGGCCTATGCCGCGGGCGCGATCACCGCAGCCGAGTGGCTCCTGGCCGAGCCCCGCGCTCCGGGCTTCCACAGCTTCGACGAAGTCGTCGACTCGATCATCGCCAAACAGTCGGCGGACGCAGGTTCGAATGGTCGGCCGGCGTCCGGCGTCCCCTCTACCGACGCCCCCAACCCATGAACCAGCAATCGGCCGGCGGAATCGCCGCCAACTTCGACCGCCCATAGATCGCCAACCGAAGCCGTCCCAACCACCAAGGAGCAAGCCGAGATGTCAGTGAGTCGCCTGCTACGAGGAGCTTTCACAGCCCTCGTGACCCCATTTACCTCATCGGGCGCAATCGATGAGGAAGCTTTCAGGAATCTCGTTCGCCGCCAGATCGATGCCGGTATCCATGGCCTCGTACCCTGCGGCACCACGGGCGAGACCCCGACGCTGAGCCACGAAGAGGACGAGTGGGTGATCGCCACCACTCTGGAGGTCGCGTCTGAGCGGGCGAGCCGTGCCCGTCTCCGGGTCATCGCCGGAACCGGCTCGAACAGCACCGCGACCGCGATCCGCGCTACCCGCCGAGCGGCGGAGCTGGGCGTTGACGCCGCCCTCGTCGTCGCGCCGTACTACAACAAGCCGGATCAGCGCATGCTCGAGTCGCACTTCCGAGCCATCGCGGACGAGGGCGATCTGCCGATCGTCGTTTACAACGTCCCCGGCAGGACAGGCGTGAACGTGGAAGCGGCAACGCTCCTTCGTCTCGCGGAACACCCCCGGATCGTCGCGGTGAAGGAGGCGTCGGCGAACATGGACCAGATCGCCACGATCCTGCGCGATCGCCCGGCCGACTTCTCCGTCCTCGCCGGCGACGACACGTGGACCATGCCGATGCTCGCGCTCGGCGGCGACGGCGTCATCTGCACCTGCGCGAACGAGATTCCAGGCGAGATGGCCGAGATGTGTGACGCCGCGTTCGCCGGCGATTGGGACCAGGCTCGGCGCATCCACGAGCGCTGGCTGCCGCTCATGAAGGCGAATTTCGTGGGTGGCCCAAACCCTGTACCGGTGAAGGCGGCCATGTCGATGATGGGGCTGTGCTCGGACACGCTCCGAATGCCGCTGCTGCCGCTCGAGGAGCCGCACCGGGCGCGCATGCGCCTGATCCTCGAGACCACGGGCCTGCTTGGGTCCGACAAGGTCGTGGCCATCGGATCGGCCGCCGCCGGGCGTGCCGGCGCGGGATCGGCGGCTCGATCGCGGACCGCAACCTCCGCTCACGCGTGAGCGCGACGGAGGCTCCCGGAGGCGCGACCGGTTCCGCAACCGGCTTGCTGGGAATCCTGGCCGATCTGGAAGCGGGGCGGGTTCGAGCCGCCCAACCGGACGACGGCGCTCCGAGCGGCTGGCGCGTCAACCCGGAGGTGCAGGCGGCGATCCTCGAGCTGTTCGCCGATCGCGAAACGCGGACCTGGGATCTGGGTGGCACATTCCAGTTCCGCGACCGCGTCGGTCTTCCGGTCAAGGACCTGCTGGACTCGGAGGAGGCTCGGGCAGCGCTCGCGGCAGGCAAGCCGTGGCGCGTCGTCCCGGGCGGAACGTCGGTACGCGGCGGCGTCTACCTGGCCCAGGGCGTAACCATCATGCCGCCCTCGTACATCAACGTCGGGGCGTGGCTGGGCGAAGGAACCATGGTCGATTCCCACGTCCTCGTAGGATCGTGCGCCCAGATCGGGGCGAGAGTCCATCTCTCAGCCGGCGTCCAGATCGGCGGCGTCCTGGAGCCGCCCGGCCGGCGCCCCGTGATCGTCGAGGACGAGGTCTTCGTCGGCGCCCAGGCCGCGCTCCTGGAAAGCGTGCTCGTCAAGAGAGGCGCGGTCATCGCTGCCGGGGTCATCCTGACGGGCACCAGCCGGCTGTACGACCTGGCTCGGGATCGGGTCGTCGTCGGCACGTTGGAAGAGCCCCTGGTCGTACCCGCCGGCGCAGTTGTTGCGCCGGGCGTGCGGAGCGTGCCGGGCGCTTTCGCCGAGAGCAACGGACTGGCCCTCTCCGCCGCGATCGTGGTGAAATACCGCGACGACCGAACTGACGCTCGAATCGCGCTCGAGGAGGCGCTGAGGTGACGGAAGCGGCCGCCCGCTCGACCGGCGGAATCGGCGGCATCCTGGAGGCCGGCCGGCTTGCCGGGCTCTCCCCGGCGGCTCTCGCCGAGGAATTCGGCACGCCCTTCTACGTGTACGACCTGGACATGATCGGGCGGCGAGTGGAGGCCCTTCGTGCCGTCCTGCCGCGCGGGTTCCGGATCGCCTTTGCCGTGAAGGCGAACCCTGCGCTGGCCGTCGTGGCCCACCTGGCCCGCTGCGGAGTCGGCGCGGACATCGCGTCCGGAGGCGAGCTGGAGACGGTCCTGCGGGCCGGCTTCGACCCAGCTTTGGTGGCCATGACCGGGCCCGGCAAGCGCGACGACGAACTGTCGGCCGCGGTCGCCGCCGGCGTGGGCATCGTCACAGTCGAGTCTCTCGGGGAGTTACGCCGCCTGGACGTGATCGCCGCTGGGCTCGGGCGTCGCCAGCCGATCCTGTTGCGCCTGGCCGTCTCCGAGGACTCGCGCTTGGAGACCGTTCGCCTCATCGGCGGCGTCGAGGGCAAGTTCGGCATGCCGCTGGCAACGCTGATCGAAGCGGCCCGGGAGGCGGTGGCCTCGTCGCATCTGGAGCTGCTCGGCGTCCACGCTTTCGGCGCCTCCAACCTGCGCGATGCCGAGCAGCTCGCCGGTCACGTGGGGGAGCTCGTGGAGGTAGGCCGACAAGTGGCTGCCGAGGCGGGCGTTCCCCTTCGCATCGTGGACGCGGGCGGTGGGCTGGGGATTGCCTACGCCGACGGGGAGCGGCCCCTGGACCTGGCCCTGCTCGGGCGGCGGCTGTCGGAGCTGCGAGCTCACTGGGATTCCAGCCCCGCGCTTCGCGATATGACCGTGCTCCTCGAGCCGGGGCGCTTCCTGGTGGGTCCGGCCGGGGCATACGTGGCCCGCGTCGTGGACGTCAAGGGCCCGGACTCCGCGCCGGTGGCGATCCTGGATGGCGGCATCAACCACGCCGTGCGGCCGGCCCTGGTGCAACGCGAGCACCGCCTCGCCGTCCTGACCTCCGACGCGGTCCGAGCCCTGGTCCGGACCACCGTCGCCGGGCCGCTGTGCACGGGCCTGGACGTATTCACGACCGAGGCCATGCTTCCGCGGCCACGAATCGGCGACCTGGTGGCGTTGCTGGACCTGGGAGCCTACGGCTTCACCGAGTCGATGCCGCTCTTCCTGTCGCATCCGTGGCCCGCGGAAGTTGCGGTGCTAGGCGGTCGCGCCCGCCTGATCCGGCCGCACCTGACCCCGACCGAGCTCCTGGACCGACAGATCGATCCCGACTGGTAGACCCGCGCCGGCCGAACGGGCGCGGTCGGTTGCTCGTCCTGCGCCGGGGGCCGCGGGGCCGCCGCCGCTCCAGCGACGCCGTCGTGCTTAGGGTCAGTAGCCGGCTTCGTCCAGCTGGACCTTGCCCTTGAACTTCCAGTAGATGAAGGCCGTGTAGGCGATCACGATCGGCATGCCGACGAGCGCGATGACGAGCATGACCGTGAGGGCCGTGTCCGAGGAATGGGCGTTGTTCACTGTCAGGCTGCGGCTCGCATCCACCGCGGGAACCAGGTTGGGATACAGGGTCGCGCCGGCCGTGGCAGCCAGGCCTACGATCGCCACGCTGGACAGGACGAACGCCAGGAACTCCTGCCGCCGGCGATAGGCGTACAACATCGACGCGAGCGCCACGGCCGTCCCGAGGGGGCCGATCCAGGCGAGAGGGTTCCGCGCGAAGTTGTCGAAGACACGGTTGGAGTCGAACCAGGCGATGCCGGTCGCCGCCAACCAGGCCGCGATGACCACCAGCGTGGACGCCACGCCGGTCCGCTGGGCTCGAGTCCGGAGCGCTCCCTCGGTCTTGAGAACGATCCAGGATGAACCCTGCTGGGCCGCCAGCCCGAGGGTGAGCAGGCCCATCACGATCGAGAAGGGGTTGAGCAATCCGGCCAGGCCACCGCGGTAGACGCCGCCGTCGTCCAGCGGCAGGCCGCGCACGATATTGCCCAGGGCCACGCCAAAGAGGAGCGCCGCCAGGGCCGATCCCAGCGCGAAACCCGCGTCCCACGCCATGCGCCACAGCCTGTTTGTCTCCTTGCTGCGGAACTCGATCGAGACCGCCCGCAGGATGAGAGCGCCGAGCAGCAGCATCACGGCCAGGTAGAGGCCCGAGAAGACCGTCGCGTACACCAGCGGGAATGCGGCAAACAGCGCGCCGCCGCCGGTGATCAGCCAGACTTCGTTGCCGTCCCAGACGGGACCGATGGCGTTGAGGACGCTGCGCCGCTCCGCGTCATTTCGGGCGACGAAGAGATGGACGATGCCGGCCCCCAGGTCGAAGCCGTCGAGAACGGCGTAGCCGATGAACAGCAGGCCGATCAAGAGGAACCAGACGGTCTGTAGCGAAGGCATGTCAGTTGCCCTCCCCGGATTGCCCGGCCGTCGGCAGAGCGGCCACCACGGGGGCGGCCGGGCCCGCCACCACGCCGGGGGCGGCCTCGGGCCCGCGCCCGATCTCCTTGGTCAGCGCGTAGATCCACAGGAAGAAGAGCAGCGCGTACACGAGGAGGATCGCGATGAGTGAGATCCCAACGTCGGTCGCCGAGACGCCCGGCGACACCCCCTTCGAGGTCATCATCAGCCCCTGCACGATCCAGGGCTGTCGACCGACCTCGGCGGTCATCCAGCCGAGCTCTACGGCGATGATCGGCAGCGGGATTGCCAGTACCGCGAAGCGCAGCCACCAGACGCTCGAGTCGAGCGAGCGGCGCCACCAGAAGAAAGCCCCAAAGAGCATCAGCAGCATCATCAGGACGCCCAGGCCGACCATCAGGTGGAAGCTCATCCACGTCAGAGTCACCGGCGGCCAGAGAGAAGTGTCCGGCTCCTGATCCAGGCCTTTGATCTCGCTGTTCGGATCGAGATTGGTCATGGCGCTGAGGCCGTTGGGTATGGCGAGCGGCGGGATGGCGGCCGGACCGGATTGGCTCGGCGGCAGGCCGATGAGCTCCAGCGCCACACCCTTCTCGGTGTGGAAGACCCCTTCCATGGCGGCGAACTTGAGCGGCTGGTTGGCCTGGACCTCGCGGGTCTGCAGGTCGCCACTGACGAACATGAGGCCCGATCCAAGGAAGGCGACGATGACGGCCAACCGGAGGGCGATGGCGGTCACGTCGGAGTTGCGGTGGCGCAGGACGTACCAGGCGGAGATCCCCATGAGGAAGAACGCGCCGACGACCCAGCACGCCGCCAGAGTGTGGAAGAGCCGCGGCAACGTCGACGGATTGAAGACGGCCTGCCAGAAGTCGGTCATCTGGGCCTTCGAGACGCCGTTCGCGTCGGTGACGATCTTGAAGCCGGCCGGCGTCTGCATCCACGAGTTGGCCACGAGGATCCAGAAAGCCGAGATCGTCGTACCCAGGCAGACCAGCACGCCCGCCAGCCACCGGACCGTTGAGCCAACGCGGTTCCGGCCGAAGAGAACGATGCCGACGAAGGCCGACTCCAGGAAGAAGGCGAAGATCCCTTCGGCGGCGAGCGGCGCCCCGAAGATGTCGCCCACGAACCCGGAGAAGGTGGCCCAGTTGGTGCCGAACTGGAACTCCATGACGATGCCGCTCACGACGCCGATGACGAAGGTGACGGCGAACAACTTCGTGAGGAAGACCGACAACCGGTCGTATACGTCGCGCCTGGTCCGCCATCGCATCGTCTCCACGATGGCGATCAGCCCGGCCAGGCCGATCGTGACTGCGGGAAAGATGAAGTGGAAGCTGATCGTCAGGGCGAATTGGATACGGGACAGCTGGACGACGTCCACACGCGCTCCTCAAGTGGATCAGCAGGGCTCTCGACGTTGCCGCTCTCGGCGGGATGCAGAACCTGAACTCGCGTGCCGCCATTATGGGTGGGAGAGTCAGCGACGGTCCATACATCGAGCGGCTAAAGACGCCAGTTGCGACCGTCGGGCCGGGGCGTGAGACAGTGGGCCTCGCGGGTGCCGCGGTCGAAGGACCCTGCGGTGGCAGCCTACGAGCGCCGTTCAGACGTGCTACAAAGCCCCGGTGAGCGGCCCCGGTCCAACGACGCAGATCGCCTGGCCTTTCCGTGGCCGGCTGCCCGGTCGGCGCCGAGCGGTGGTTGCGGTGTTGGCCGTTGGCCTGGTCGCGGTCGCGGCCGCCACCTTGCTGTTGGGACCCCGGCTTGCCGCGAACTCCGGCGAGCCGATCTCGGCCAACGCCTCTCAGTTGTCACTTGCGGCGTCGCCGTCGCCGTCGCCTTCCCCGTCGCCGGCCGACGCTTCCCCATCCGCCCCGCTGACGCCGTCGCCAACTGCGCAGGAGCTCATGACGCCCCTGGTCCTCGTCCCGCCGCGGGATCTCACGGGCTACGTCTGGCCGCTCGTCAATGCCAACGTCACGCTTCCCTTCGGGCCCACCTCGTGGGGCGAGATGATCGTGGACGGCAAAAGGTTCCACGATGGCCTGGACATGTCTACCGGCTGCGGCCCCGCGGTTCTCGCGGCCCATGACGGCGTCGTCCTTGCGGCCGGGCGCCAGTACGACGACTTTGTGGGCTGGGAAGGCGATCTGGCCCCCTACTACGACTGGCTCACTCAGCACAAGTTCTGGAACACCGTTCCCATCGTGGTCGTCATCGACGACGGCAACGGATATCGGAGCATCTACGCCCACGAGTCGTCGGTGACCGTCCAGCCCGGCCAGCACGTCAATGCCGGCCAACGCATCGGCTACGAAGGCAAGACCGGACTGGCCACCGGCTGTCACGTTCACTACAGCCTCTACAGCCCGCTGGAGACCAGGACCTTCGCCCTGGATCCGGGGGTCATCGAGCGGGACCGCATGCCCCCCGCGGAGATAGCCCGCGTCGACCCGCTGCTGGTCCTGCCGTTCCGCTGCAACGTGGAAGAGATGGTCGCCCTCCGACCCTACGAAGCCGCGAGCTGTCCGCCACCGACCAAGCGACCGCCACCCAAGCCCTCGCCGACGAAGGCGCCGGCCGCAAGCGGCACCGCCACTCCCACTGCCGGCGTCACGGAGACGAGTACGTCCGCGCCGGCGAAGGCACCGGCGCCCACGCCGGCAGAGACACCATCGACGACGCCCGCACCCGGGTCCGAGCCCGCGACCTAGCCTTCCGCCACCTTGTCCTCGACGGACTGCCCACGCCGGTACCGTCTGGCCACGAGCGAGTAGGCCGGAATCCGGCCCAGGGCTTGACTGAGAGGTGCAGCCGGGCGGCCGTCTCTACCGACAACCGCCAGCAGCGAATCGGTGGCCGTTGCCTCGGCCGGCCTGGCGTCTACCTCGGCCAGGTCGATCGCGAGGCGCCCGGGATCAGCGCGCCCGAGCTCGCTCCGGGCGGCCTGCATCGCGGCGTCTCGCTCGCTGGCTTCGTACGCGCGACGTAGCTCGGCCTCGGCGTGCCATCGTGGCCGGCGCAGAAGGATTGCCTGCCAGACTCGCCCAACTTCCGGCGTGACCGTTCCGTCGCCCGGCGCAGGTCTCTCGGACAGCGCCTCGCCTCGGGCCCACAAAGCCGCCTGGTGCAGGAGGGCGTACTCGTCCAGGTCCGCGTAGTGGCCCAGCTGATCTGCCGGCGAGCCCTCGCCGAAGATCGCCAGGATGCTCGGACGGAAGACCTCCGCCAGGTCCAGGTCGATCGCCCGGACGGATCGGTGGAAGTAGATCTGCTGATACAGGAAAAGCCGGGCGGTTAGGAACATCTCCAGCGCACCCAGCCCGGGCTCGTACAGGGAGAGCCCGCGTGGCCCCACGAAGCTGTATCGCCGCAGCCGCTCCACGTCCACCGGCCCCGTGGAGACGCCGATCAGGTACGAGTCGCGGCGGACATAGTCCAGGTTGTCCACGGTGAACACGCCCGACAGCAGCGGCTGGAGCCAGCGCAGCCAGTGCGGCATCGACGGGTCGGCCAGAGCAGGTTTGGAGATCAGGTACGAGAGCCAGCGCGGATCGATCGATTCGTCAGGCCGGAGGGCGTCGCGCTCCGGAACCGCCCCCGGCGCTCGCCGGATGGATCGGATCAGGTCACCCAGCTCGCGCTCGATGATGAGTTGCGAGAGGTCCTCGTGGGTCAGGCTCTTGTGCCGGCGGCGCGGGTCGGATGGCGCCGGAAAATGGCACAGCACGTGATCGTCGAAGAAGTGGGCGAACGGCCCGTGACCCACGTCGTGCAGGAGCCCGGCGAGGCGCATGGTTTCCACAACCAGGCCTTCGGAAGGCGGATCGGCGGCCGGCTCGGCGGCGCCCAGTTCCGCCCGCAGGCTCGGATAGAGCTGGCGAGCCCATAGCCCTGCCTCGTGCATCACGCCCAGGCTGTGAGTGAAACGGCTGTGCTCTGCCGTGGGGAAGACCCAGCGGGCGCTCTGGAGCTGGCTGATGCGCCGCATCCGTTGAAGCCACGCCGAATCCAGCAGGTCGCCCTCGGCCGCATTCTCCGCCGGCAGTCCCAGCTGGCGAGCGCGATCGGAGGTGAGACGCTTGGTCAGTTCGATGTAGCCGTGGATCGGATCGCTGATCAGGTTGACGGCCCACAGGAGCGGGTGCGTGGCCGCGGCGGGAGTGGCGCCAGACGCGCCGGGCGAGGCATCCCTCTCATCGAGCGACCCTGGGGTCTCGTCCTGCATGCCGCAAGCCTAGACGCAGATGGTCAGTACCGCGCCGCCGCCGCGCGATGTGTCGCGGCGACCTCGTCGCGCAGCTCGGGCGGCTCGAGCACTTCCACCGCGGAGCCCCACGAAAGGATCCACCGCCGGATCTCGATCGTGCCCGGGACACGGGCCCTCCAGACGACGCTCCCGTCCGCTTCGGCAGCAACGCGCTCCGTGGGGTGCCAGGTCGTCTCCGTCACCTGGCCGGCGATCGCCGCATCGAAGCGCAGCACGACCTCCACCTCCTCCTGGTCGGCGATGACCCCCCAGGCGCGGTCGAGCCCCTCCTGGACGGCTCCGGGGTGGGGCGGCTCGAAGGTCTCCGGTGCGAGCGACAGATCCAGGATTCGCTGCAGTTTGAAGGTCCTGATCGCGCTGCGCGATTCGTCGAAGCCCATCAGGTACAGCGCCCGCGTCGTCGCCGAAGCCTCGAGTAGATATGGGTGCACGCGCGCACGCCGCGGCGGCCGCCCCGGACTATGAGCGGCCGCGTTGTACGTGACCTCCACCACACGCCGCTCCGCCCAGGCTCGCGCCAGCAGCCGCAGGTGCCGTGTCAACCGCTCGTCCGGCGGCCGGCTGGCCAGCACGTCGATGGTCCGCTCCAGGTGTCGGGCCACGACCGGCGGCAGGATTTCGGCCAGCTTCTGGAACGCCGCACCCATGTCCGGGTCGTATCGGTCGGCGAATTGGGCCGTCAGGCGAGCGGCGAGGAAGAAGGCCACGGCTTCGTCCAGGGTCAGTCGCAGCGGGGGCAGGAAGGCGCCCTCAACGATCCCCCACCGGCCGCCCTCGCTCCACAGAGGAATCCCGATCTCGGCCTCCAGGGCCCGCAGATCGCGGTAGACGGTCCGGCGCGACATGCCCACGAAGCCGGCGACGGCGTCTACCGCGGCGCCCTCCGGATGGGCGGCCAGGTAGCGAATGACCCGGTAGAAGCGGGCCAGCCGATCGCGCTTGACGGCCCGATCGGCCGAGAGACCGCCCAGGTCGTCGGGAGGCGCGTGGCTGTCGCCGGCCAGGTTGCCGGGAGTCGAGTGGTTGCCGCCGCCGAGATCGCCGCCGAGACCGCCCAGCGGGCGTCCGGACGCGGACTCGCCTCCGTCCGGTCCTGTCGGCGGCCTCATCTTCAATCCATCACGTGCGAGGCGTCGGAATCGAGACCGGCGCGCCCCGGTCCGTCGCGGTCATCCGAAGGTTGACCGTCGCCAGCAGGCCATGAGGCAGGATCTCCTGCGCGCTTCCGTTGATCCGGCCTTCGATCCGGCCCACCTCTCCGTCGCCGAAGACCCAGTAGTTCAGCTCGCCCCGCCACGTCGACGTGTCGGCCTTTCCGACCAGCCAGACGACCTGCGGGAACGACGTTTGGAACGTGGCGCCGTCCACGGCGATGCGGCAGTGCCGGGCTCGCGCGCCTTCCACGTACTCGAACCCGCGGTTCTCGGCAGTGGCTCGATTGCCGATAGAGAGCGCTCCGGCAAGAGCCGAGGCATCCACCATGTCGCCGTCCAGCTCGGCGACTGGAACCTCCGTCCAGGCGCCGCCCGGCGCGAGAAGCCAGGCCGCGGATCCCCGACGCACCGCGGAGTACTGGACGAAGAGGTCGGCGCCGCGGACCACCTGTGCCGTCCAGGAGACGTCCAGGCTGGACCTGGTCCCGTTGAGATTCACCGTCCCCACCGACCGCCCGTCGACGTCGGCCCAGAGGTCGAGTTCCAGCTTCGCCGTGGCCGCACTCATCAGGGCCTGGTTGCATTCCGGAGGTATAAGGTTGGCCGCCGTCGGTCCGAACCTGGAATGGGTGGCGGGCCGGTCGCGAAGGGCGGCTTCGTCGGCCAGACTCACCCCGGCGTAGACACCGCCGATGACCGAGGTGGCGACAAAGGCGAAGGCCAGCGAGGCGGCCATACGACGCTTGCCGATGCCGACCTCGTTGATGAACTGACGGCTGATTCCGACTCCGGCGAAGAGACTCGTCGCCAGCAGGGCCAGCGCCCAGGGGTAGACGACCTCCAGAGAGGGCAGAAGGGCCTGAGTGCCGCCCTCGACAACCTGACCGGTGACCCCCGCGATCGACGGCAGCAGCAAGAGTCCCGCAACCAGGCCAAGCCAGAAGACCCCGGCCGATCCTCGATCGCTGCGCACCAGCGGCGGCCACACGATCGAGGCGACGCTGACCAGCAGCGGCAGAGATGCCGCGATGCCGACCAGGAGGTCGACGGGGCCGCCGGGCCGGTAGGCGACGAGGATCACACCGGCGCCCGCGCCCCAAAGGATGGTGAGGGCGACAGCGAGAAGCCGGAGCTCGAACTGGCGGACGCGCACGTTGGCAGTCTAGCGAACCGCAGCCACCTGACTCGCTATAAAGCTCGCCCAACGGCTAGTCCGAACGCACGAGCACTGGACCTCAAGTACCTGCGGTGCCGGGACTCACGGCGCTCGTGCCGACGGCCCCCGGAACCGACTGTTCCGGTACAAGGGGGAAGCGGAGGTTCTGGAGATGCCTCGACAGGCGGATCGACGCAGCACAGGTCCAACCGGACCGCTGGCCTGGCGGCCGGCTGCGGGCCGTCCTCGCCCGGCCTCCCGACGACCCCCGTATCTGCTGTTCCCGGTCCCGATGGGCGAAGCTGCCCAACTCGTGGATCAGGACAACCGGGCGGCTCCCCCGGCGACTCCGCTCCCGCCGGACCTCCTGCCGCGCGTGCCTGAGATACAGGAGGCCCACCGCCTGCTGGTCGCCGGCGGCTTCGACGATGCGGACTCCGCCGCGTTGATCGGCTACGTCGTCGGGCTGCCGGAATGCGACTCCCGTTGGTCGCTCGGGCAGATCAGCCGGCTCCTCTTCCTGCGGGACCTGTACTCGAATACAGAGTGGGGCGAGGTCGAAAGGCAGGAGAACTGACACATCAGCGCCTACGGCCCCACTCGGGACCGCGGCCCAAATCCGAATACGAGCGAGACCCGGGCCCCCCTCCTCCACCCCGGACCTTGCAGAATGCCGAGGCGGTGCCTGAAGCCATCCGGGACGCCGCCTCGACGTTTGAAGAACTGGGGCGGTGGTGCGCCGGCGGGGCTTCTCGCGGATCGCGCATCCCGGACCGAGTGAGGGATCGGCGAGGAATCAAAGACGCCCGAAGGAACCTACCCGCTGCGTGAGCCTTGATGTCATCTCAGCCGCTAGCAGTCGCTCGACACCTTCAGGCGTGCTACTCACGCTAGGGGAAGGAGATCGCCTCGGCAATGGGGTTTTCCACCGAGTTCGACGGTCGCCCACGAGAGTTGCCCACCGTCTATCCACAGTCGTAAGCGGACCCGATCGACTCGGGCGCGTGTGGGAAAGAGCGTCGTCTCGATGTTGAACGCGGCCGGAGCCGGAAAGAACGAGGAACCGAGCAGGACCCCGGATGTGCTATCCGACCTCGAACTGAAGCCGCGGCTCGGCAGCTGCGGCGCGAGCGGAGTGCATCCAGGAGGTCTCCGCGATCGGGGCCACGAAGGCGTTGGCAAGCATTCGGAGAGTCCCCGGAGAGACGCGGAAGACGGCCGTGTCCGTGCCGGCGGCAGCCCACACCCACTCATAGACGCCCAGATCCTGATCCATCACCGTCTGGACGTTGCGACCGTGGCCGAACGGCGGAATGCCGCCGATGGAGAACCCGGTCAGGTCACGCACTTCGCTCGCCGTGGCCCGCCGGATCGCCGACTCGCCGGTGACCGCTGCCAGCAGACTGAGGTCGGCCAGATTCCGGCCGGAGACCAGGCAAACGATCGGCACCAGGCGTCCGTCGAGGCGCGGCGCCACGAAGACGAGCGACTTGACGATCTGGCCGAGCTCCGCCCCGACGGTTGCGGCGGCTTCCTCGGCGGTGCGCGTCGAGTCGCTGAAGATCGTGATGTCGAGCGCGACGCCCTTTCGAGAAGCGGCTTCGACAACGCGCTGGATTGCTGGGTGCGAGAGGTCCGTCACGACTAGAAATGTACCATGCGTTCGAGTTGGACTACATGTGAGGTATCGGTTTTCCCGAAGGATGGAACAGGGGATTTCGCGGTCATTTAGGTTGAGGACCCGAGCGCGCCCGCTGATCCCTCTATCTCTGTATTCGACGAACGAGCGCAATTGGATGCATCGGCCCCACTGTCAATTTGCCGACACTAGGATGTACTGCCGTGCGGACCATCCTCTTCGACTGGGACGGCACGATCGTCGACTCGATCGGAGCCTTCTACGAGACCGACGCGGCCATCTGCCGCAGGATCGGCGTGCCGTTCGACCTGGCCGGAGAGAAACGTTCGGGGCTACGCCGCCGGCTCGGGTGGTCGACGGGCACCCTTGATCGCCAGACTCACGAGAAGGTAGACCGCCATCGAGGCTCCCAGCGACGGCAACGTTCCACCCAGCCAGCCGACATAGGTCGTCTCGCCCAGGTACGCGCCCACGCCGGCCGCCCAGGCGACCAGGGCGATGGGGTTCACTCCCCAGGGCAGCTCGCCTCGCAGATCGAGCGGATACAGCTCCTCGTTCGTATAGCGCCGCCGGCGCAGCAGGAAGTAGTCGGCGAAGAGAACCCCGAAGAGCGGCGTGATAAGCGATCCGACCAGGTACAAGAATCCCTGGAAGCTGGCCAGATCGACGGTCAACGCGAGGGCAAGACACGTTCCGCCAACCGCTGCCACCAGGGCGCGAGTCGGCAGGCCGGGAATGACGTTCTTGATCGAGATGGCGCTCGAGTAGACGTCGGCGAAGGCATTGTCCGTCTCGTCACCGAGGAGGAGCGCCAGCCCTGCGGCGCCGAAGGCGACGGTCATGATCGAGCCGACGAGGTCCGTCGACGGCAGGACCAGGATCAAGATCGCGCCGAGGGCGTAGCACAGGACGTTGGCGACGCCGAAGCCCGCCACCGTTCCGGCGAACGACGAGCGGGAGTCTTTCGCGAAACGGTTGAAGTCCGCCACAAGCGGTAGCCAGCTGATCGGCATGGCCACGACGAGATCGATCGCCTGGGCGAAACCGAGGCTGCCGTCGCCGGGCCGGCCCCAGATGGAGCCCAGGTCGCCTCGCGTCAGGGCGTAGACGGCCATCCACGAGATCGTGAGCAACACGAGCCAGATGCCGATCTTCTCCAGCCACTGCCGGACGACGACGAGGGGCCCGCCCAGGGCCAGCAGGACGACGATCGCGCCCCAGCCCACCGCCCAGATCGGATAGCTGGCGAAGCCCAGGATCGGGCCGCTCAACCGCGACGAGGCCTGGGCCATGATGACGATCTCGAAAGCGCCCCAGCCGACGAGCTGGACGACGTTGATCAGGCTGGGCAGGTAGCTGCCGCGCTGGCCGAAGCTAGGCCGGAGGCTGACCATGGACGGAATGCCGTGCTCGCTACCGATGACACCGGCCAGACCGAGCATGAGGTTGCCCGCCGCGGTGCCAAGAACGATGGCCAGGAGCGCCTCCGGCAGCCCCAGCCCCGGCACCAGATACGATCCGGCAGCCAGTACCAGCAACCCCACGCCCAGATCGGCCCACAGGACGAAGTAGTCGAGGAAGCCGAGCACGCGGAAGCGTGCCGGCACCGGCTCGACGCCGACCGTCGCCGCGCCCAGGTCGCTTCGCGGCACGCCGAGCGGCTGTGCTTGCCCGGTCAAATCGATCCTCCGCCGCTCAGAAGGCCACGTAGCCGGCCGAGATCGTCTCGATCGGCCGGCCCGACTCCAGGAAGGTCACGTGGCCGCCCGGACGCTCGCCCGTGACGCGACCCACGACGATCGGCGCCCCGCCGTCGCCCAGCGCGTCAGAGACCTCCGCCAGCCTCGCTTCCGACACGGCGAAGAGAAGCTGGTAGTCCTCGCCGCCGGAGAGCGCCAGGCCTCGAGCCTTCGACTGGCCGAGCAGGGCTACCGCTTCGGCGGCCAGCGGTAGCCGGTCCACGTCGATCTCGATCCCGACCTGACTCGCCCGGGCCAGGTGCCACGCCTCGCTCGCAACACCGTCGCTGACGTCGATGGCGCATTTGAGGCCGAGGGTGGCCAGGACAGCTCCGGCAGCCAGCCGGGGCTCCGGGCGGTGCAACGCGGCCAGGAGCGGCGCTGCCTCCGGCCGCTCCAGCGATTTCCGGTCGTCGCGGAGCAGCAGATCCAGGCCGGCGGCAGAGGCGCCTACGGTGCCGGTAAGGGCCAGCAGGTCGCCCGGGCGGGCTCCGTCGCGGCGCAGAAGCTGGTCCGGATACGCCTCGCCGAGCATGGCCACGTTGACGACCACCGGCCCGGGACTGCGGACGGTGTCCCCGCCGACGATCCGCGATCCGGTGAGACGGGCCAGCTCGCTCATGCCCTCGTACAGCTCCTCGACCAGCGTCGTCTGGCCCGGCAGGAGCGCGACGGAGACGAGGCCACGGCCGGGTCGTGCGCCCATCGCGGCCAGGTCGGAGAGACTCACCGCCAGAGCCTTCCAGCCCAGGTCGTGCGGTGAGGTCCAGTCGAGCCGGAAGTGGATCCCCTCGACCAGCATGTCCGTCGTGGCCACCACTACCGAGCCGGCCCCCGGCCGCCACGCCGCCGCA
This sequence comes from Chloroflexota bacterium, assembly GCA_003141455.1. Classification (GTDB taxonomy): domain Bacteria; phylum Chloroflexota; class Limnocylindria; order Limnocylindrales; family CSP1-4; genus Fen-1039. The sequence goes on along the minus strand of PLMA01000048.1, from coordinate 98,506 downwards.
TCGTCGCCGATCCCGAGCCCCTCGTCGGGAGGGTCCAGGCGGGCGGACAGCGCATCGATGAGATCGAACTCCCCGGGGCCGCTCATCGACGGGCCGCCTTTGCGCCGGCCGCCAGCGCCGAAAGAGCTTCCGCGGCGCCGCTCGGGTCGGCGGCAGCGGCGATGGCGCTGATGACGGCAACGCTGTCGGCGCCTGCGGCGATGGCGAGCCCGGCATTGCCGGCGTCGATGCCGCCGATGGCCACAATCGGGGCCCGCGTGGCGGCCCGGGCCGCTGCCAGCAACGGCAAGCCGGTCAGTGTCGCATCCCCCTTCGAGCCCGTCGGGAAGACCGCTCCCACCCCAAGGTAGTCGGCCTCGGTCGCGTCGCGGGCGGCCAGCTGATCGGCGTCCGTGATCGAAAGGCCGACGAGCGCGTCGTCGCCCAGCAGGCGCCGGGCCAGCTCCACGGGCAGGTCCTCCTGGCCTAGGTGGACGCCGTCAGCTCCGGCGGCGATGGCGATGTCGATTCGGTCGTTGACGAGCAGCAGAGCGCCATAGCGGCGGGTCAGCTCACGCAGGTTCACCGCCACGTCCAGGGCGCGGCGCGCGGATCCTTCCTTCTCGCGCACCTGGACGACGCGCACCCCGGCCCGGAGCGCGGCTTCGGCGATCTCCTCGGAGCGGCGGCCGGCGCTCAGCGCCTCCTCCGTGACGAGGTAGACGGCGGAGGTTCGGATCACCTCGCGCCTTCGAATGCGCTCGCGGCTGGGTTCGGTCATGCCGGCTCCACCTCCCTCGTCGTGGCCCGGGCTCCGGCCAGGATCGTCGCGCGATCCAGGTTCGCGACCGCATCCATCAGGTTGGACCGGAACGTCCCGGGGCCGGCACTGACCTTCGCCGCGGTCTCGCCGGCGATCCCGAAGGCGATCATGGCCTCGACGCTGGCCAGGAACGGATCCGGCTCCACCGCCAGAAAGGCCCCGACCAGGGCGGTGGCCATGCACCCGGACCCGGTGATGCGGCCCATGAGCGGGTCGCCGTTCCGGACCTCGGCCAGACGCGTGGCATCGGCCACGTAGTCGACCGCGCCACTGGCCACGGCCGCGCCGCCGATTCTGCGCGCAACGACTCGGACGGCCTCATCGGGCGAATCGGCGGAAACGGAGTCGACGCCTCGAAGCTTGGCCCCGAAGCCGGCGATGGTTGCCAGCTCGCCGGCATTGCCGCGAACCGAGGCCAACTTGACGTTATCGAGGATTTGCTGAGTCGTCGCCGTCCGCAATCTGGTGGCTCCCGCCCCGACCGGGTCCAGGACGATCGGCACCCCTCGGGCATTCGCCTCCTCACCGGCGATCAGCATCGACTCGACCCACTCCGTGTCCAGGGTGCCGATGTTCAGGACGAGCGCCCCGGCGATCGAGACCATCTCGCGGACTTCCTCGATGGCGTGGGCCATGACCGGCGACGCACCGATCGCCAGCAGGACGTTCGCCGTGTCATTCATCACGACGAAGTTGGTGATGTTGTGAACCAGCGGCGTCCGCTGGCGAATACGCTCCAGGGACTCGGCGGTCAGTTCCGCCAGATCCAGCTCAACCATTCGAGAGCCTCCAGAGATGGTTGACCGGGCCATGACCGCCGCCGAGCGGCTCGGCGTGCTCGATGGCACCTTGCACAAAAGCACGTGCCTCCCGCACCGCCTCGAGCGGCGCCAGTCCGCGCGCGAGGCACGCGCAGATGGCCGCCGAGAAGGTGCAGCCCGTGCCGTGGGTATGCCGGGTGGCGATCCGCCGACCCGACAGGACCTCGAATGTGCGCCCATCGAAGACCAGGTCGTCGGATGTGTCACCGTCGAGATGGCCGCCCTTCACGACGACCATAGCCGGGCCCAGGTCGTGGATCCGGCGGGCTGCCTCCCGCGCGGACGTGGCGTCGACGACGTCGATCCCCGACAGGACGGTCGCCTCTGGTGCGTTCGGAGTCACGACGGCCGCCAGCGGCAGGAGCAGATCGCGCAGGGCCCGAACCGCGTCCTCGCGGAGCAGACGATCGCCGCTCTTGGCAACCATGACCGGATCGACGACGAGCGCGGCAACGGCATGGGCGCGCAAACGATCGGCGACGGTCTCGATGATCTCCGGGCTCGAAAGCATGCCGGTCTTGGCCGCGTCGGCGCCAATGTCGTCGAGGACGGCGTCGATCTGAGCCGCGACCACCGAGGCCGGCACCTCGTGGATCGCGCGGACGCCGATCGTGTTCTGGGCTGTGATCGCGGTGATCGCCGACGCGCCGTAGACGCCGAAGGCGGCGAACGTCTTGAGGTCAGCCTGGATTCCCGCTCCGCCGCCGGAATCCGAGCCGGCGATGGTGAGCGCTCTGGGCCGGCGCGGCACCGCGCCGGGCAGTTCGTCCCGAATCATCTTCGACCTCTCAAGACAGACTTCGCCGCGCTCCGCGGGGAGTGCGGTGAGGGAGTGGTCGGAGCCTGCTTCCTTCGCTGGTATTGTCCAGATCAGGTACGGCGGGTCTGCGGCTGGAGCCGCACTCTCAGCGCCCTTGGCGCTCCCCGGAGGCGTATTCGGTTGCCACGATCCTAACACTCGGGCCCCACGCGGGCCACCGCGCCTGATCGCGACGCGGTCGTCGCGGCCCGTGATGTGGAGCCGTTCCTCCGAAGCGAGGCCGACCCGGCACTGCTAGCCTGATGCCATGAGCGCAATGCTGAAAGTGGGCGAGCTTGCCCCCGATTTCGAGCTCCGCGACGGCGGCGGGAAGCCGCATCGCCTCTCCGATCGCCGCGGCCACTTCACCGTCGTCTACTTCTACCCTGCCGACGACACTCCCGGCTGCACCAAGGAGGCATGCTCGTTCCGCGACGCCCACGCTTCCTTCGGCGACGAGGACACGGAAGTCTGGGGCCTGAGCCCGCAAGGCGCCGCCAGCAAGGCCGCCTTCCGGGCCAAGTACGGGCTGCCGTTCACTCTGCTCGCGGACGAGGATCACGCCGTGGCCGACTCGTACGGCGCTTGGGGCGAGAAGCAGAACTACGGCAAGACTTACTGGGGCATCCTGCGGACGAGCTTCCTCGTGGGGCCGGATGAGCGCGTCGCCCACGTCTGGCCGAAGGTCAAGCCCGAAGGCCACGCCACCGAAGTCCTGGCAGCGCTCCGGGAGGTTCGCGTGACTCCGGTCTGATCGTCCGCGCAGGCCATCCGCCGCGGGCCACCGATCTACCGTGTAGAGTCCCGGGCAAGCGAGAGGCTTCGCCCGTGGGGGGAGACGAGCGAAGCTTCGGCGGGCATGATAACTCCCACCGGCGGTCCGCGAACTTACCTTTTCGGCATTCCTTAGGGTGCCGTCTGGCAGGGCCGGTGCTACCGGACAACGGCTTTACGAACGAGGATCCTGACGACCAGATGACTGACGAGACAGCACCTCGGCACGAGTGGCGACCGGGCCGTTTCATGGTCATCGTGGGGCACCCGGACGACGCGGACTTCGGGCCGGCGGGATCCGCGGCCGCATGGATCGACGCCGGCTCGGAGGGCTGGCTCGTCTGCTGCACGTCGGGCGAGGCCGGCGGCGAGGATCCGGATCTCGATCCAGTGGAGCTTGCAAAAGCTCGCGAAGACGAGCAGCGGCGAGCAGCCGAGATCGTCGGCTACGCGGGCGTGAGCTTCCTGCATCAACCGGACGGCGGCCTCGTCAATGACCTGCCCCTGCGCGAGTTGCTCGTCCGCGAGATTCGAACGTTCAAGCCCGATGCCGTCATCTGCGGCGACCCCGAAATCGTCGTCCACTCCAACGGTGGCATCAACCACACCGACCATCGGGCCGCCGCACTGGCGGCGATCGATGCCGTCTATCCGGCCGCCCGCAACCCGATGGCATTCCCGTGGCTGGCCCGAGGGGGTCTCGCCGAGCACCGGGTCCGGCGGTTGTATCTGATGTGGGGCAACCAGTCGGATGCCTGGATCGACGTGACCGCCACGGCGGACCGCAAGATCGAGGCACTCCGGTGCCACGCAAGCCAGCTCCACGACCCGGAGGCCGTGTTCGAGCGGATCCGCGGACGTTTGGCGGAAGCGGGCGAACGAATTGGGACGGCGGCAGCCGAAGGGTACCGGTTGGTCGTTCTGGACCAGGATCCCGAAGAGAACGGCGAGGCAGAGCCGCTCAGATCTGACAGGCCCAAGGAGCGCCCGTAGCGCGGAGTCAGGCGCGGGCGGCGCAGAGAGGGGCGGGGCGCGGATCGAACTGGTGCGCGGATCGAACTGGTGCGCGGATCGAACTCGCGCGGATCGGGCGCCGGGCGCGGTGGGGCTTGGCGCCGACTAGCGGCTGATCGCGGTCAAGAGCACCGGCCGCACGCGCGGCCAATCGTTCCAGAGCTCGGCGAGCTGCTCGGCTCGGCGGCCCAGGATGCGGACGACCTCCCCCAGGGTCAGTGCCGGCGCTCGCTCGGCGACGAAGAGATCTGTGGCTACTCGGACGCGGCGGAACAGCGCGGCAGTTTCGGCGGCGTTCGGCCAGAAACGAATCCTGACCGGCAGCAGTCCGGCGGCCCCAACGGCCAGGGCGAGATCGCGCTGCGCCGGCACGTGGCCGTCGGAGAACTCGCCCAGTCCGTCGTAGCGGAAGCCGAGCGCGGCCAGGCCTTTGGCCACTTCACGGGCCTCGTCAGGCGTGAAGAGACCCCAGAACGGGTCTCCGGGCGGGAACTCGAAGAAGGCCTCCTCGATCGCGGCGGCCGCCAGGGCATCGACGAGGCTCGACAGGAGAAGCTGCCAGTGCCTGCGTGACGCGGGGTCGATGTCGGCCAACCTGTCGACCAGCATGCTCAACGTCGCCCGGTTGCCGCGGAGCAGTAGCACGATGGGTTGCGCGGCAGACGACCGCAGGTCGATGCCGAGCCAGGCCGTCGACAGCCGGCCGTGGGTGAGAGCGGGCGAGGCCGGCGCCACGGGCGCGGTGGCGAGTTCCGGCGCCGCGGGCGCGGTGGCGAGCTCCGGCGCCGCGGGTGCGGCAGCCACTGGAACCGGGGTAGCGTGTGGAGCCGGCTGAGACCAAGATGCCGGGGCCGCGAGCTTGGCCGCTGGCTTCGGTTTGGCCACGGCCGCGGGCTTCGGTTTGGCCGCGAGCTTGGCCGCTGGCTTCGGCTTGGACGCGACCACAGGGGCCAGCGCGGGCTTGGCCGCGGGCTTGGCCGCGGGCTTCGGCTTGGCCACGACCGCGGGCTTGGCCGCCGGCTTGGCCGCGACCACAGGGGCCAGCGCGGGCTTGGCCGCGGGCTTGGCCGCGGGCTTCGGCTTGGCCACGACCGCGGGCTTGGCCACGGCCGCAGGTGCCGGCGCGGGCTTGGCCGCAGGCTTGGCCGCCGGCTTGGCCGCTGGCTTCGGTTTGGCCGCTGGCTTCGGCTTGATCACCGCCACGGGCTTCGGCGTGGCCGTGGCCGCCGGCGAGCCGATCGGCCTCCCCTGATCGAGGAGTCGCAACGCCTCCCGGAACGTCCTGCATGCCTCGATCGCCGCGTCAGCCATGGCTCGGCTCGCCTCGGCAGTCATCGACAGCCGATCCAGCCTTGCCAGCAGGGCATCGGAGGCTTCGGTCTTGCGCTCGATTCGTGCCTTTGCCACTCGCACCTGGCCGTTGATGCGATTGATGTCCGTTAGCCACGCGAGTGCCGCGGCCTCGACCTGCCCGCGTTCGGCTGCCGCCGCCATGCTCGCCCGATAAGCGCGACGGGCCTCCTCCTTGGTGGATCTGGTCTTGTCCAGTGCCGCCTGGGCTCGCGCCAGGACCGCGATCTGGTCGTCGTACCGGCGCCGCGCCTCAGCCACCCGGTTCTCGGCGGCATCCGCTTCCTTGCTGGCGAGATCCGCGAATCCGGAGCGGATGTCGACGACGCGGCGCTGGGCAGCAATCTGATCGCCCAGGGGATCGGCCGAGGCTGCTTCGTCATCGTCCGACGCGGGGGAACCTGGGGAATCGGCGCTCGGGGACGGCGCTTCTGCGCTCTCTTGCCTGGCTCTCGACCGGCCCCGGTTCATTCTCGTTCGGCGCCTCCGGTGAAATGGCACTTAGCGGCTCTCGACCCCTCGGCGACTCCGCGCGCGGATCCCTCTTTAAGAACGGCCGGCGAACCGCATGCACGCCGCCTCGCGGCCGCTACGGGCTCGGTCGCCGCGCTGGGGAGACCTCATGGCGCGGCGACGAATAGACCCGAAAGCAAGGTCTCCCGAGCAGGGCAGAAGTCTTCCCGAGATCCGAGCCTGAGGCCGACTCCGCCGGCCCGCTATCAGCCCTTTGCCGCTGGAGTGCCCTGGCGCCGGCCCCGGTTCGTGCGTCGCTCAGGTGTGAGCAGCCCAACCAGAAAACCGTCGCCGTGTTTTCGCACCGCGATCTCGACTTTGGCGTCCGCGGCCACGCGCAGGAGTCGCTGCCTGATCGTGATCGGCTTCTCGGTCGCATCGAGGCGAACCTCAAAAACCTGCTGCGGTCCTTTGAGCTGACCGATGAGCCGCTTGAACTGGCGCTGTTGTTGTTCGCGCACAAGAGCCGCGGGGCTCAACTTGCGCGGGCGCGGGCCAGCCTTGTCCATGAGGGCAGGATCGGCCTTCCGAACTTTGACCATGTTCTTCCTCTCTCCAGCTCACAAGCGGATTGACATTCCTCGCCGCGATGCTGCGGTGGCATGACGACTATACGCTTTCGGCGTGGTGTGACCAGTTGTCGGCTTTGGATCCGGCGGCGCCGCAGCCCGCGCCCTTTCGCCATCTCCGCTCAGTCCCCACCGGAGGTGTGGGATGGAGGCCATCATCTCTCACTCGGATCCGTGGCCCGACCGGCACGGCGGCCAGAGCGGATCTCGTTCCGGTGGTAGTCCAGATGCCACCGGCTCTTCGCGAGGCCGGGCTCGGTTGCCCTCCCGGGCGGTCCGATCGCCGATGCGGCGCCGCGGCACCGGCCCTCACGACCGCGCAGTTGCGTGGTGCGATCCACAACCCATCCGAGTGGGCTCCTGCCGACGCCTGACGCCCCCCGCCGCGACACAGGCGGCCGCGCCCGGCTAGACTTCCAGAGCGTCCTCACTGGACACGTAGCTTCCCGGCGGACGCTCGGCGTCCTTGCTGGACGCTTTGGCCCCATGGACGGGACGATCCAAGCCGAGCACAGCAGGTGATATCACTATGAAAGTCGGCGTCGCCAGGGAGACCGCACCGGGAGAGCGACGCGTCGCGCTCGTCCCCGACGCGATCGACAAGCTCCGAGCCGCGGACATCAGCGTGCTCGTAGAGCGCGGCGCAGGCGCAGCCGCCGCGTTCCCGGATGACTCATACGTGGAAGCGGACGCTCGCATCGTTACGACGCCGACGCTCTACGCCAGCAGCGACATCATCCTTCGCATCCATCGACCCACGCCGGCCGAGCTCAAGGCAACCCACCCGGGCCAGGTGATAATCGGCATGCTGGCTCCCCTGCTCGACCCCCTGGCAATGGCGGAGATGGCGAATCTGCAGCTGACGACAATCAGCCTCGATGCGATCCCCCGGACGATCAGCCGCGCCCAGGCAATGGACGCCCTTTCTTCTCAGGCCAACGTGGGCGGCTACAAGGCCGTTCTGATAGCGGCCGAGTCGTTCGGGCGATTCTTCCCGTTGTTGACGACGCCGGCCGGAACGGCCAAGCCAGCCCAGGTTCTCGTGCTCGGCGTCGGGGTCGCGGGACTGCAGGCAATCGCCACGGCGCGCCGCCTCGGCGCTCAGGTCAAGGCCTACGACGTCCGGCGCGAGACCAAGGAACAGGTCGAGTCCCTGGGGGCGCAGTTCGTGACCCTCACCTCGGTGACCGACGCGACCGGTGAAGGCGGCTATGCGCGCGCCCTCACTGCCGGCGAGCAGGCCGCTCAGCAGGCCGAACTCAACGACATCATCGCCACGCAGGACGTGGTCATCACGACCGCCCAGGTCCCCGGCCGGCGGCCCCCGATCCTCGTCACCAGTGCCGCCGTCGAAGCAATGGGCGCGGGCTCGATCATCATCGACATGGCGGCCAGCGATCTGGGCGGGAACTGCGAGCTTTCCAACCCGGACAAGGTCACGATCACCGCCAACGGCGTCGAGATCCACGCACCTACGAATCTGCCGTCATCGATGCCGACCGGCGCGAGCACCTTCTACTCGCGCAACATCTCCAACCTTCTCCTGAGCTTCGTCAAATCCGGGGAGCTCAGGCTCGACTTCGACGACGAAGTGATCGCCGCGACCGTGATCACTCACGGCGGAAAGGTCGTCCAGGAAGCCACTCGAAAGCTTCTGCAGCCGGCACCAAGAGGAGGCGTCAAGGCATGAACGTCAGCGTCCTCATCGAATCACTGACGGTCTTCGTCCTGGCCATCCTGCTCGGCTTCGAGGTCATCAGCAAAGTACCGGCGACTCTCCATACGCCGCTCATGTCCGGCACGAATTCGATCCACGGCATCGTGCTGGTTGGCGCCATAGGGTTGGCTGCCACCGCCGACGGCCCGCTGGCGGCCGGGCTGGCATTCGTGGCCATGGCGTTCGCAGGCGCCAACGTCGTGGGCGGCTACGTCGTCACCGATCGGATGCTGCAGATGTTCAAACGGCGCCCGACCGCCCCAGCCGCCCCGGCCGCACCAGCCGCGCCGGCCGGCCAGTCGAAGGCTTCCCGATGAACACGACCGATCTGGGCTACGCGGTCCAGTTCTCGTTCATCGTCGGTGCCGCGCTCTTCGTCATCGGGCTGCACTTGATGAACTCGCCGGCTACCGCACGCACCGGCAATCGACTGTCGGCGGCCGGGATGATCATCGCCGTCACCGCGGAGATCGCCTTCGTGAGCCAGGGCCAGATCGGCCTCGGCAACTGGGCAATCATCGTCGGCGGTCTTGCCCTTGGCGGGGGCGCGGGACTGCGGCTGGCCCGCACCCTGCAGATGACCGCCATGCCCCAGCTCGTCTCGCTCTTCAACGCCGTCGGTGGCGGCGCGGCAGGCCTGCTGGCGTTGAACGACTTCCTCGCCCTCAACGGGCAACGGATCCTGCCGGGCGATGTGCCGGGCCTCGACGGGTGGCGGACCTTCTTCATCCTCGCCGACATCCTCGTCGGCTCGGTCACCTTCACGGGATCGCTGATCGCGACGGCCAAGTTGATGGGCATCCTGAAGGGCCAGCCGATAGTCATCCCGGGCGGCCGGATCGTGTCCTGGTTCACCGTGGTCTGCGGGCTCAGCGTCTCCATCGTCCTCATCCTTGCCGGCGCGGGCGTCGTCACCTACGAGACCCACGTCCTTTACGCGCTCCTCGGGGTCGCCCTTGTCTGCGCCCTCGTGTTCGGCGTGACCATGGTCCTGCCCATCGGCGGGGCCGACATGCCGGTCGTCATCTCGCTCCTCAACGCCTTCACGGGCACTGCCGTCTCCATGGCCGGCTTCGTGGTCAACAACGTCATGCTCATCGTCGCCGGAGCCCTCGTCGGCGCATCCGGGGCCATCCTGACGAGGCTCATGGCCAACGCCATGAACCGCTCGATCCCCAACATCCTGGTCGGCGGCTTCGGCGGCCGGGAGGGCACGCAAGCCGAGATGACGTCGGAGGGCGGCACGGTACGCGAGGTCTCTGTCGACGACGCGGCCATCCAGCTCGCCTACGCAAGCAAAGTCGTGATCGTGCCCGGATATGGCCTGGCGGTGGCACAAGCTCAGCACGGCGTTCGCGAACTCGCGGATCTGCTCGAGGCCCGCGGCATAGAAGTCTCGTACGCGATCCATCCGGTAGCCGGCCGCATGCCGGGCCATATGAACGTCCTGCTGGCGGAGGCCAACGTGCCATACCCGCAACTCAGGGAGATGGACGACATAAACCCGGAGTTCGACCGGACGGACGTCGCCCTCGTCATCGGCGCCAACGACGTGACCAACCCGGCCGCCCGAACGGATCGGTCTAGCCCGATCTATGGCATGCCGATCCTGGACGTGGACCGGGCCAAGTCGATCATCGTCGTGAAGCGCTCCATGGGGCGTGGCTACGCGGGCATCGACAACCCGCTGTACGTGAACCCCAAGACCGGAATGTTCTTTGCCGACGCAAAGGATGGCGTCCAGCAGCTGATCGCGGCCGTCAAGGAGGTCTAGCCGGGCGTCCGGCGGCCACTTGCGTCCGGCGGCCACTTGCGTCCGGCGGCCACTTGCGTCCCGAGTTGGGCCTGAGACCTCCGGCGCGCATGCCCCATCTGGCGTTCGCGACCGGTACCCCTCCGGAGCCGTGACCGGTACCCTCCGTACGGAATGCCAGTTGAGTATTGCCGGGGGACGGGTATGGTTGAAGGCGCGGCCCGCGGCTTGTGCGGGCAAACATCAGCGATTGGCATGAAGGAGTCGGCGGTGAAGCAAGCATTGCGACGGGCGCAATGGACGTTCTACGCCCTGGCTCCGGTTCTCCTGGTGCTTGGCTACCACACCATGGGCAAGCGCTGGGGATAAACCGGGAGGGCCCGCAACAAACCCGGACCTCGAGTCCGGGTTTCTTGCTAGTTGGGCCGGTATAGGGCCAGGCGGCGCACTGCCGGCGCTCAGTCGCGATCGGTGATGTTCAGCCTGATCGCGGCCGCCGCCGCCTCTACTCGCCCCGATACGCCGAGCTTGGCCAGGATGTTGCTGACGTGCACCGCCACGGTCTTGCGGGTGATGAACAGCCGGCGACCGATCTCCGGGTTGCTCCGCCCCTCCGCGATCAGGGCCAGGACCTCGAGTTCGCGCTTGCTGAGCCCGAAATCATGCGGCGCGGGCTGGCCCGTTGGGGCGACGAAATCGGCCGCGACGCCCGAGCCCGGTCTTGGTGCGGCTCCTGTCGGGGCGTCAGACGGAGTCTGTCGACCTGGGGTCGGAACTCGAGCCCTCGGCCTCGAAGGACCGGCGGCCGGGCCTCCACTCCTGCCTGATCTCGCGCCCGGCTCCTGGCGGGCTTCGAGGGAAGCTTCGATCCGCTTGGGAAGCTGTATCATCGCCCGCCGCGCCAGCTCGGCCACGGCCCGCAGCAACGGCCAAGCCCCCAGCTGATAGGCCGCCTCCGCGGCCGAGATCAGCGGCTCCCGGGCCACGATCCGGGTGGCGCGGCCGCGGGCCTGGTCCAGCAGGGCTTCGGCTTCGCGCCAGCGGGCTCGGGCAGCCTCGTATGGATCGCCGAGCTCGGCCCAGTCGACCGCGAGCGCGGACCACGTGGCCGGATCGTCGCGCCCTTCCAGTCGCGACCGGAAGGCCCTGGCGGTCCTGATGGCGAGATCCGCCTGCACTCGCGATCCGGCCTTGGGAGAGACGCCGCAAGCGCGGACGACGGCCTCGGCTCGCAGAACGACCGGCAGACTCCGTTCTCGGGCGCTCGCCAGGGTCGCAAGGTCGTGGCGCCGACGGGCGTCCAGGGCGATCGTCGCGTCCACCTCGAGGCAGGTGGCCGCCATGCGAGCCATCAGCAGCCAGTCCTCGGTGTCGCTGACGCGCAGCCAGCCTCGCTCGGCGGCTCGGTGCGCATCGACCAGATCCGTCTGCCAAAGCGCGTAGGCCGCCGCGGCCTGCTGGGCTGGTACCGAGTACTGCGGATCCTGGACCGTTTCGATGGCGAGCAGAACCTGCCCGAGCAGCCGGCCCGCGGACTCGCCTGCGCTCGTCGCGACCTCGAGAGTCGCCAAAGGCAGGAGCGACGACAGGAACCAGATGCCGATGGGGTTCCAGCTCAACGCATCGAGGCAGAGGCGACGGCACTCGGGCCAGCGGCCCAGGAAGAAGAGCGAGTCGGCGGCGTTGGCCCGCAGGAAGTTGCCATAGACGGTGGCCTGGCCGGCCCGCTCCGCTTCGGCGATGCCTTCATAGGCGACCGCGATCGCCTCATCACGGCGGCCCAGCAGGTCCAGGACCGTGGTCAGGTCGGCGTACACGCGGAACAGATCGTCCAGGCGGCCAAGCTCCGCAGCCTGGTCGCGCGTCTGGCGCAGCATCCAGACGGCCGGCTCCGGATCCTCGCCCCACGCCTCGGCAACGGCCAGGGTGCAGGTGGCGTTCAACAACTCCTGGCGAGCCCCCTCGCCGACGACCGTGGCAACCTCCACGGCCTCCTGGGCGTAGCGCTTCGCCTCGGAGAAGACGCCCTCCAGCATGCGGAACTGGGCCAGCGCGGCAAGCACTCGAGCGCGAGCTGCGGTCGGCTCCCCCGGCACGAGTTCGACGGCCCGCCGGTGTGCCGCGAGCGCCCCGTCCCGATCGCCGGCGGCTCGCCGGTAACGGCCCAGCGCCTCCATCACGAGCCCCAAGGCGAGCCTCTCGCGCGGATCGTCGAGGGCGGCTGCGGCCGCCTCGGCATACGCCGCTGCCCGGGCCGGCTCGCCCGCGGCGAAAGCGGCCTCGGCGGACCGGACGTACAGGTCCGCGAGACGCGGCACCGTCTCATCGTGCAGGGCGATTTCGTACAGGCCCAGGGCCTGCTCGTAGTGAGCCAGCGCATCGGCCCCGGCGTCGATCGTCTCCGCTGCCGTGGCGGCAGCCAAAGCCGCTCTCTCGGCCGCGGGCAGGTCACGCGCGGCGAGGTGGTGGGTCAGCGCTCTGGCCGGCTGCGGGTTGGGCGCGAGCTCCCACGCGTCCGCCAGGGCGGCGTGGTACCGGCGCCGCGTTCCCGGCAGCAGGTCGGCCGCGATCGCCTCGGCGATGAGCTCGTGGCGGAAGCCGATGCGGCGCTCGCCTGCGGCCGGCTCGGCCGCGGGTGCCTGGGCCGCAGTCTTGGCCGAACGCGAGTTCTGGCCCGGGCGGCCGTCCCGGCCGTGCTCCTCCGCTCCGGGGCCGCGCGAACCGGCCCGCGACTCCCGATCCGGGCTGCGGCCCTTCTCCCCGCCCGGCCCGCCCACCGACCCGGCGAAGCCGCCGGCTGGAGCTCCGCCCGATCCGTCGTCCGTCTCGATCAGGAAGCCATGCTCCAGCGCTTCGGCCACGCCCGCGGCGATGTCCGACTCGAGACCCTCGCCCTGGCGCATCCCCGCGTTGGAGCGAGGCGGCCGGGCGGGCGCCTGGCGTTCGAACTCCGTGGCCACGGCCATGAGCGTCGGCATCGTGACCGCAGACCCGGCCAGCGACAACAGCCGCAGCACCCTGCGGCACTCCGGCGAGCGGAGCGCGGCTCGGGCGGTGACCAACCGGCCGAGCGATCCCGAAAGCGACGCGCCCAGCCGTTCGCGGCGCGCGGCCAGCAGCTCCTCGGCCACGAGCGGATTGCCGCGCGACCGCTCGGCGACCAGGAGGAGCGTCGTCGACGAAGGCCGGGAACCCTCGATCGCCTCGATCAACTGGCCCAGCTCTTCCCGTTCCAGAGGCGGCATCTCCGTGCTCGTCACAAGCGGCGACGTGGCGAGAGTCGAGAGAGTAGTCCGCAGCGGGTCGGACCGGAGCAGCCGGTCGGGCTGGTAGGTGACGACGAGCATGACCCGCTGGCCGCGAGTGACGCGAGCCAGGAACGTGACCAGGCCACGGGTCGCGGCATCGGCGTGATGCAGGTCCTCGATGATCACGGCCACGGGCTGCCGTTCGCTCAGCCGCTCCAGCAAACCCAGAACGGCCTCGAACATGCGCGCCTCGCGCCACTCCGGGGCAGCGATCGGCGGACGGCCCGGCAGCAGCTCCAGATCCCCCAGTCGCGATCGCAGGCTCGGCACCAGGCGGGCGATGGCGTCGCCGGTGGAGCCCACGAGTGTCGCGAGCATCTCGTCAGAGATCGGGGCAAGGAGATGCTCGAGGGCGGCCGTGACAGGTGCGTATGGGACGCCGGACGTTGCCGGCACCGCCACGCCGTGGACGTTCGCGAAGGGCTCGCCCAGAGTGCCGATCCGCCGGCGCGTCTCTCCGAGGAGGCGGCTGAGACCCAGGCCGGCGGTGCCTGACAGCAGGAGAGCGCTGGGCTTGCCATCGACCGCGCCCTGGAGCCCGGCGGCGATCCGCTCTAGCTGGCGCTCGCGACCGACGAACCGGTCGCTCCAGAGCTGCCGGTGCGGCGAGCGTCCATCGAAGCCGCGGCTCTCGCCGCTTCGGTCGTGGCTGTTGGTCATATATCGAGGTCCCAGGTTGAGCGCTGCACAGCGCGACGCATCGTCCACCCCTCGATCGGCTAAGGGTAACGCGATAGCCGGGCTTCCCGGGCGGCCGTTTCGCAGCCGAAGACGCAGGCGCCCGGCCGGGTCGCGCCGCCTCCCAATCGCGGCTAAGCTCGACGGGTGAGCCCCAGACACCCCGGCAACACCCTCAACGAGCTCTCGGGCGAGGAATGGCTCTACTTCACCAAGTCAGTCTGGGGAACGGCCTATCCCTCCGAACTGGGCCACGCTCTCCGCAAGCGGCACGGCGCAAACAAGCCGCCGCGGCTGATGGCTCGACTGATCGAGTTCTTCACGAAGTCCGGCGAGCTAGTTCTCGACCCGTTTGCCGGCGTCGGTGGAACGCTCCTGGGAGCGGCAATCGCTCGAGGGCCCAGGCGGGCGATAGGCCTCGAGATCGAGCAACGCTGGGTCGACACTTTCCAGGAATTGCTCCGAGTCCTGCCCGCGGAGCGAGACGGTCTGGGTCCGGTGCTCGCGGACATCGGTTCGGCCGATCCCGGCGGAGAGCGGCATTTCGATCCGTCTGGCCTGGAGATGCGCCTCGGCGACGCGCTGGCGCTCCTGCCGCAGATCGAGCCGGAAAGCGTCGACTTCGTCGCCACCGATCCGCCCTACAACATCCAGCTGCCGATCACGATGGCCGGCGGCAAGCTCGCCGAAGAGCATGCGAATCGCCGGACCGACTACGCGATGGTGACCGAGCACGCGGGCGACCTGGCCAACAGCGCGGACTACGCCACCTTCCTGGACCGCATCGAAGGGATATTCGGCGAGATGGCGCGAGTACTGCGGAGCGACCGCTACGCGGCCGTGATCGTCCGCGACGCCTACCAGGAGGGACGCTACATCTTCACGGGTTCGGATCTGGCCGATCGCGCGACTCGCGCCGGCTTCACCGTGAAGGGCGACGTGATTTGGTACCAGGCCGGGACGCGGTTGAGGCCTTACGGGTACCCGCACTCTTTCGTCCCGAATATCGCGCACCAGCACGTCCTGGTGCTGCGGCGGGAGTCTGGCCGTCGGAAGCCCCATCGACGCTAGCGGCTGAGACAGCCTCATCCGGCTGGGCCTTGGTCGGCTTCGCGCGGGCTGCGGCACTCTTGGCGGGGGCACCCGGTGCGGCGGCCGCGGCGCCCTCGGCAAGGGGCACGGACTCGACAGGCTGGTTCTCGCGAGTCGACCGGAGAAGGCCGCTCTTCGCCTTCATGTAGGCCGCGAGCAGGCCGCCGGGCGCGGGCTCCTCTGCGATCTCGTCCAGTCCCGGCATCTCATAGGCGACGACATTCTCGTCCGGCTCGGGCACGGTCAGCTCGGGATCGGCGGTCCGGACCTGGGCGTCTGCCAGGACCATGCGATGCACCCAGCCCTGCTTCCCGTCCGGGCAGAGCACCAGCCAGTAGGCCCCATGCCGCTGCAGGAGCTGGACCTCGTCGCCCTGGTCGAGGATGCCGATCTCCTGCGATCTCAACTCATCCGGCGAGTCCAGGAGGCGCACCAGCCGATAGCCGATGCTGCGTCGCTCGTAGTCACCGAGCGGCGCGGCGCCGGCAGTCTCGAAGGACATGTGGGGTGTCTCGGCCTCGGCTCGCAGAGGATCCGCCTTGCGAACCTGTTGCAAGGAAGGTCGTCGCCAGCGTGGAAGGAGCGATTCGTCCACGGCCGGCAGGCCGGGCACAGCCTGGGCCTCATAGCCGGTGGCAGCGGCCGCGGCGAGAGTTCCGTCGGGCTCCGTCTCGTCGTCATCGCGGCGTCGCTTGCCGAAGAAGGAGAAGGCCGCCCACGCCGCGGCCGCGGAGCTGGCGGTTGCGATCGTAGGAGCGAGCTGCTGGAGCAGCAGCGGGACCTTCGGAGGCGTGTATCCGAAGATGCCCGGAACCCCTCCGCCCGGCCTGCCGACACCGCCGGCGCCACCGGCCTGCTCGATGGGCAAGAGCGCGCTGGCCAGCCGACCAACCATGAGGATCGCTGCCGGCTGCGACGCGGGGTCGGCACCTTGAGCGCCGGGGACGGGCGTACCGACGGTTATGCCACCGCCCTGGTCGCCCGGCGCGCCTGAGGCCGTTACGCCTCCCGCCAGCAAACCCGCGTCCGAAGGATTTGCGGACGGGACCGGAGTGGGCTGCTCCGTGGGGACGAGGGTAGGAGTTGGAGCTGCCGTTCGGACCGGAGTCGGCGTGACGATTGGAGCTGGCTTGGGAGTGGGCGCTGGGGTCGGCTTGGGGGTGGGGGCAGGGGTCGGCGGAGGCGTTGGAGCGGGCGTCGGCGGTGCCGTGGGAGTTGGAGCGGGGGTCGGCGGAGGCGTGGGAGTTGGAGCGGGGGTCGGCGGAGGCGTTGGAGTTGGCGCGGGGGTCGGCGGTGGCGCAGTGATCGTGACGGACGGGCCGGTCACGGGACTGCCAGGCACCCTCACGCCGGTGTGGTCGTTTGCTCGGAACCGGACCGAATGCTGGCCGACCGGGAGGGTCGTCGAGTAGGTGAACGTCACGCCGTGGACATAGTCCGTCGAAGTCGCGCTCATGACATTGCGCGTGCCGTTGTCGAATGCGACCGTGACCGAGTTCGCCTGCGGGCCCCGATTACCGCTGTCCGTGAACGTCACCGTGAACGTCACCGATGTCCCGAAGGTCGCGGTGAGAGGTGTCGCCGTCGGATTGGTGAGCGTGGAAGCGCCCAACGCAGAACCGGCGGTGAGGATCAGTAGCAGCAGCGCCAGCGGAAACGCCGCCAGCAGGCTGGCATGGCGTCCCAGAGTCCGCCGAGCAGTGACACCCGTCATAGGCCCGAGAATGGGACGGGAGGGGGCTCCGGGCAATGGTACGGCGGTCATGGCACCCAGGACTTGCGCTCGGGACACCTTTCGGACGGTGCCGCAAAACACCGGCCCGGAGGGCGGAGCCGCCGAACGCCGGCGCCAACGTGCTCGGCCTGGTGACAACCGGCAACGGGACCCGGCCGGCAGGGGCGATTCGAGCCCCCACCGGCCATCGGACCCGGGACCTACGGCCCGCATCGCGCGCCCATTGGCCCTACTGGCGGGACGCTCGATCGCGGAAGCTCCTACCAATAGAGTTGAGGCCCCCGCGCGCCATTCGGTACGGAGGGTAGCCACACGCCGAGCCCCACAGGGCCACGCCCAGCAACAAACGAAGGCGGCAGTATGAGCACGACCTACTCCCCGCGCGACATCGACGTGGTCCTCCGGGACGGTTCGTCGGTTCGCATCAGGGGGGCCCACCCCTCGGACGAAGCCCCGATCCTGGCCTTCCTGCGGGGCCTTTCGGACGAATCCCGACGGCTCCGTTTCCGTTCCCTTTCAGTAGACCTGGAGGCAACGGCCCGCCGCTGGTCCGGAGTCGAGGGCTGCGAGGACTGCTGCGTGCTGGCGGTCCACGGCCAGGACGTCGTGGGTCAGGCGAGCTACGACCGCGTCGCCGACGATCGAGCGGTTGCGGACCGCGCGGCCACGGACCGGGCTGAGGTCGGCTTCACGGTCACGGACTCGTTCCAGGGTCGAGGCCTGGGCACTCTGTTGCTGAAGCGGCTCGCCGAGGCGGCCGAGGATGACGGCGTCGCCGTCTTCGAGGCGGACGTCCTGCCCGAGAACCACAAGATGCTCGAGGTCTTCCGGGAGAGCGGCTTCGGGATCACGATGAAAAGCGAGCCGGGTCTCGTCCGCGTCGGCTTCCCCACGTCCATGACGCCCGAGGCGCAGGCCCGCTTCGAGGCCCGCGAGCAGATCGCGTCGATGAACGCGGTCCGGGGCATGCTGGCGCCGCGTTCCGTGGCGGTGATCGGCGCCGGGCGCAAGCGCCGCACGATCGGCGGCGAGGTATTCCACAACCTCATGGATAGCGGCTTCAACGGCCCCGTCTACCCCGTCAATCCCAGCGCCGATGTCGTCCAATCGGTCCACGCCTACAAGTCGATCCTCGACATCCCCGGTCCGGTCGATCTGGCCGTGATCGTCGTTCCTGCCAAGCTCGTGATGGCCGCCGCGACGGAATGCGCCCAGAAGGGCGTCCATGGCATGGTCGTGATCACGGCAGGCTTCGCCGAAGCCGGCCCGGTCGGGCGCGAGATGCAGCGCGAGCTGATGGGGATCGCCCGCGAGCACGGCATGCGAGTCATCGGCCCCAACTGCATGGGCGTCATCAACACCCACGACGACATCCGCATGAACGCGACCTTTTCGCCGAACGCCCCGATGCAGGGCAACGTCGGTTTCCTGTCGCAGTCGGGCGCCCTCGGTCTGGCCGTGATCGAGTACGCCAACAGCCTTTCGCTGGGCCTCTCCACCTTCATCTCCGTCGGCAACAAGGCCGACCTCTCCGGCAACGACTTCATCCAGTACTGGGCCGACGACCCGGCCACGGACGTCATCGCCCTGTACCTGGAGTCGATCGGCAACCCCCGCAAGTTCGCCCGGATCTCGCGGCGGGTCGGCCGCCAGAAGCCGATCCTGGTCGTTAAGAGTGGTCGATCTTCCGCGGGCGCGCGCGCCACGTCGTCTCATACCGGCGCCCTCCTGGGCGCCTCCGACGTGACGGTCGACGCCCTCTTCAAGCAGGCCGGCGTCATCCGCACCGACACCCTGGGCGAGTTCTTCGACGTTGCGACGCTGCTGGCCAACCAGCCGCGGCCGAAGGGCAACCGCGTCGCGATCCTGACCAACGGCGGCGGCCCCGGCATCCTCTGTGCCGACGCCTGCGAGGCGGACGGCCTGGTCGTGCCGCAGGTCCCCGACGAGATCAAGGCCAAGCTGGCCGAGTTCCTGCCGCCCGGGGCCGGCTACAACAACCCCGTCGACATGATCGCCGCGGCGCCACCGGAGTCCTTCCGCAAGGCGCTGAAGATCCTGGCCGAGTGGGACGGGATCGACGCGATCATCATCCTTTACGTTCCGGTGCTCGTCACCAAGCCCGAGGAGATCGCCCTCGGCATCCGCGAGGCTGCTCTCGATCTCCCGCGCCCGCTCCCGCTCCTGTCCGTCTTCCTGTCGTCCAAGGGCACGCCGGAGTCGCTCAAGACGGACGGGCTCTCATTGCCGTCCTATCCGTTCCCCGAGGATGCCGCCCGCGCCCTCGCCCACGCCGTTCGATACGGCATCTGGGCGGAGACGCCGGAGGGTCTGGTGCCCCAATACGGGGACATTCGGACCTCCGAGGGCAAGGCCATCATCGCCGACGTCCTCGCTTCTATCCAGAAGTCCGGCGAGGATAAGTCGCGCTGGCTCCTCCCGGACGAGGTGGCGAAGCTCCTTGGCTGCTACGGCGTTCCGATGGCGGCGTGGCGCCTGGCGGCCGCGCCCGAGGAGGCCGGCGCCGCGGCTGCCGAGATCGGCGGCAAAGTGGCGCTCAAGGGTGTCGCTCCCAAGCTGATCCACAAGACCGAGGCCAAGGCCGTGGTGCTCAATCTCGAGGGCGCGGTCGAGGTGACTCAGCAGGCCGTCGAGATGGCGGCTCGAATTGCCGCCCAGGGCACGAAAGTGGAGAAGTTCTTCGTCCAGCAGATGGTCCCGTCCGGCGGCGTTGAGATGCTCGTCGGTGTCGTCCACGACGCGCTCTTCGGCCCGGTCGTGGCCTGCGGCGCAGGCGGTGTCGCTGTCGAGGTTCTCAAGGACGTGAAGGTCCGGATCACGCCGCTGACCGACCGGGACGCCCACGAAATGGTGACGTCTCTGCGCACGTTCCCGCTCCTGGATGGCTTCCGCGGCGCGCCCAAGTGCGACGTCGCCGGCCTCGAAGAGCTGCTGCTCAGAGTCGCGGCCATGGTCGAGCAGCATCCGGAGATCGCGGAGATGGACTGCAACCCGGTTATCGTCCGCCCGGAGGGCGCGGTAATCGTGGATGCGCGGATCCGCATCGAGGCTGTGGAGGAGTAAGTCCGTCGCCTCACTGGCGAGAACGGCAGCACCGGCCGCCGCGCCGGGAGCGCCGGCCTTCGCGCGCCGCCGGAAAGTCAGTGACGCTCGACGAGCAGGCGCCCGTCGACCCAGCCACGCCACTCGCCGGCGGCCCGAACGAGGGCCCAGTCGTCGATTCGCGATTCCACCACCACTTCCAGCCCCGGAGGGAGGCTGGCGACCGGCCGCTTCGACGGATCCGGCACGGCCCAGGCCGGCACTCCGCCGGCGGGCACGAGGTGGGTCGGCGACCAGTCCGGGACGGAGACGCCCGCGGCGCCGGGGAGTGCGGAGGCGGGTGGGGCGCCCGAGACCGGCACCATCCGGGCCCTGATCCAGCGGATGCGCTGCCGTAGCGGTTCGAGGGCCGGATCGGCCGCGGATTCGCTTCGACTTCGAACCATGGCGTAGTCGATCTGGGCGGATTGGAGCTCGCCCATGAGTCGGGCGCCCGCCGGGCCGAGCCTTCGGCCGGCTTCGGCTCGAGCCGACCGTCTCGTCCACAGGCTGCCCAGGGCTCGCATCTCGGGCTCCGGGAACAGAGTTCCATCCGGCTCTCCGGAGACGATGGCCCGGAAAGACCGCTCCTCGCTTCGGGTCGCCACCACCACGAGAACGCCCAGCAGGATGAGGAATGGCAAGCCTTTGAACGTGGACCACAGGATGACCTGGGGCTGGCTCGCAGGAGCGCCGCCGTTCGCGAGCATGTCGTTCAGGATGGGCGAATCCCAGAAGGCGTGGCCCGCCAGCGCCGCCGCAAAGCATCCGCCGAAGCCGGCGATCCGCCTGCTCAGGACCGCCCTCGAGGTAACGAGGTAGGCGAAGCCCATCCCTGTCAGGCCCGCGAAGAGGACGTGGCCGTAGAGCCCGCCGCCGATGACGCGGATGAAGAACGTGTCGAAGACGGGGCCGGTCTGGTCGACGCCGCTCGAGAGGACCGGCATCAGGAAGTACATCGTGTCCTCGACGACGGTGAAGCCCAGGCCCACCATCGCGCCGTAGACGAATCCGTCGAGAACCCCGTCGAACTCTTCGGGCACGATCAGGAACAGGAGCACGACGCCCATCAGCTTGAGCGTCTCCTCCACCGGCGGGGCCACGATCGCCGCGCCCCAGTCGAGCGCCGC
The DNA here is from genome assembly GCA_003141455.1 of Chloroflexota bacterium. Lineage (GTDB taxonomy): Bacteria > Chloroflexota > Limnocylindria > Limnocylindrales > CSP1-4 > Fen-1039. Next base: position 77,349 of record PLMA01000048.1, on the reverse strand, counting down.
CTCCGGCGCCACCTTGCCCACGACCGAGCTCCAGGCATCGTTGGCGTAGACCGCCAGGCCTGTCGCGATGACGCCGCCCCAGATCAGGGCGGCGGCCACGAGCGCGATCGGCTCGCGCTCGAACAGGTCGAGGTGGTACACCAGGAAGGCCACGGGGATGGCGTACAGGAGGACCAGCACCCAGCTCATCAGGAACGCCGACGGCAGCTGGACCATGTCCAGCTGGATGCCGAGGCTCCTGTCGCCCCCGACGAAGAGGAGGACGATGAAGAGCCAGTAGGCGGGCTGGCTGGGCCGGACAAACGTCCCTCTCAAGCCCCACCTCGGGGCCCGTGGCAACGCTCGCGTGGCCTGAGCGCTCACTGGCCCACTTCCACGCTGCCGGCCATGGCGTCTATGTCATCGGTGATGGAGGAGAGGTCTCCCTGGGGCGCGGCAACCTGGATGAAGACGGCGTAGCCGTTGCCCTCCGACGGCAGAACCAGGCATACCAGCTCGCCATCGAGCATGCCCGAGCCTCTGTCGCCGGAGACCAGGGCGGAGAACGCGACTTCGCTCGCGTGTTTGCCGTTCAGGACGACGTCTCGCTCACCGCCGAAGGAGATCTGGGCGGCGTCTGCTCCGAAGCTGGCTTCCGACGTCTGGAGGAGTTGCCGGGGATCGCCCTTGTAATTGGTGCTGAGGACCTGCGCGATCAGGAGGGCGCTCGAGTTCTGAAGCGCGAGCCCGTCCGTTATCTCCCCCGCGGCCGTGGTCGTGACCCAGCCCGGAGCGGCGGTCATGTAGACCGCCTGGCTGATCGCGATCCGCCCGGCACTCGGCACGGGGATGGCGTTGTCCGCCGCGATCCCGCCCAACACGACGCCCACGACGATCACGGCGACCGCGATCGTTCCTGCCCAGCGCGGCCGGGCGGCCCCGGCCCCGGCCTTCGCCGGCCGACCTGGAGGCGCTCCCCAGCCATAGGCCGCTCCCGGGGCCCACGCCTGCGGCGCCCACGTCTGTCCTGCCCACGCCTGTGGCGGCGCGCCCCACTGTGGAGCAGCCGGCCGCGTGGGGCCGGGCGCGGGAGGGAGATGGCTCATCGAGTGACGGTCCTCAAGTGGGCCGGGGGTTCGTCCGCAAATCGTAAGGGGTCACGCGGCGCGGTCAACGGTCGGTTCGGCTTCAGCCCCTGGCACGTTCATTGCGGGCGGCCGCTTCCGCAATCTTCTCGATCCGCGTCGCACGAGTCTTCGGGCGCTGCGCGACCGCGACCCAGCCGAGCAGCATCTTGCGCGCCGAGGGCGGGAACGCCGCGAAGTTGACGGCGGCCGGCGGACGGATCTCGAAGGCCGCCGCGAGGTCCTCCGGGACTTCCATCCGCTCGGCGGCATCGAGGATCTCCCAGGACCCGTTCGCCTTCGCCCGCTCGACAGCGGCCAAACCCGCGGGAGCCATCCGCCCCTCGCCGATCAACCGCTCGATCCGCACTTTGTTGGACGCGGCCCAGACGCTGCGGGGCTTGCGCGGCGCGAAGTAGAGCTTGCCGCGCTCGTCGTCCAGGTGGCCGCCGGTGCTATCCACCCAGCCGAAGCACAGGGCTTCCTCGATTGCCGCTTCGTAGTCCAGGCGGACCCGGCCCGAACTCGGCAGCCAGGTCACCAGCCAGACGCCGCGGGCCGTCGCATGGTTCGCCTCCAGCCATGCGCGCCACGTGGCGCGATCGTCGGCGTGGAGGTACGGCGCATCGTCGAGGACGGACATGGTCGGAGTCTAGCGGCGTCCCACGCGAGGGCGCGACGGGCGGAGGCGCGAGCGGCCCCGTTCTACGACGCGGCACGGCTGAAGGTGCGGGCGCCGAGCGAGATCGTGGCCATTGCCAGGATCGCAAGAAGCGCCACTCCAAAGACGATCTCCGAGTCGCCGTAGCTCGCATTGAAGAGCGCCCGAATGGCAGCGACCGCGTGATACAGGGGATTGAACCTGGCAACGGTCTGCAGCCAGTCGGGAGCAAACGACATCGGCAGCATCACGCCCGAGAGCAGCTGCTAAGCAGCGAGGGCAGACCCCGCCGGATCGCTCAGGTGCGGCGTTCGTCGGCGATGACGCTGCCGAGGTAAACGAACAGTGGGACCAGAAAGGCGATGACGAGGCAGTTCCACAGTAGATCGCCCTCAAGTGCCGGAAGGTCTCCGTTCGACGCGAACGAGGCCCACATCAAGCCGACGTAGATGAGGATTGCCGACACCCAGTAGGCTCGTTGGCCCGCCCTTTGCCGGATCTGGACTCCCCGCTCGTCGCGCTCCTCGACTACGAGGCGGCGGGCGACTTCGCCGTTCGACATCGCCGGCCGGTACCGGACCAGCAGGCCGACTCCGAGCCCACCCACGACCATGCCCACGCCACCCAAGATACGCAGGTTCCACGGGAAGTCCGGGTTCGCGCGCGCCAGCACGAGCGATGCTGCGAACGCCAGGATCCCACATGCCAGGAGCAGCCAGCCGGCGCGGACTCGTGTCCGGAGCCAGGTCGTTCGATCAGTCATGGTCACCCTCCTCGTATAGGAACAGGTCTTCTATCTGCGTGCCCAGAAGACGGGCAAGGCGAAAAGCCAGCAGGATCGACGGGTTGTAGCGGCCGCGCTCGAGCGAGATGATGGTCTGCCGGGAAACCTCGGCCCGATCGGCCAGCTCCTGCTGCGTCCAGCCTCGACTCGTCCGTTCGTCTTCCAGCCGGTTCTTCATGGCTCGCTTCGATGTAAAGCTCGCTTGACGTCTGCAATTGTAAAGCGCACTTTACATCTGTCAAGCTGCCAAGTGGGAAGCGCTTGCCGGCGTTGGGTGGAGAGGCACAGTTCGCTCGGCGGCACCCCACGATGATGGCAGGGTGAGCGACCGGGAAGTTGGTAGGGGAGGGAGGATTCGAACCTCCAACCGGGGCTGTATAAGAGCCATGCTCTAACCGTTGAGCTACTCCCCCGCCGGGGCACGATCGTACACCCGTCTCCGGCGGACGGCGACCCTAGTCCACCCCGCCGCGGAGGACCTCGATCCTGGGGCGGTGCGGGATCGACTCCGGCGTGTGGGCGGCGACGAGAGCCACTCCGTCGCGGAAGCGGCGCAGCTCCGCATCCGTGTTGAAGAAGCCCACGCTGATCCGGATCGCGTCCAGGGGCGGGATCGTTCGGGCGATGCAGAGCGTCCGCTGTTCCAGCTCGCGCAGGGCGGCCCCGGCCTCCCACCCGGCGATCCGGAAGCTGACGAGTCCGGCCATCTGCTCGCGCGCCGTCAGCAGCTCCACTCCGGGAACCTCGGCCAGCATCGCCACCGCCTCGCCCGCGAGACGACCGATGCGCTCGTAGATCCACGGCAGCCCCACGAACATCGAGAGCCAGGCCGCGCTTCGGGCGAAGCCCAGGACCGACGGCCCGTGGAGGGTCGAATTCTCGAAGCGGCGAGCGTCCGGCCATGGCTTGCCGTGCGCCGCCAGGTCCAGCGACTCGAAACTGGCCCAACCGGCGAAGGCCAGGCGCGGCCGATCCAGTACCGAAGGGGCGCAGTAGAGCGCCCCGACACCCTCGGGCCCGAGGAGCCACTTCTGACCGGGCATGGCGTAGAAGTCGACGCCCAGTTCCTCGACGGAAACTGGAATCGCGCCGACCGCCTGAGCGCCGTCGACGGCTACGAGCGCCCCACGAGCGTGCGCCATCTCGACGATCTCGCCGACCGGCAGTCGCGCTCCGGTAGCCCACGAGACGTGCGACATGGAAACGAGCCGCGTCCCAGGCCTGATCGCGCGATCCATCGCCTCCACGGCCGCGGCCGGATCGCCGCCCCTACCCACGTCGGCGACAACAAGCTCCACTCCCCATCGATCGCGGATCGCCCACAACGGTCCGAGGCCGCCGGCATGCTCCAGGGACGTGGTGACGGCTCGATCTCCGGCTCGCCAATCGACGGCCCAGGTGGCGATGTTCATGCCGTCGGTGGCGGCATGGGTCAGGGCGATTCGGCTCGGGTCCGTACCCAGAACGGCGGCGGCAGCCGCTCTGGCCTCGGCCCGCCGTTCCAGCGCATCCTGCCAGAAGTTGCGATCGGCTCGGCCGGTGCGCAGCTCCCAGGCCTCCGCTTCGGCCATGGCGTGAGCGGTCTCCCGGGGCAGCGGCCCGGCAGAGCCGGTGTTCAGGTAGATGCCCGCGGCCGTGGCCGGAAGCGCTTCACGGATTGCCGGGATCTTCTCGTCGTCGGGGAGAAATGGGGTCACCATCGCCGCCTATGATAAGGACCGGTGGCGCCACGCCCGGGCACCGGTTGGATCGACCGGTCGTCCGATCGGCGACGCGAGACCTGGAGCCAGGGGGGTTGCATGAACGGATACAACGTCAGCAGATACGCCCGACCCGAGCTGCTGGCCACGGCCGAGTGGCTGGCCGAGAACCTCGGCCGGCCCGGCTTTGGCGTGCTGGATCTACGTTGGCGACCAGACGGCTCCGGGCACCGCCTGTACGCCAACGGGCATATTCCCGGCGCCACGTACCTCGACTGGCGAACCGACCTCGCCGAGCAAGAGGACGAGAGCGAGGCCCTGCTCCTGGCAGGACCGACGCGCATCGCGGAGACGCTGGCCCGAGTCGGCATCGGCAATGGCATGGTGGCGGTCATCTACGACGACACCGCCGGCTCCTACGCAGCCCGAGCGTGGTGGACGATGCGCGTCTACGGATTCGATTCGGCCCGCATCCTGGTCGGCGGTCTCGAAGCATGGCGGAACCTGGGCCAGCCTATCTCCACCACAGCCGAGCTGCGGCCGCCCACTACCTTCACTCCCCGCCTCGCGGGAAGAACGCGCCTGACTGCGAGCGACGTGCGCCAGCTGATCGGCTCGCCGCAGGTCCAGCTGCTCGACGCTCGGGCGCCATCCGAGTTCGCCGGGCACGCCGGTTCGACTCGACGGTTGGGCCACATCCCCGGCGCGGTCAACGTTCCGGCTTCCGCCATGACCGAGCCACAGACGGGCCGCTTCCACAGCGCCGAGGAACTGCGGTCGCAATTGCGCAAAGCCGGCGTCGACTCGAGACGGCGGATCGTCTGCTACGACTCGGTCGGCCTCGGAGCGTGCAAGCTCGCCTTCGCGCTCACGCTTCTGGGCTGCGATGACGTGGCCGTCTACGACGGCGGCTGGGTCGAGTGGGGCGACCGTCTCGATCTGCCGGTCGAGCGCTGACGCGCTACCAGCCGCTCGGCGGGGATCCCCCTCCCGCCTCCGACGGAGCTTCGGTGAGCCACTGCGTGCTCGACGCTACCGCCACGTGGACCTTGGCGTGGTTGACGATCAGCAGATCCACGGAATTTGGCGCCTCCGCCACGCCGTAGGCCCAGTAGCGGGCACCGGTGACGGGCAGGAAGCGACCCGTATAGGCTGCCATCGCGATCTTCAGCTCCGACTCGTATGGCAGGTGTATCTGACCCTCGATCGTGAACGGCGGCGCCAGGAGGGTTGCCCGAACGGCCTGCTTGGGGGTCCGCATGTCGGAGTTCGCTTCCGACGACTGAGTCATATGGACGAAGAGGACGTCGTCCAGCTGGACCTGCGACACGGCTGCTCCGGCGACCACGCGCCTGGAGCCGACCTCCATGAACGTCGCGTCCAGGACCACGAGACTGGCGATGTCCGGCTCATTGACGACGTCGGTCAGACGGAGGAGGCGAGTCTGGATCGTACCCTGGATGATCAGCTGCGCCGTGACTACCGTCAGCGGCATGGACTGGGCCGGGTTCGGATTGAAGGTGCTGAACATGCCGGCAGGATACCCGGACGAATCTCGCCTTGGGATAGGACATCCGGCTGGCGTGCCATAGGCCCCACGGGGATCGGCAACCGGTGGACACGGCTCCGCCGGCGCGATCGTCCTTCAGACCGGGCGCTTCTCGGGCCGGCGCGCCCCGGCAGTAACCAGGTACTCGGCCTCGTGCTGCAGCTCGCGATGCAGTCGCTCGACGGTCGCGAGCGTGTCTATCTCGGCCGGTCCCTTGTCGGTCCGGAGATGGACGATGCGCGGGAAACGCAATGCGAAGCCGGACTGATGCCGGTTGGAGCGTTGGATGACGTCGAACGCGACCTCGATGACCACCAGCGGCTCGACTTCCCGGAAGCGACCGAAGTGCCGAACCGTGTGCGCCTCGAACCAGCGCGTCATTTCGGCGATCTCCGCGTCGGCCAATCCCGTATATGCCTTGCCGATGGTGACGAACCGGTCGGCCGCCTCGTCCCGAACGGCGAAGGTGTAGTCCGACAGGACGCCGTGGCGCTTGCCGTGCCCCATCTCCACGCCTACCACCACGCAGTCCAGGGTCGCGAGGGCGCGCTTCATCTTGAGCCAGCCCAGGCCGCGCCGGCCCGGCGAGTAGCCACTCTGCGGATCCTTCACCATCAAGCCTTCGTTTCGGCGGGCGCGCGCCTCGGTGAAGACCCGGTCCAAGGCCTGCACCGAATCGACCGTGACCAGGTGCGACAGCGCGAAGCGGCCGTCCCCGCCGACGGTTGGCAGTTCGAGCCGCTCCAAACGACGCCGCCGCTCGGCAAGCGGCACCGCCAGGAGCGGCGTCACCGCGGCGGGCGCCATGCCGTTGAGGCCGCCTGCGTGGTGGCCGTTGGAACTGGCATGGTCCGTGGCGATGGTGTGGTCCGCGGCAGTGGCGTGGTCCGCGGCAGTGGCGTGGTCCGTGGCAATGGACAAGCCCGCCCCTGCGAACGTGCCCGCGGCAGTGGACAGGCCCGCCCCTGCGAACGTGCCCGCGGCGGTGCCCGAGCGAGGCCCTATGGCGAGCAGGTCGAAGGCGACGTAGACGACCGGCACTTCGGCCTGTAGCTCCGCGGTGGGCTCCTTGCGGCCCAGCCGCGCTTGGAGGGTCAGGAACGGCAGGACGTGGCCGTCCGCGTAAGCGAGGATCTCACCGTCCAGGATGCCGTCCCAGGACAGGTCACGGGCAGCCTCCACGAGTTCCGGAAACTGCCCGCTGATGTCGTGGAGGTCACGGCTGTACAACCGCACCTCCGAGCCGCGGCGGTGGAGCTGGGCTCGTATGCCGTCGTACTTGTCCTCCACCCAGACCGTGGGCCCCAGGCGCGAGATGATCTCGGCCGCGTTCTCGGCCGGTGAGGCCAGCATGAACTTGATCGGGTGCAGGAGACGAAGGCGGGCCGCGTCCAGACGGTCCTCCTTGGCGAGAACGGCGGTCTCGCCCACGTCACCGGTGAGCATCCCAGCCAGCTGGACCGCGGCCTGAGGCCGATCGAAGGCCTCCGCGATGGCCGCCTCGAGCAGCCCCTCGCGCAGCCCGATCCGCACCTCTCCGGTGAGCACCTTGACCACGTACTTGGCGGTCAGCGAGTCGCATCGTTTGGCGAGCTCGGCAAGGACGACGCCTTTGGCGGCGGACCCGGAGGCGGCCTCTATCGCGGCGAAGGTCGCCGCCACTTCCCCCAGCGAGGGAGAAACGCTCGGGTCCGGATCCTCAGGGCGCAGTGCCAGTACCTCGGCCGCTGCCTGGCCCAGGTCGGATGAGCGGTCATAGGCCTCTCCGAGCGCACTGGCTGGAGCCCCCGCCACGTGGCAGACAACGGCGGCGATGGTCGCCCAACCGAGTCCCGCGGCTCGCTGGTCCGCCTCCGCAAATGGGCGCCCCGACAGGAAGACGGCGGCAACGCGCAGCTCGTCGGCCGGCAGCGGCGCCAGGTAGCGCGCGAGCAATGCGGTCTTCTCGGAAGTGCGAGTCGTTCCGGCGACACGTTCGGCCAGCTCGCTCCAGCCACGCATGGCAGCGATGGTATACCTTCGACCTGTGAAGTCCGCCCAGCGCGTCCGGTCCGATCCACAGAGGCGAACGGGAGGCTGCGATGACCGCCGCGCCTGAGCGCGAGGCCTGGCGGCCTGAAGTAATACCGGGCCGGCTCGTTGTCCTACGCCGCCATCGCCCGGACAACATTCGCGCCTTCGTGCGCTGGTACTCGGACCCGGAGGTGGCCCGGCTGACCCGCTATCAGCCAACGGCGCTTTCGACCGACGAGATCCAGCGCTTCTTCTACTCGCGGATCCTGGGCACGGACTTCCTGGCCATGGCGATCCACGTGCGGGAGTCCGACCGGCTCATCGGGACATGCGCGTTCAGCCAGCTCGATGGCGACAACGGCTCCGCTCTCTTCCACATCACCATCGGCGAGGCCGACGCGTGGAGCAAGGGCTACGGGACGGACGCCACGGACCTGATGCTCGCTCACGCCTTCACGCGATTGCCGTTGCATCGCGTCGCCCTGACGGTCTTCGAGTTCAATACCAGGGCCATCCGGTCGTATGAGAAGTGCGGCTTCGTGGTGGAGGGCCGGTCGCGCGAGGCGATCCTCCGAGACGGCCACTACTGGGACGAGATCCACATGAGCATCCTGGCCGATGAGTGGGAGGCGCGGCAAAAAGGGCGCTGACGAGCCGGCCGGGACCTGCTCTGACGGGCCTCGGGCTCGGGCTCGACCTAGCTCGCGGCGGCGGCGGGGGCGGCCGCGGGGGCCGCGGCGGCGGCCGTTGCCTGACTCTGCGTCCAGTGGTCGATGACGCTCTTTAGCGTCGCCGACTCGAGGTGCTGCAACAGTGCCCCTTCGGCCGCGTAGAAGACGTAGTGGACGCCGCACTCGCCATCGGCCCCGCAAGGGGTGCCACGCATGACGCAGATCTGCCGGTGGGGATCACCCTCGACCGCTTCGATCACCGTCAGCAGGTTCACGGAGTCCGCGGCCTTGGCCAGCCGATAGCCGCCGGCTCGGCCGGGATGGGCATCCACGAGCCCCGCCCGCGTCAGGTCGCCCATGATCTGGGGCAGGAACCGAGGTGGGATGTGCATCTCCTGCGCGATCTTGCGGCTGCTGAGCAGGCCCTCGCCGGTCCTGGCGAGAGCCAGCATCGCCCGGATCGCGTAGTCGCTGCGCTTGGTCAGGTCAAGTCGCATGGTGTGACGAGTATCGCGCGGCTCTCATATGGCGGGACCGTGCCGTTGGTCCTGCCGTGACGTGACGCCCGGCAGAAAATGCACTGAACTAGGTGATGATTTATCGGGCAACGATGGAGGCGGCCCGAGGTGACGCGCGTTCGAGACCGGGAGCAGTCACCGAGGCGACCGCTCGTCGGCCTCCTTGCGCCCAGGCCGATCCAGCGTCAACCGATGAGGTATGTGACCGAGACCGAGATGACGACGTCCGTGGTACCGGTCTGGATCGGCGTCGCGACCTGCGCGGCGGCCGCCTTCGAGTCCATGATCGCGCCGCCGTAGATGATCGGGGTCGTCGAGGTCTCGCTGATCGAGGCGACGCCCTTGACCGAGACATGGGCCGCGGCGGTGAGGGCGGTGGCCTTGGCCAGGGCATCGTTCATGGCCAGCTGGCGGGCTTGACCCTGGACGGTCTTGGGATCGTCGAGTCGGAACGAGATTCCCTGGATGGTCGTGGCCCCGGCCGCGACTGTGTCATCGACGACCGCCGCCACGCTCTTGAGATCGCGGACCGTGACCTTGACCGTGTTCGCGTACTGCTGGCCCACGAGTCGCGGCGCCGAGCCGTTGTTGTTGTAGTCGTAGACCGGGCTGAGACTCAGGTTGACCGTGACGATGTCCTTGGTGTCGACTCCGTCCTTCTTGAGCGCGGCGACGACCGAAGCCATGGAGGTCGCGGCGGCGGACTGCGCTTCGGCCACCGTCGGTTTGGTGATCGAGACTCCCAGGACCACGTCGGCGACGTCCGGAGCGACGCTGACCTGGCCGGAGCCGGAGACGGTCACCGTGTGCTCGGTGGCAGGGCTGGTCGGATCCACTGCGAGCGTCGGATGGCCGCTGATGATGGGGCCGACGATGATGCCCAGGAGCAGGCTCGCGGCTGCGGTCACGGCGATCGCTCGACCCAGGGTCACGGGTCCGGCATGGCGCGACGCCTGGACTGTTCCCGAGGCTGGATTGTCCTCCGGCTTTGCGTTCGAAGGCTTGTCGTTCATGGCGTTCTCCTGGCTGTGGCGGATGTTCGGCTGCAGCTCTGCGGCTGGCTCGCGGACGCTCGGATCGGGCGCCGGCCTCTCGGGTCGGTTCGTAGCTAGGACGGCCGGACCGCCAGTCGGGTTCCGCGACGGCGGCGTCGCGACCCCACTCGCTGCTTTGCCCGCCGCCAGTGTTCAGTCCGCCGAGGCGCCCCGCTGGGGCGTGATCGCTACCATGGCGGCGTGAACGAGCGCGAGAAGAACCCCTGGCAGCGCAAGTCGCGCCGGCTTGCGTACGAGAACCCGTGGCTCCAGCTGTACCACGACGAAGTCGTTCGGCCGGACGGGCAGCCAGGCATCTACGGCGTCGTCCACTTCCGCCATCGTGCGATCGGCGTCGTGCCGCTGGACACCGAGCGCGACCGCGTCCTTCTGGTGGGGCAGTTCCGCTACACGCTGGACCGCTACTCATGGGAGATCCCCGAGGGCGGTGGCCGCTTCGACGAGGCACCCGAAGAGGCGGCCCGGCGCGAGCTGGCCGAGGAGACGGGCTACGAGGGCGGCACCTGGCGGGAGCTGTGCCGGTGCGACCTCTCGAACTCCGTCACGGACGAGACCGCGGTGTTGTTCGTGGCCACGGACCTGGTGGCGGGCACGGCCACGCCCGAGGGCACGGAAGAGATCGAGATGCGCTGGGTCGCCTTCGACGAGGCCATGGGGATGATCGCCCGCGGCGAGATCACCGACGCGATGACGATCATCGGCCTCCAGGCAGTGGCCCTGGAGCGGGCCGCCGAGTAGGGCACCTGCTCCTCATGCCTCACAGTCGACGTGACCGCCATCGGAGCCCGAATCGGCATGGCGTCGTCACCTGGGAGAGCTTGACGTCCGCGCAGGCCGGCGGCGCAGAATAGGGTCCGTGAGCGCACGGTTGGTTCGCCCATCAAGAGGGCGCTCACGGCGGTTGACGCCGCCGCGGCTGGAGGTGAGAGGGATGCGTCGCTCGAGAGCACAGTGGCTCGTGCGGGCGGCCTGTGTCGCGGTCATGGTCTTCGCCGTGACTGGCTGCGGCCCGAACCCCCAGCTTGACTTCATCCGGGTCCGGCCCGAGAACGATCTGGTCTATCCGGGAGCCACCCTCTTGTCGACCAAGACGTACCCCGGAGCCGGCATACCTGCGGGCGGAGCGTCGATCGAGCGCGAGTTCAGCTCGAGCGCCTCGACCGACGACATAGTCGCCTGGTATCGAACTGAGCCATCGAACCGCAATTGGTCCGGCGGCGTGTTGGGTGACAGCGGCAACAGCTACGCGGCCACAGCCGCATGGTTCTACCCTGGCCTCTTGCTCCAGCTTGACTTCCGCGCCCCCGCCAACGGCACGTTGAGATACCTCATGACCTTCTCATCGACTCCCGAATACGACGTCTCGGCCCAGATACAGACGCTGCGGGAAACGCCAGAGGAGACCCTCGCACCTCCGGGCGCGCAGGGAGAGGCGGAATCCTGGTGGAGGATAAAGCAGACCGATGCGAGCGCGGCGCGGATCCGCGTCCATCGCACATACGCCCTCGATTCCACGTCTTCCGACATCGAGCGCTTCTACGACTCGGAGCTTGCGGCCCGGGGCTGGACGTCCATGCCGCCGCCGACTTCGGATCCGGATGGAGCCCCACCGATGCGCACGTGGCAGAAAGGGACAGTCACCGCTCTGCTCTTCGTGACCGGCACGTACGGGACTGACGAGTACGAGTTCGCGCTGGACCAGACACTCGACAGTGCTGGGTCGCCAGTCGCGCCGTAGGGTCGGCCGGCTCTGGGGCGAGCTGAGCACTACCGAGGCCCACGCGGGCAGGCCAAGCCTGCGCCGACGTCGGCCCGCCTGGCGGACCTGAGGCATCGCCGGAAAGGGCCGAGGGCCATTCGGCGGCGGCCGATGTATGATCCCCTGGCATGCAGAGTGCATAGGCTTTATGCGTTGGCGCCGCACCGCCGACTCCCACGGCAGAGGCGACGAAAGACCGGAGGCGCGTCATGGTCGAGCCCAGGGTTGGTGATCACGGCCCGGCGGCACGCCTTGCCGGCGAGACCGAGCCCGCCAACGCACTGGCTCCGCGCTCCGACGACACCCCGTTCGTCAACCTTCGCGACCCCGCCCGCACCCTCGGTCCAGACGGCCGCCCCGCCGTAAGCCGCCGCGCCCCCATCTGGGCCGACGTCCCGGACGAGCGCTGGAACGACTGGCGCTGGCAGCTGTCCAACCGCGTCAACACGCTGGAAGAGGTCGAGCGCGTCCTGAACCTCACCGACGACGAGCGCGCCGGACTCTCCACTCCGGACAAGTTCCGGGTCGACATCACGCCCTACTTCATAAGCCTGATCGACCCCGACGATCCCAACGACCCGATCCGCCGCCAGGTGATCCCCACCGACTGTGAGCACGAAGCCTTCACGGCGATGATGGAGGACTCGCTGGCCGAGGACCGCCACTCTCCGGTTCCGGGGCTCGTGCATCGCTACCCGGACCGGGTCCTCATGCTGGTTACCACGCAGTGCGCCAGCTACTGCCGCTACTGCACGCGGTCACGGATCGTGGGCGACGCGAGCCAGAACTTCAATCGCCACGACATCGAGGCCCAGCTCGACTATCTGCGCCGAACCCCGCAAGTCCGAGACGTGCTCCTCTCCGGCGGCGACGCCCTGACGCTCAATCCCAAGCTACTCGAGTCGGTCCTGCGCAGCCTGCGCGAGATCCCCCACATCGAGATCATCCGCATCGGCTCGCGCGTGCCGGTCTTCCTGCCGCAGCGGATCGACGACGAGCTGTGCGAGATGCTCGCGAAGTACCACCCGCTGTGGGTGAACCTCCACTTCAACCATCCCGACGAGATCACGCCCGAGGTCTCGCGCGCCTGCGACAAGCTGGCCGGGGCAGGCATTCCGCTGGGCAACCAGTCGGTGCTTCTGGCCGGCATCAACGACTGCGTCCACATCATGAAGGCGCTCGTGCACAAGCTGGTCGAGAACCGAGTCCGGCCGTACTACATCTACCAGTGCGACCTGGTCGAGGGCTCCGGCCACTTCCGGACGCCGGTGGGCAAGGGCCTCGAGATAATCGAAGGACTCCGAGGCCACACCTCCGGCTATGCGGTGCCGACGTACGTCGTCGACGCGCCGGGCGGCGGCGGCAAGATCCCGGTCATGCCCAACTACCTGATCAGTTTCTCGGATCACAAGGTCGTGCTCCGCAACTACGAGGGCTACATCACGACCTACGAGGAGCCGGTCCAGTACACGCCGCACGACCAGGCCAACTGCCGCTACTGCCAGCACCCGCGGTCCGAACCGGGCCAGGGCGGGATCGCCGGACTCCTCCAGGGCGATCGCCTGTGGATCGAACCCGCCGACTTCGAGCAGACGCATCGTCGCGGCAACGTAGCCCCGCACCGGCTGCAGGATCCGAGCAAGTGGGTGCCGTACGGTGTTGGACCGATCGAGGGAAAGGCGGCCAAGGAAAGGGCCGGCCTGCCTCTGCCCGGGCTCGAGCCGGGCTCGAACGGACGGACGCAGCTGGACGCGGACGCCTATGCGCCCGGCGAGGAGCCCCGCCCGCGCGAAGGCGAGCCAACCGGCTGGTCGCACGGCGAGCTGCTCTAAGCGCACGGAAGCCATTGCCAGGTTGTTCCGCCGAACGTAAACTTTACTCATGACTGATCGAGTAAAGGCCACGTCTCGACGCCGCGGGTATACCAGAGTAAGCGCGAAGAACCAGGTGACCATCCCGCAGGACGCCCTCGTTCGGGCGGGGCTCCATGTCGGCGACCGCCTCCGCGCCGAGGCGCGCCGACCCGGAGAGCTGATCCTCGTCCGCGAGGATGACCCGATCGATCGATTCGCCGGCGCGCTGACCGGCGCCTATGCCCCCGACTATCTCGACGATCTGCGGCGCGAATGGCCCTGACGATCCTGGACGCCGGGGTGGTGATCGCAATTCTCGATTCGAGCGACATTCACCATGTCGCTGCCAGGCAGGCGGTCGCCTTCGCGATCGGCCGCGGAGACGAGCTTGGGGTTCCCGCCTCAGCCTACGCGGAGGTCCTCGTTGGACCCTTCCGGCAGGGCACCAAAGCCGCGGCAACTGTTGATGCGTTTCTGGCCGCCTTGCCCGCCCGAGTCGAACCCGCAACGCGCGAGATCGCCGTCGCCGCCGCCGAGCTGCGAGCCCGCTTCGGGTCCAGGCTCCGGCTTCCCGACGCGCTCGTGGTCGCGACCGCCGTCGTCCTTCACGCCACGCGCCTGCTGACGACCGACGCCGGCTGGCCCGCCCTGCCCGTGTCGGTCGAGGTCATAGGGTCGTCTCAAGCCTGACCTGCGGCCTGCCAGAACGCGTGGGTTCTCTCAGCCGCTGCCGGGGCGGGCCCGCGGCTCGGGACGGGGCCGAGCCCGATCCGCCGCGAGAAGCAGCCCGGATCGTGCGCGCGGCCGATGCACGGAGAGCGGACGCGGCGTACCGTGCGATCATGCAACGCGCTATCGCAATCCCGCGGATTGACCTGGGGCGCCTGCGATGGAACCAGGACTACGCGGACGTAGCCATGGCCATCGCCCTCACCGTGTTGGCGCTCTCCACGGCCGGCTTCAACAATGCGCAACTCGACGCCCTCAGCGTCCCGCTGCTCATTCTCCAGACGCTCCCCGTCGCGGTCCGCCGTCGCAACCCGATGCGAATCCTGATCGTCACCGGGCTTGCCATCACCTTCTACAGCCTGCTCGGCTATCCGCAATCGAACGGCCAATTCGGTGTCTTCCTTGCCTTCTACACGGTGGCCGCCAACGAGCCGCGCCGTCGCGCGACGGTAGCCGCAGCCATCACCGCCGCCGGAATCCTGGTCAGCCTGGCTTCCTATGCGGCCTTCTCGTCCGCGGGATGGACGGCGAGCCTGACCGGGACCTACCTCTCCTTCGGTCTGGCCTGGCTCATTGGCGACAACCTGCGAGTCCGGCGCGCCTACACGCGGCAACTGGAAGACCGAGCCATCGAGCTCGAGCGCGAGCGTGAAGAGAAGGCGGCCCAGGCCGTGACCGAGGAACGGGCTCGCATCGCCCGCGAGCTGCATGACGTCGTGGCTCACCACGTCAGCGTCATGGTGGTGCAGGCGGCCGGCGCGAGGCGAATCGCGGAGAAGGACCCGGCGGCCGCCCGGACGGCCCTGGCGGCCGTGGAAGCCGCGGGCCGCACGGCTCTGACTGAGATGCGCCGAATGCTCGAAGTGCTGCGCGAGGACGACCCGGGCATGGGCCCTCAGCCCGGACTGGCAGAACTGGACAGGTTGATCTCCCAGGTTCGCGACGTCGGTCTGCCTGTCGAACTGAAGGTCGAGGGCGACGCGTGCTGCCTCCCGGCCGGCATGGACCTGGCGGCGTACAGAATCGTCCAGGAAGCGCTGACCAACACTGTCAAGCACGGCGGCAAGGCGACGGCCTGCGTGAGTGTTCGATACGGCGACGATTACCTCGAGATCGAGGTGACAGACGACGGACGAGGCGCCGCGGCCCCACTGCTGGCGCCGGACGCGAGCGGCGGCCACGGCCTCATCGGCATGAAAGAGCGGGTTGCCC
The DNA here is from genome assembly GCA_003141455.1 of Chloroflexota bacterium. Lineage (GTDB taxonomy): Bacteria > Chloroflexota > Limnocylindria > Limnocylindrales > CSP1-4 > Fen-1039. The sequence goes on along the minus strand of PLMA01000048.1, from coordinate 61,742 downwards.
TGTATGGCGGCGTGCTGCAGACCGGCCCGGTCTTCCCCGGCGGTTACCGCGTCTTCGCCCGCATGCCGCTCGAGCCGGACGACGCGGCCCGAGCCAGGCTGGAGCGAGACGCGTCGCTGGCAGCCTTGAGGCAGGCGCCGGCGGCCGACCACAGAGAGCGACCGGCCCGCAAGCCAGGTCGCGCCGGCTCGCTGGTGGCACCGCACGTCGTGCCCCCGATGCTGATGCGCGTAGTGCCGCCGCACCGCGCCCCGGAGGAGGGCCGGGGCCCCGGCCGGGGCGAGCCGGGTGGTGAGGCGTGACGATCCGCGTACTACTGGTCGACGACCAGCCGCTGCTGCGGACCGGGTTCCGCATGATCCTCTCGGCTGAACCGGACCTGCAGGTCGTAGGCGAGGCCGGCGACGGAGCCACGGCCGTGGAGCTGGCCCGCCGCCTTCGCCCGGACGTCGTGCTCATGGATATCCGAATGCCCGGGATGGACGGGATCCAGGCCACTCGCGCCCTGGCGGGACCGGGAGTCGAGGACCCGCTGAAGGTCCTGATGCTCACGACCTTCGGCCTGGACGAGTACGTGGTCGAGTCGCTGCGGGCCGGCGCGAGCGGTTTCCTGCTCAAGGACGCTCCGGCCGAGGATCTGGTCGAAGCGATCCGCGTCATCGCCGCAGGTGAGGCTTTGCTGGCGCCCTCGGTTACGCGGCGCCTCCTGGATCGGGTCGCAAGCCGCCTGCCGCCCGCCCACGACAACACGATCCCGGCACTCTCCGAGCTGACGGAGCGAGAGATGGAGGTCCTGAAGCTCGTAGCTCGCGGCCTCTCCAACGCTGAGATAGCCGAGAAGCTCGTGGTCTCTGAGACGACCGTCAAGACCCACGTGTCCCGGATCCTTGGGAAGCTGGATCTGCGCGACCGCGTCCAGGTGGTGATCCTCGCCTACGAGACCGGCCTGATCTGAGGCTTCGCCCTCCTGCCGGCGTGCTCGTCATCCGCAGGGATGAGGCTCCTTTCAACCCCAAGACGAGTCCCGTTTCGCCATCTCGGACGACGGCGGGGCGGGTTCGTTCTCGTAGCTTTCGGTAAGAAGACAAAGACGCCCCCACGGCGTCCTCGAACCGACAAGCGATTCAACCAAGACAAGGAGTCCAACCGATGCGACTAGTGCGAGACCTCGGTCGCCGCAAGCTCCGCTCCACGCTGACGATTACCGGAATCATGATCGGGATCATGGCCCTGGTGGTCTTCGGCTCGATGGCCAACAAGATCGACGCGCTGGTCAAGGGCGGCAGCGACTACTACAAGGACAAGATCACCGTCAGCGCCAAGGGCGGATTCATGGGCCTCGGCGGCGTCCTCTCGACCAGGATGGTCGCGCAGATCTCTCCGCTCAAAGGGGTGGACGTCGTCGTGCCAGGCGTCTCGATGCTCCTGAGCGACGAGGTCAGCGGCGTCTCGATGGGCACGCCCTCGATGATCCAGGGGTCCGTCGCCAACGCCGATCAGGGACGCGAGAAGTTCGCGATGCACTACGCGACGGGTCGCGCCCTCCTGCCCTCGGACGAAGGCAGCAACGTAGTTGTCCTGGGGTCCGACCTGGCGCGCCAGAAGAAGGCCAAGGTTGGCGACACGGTCACCCTTCGCAACGTCGACTTCAAGGTCGTAGGGATCCTCGAGCCCACGCTTACGGCGCCCGACAACTCGGCGATGGTTCCGATGGTTGCAGCCCAGGAGTTGTACGTCAAGACGCTGCCGGCGCTGGTCGCCGACAAGCTCAACACGTATGAGATCGCGACCGGCCTGGTCGTGTACCCGAAGCCGGGGACCGACCCCGAGGCGGTCGCCAATGAGATCGACGCCAAGGTCGCGGGCATCAGCACGATGACCGGCAAGGACTTCGACCAGCAGATCGGTGCCGCGACCTCGATGCTCAACGCGATCCTGATCGGCATCGGCTTGCTGAGCCTGATCATCGGCGGCCTATCGGTCATCAACACCATGGCCATGTCCGTCGCGGAACGCACCCGAGAGATCGGCATCAAGCGCGCGATTGGCGCTTCTCGCTGGCGCATCCGCCGCGAGATAGTCATCGAGTCGGCGATCATCGGACTCATCGGCGGCCTGCTTGGCCTGGCGCTGGGCTTCGTGATCACGACGATGGGCAATGACGCCGGCCGCGAGTCATCCACGATCCTCTTCGACCTGACCTTTGGCACGGCCTTCTCGTCCGTTGCCTTCGCCACGATCCTGGGCGCGGCAGCGGGCTTCGTCCCGGCCTGGAGTGCGTCCAGGCTCGATCCGGTGACCGCACTGCGTTACGAATAGCCCCCCGTCTGCTCGACCCACCTGAACTTATCGGGGCCGCCTCGCGCGACCCGCACCCAAGGAGACTCCACGATGGCAATCCTCGAAGGTCGAAACCTCCGCAAGACCTATCGCCTCAGCCGAAAGAACACCGTCGAAGCCCTGAAGGGCGTCGAGGTCGTGATCGAAAAGGGCGAGATGGTGGCGATCATGGGCCCGTCGGGATCGGGCAAGAGCACCCTCATGCACATCCTGGGCCTGCTCCACGCTCCCGACCCGAACCACGGCCCCGCCCCCGAGCTCTACATCGGCGGCGAGAACATGGCCAGCCTCTCGGACAACGCTCGGACCAAGATCCGTGCCCGCCGCATGGGCTTCGTGTTCCAGGACTTCAACCTAGTCCCGACCCTCACCGCGCTCGAGAACGTCACCCTCGCCTGCGACTACGCCGGGATCGGTGGCAAGCAGGCCAAGCAGGCCGGTGTCGCGGCTCTCGCCCTCGTGGGTCTGGCCGACCGCGCCGACCACAAGCCGTCCGAGCTCTCCGGCGGCGAGCAGCAGCGCGTGGCCGTCGCTCGGGCCCTCGTCAACAAGCCGGAGATCATCCTGGCCGACGAGCCGACCGGCAACCTCGACTCCGAACGCAGCGCCGAGATCCTCGCGCTGCTCCGCCAGTTCAACCGCGAGCACGGCCAGACGATCGTCCTCGTGACCCACGACTCAGAGGTAGGCGAGGCCTGCGACCGGGTCATCCGGATGCGCGACGGACGAATCCGCACCGCCATCACGGGCGCCGGAGCGCCCGTGATGGCGGCGCCGGCCGTGGCCGTCCCGGCCTGACATCAGCCACGCTTCTCACAGCGATCCCCACGCGGCGGCGCTGCCTCCTCGGCGCCGCCGCGATTCTCTATCGCGAAGTGAGTCACCGGTTCGGGGCGCGGCGTTCAAGGAACCGGCCGTGCGGCCTTCTCAGGATCGCAACTATCATTTCCCACTGACGGAGCGGGCAACCCGACCGACCAACCGATCCAGGAGCCAGAACTCGCGGGTCGCCGCGGAGGCCACGACCACTCGCGCCGTCGCGGTCCATGGGGCGCTCCGCTTCCCTCTCGGCTGAGCGCCCCCCTCTCTCCCGGCCTCTGGAGACGCGCGTGACTGCACCCGTCGCGACCCACATCTGGCTCAACGGCCGCCTGCTGCCCTCCGACGTGGCTCATCTCTCCGCCTACGACCGGGGCTTCCAGCTGGGCGACGGCGTCTTCGAGGCCCTGCGGGCCCGGCGTGGCGTGCCGATCGAACTGGAGGGCCACATCGCCCGGCTGCACCGCGGCCTCTCGTCGATGGGCCTGGAGATCCCCTACGGTGACGAGGCGATCGCTGCCGGGATCTCCGAGCTGCTCGCGGCCGAGGGCTGGGACGGAGTCGAGCCGCCCGGCGACGCCGCGATTCGCCTCACGATAAGCCGCGGTTTCGATCCCACTCGAGGCGTGGCGCCCCACTCGGGCGGGACGGCGTCGGTCGCAATCCAGGCCTGGCCGTTCAATCCGCCCGGCGCCGCAACGCTGGCGGACGGCCTGCGGCTCGTTACGAGCGTGATCCGCCGGGATCCCAGTTCCCCGATCTCGGGCATCAAGACGACATCGCGCGCGGAGCTGGTTTACGCCCGCCTCGAGGCCCGGCGGGCCGGCGCGGACGACGCCATCTTCCTGACCACGGACGGCCGCATCACCGAGGCGACGACATCCAACGTGTTGCTGATCCGCGGCGACGTCTGTGCCACTCCCCGCCTGGGGACGGGGCTGCTGGCCGGGACGGCACGGGCCTGGCTGGTGGAGCATGGCGGCGCCGTCGGTCTCCGCACGGTGGAACAGGACCTCCGCCTGGAGGACGCCCTGGAGGCCGACGAGGCCGCCATCTGCTCGAGCATCGCAGGGGTCGTTCCGGTCGTGTCGCTGGACGGTCGACCTGTCGGAACGGGCAAGCCCGGACCGCTGACGATGGCCCTGCGGGCGGCCCGGGAGAGTTGGATCGACGCCACTTCTCTTGCCGGGGCGCTGTCCTCCCGAACACGCCCGCGGTCCTGATCGGCGAACGCGCTGGCTTACGCGGGCGAGCGCAGGGTCGGCTCCCCGACGGGGACATTCTGACGTTGACACTGTCGGCGTCTGTACCTAGGGTCTCTAGGTACAGGAGAACGCCTTGGCTGAGAGCCGCAGGGACCAATTGGATCGCCAGACGTCGCCAGTGGAGCTTCGACGGCTCGTTCTGGGCGTCCTCGTTCGCAAGGAGGCCTACGGCCTCGAGATCGCAGCCGCACTGTCTCCCCGGTCGCCCGCTGTTGAGAGCCCGGAGTGGCCGGAAGGGTCCGTCTACCCTGCGCTCAGATGGCTCGAGCGCCACGGACTGGCTCTGACGCAATGGGTGGACGTTGGCGAGGGCGCTCCGCGTCGGCGCTACTACAGCCTCACGCCAAAGGGCGAACGCGTGGCGGCCCGCGGGGCGCTGAGCGAGCCAAACCCCAACCTGCTCCTTTCCGGATCGGCGGCCCGGTCATGAATGAGCCGCCGGGCATCGAGGCGCGACTGGCCGCCCACGTCGAGTCGATCTTGAACGGCGCCGCATTCCGCAGACGCGACCGCGACGACCTGGCCGAAGAGCTGTACGGGCACCTGTGGCAGCGCTGGCAGGATGCGCTGGCCTCCGGTCTGGACGAGGAGGCCGCGGCGGACCAGGCGATCCGTTCGTTCGGCGAGCCCGCCCGCCTTGGCCGGGACGTGACGCTGGCCTACCACTCGCGTCTGTACGCCAGCACGATCGGCGTCCTGGTTCCGACCGTCACGGACGCGAAGGGGAAGCCGCGCGCCTACTGGGTGATCTACTTCCTGCTCTTCACGACGTTCTGGGCAATGGCCTACGGGCAGGCAGCGGCGCTAATGAGCTGGACGCCGCTCCGGGCCGCGATCGGGTTCAGCGGGACCCTGACCGCATTCACTGCCGCGTCCCTGGTCTTCCAGGCCTACCGCGCGCGACAGCGGTGGGCTCTGGGTTTCGCCCGGCTCGAGCTGGGGCTGTTGTTCTGGTGGCTCGGCGTCCTGTGGTGGGCGAACCCGCCGGGGCTGCCCGCAAGCCTTGTCGGCGCTGGCGCTGGGCTTGGGATCGTTTGCCTGGCCTTCTCCTGGCCGTTGCGGCTGCGCCCTCTGTCGAGCTGGCGGGATCTCCGCCTGCGGTCACTGTCGGCCTGGATGTACGAGCGGCCGGTTCCGCGGCGACTCCTCGTCGGCATTGGGGCCATGATGATCGTCGGGTCGGCCATGCCCGCCGTCGCCCTCAGTCTCCACGACCCAACCCAGATCGGGCCGGCGGACATGCAGGTGGGGCTGACTGTCGCCTGCACCCGGTCGGCCTCGGGCGAGGTCAGTGGGGTCGACGTAACGGCCTCATTCCTGTTCAAACGCACAGACGTGTGGCCGACTGGCCTCGTCGACGCCCTCCAGGGCGGCGGCCCGGCCGACGAGATCGCACTCGCCGTCGAGGGGGCCCGGCCCAACGGCATCCCGATGATCACGCCGCAGCTCACTCGAGCCGCCACCGGGCGCGACACCACCGACGGCGCGCCTCTGGCTTTCGGGTCGACCGGGCAGGACGGCCGATCAGTCACGGCCCTGCCGGACAGCGCAAGCTTCGAGGCCGGACATCGCTACGAGGTGACGTCGAACTACTCGGTCGCTCCGGGACTGGCCGACATCACCCCCATCACTTTCGGCTACGACCACCTGGAGCGGTTCTACCTCCAGGCGACCGCCGGCTGCGGCCAGACGGCCGTGGGCCACACCGTTTCGCAGCTCTACGTGATCGGGCCATGAGTGACGTGCACGAGACCGGCCCGCAGCTCTCGCGCGGTGAGTTCGGGCTGCTCATCCTGGCCTTGCTGGGGCGGCGCGAGATGTATGGCTACGAGATCGTGGCGGAGCTGCGGCGGGCGAGCGAGGGGGACATCGACCTGCCGGAGGGGACCGTCTACCCGGCCCTGCGGCGGCTCGAGCGGGACGGGTTGATCGGCGGGCATTGGGTGGACGTTGGGTCGGGCGCGCCGCGGCGCCGCTACTACAGGTTGACGTCGGATGGGGAGCGAGCGCTCGCGGACGGCCGAACGGACTGGCTCCGCTTCAAGACCGCGGCGGATGCCGTGCTGGGTGGATAGAGACCACGCTCACCACTCGGCGATGACGAGAACGCCCGGCGTCGAGCGCTGGAACACACCGAATCGCAGGAGGGCGGACCTCGGTGCGGGCCGGACTCGCCTCAGGCTGAGCCTCAGGCTGCGGATCGTGGCGCCTGCGGCTATCCTTTGCCGCGTGACAGAGAGCCGCGCCTCCAGACGAAAGCCGGCCGCCAAGGCCGCCGCGCCTGCCAAGGCAGCCGCGCCCGCCAAGCAGGTCAAGCTCGTCCGGAGCGCCGGGACCAAGACCGGCCTCGCGGTCTCGAAGCCGACCGCCGCCGCGACGCACCGTCATCCGAACCTCGGTCTGGCGCCGGTGAACATGAGAGCCGGCTTTCCGGAGGCCGCCGCCAAGCTTCGTCTCGAGACGGCCCGGTTCGCGGCGCGGGCCCTCGAGGACGCGATCGAGAAGGACCCGACGATCGAGACCCGTTACGACGAAGTCGGCCTGCGCCACCTGCTGCGGGACGCGGAGCTTCTGATCGAGCGGCTGGCGATGTGCCTCGACAGCGACAACCCGCGCTGGCTGGTCGAGTACGCGGAGTGGATCGCGCCGATCTATCGTCGTCGCGGCGTGTCGCTGCTCGACGTCCGCGCCCTCGCCGACGGCATCCGCAAGGCCGTTCCCGAGGACCTCGGCGCGGACGAGCGGGCCTCCGCCGAGCGCTCGCTGGACGCGGCGACCGCCATCTGGAAGCGCAACAGCCGACTGGGCGGCGACCGCCACAAGCGCAACGCNNATGACGATCAAGTGGGTGAAGGTCGATCCGCTCGTCATGCGCGGAGAGCCGTTTCTCTACAACACGCGCCTGACGGTCCGCCAGCTCCTCGAGCTGCGCCGGAACGGCTACGGCGTCGCCCGGCTACTGACGGAGCACCCGGAGCTTCGAGTCGTCGGGATCGCCCAGGCCTACCGCTACGCCGCCGAGAACCGCGAGCGCTATTCCGAGTTCTTCGGACGCACGGGCTCACTCCATGGCCCGGGCTTCACCGCCGCTGAAGCGGCCGCTATCCCGGAGGAGCTGCGCATCCCCGGCGTCGTCGTAGCTCGCCGGTCGCCTTCGGCTCGCCCCGCGGGCTGACCGTACGCGTCGGGGCGCCCCTGCCCCCGGGCGCCAGTGATGATCCGGGCAGGCCCAGCCAACGGCCCCTCAGTCTCGTCCGACCGCCTGCGCCGCCGATTCGACTATTCCGACGAATCTGGTAGGATATCGGTCGCCATGAGAGAAGCCACTCCGGCCGTCGAGGCCACGTCCAACGCCACCCACCCCGCGACCGAGGCAACCCCGCAGTCAGAAACCGCGGCCGTGTTCGATCCCGGGCGCCGGGCAACGGAGCTGGCGATACTCGACGCCCTCCGCTCCGTCGTCGATCCCGAACTCGGGATGGACGTCGTCGAGCTGGCGCTCATCAGACAGATCATCGTCGGCAGCGAGTCGTCCGAGATCAAGATGGTCCTGACCACGCCGTTCTGCCCGTACGCCGGGTCGATGGTCCAGCAGATCAAAGACGAGGCCGAGTCGGTTCTCGAGCATCCTGTCAAGGTCACGCTCCTGGCCGAGCGCTGGGATCCACGGGACGCGGGATTGACCTGGTAGCGCACAGGATCGAGGGGAGGGTCATGGGCGAGAAGCGCGAGCGCAAGTCGGCCGTAGCTACGGGTCGCGGCGACGACGGCACCACCGGTCTCCTTTTCAGCAGCAAACGCGTCTTCAAGGACGATCCAAGGACCGAGGCCTACGGCGCCATCGACGAGGCCGTGGCCGCCCTCGGTCTTGCCCGCGCCGAGCTCGGCCTCAAGGCCCAATCCGGCACCCTGCCCCGCGTTCTGGATCGCCTGCCCGAGCTGATCCTGCGGTTCCAGCGCGAGCTGTTCGTGGCGGCCGCTCAGCTGGCAACGGCCCCGGGCGCCGCCGATCGCCAGACTGCGGGCGTGAGTCGCGTCACCGCGGAGATGGTGGCGGGCCTGGATGAGCTGCTGTCGCAGACCGAGGCCGCGATCGAACTGCCGCGTGAGTTTGTAGTCCCGGGGGAGACGCGCCTTTCGGCCGCGCTGGAGCTGGCGCGGACCATCGTTCGACGCGCCGAGCGGCGGGCCGTCGCGATCGGGCGCTCCGACCCTCTGCCGAACGACCAGCTGGTGCCGTACCTGAATCGCCTCGCGGATCTGTTGTGGGTCTTCGCACGTGCCGCCGAGCAGGGCGAGTCCAGGACCTCCACTCCGTCCAGCACCCGCGAGAGGACCTGACAAGGCGGCCCGCGGCGGTCGACCCGCGACGACCCGCCTTCGGGCGACCCCCAGCTCGCCAATCAGGCGTACGATCAAGCACGCGACAGCCGGATTCCCGGTTGAGGACACAGGGTCACCACGCGACCCACCCGACATGCCGGCGTTGGAGGAAATCGTGAACGACAACTACGGATACGGACCGATCGGCCGGACCGGACAGTCGGGCGCCCTGAGCGGAGAGCGGCTGTCATCCTCGACTCTCCTGTCGCAGTCCTTCTTCTGGATGTTCATGGGGCTGCTTCTCACGGCCTTCGTGGCATTGCTGGTCGAGCAGAATTCCGGGCTGGCCGCGTCCGTTTACAACCTCTGGATCGTCTTCGTCCTGGCCGAGATGGGCCTCGCCATCGGCATCCAGGCCGGCATCCGTCGGTTGAACGCGAGCACCGCCCTGGCGCTCTTCTTCGTGTATGCCGCCCTCAACGGCCTGACGTTCGGAGTCATCGCCCTGGCCTACGCGGCCGCCTCGGGAGGCGCCACGGTCGCGGAGGCCTTCCTGAGCGCAGCCGCGATGTTCGGAGGGGCAGCTCTCTTTGGGCTTGTCACCCGGCGCAACCTGGCCAACATGTTCGGCATCTTCGCGATGGCCACATGGGGACTGCTGGTGGCGATCCTGCTGAACCTGTTCTTCCACAGCAGCACACTGGACCTGCTGATCTCGGTCGTCGGCGTTGTCATCTACGCCGCTCTGACCGCATCGACGACCCAGAAGATCACCCGCGGCGACTTCGCATACATCACTGGCTCGGTCGAGAAGGCCGCCGTGTGGGGTGCCCTCCTGCTCTACCTCGAGTTCGTGGCCATCTTCTTGTTCATGCTTCGACTCTTCGGCGGCGGCCGGCGATAGCAGACCGCGAGTCATGATATCCGGCAGCCGCCCAGTCCGTAGAAGAGTCGCCAGGCCCCTGGCAGCTGCAGGCGGCTTGGTCTTGGCCGCGTGCCTGGCAGCGTGCGGGAGTACGACGCCGTCGCCGGTCATCACTCCTCCGCCCACACCCGCGCCCACGCCCGCGCTCACTCCCACAGCCGCGATCTCGGTCGCACCGACCGCCACCCCCTCTCCGCCTGTCATCCCGCTGACGATCGTCCCGGTCCCAACCTCGCGGTTCGCGGCGCCCGGGCCGGCATCGGCGAATCTGACCGCCACCGCCGCGGCCGAACTTCAGAAGGAGCTCGATGCCATCCGGGCGGGCCGCAGTTATCCCGGCGTCTCGGCCGCGATCGTCTATCCCGATGGGTCGATCTGGACCGGTCAATCGGGCATGGCGATTCTGTCGTCCCAGACAGCGGTCACGACGGACACGCTCTTCTCGATCGGCAGCATCAGCAAGACCTTCGTGGCGGCCACGGTAGGCCGGCTGGCCATGCGCGGCACCATCGGCCTGGACGACCCGCTCTCCAAGTACCTGCCCGACTACCCGAACGCATCGAACATCAACCTGCGCCAGATGCTCAACCATACAAGTGGCATCAAAGACCCCTTCGCGGATCCGGACATGGCGGCAGCCATCCTCGCCAATCCAAGCCAGCCCTGGACAACCGCACAGGTTCTATCGTGGATCGGCAAGCCCTACTTCGCGCCTGGCACCGGCTATCACTACTCGAACTCCAACTTCATCCTGCTCGGCCAGGTAGTCGAGAAGGCCACGGGCAAGTCCCTCGCGTCGCTCGTACGCTCGGAGTTCCTGACGCCACTCGGCCTCAGCCACACCTTCCTCCAGACCGAGGAGACGGTCCAGGGCAGCAAGGCGCACGGCTACATGGAGCCCCCCGCCAGGCCGAGGGACAACTCGGCCGGGACGATGATCCCATTCACGGCCGAGGCCACGGCATTCGGCCCGGCCGGCGCTTTCGTCTCCACACCGGCGGATCTGGCTCGCTGGGCGAGCGCCTTGTACGGCGGTGACGTCCTGGACCAGGCCACTCTGGCTGCCATGGTCGACATCTCACCGATGCTGCCCTACAAGCCGGCAACGGCTCGGGCGTATGGGCTCGGCTGCGAGGAGACTACGATCGCGGGCCAGGTGGCCTGGGGCCACCTCGGGTACCTGGACGGATTCTTCTCGGCCATGGAGTACCTGCCCGCGTCCCACCTCACTATCGTCGTCCTCGAGAACGCGAATTGGGGTGAGCCGATCGGCGCCGCGGCCTACCTGGCCAAGGTAGCGCTCAGCCCGGCGGCGACAGCTTCACCCGGCCCGTCGTAGCGGGACGGCCGCTCCCGCGTCCGGAATCGAAGAGCCCGGCGGAATCGCCGGGCTCTTTTGTTTCAGCTGTGGCCTCGCGGCCGGGAGTTACGCGCGACGCGCGGTGAAGCAGTCGCTGCAGTAGACCGGCTTGGTGCCGCTCGGGCGGAACGGGACCTGGGCCTCGCGGCCGCAGCTCGAGCACGTTGCCGAGAACATCTCGCGGGGACCGGAGGAATAGCCGCGGCTTCCGCCACCACCGGTGTGGGATCCGCCACCGAAATCGCCGCGCTGTGCCTTGCGGGCCGCCCGGCACGTTGGGCAGCGCCGCGGCTCGCTGAACTGGCGATCCGCGTAGAACTGCTGCTCACTGGCGCTGAAGACGAACTCCTGGTTGCAGTCCTGGCAAACCAGGGTCTTGTCCGATGCGTACAAAGAACGCTCCTTACTCGTGCGGCCTCAGCGACACGTCTGTCTCGCCGAGAACCGTTGAGAGGAGCGATCGTGGCAGCCGCTGGATTCGGGGCCTATCAGCCCGTCGGGCGGAGGGTACCACGTATGACCCCCGTTTTGTCCATAGTCCCAGCTACATAATTGCCGTGCCGCAACTGGAATCTCGCACGCCCGTAGCGGACGGCGTCACCCGCATATGTCAGGCACTGCGTGACGCTGTCTGGATCGTCCTCGCGGTGCCCGTGCGGGCACTATCCTTGCCGGGCAGACTCGATCGCTTTGAACGCTCCAACGTGCGGAGGGACTACGTGCGCGCTCGCCCATCACCCTCACGCGTACCCATCCCCAACAAACAGACCATCCTCCTGGTCTTCATGCTGTCTGGATTTGCCGGACTCGTTTACGAAGTGGTATGGGCCCGCCAGCTGGTCCTGGTCTTCGGCAACACTACGCAGGCCATCTCCGCCATCCTGACCGGATTCTTCGGGGGTATGGCGCTCGGTAGCGTCCTGGGCGGCCGGCTCGCCGATCGGGTGCGCTCCCCACTGCGCATGTACGCCATCCTGGAGCTACTGGTGGTTCTGGGTGTCCTGATCACGCCGGTCGCGTTCGGGGGGCTGCGCGAAATCTATCGCGGTGCCTTCGGCGCGCTGGAAACGAGCCCGCTGCTGCTGGCACTGGTTCGTTTCGGCCTGTCGATCCTGGCCCTTGCTCCTGCCACGATCTTCATGGGCGCGTCGTTGCCGACGCTGTCACGCCATCTGGTCAGCGATCACACTCGATTGGGCGAGGAGTTCGGTGAGCTCTACATGGCCAACACCGTGGGTGCTGTCTTCGGCGCGCTCATGGCCGGTGTGGTGTTCATCGAGGTGCTCGGCCTGACCCAGACCTTACTGGTTGGTGCCGCATGCTCTGGCATGGCCGGGCTGATTGCGCTCCGTCTCAGCGGCCGTGTCGGCCGGCGGGCCGGCACAACCGGTGCCGAACGGGTCGGCGCGGACGCCCCGACCGCAGCGCGTGAAACGTCCTCGAACGCTTTGCGGCCGTCCGCTCCCCGGCCCGGACTAAGCCATGTATCGAGGCCTCGCCTGGCCCTGATCGTCGCCTTCGTGTCCGGACTAACGTCGCTCGGTTACCAGACCCTGTGGAACCGCATCCTGTCTTCCGGCACGGGCAGCACCAACTACATCTTCACCGCCATCCTGGTCTTCTTCCTGACCGGCATAGCCATCGGCTCATACCTCTTCTCGAGGCGTCTGTCTCGCTCGGAACACCCGGTCGTGTTGTTGGGGCTGGCCGAGGTTGCTCTCGCCCTGCTCGTGCTCGTCACGCTGGGCGTCGAGACGAACTACTTCATGGTCCTCCCGCTCGGCGCGCAGCTCCTGCTCGTCGTGGCCCCGGCAACCGTAGTCATGGGCATCGTCTTCCCGATGAGCTCGATGCTCGTGGCCGACTCGGACGAACACGTCGGAGAGAGTGCCGGTCTGCTGCTCGGCTCGAATACCCTCGGCGCCATCTGCGGCACGTTCATCGTCCCGTTCCTCCTGATACCGGCCCTCACCTCGCCCCGATCGATTGCGCTGCTGGCCGGCATCAATGCGATGACGGGGCTGGCGTTGCTCAACGCCTCGGGGTCGGTCAGCCTGCCGATCCATCGGATCGCACGGATGACTGCCGGCATCGCGACGGCAGCGGCTGTGTTGCTGATGGTCGTGCCCAACCAGATCGTGGCAGACCCGCTCGTCAACCGCGTGAGTCGAGACAACGCTCAGGTCCTTGCGTCTGCGGAGGACAGCGTGGCGTCAGTTCAGGCGGTGAACGACCACAACACCCTGTCCCTCTTCGTCGGTGGCACGTCGATGACGGCTCTGAGCGTCGACACGCGGCTCATGGCCCACCTGCCCTTGATGGCCCGGCCGGGTGCAACGTCAATGTGCGTAATCGCCTTCGGCATGGGATCGGGCTTCCATAGCGCCATGATCGATGGCCTCACTACCGAGGCCGTGGAACTAGTGCCTACGGTGCCCGGCATGTTCGGCAACTTCTACGCGGACGCGCGGCAAGTGATGGCCAACCCGAAAGGCAGCGTCGTCATTGCCGACGGTAGGAACTTCCTGGAACTCACGACGCACAAGTTCGACCTGATGATCGTGGATCCCCCGCCTCCCATGAACTCGTCGGGAACGGCCGTCCTCTTCTCTCGTGAGTTCTACCAAGCCGGCCGATCGAGACTCACAGACGGCGGCGTCATGTTGGAGTGGGAGTGGAGCGGCCAGACGGTCAGCGAGATGCGCAGCCACGTCCGGACCTTCCGGAGTGTCTTTCCTCATGTGACTCTGGTCTTCTCCATGTTGTATGGCGTGTACATGTTGGGATCCGACAAGCCCATCGATCTCGGCCCGGCAGGTATCCAGGCGGTTCTGTCCAGGCCCGGCGTCCTGAACGATCTGCGAAGCGCCCCCGACTCCCCGGCCGGTATCGAATCCGCGGCCGGCTGGCAGGACTTGATCCTCGGCCACGTCTGGATCTCGGACGCCGCGGTCGATGAGTTCGGGGCGGGCGGAACCTTGATCACCGACGACCGCCCGTACACCGAATACGACTTCCTCCGGAATCTCCTGGGGCCCCGTTCGCCGCAGGCTAACCAGGCTGAGCTGCTGAAGGTGATGCCGCGCCAGGCACCCTGAGCGCCATTACATCGCGGCCGTGCCACCGCCCGATGCTTTGGCCTTGTACATGGCCTGGTCCGCGAGACGGATGAGAAGCTTCCCATCGCCGGACGCCGTGCGTTGCCATCCAACGCCCACGCTGGCCCTCACTTGGAGCCGGAATGCGGCCCTGTCTGTCAGGGCCGATAGCACGCGCTCGGCTATGACCTGGGCCTCGGTCTCCACCACATTCGGAAGAACGACTGCGAATTCGTCACCGCCGACCCGGGCGATGTCGTCCGTCTCTCGAATCACGTCACGCAGCCGATCGGCCACGGCCACCAACATCTCGTCGCCGACGTCGTGGCCGTAGATGTCGTTCACTTTCTTGAAGTGGTCCAGATCGATCCAGAGCACGGCCACGCCACGCTGGCTGACACGGAATGCGTGATCCAGCCGCTCCTGGAACATCGTCCGGTTTGCGAGCTCCGTCAGCGGGTCGTGGAGGGCCCGGTAGGCCAGCTCGCCCTGCATGCGCTCCTGTTCTAGCAGTATGCGCTGCAGCTCGGCATTGGTCGCCCCTACCTCGATGTTGGCGGCCTCGAGTTCCGCGTTGGCGCGCTCGAACTCGCGGGTTCGCTGCTGGACGCGCACTTCCAGCTCCCCGGCGAGTTTGCGCAGCTCGTCTTCGGCGCGCTGGCGCTCGGCGATCTTCCAGACGACGTCCATCATCTGGGACAACTGGCTGACGTCGGTGTCGGTGTAGTCCGTACCCTTGTTGGCGACGCCCACGACGGCCACGATCCGGCCACGGCTAAAGACCGGGATGGTCATGAAACGAGTGAGTGGGGCGTGACCTTCCGGGTAGCCGCGCTTCAGCGGGTCCGGAGCGGCGAAATCGTTCAGGACGATCGGTCGGCGCTGCCGGACGGCTTCTCCCCAGACGCCGGTCTCGGATAGCCGATAGCTACGCTGCGGGTCGGGGACACTGCACGACTCCATCACGTCCCTGGACCAGGCGTGCAGGGTGAACTCCTCGGTCTCCTCGCTGTAGTAGTAGATGTAGCCGAAGACGCTCTCGCTCAGGGCCACGACTTCTTCAAGGGTGGCGTCCATCAGTTCGGGCAGGGTTCTGTTCTCCAGCTCCGAGAGACGAACGAGCGCCCGTAGCCTGAGCTCCTCAACGCGCTGGAATTCCTGGCCTCGGACGCGGGCCGTGATGTCGCGCATGATCGACTGGCGCTCCCCGTCGGGAAGCCAGGCGACGCTGACATCGATGGGCATGCGCATGCCATCTTTGCGAAGGAGCTCGCGCTGGAATCGGAGGGTCGTGCCGGCCGGCATCAGCTGGATGCGCTCCCGGCCGATCTCGCGCTCCTCGGGCAAATACGTGTCGAGCAGGGGCAGGCCCAGGATCTCGTCCTGGCTGTAGCCGGTCATCTCGCAGGCCCGGCTGTTGGCCAGGGTTACGCTACCAGTGCCATCGACCATCAGAATGCCGTCGGCGGCCTGCTCCACCAGAGTCCGGAAATGCCGTTCGGATTCGGCCAGCGCGAGGAGGATGGGATCCAGGCGCAGCAGATCTTCGGCGGTTAGTTGGGCGGAACCGTCGTCAGGCTCGAGCCGCGGCCTGGCATGGCCCGCACCGTCTGTCCGGCGGCGGGCCGGCTCCGTCGCGAGAGAGGCCCCGGCGGCAGGCTCAGGCCTGGCGGATGTGCCCGAATTCCCCGGCGCAATCCGGGCAGCCGCTCTCGCGCCACCCCGCGAAGCAGGTACACCGACACGTTTGGCCATGGTAGTTGGGCCCATCCTACCGCGAATAGGGTGCCGTAACCGTCGGTCCGGCAGAGGTTCCGGCTGGCGTTGACATAGTCCAACGGATACCGTACTCTGCGGACAGTTCTATACGGACCATAGAAGGCAGGTTCAAGCACATGCCCATCGAAGATCTCCGCACCCCCAACCAACGACTACGCACCACGACCGTCGAGACGACCACGACCGGGCCGAGCAGTGACGACTACGCCCGCCGCGCCACCGTCCAGACGACCACTACGGCACCGGTCGACGACGAGTACGCCGGCCGCACCGAAGTTGCACCGACGATCGGACCGGACAACGACTCCTACGCCCCCCGCGTCAGAGCGGACAGCACAGGACCGAGCAACGGCGAGTACGCCCGCCGCGTGACGGTCTTCGTGGCCGGGATCGTTCAGGCGCTCATCATCGTGCGCATCGTGCTGCTCCTGTTCGACGCCCGTGCGTCGAACGGTCTCGTGGCGATCATCACCAATGTCAGCGGTGTCTTCGTGGCGCCGTTCCAGGGCGTCCTCCATACGAATGCGCTGTCCACCGCCGGCTCGGTTCTGGATGTCGCCGCGATCGTCGCCCTCATCGGCTGGACGCTCGTGGAGGGCCTCGTGATCGCCGGCATAGGGATCTTCCGGCGCGAACCCGCCTGAGCAGGGACGCGACGCACGGAGCGCCGCGGAGACGGCAGCTTCCACACCGTCCAGACGACCATTCTCGCCTCCGTTGACGCTCCTTCGGGGCGCTCCTATACTCATTTCCGACAGTTTTGGTCGGAATTAGCCGGAGCGTCCCCTCGCGGCGCCCGCCGCTGTCGAGATGGAGCACCCAAACTGGCCACTCGTACGTACCACAGCACCGGCGCCGTCTCCTTCTCCACGAAGGGCGAGTACGGTGTGCGCCTCATGGCCCAGCTGGCCGTTCGCTACGGCCGTGGGCCGGCCAGCCTGACAGATATCGCCGAGCGGGAAGATCTGCCCAGGGCGTACCTGGAGCAGCTCGTCGTCAGCCTGCGCGACGCGGACCTGGTGCATAGCACTCGGGGTGCCCACGGCGGCTACGAGCTGACGCGGGCGCCGGAATTGATCCTCATGGGCGAGGTGCTCAAGGCCCTGGAAGGGCCCGTGGCGCCGATGATCTGCGTGACCGACGACGTAAGCCACGTGGCCTGCGGACGGACCGGCTACTGCACCGTCAACTACATGTGGGTCCGAGTTCGCGACGCTATCACAGGCGCCCTCGATTCGATGTCTCTCGCCGATCTCGTGCCCGTCGGAGCGCGCCTGGGTCGCCCGGACGTATCGATGCTGGGCGCTCAAACGGACGCCGCGGCAAGACCCGTCTCCATCGCCGACTGAGCGAGCCAACCCCGCCCCAAGGAGCAATCGATCCAACCGTGAGTGACCAAGACCTCGTCATCAGCGACCTGCACGTCGCCCCTGTGGCGAACCCCGATCACGAGATCCTCAAGGGGATCGACCTGACCGTCCGACAGGGCGAAGTCCACGCCATCATGGGCCCGAACGGCTCGGGGAAGACCACCCTGGCCTACGCCCTGATGGGTCATCCGGCGTACGTGGTCAAATCCGGCAAGGTGCTCTGGCAGGGCCAGGATCTCCTCAAGCTCTCGGTCGACAAGCGTGCCCGCCTCGGCATGTTCCTGGCCTTCCAGTACCCGATGGCCGTCCCCGGCCTGTCGGTTGCGAGCTTTCTGCGGTCGGCGATCAACGCCCACCGCCTCGGCCTGAATCCCGACCCGACCGTGGATCCCACCGACGCGTTCAAGGGCGGGATCCCGATGGGCGAGTTCCGCAAGCTGGTCCGCGAGAAGATGGCACTGCTCAAGATGGACGAGTCGATCGCGGCGCGCTACGTCAACGAGGGCTTCTCCGGCGGCGAGAAGAAACGCCTGGAGATGCTCCAGATGGCCGTCCTGGAGCCCCATATGGCGATCCTCGACGAGACCGATTCGGGCCTCGACATCGATGCACTGCGGATCGTCGCCGAGGGCGTGAACGCCATGCTCAACCCGAACATGGGCGTCCTGCTGATCACCCACTACCAGCGCCTGCTCAACTACATCACGCCGGACACGGTCCACGTCCTGGCGGCCGGCCGGATCATCCTCAGCGGCGGTAAGGATCTGGCCCTGCGCCTGGAAGCGGAGGGCTACGAACCGATCCTTGCGGCGGAGGGGCTGGAGGCCACGATCGGCGACGAGGCGCCCGAGGCGGCGGCCGAGCCGGCGATGGAGACCGCCCACTAGGGCGGCCGAACGATGTCCGACCTCTCGACCACCTCCACGCAGAGCCGGCCGGCGGCGGCCGGCCCAGATCTTCGCAGCCGGCGCGCCGACTTCCCGATCCTGGCCACGACCAACCGCCACGGCAAGCCGCTCGTCTATCTCGACTCGGCGGCCACCAGCCTCAAGCCCCAGGCCGTCATCGATGCCGCGGACGCCTACAACCGCGAGTACTCCTCGAACATCCACCGCGGCATCTACGAGATCGCCGAGCGAGCGACCACCGCGTACGAAGGCGCTCGAGCATCGGTCGCGAAGCTGATCAACGCCCCCGAGCCGGCCGAGATCGTCTTCGTTCGGAACGCCACGGAGGCGATCAACCTCGTCGCGTACTCGTGGGGCCGCCGCAACATCGGCCGCGGCGACTCCATCGTCCTGACCGAGATGGAGCACCACGCCAACCTGGTGCCGTGGCAGCTCCTGGTCCAGGAGAAGGACGGTGACCTGGAGTTCGTGCCCATCACGGACGATGGCCTGCTGCGGCTGGAGGTCTTCGAAGTCCTCCTGCACCTGAAGCCCAAGCTGGTGGCCTTCACGCACGTCTCGAACATGCTCGGCACTGTCAATCCGGTTCGCGAGATGACCGAGATGGCTCACGCCGCGGGCGCCCTGGTGCTGATCGACGGGGCGCAGGCGGTGCCTCACATGCCTGTGGACGTTCAGGAGCTGGGCGTCGACTTCTACGTGTTCAGCGGTCACAAGATGCTCGCGCCAACGGGATCCGGGGCGCTGTGGGCGCGCCGTGAGCTGCTCGAGGCGATGCCGCCGTTCATGGCCGGCGGCGACATGATCCGCGAGGTCCACCTGCGCCGATCCGACTGGAACGAGATTCCGTGGAAGTTCGAGGCGGGGACGCCTGACATCTCCGCGCAGATCGGCATGGGCGCGGCCGCCGAATACCTGATGGCCATCGGCCTGGACGCTGTCCGCGATCACGAGCACGAGATGGTCGCGTACGCGCTGGAGGTGTTGCGGCGCGACGTCCCCGGCATCGAGTTGTACGGGCCGGCCGCGGACCGGCGAGGCGGCGTCGTGTCGTTCAACCTGCCGGGCATCCACCCCCACGACGTTGCCCAGATCCTGGACCGCTCAGGGATCTGCGTTCGGGCCGGCCATCACTGCACCATGCCGCTCCACGAGCGGTTCGACCTGGCGGCGTCGGCCCGCGCCAGCTTCAACGTGTACACCATTCGCGAAGAGATCGACGCGCTCGCCACCGGGCTGCGCGAAGTTGCCCGGATCTTCGACCGCTAGGCTATTCTCGATCCATGGACGACCTCTACCGCGACTACATCCTCGAGCACTACCGCCGGCCCCACAACTTCGGCGTCCTTGAGGCCCCCACTACCAGCTACGAAGGCTCGAACCCGCTGTGCGGCGACCGCATCACGATGATGCTCGGCATCTCGGACGGCGTCGTACGCGAGGTCGCCTTCACGGGCCGCGGCTGCGCCATCAGCCAGGCCAGCGCGTCGCTCCTGACCGACGAGATCAAGGGCAAGACGGTCGCCGAGGTCGAAGAGATGACCCCCGACGATCTGCTCGATCTGATCGGCATCGATATCAGTCCGGCTCGCCTGAAGTGCGCCCTGCTCTCGCTCGACACGGTGGCTCACGCCCTGGCGGACGATGCCGCTAAGCAGGCCGAGGCTCAAGGCCAGACCCAGGCCTGACGGGCCGAGGGCTCGGAGGCCGGCGGCAGCGCCCGATACGGCGGCCAGGCCCGCCACGGCGGGTTCGCCTCAGCTATCCGGTTGGGCGAGTCCGTGGATTGCGCCGCCCGCCGCTGCGTCGCGTCTAGCCGGTTCGCGTTGCCTCGGCGAGGCGGGCCGCTTCCCGGGCCACGACCAGGTCCTCGCGGGCCTCGACGCGGAGAACGGCCGTGGTCGCGCCTGGAGCGCTGATGACGCCGTCCTCGCTGACCGCATCCGGGGCGATCGGCGCCACGCCGATGGATCCGAGCCGGGCGACGATCCGGGCCCGCACTTCCGCCGCGTTCTCGCCTATGCCGCCCGTGAAAACGATCGCGTCCAGGTTCGGGAGGGAGGTGGCCGCGGCGGCGATGCATTCGGCGGCGCGGCGGACGAAGATCCTGAGAGCGAGCGTGGCCGCCTTGTCGCCTGCGGCTTCGAGAGCCAGCAGCTCGCGCACGTCCGAGGTTCGGCCGGAGACCCCCACGAGCCCCGACTCGTGGTCTATCTGCTCGGCCAGCTCGTCCGCGTCCAGGCGCCCGGTTCGGAGGAGGTAGAACAGGACCCCCGGATCGATCGAACCCGCTCGCGTGCCCATCATCAGCCCCTCGAGCGGGGTCAGGCCCATGGACGTGGCGACGGAGCGGCCGCCGTCCACGGCCGTGACGGAGCAGCCGCTCCCCAGGTGCGCCACCACCGTGCGCAGTTCCCCGACGGGGCGGTCCAGCAGAGTTGCGGCGCGTTCGGTGGACCAGGCCACGCTGATGCCGTGGAAACCGTAGCGCCGGACGCCCCACTCGCTGTACCACTCCCCGGGGACGGGGTAGCGGTAGGCATCTTCCGGCAGCGTGGCGTGGAAGGCGGTATCGAAGACGGCCACGTGGGGTAGCTGCGGGATCGCGGCCAGCCCGGCCCGCATGGTCGCCACGGCGATGCCGTTGTGGAGCGGCGCCAGGGCGCGCAGGGCGTCCACCTCGGCAATTACGTCGGGCGTGACGAGGGCCGGCTCGCGAAAGCGTTCGCCGCCGTGGACGACGCGATACCCAACGGCGCCCAGCGACGCCGTCGGTATCCCGGCCGCCTCGTAACGCTTCAGCAGGGCGCGGAGATCGTCGGCCGGGTCCGTGCCGGTCGTGGCGTCTACGCCCCAGTCGACGTCAACCTGCGCCAGCGGCGCGGAGGCAGCGGGCGCCGTCGGGTTGGTCGCCCGGACGGCCTCCGCCTCCACGACGCTCGTCTTGAGCGAGCTGGATCCGGGATTGAAGACGAGTACGCGCATCGCCCGTAGGCTACCGGTTCCGCAAGCCTGCCGCGAGGGCGGCCACGAATTCGCTCCCGGTGGGAGTGGCTCCCAGTCCAAGCCGCGCGCCCGCCACGGCGGGGAGCGGCGGCTCCAGGTACGCGGCCCGCAGTTCCGGCCAGGCCGCCTCCGCGAACACCGCGGACGGCAGGCCATCCAGCGCCACTCGCCCGGCCCGCATGACCACCACGCGGCGGAAGCACTCGGCCACGAACCTCATGTCGTGGCTGATGGCGATGACAGTCCGACCATCCGCGGCCGCCCGCGCCACCACGTCCTGGACCCGCGCCACTCCCCGGGCATCCTGGCCCGTGGTGGGCTCGTCGAGAATCAGGACCGGCGTCCGCATCGCGAGGACGGAGGCGAGCGCCAGCAGCTTCCGGCGCGAATAGCCCAGGTCGTATGGGTTCGCACCGGCCACGCCCTCCAACCCCACGGCCGCCAGCGCCAGGGCGACTCGCTCCGCCAGTTCCGCCCCTCGAATCCCGAGATTCCGGGGTCCGAACTCGACCTCCGCCGAGACATGTCCGGCGAAGAGCTGGCGATCGGGGTTCTGGAAGGCGAGCCCGACTCGGGCCGCCAGATGGGCGACATGCACGGGACGGATATCCGTACCATCCATCAGCACGCGCCCGCCGGTGGGTCGAAGCAGGCCGTTCAGATGCCGGACGAGGGTCGATTTGCCCGAGCCATTCTGGCCGACGATGGCGAGCATCTCCCCGGGTTCTATGCGCAGGCTGACATCGGCCAGGGCCCGGGTGCCGTCGGGATAAGCGAACGAGACGGCCTCGAACTCGATCGAAGGCGCGGGAGGCGGCGGCACTCGGCGGGTCGAACCGCGGGCGGGCGAACCGGAGGCGGTCATTCGATCGCCTCCGCCACCGCGGCCGTCCATTCGAGCCCGGCCGCCCGGACCATACGCTCCAGCCTGACCGCCGCCGGTGGCTCCACGCCCAGCTCCGCCAGTCGCGGATCGGCGAGGGTCGGCGCAGCCGCGCCCGCGAGCGCGACGGCACCCCGCTCCAGCACCACAACCTCGTTCGCAATCTGCGCCAGGACGTCCGTCTTGTGCTCGACGAGCAGGATCCCCGCCCCCGTCTCTCGAGCGACGCGGCCGAGGGCGTCGGCCACCAGACTCGTCCCCGCCGGATCGAGCTCGCTCGTCGGCTCGTCCAGGATCAGGTACTTAGGCCGCAACGCCAGGACCGAGGCGAGCGCCACCAGCTGCCCCTCGCCCCCGGAAAGACGCGCCGGATCGCGCGCCGCCAGCTTCTCGATCCCCACCGCACGGAGTGCCCACCACGCCCGGTTACCAACCTCGGATACCGGCAGCCCGAGGTTGCACGGCCCGAACCCGACCTCCTCGAAGACAGTGGCGGTTGTGTTGGATACCTGCGTGGCGGCGTTCTGGAAGAGCAGCCCGCAGCGCTGGGCCAGCTCATGCGGACGAAGAGTCGCGGTTTCGACGCCGTCGATGCGCACCGACCCTTCCAGCAGGCCGCCGACCACTCCCGGCGCCAACCCGGATGCCACGAGGCAGACCGTCGACTTGCCGGCCTCGTTGGCCCCTGCCACGCCGACGACTCGCCCCGGCTCCAGCCTTAGGTCGATCGACCGCAGGGCGAAGACCGACGCGCCGGCGTAGCGATACCGGACGGCCGAAAGCTCGATCGCCACCGATCAGCCCAGCCTTCCGGCAAGGCGAACGCCGACGAGCGCCACGAGCGCGAGAAGCGCGGCCCAAAACAGGACTCGATCTATCCGGCCGTTCAACGGAACGCGCAGCAACGTCTTGCGACCGGGGGCCGAGAACGCCCGCGCCTCCAGAGCCATCGTCCGTTCCTCGACCTCGGTCAGGGCGCCGAAGACCACGGGCCCAGCGAGCGGCAGCACCCCGCGGGCCCGCCGCCAGAAGTGTCCTTCGGTGTCCATCCCTCGCGCCCGCTGAGCGTCCAGGATCTCGCCGGCCCGCTCGATCGTCAGCGGCACCATCTGGACCGCCGCCCCGACTACGAAGATCGCCCGACGGCCAAGCCCGCGTCGCGACAGGTCGGCCAGCAGATCGTCGATGGCGGTCGTCAGGTAGACCAGGGCGATAGCCGACGAGAACGCCAGGAGCCGGGCGATCGTCTGGAGACCGAACCAGAGCCCGCTCCACGTAGGCGCGAGCGGCCCAAGTCGGGCGATCGGATCGCTGGCTCCCGGCAACAGGAAGAGGTTGACGAGCAGGATCGAACCGACGATCGGCGACGCCGCCAGGCCGAACGTGGCCAGGCCCCGCAGCCGACGAGCGACCGCGGCCGTGGCGAGAACCGCGGTCAGCACCACTGCTGGCCCGATCCAGCCGGGCAGAAGGAAGGCGGCCAATACCTCGAGCGCCGCGATCGCCAGCTTCGTCCCGGGATTGGTGGACCGGTAGAAGCCCGACGGGCGGCGGACGACGTAATCGGGCAGCCGGGTCACCGCCATGGTTGATTCGGGCCCGGCCTGGGCTGTAGACAACGGCCGCCGGCTAGCTCGCGGGCTCGGGCGCAGGTTCCGGCTGCGAGTCGGGCGCGCCTTCGATCGCCTTCTCACCGTTGGGGAAGCGAGCTACGAACCTTCGCGACAGGCTGCCGATGATGAAGAAGACGACGAACGTGGTGATCATCTTGTCCATCGGGTCTGACAGAAGGCCCTGCTTGAGTGTTGCCTGATAGAGACTGTCGCCGCCGGCCCGGAACGCCGCGACCAACGCGTCGGTGCCGCTTCCGGTGACGCCCCCGTATACGACCGCGGCGATGGGCGCGGAAACGACGGCGGCGGCGATTCCGGTCACCAGTCCGGCGCCTATCGCGTACACAGCCCCGACCTCACGGCGAAGGAAGATCGCCCAGGCCACAAGAGCCAGGTACACGAGCATCACCAGACCGAAGAAGATCCTCGACTGGTCGATGTCGGTCGGAGAGCTGTTCGTGAAGCCGGCGAACTGCTCGGGGCTGGCATAGGCGCGGCTGTACGTGTAGAGCGCGAGCCCTGCCACCAGGACGACGGCCACGACCGCGCCTGCGATGCTGACGACATGACCCTGGCGCGGGCGGAAGAGGCCGAGCTGGCCCCACAGGCCGGCAAGGAGGCCGATGACACCGGCGGTGATGGCGAACGGGCCGATCGTGGTGGAGCCGATCGGGGCCGGGATGACGTATCCCCAGATCAGGTTGGAGAGGATGCCGGTCAGGGCTCCGGCAAGCGGTCCGGCCAGAACCCCGACGAGGATCGTGCCGATCGAATCGAGGTAGATCGGGAGCTTCAGCCCCTGCTGCACCGACGCCCCGAGGACGATGTTGATGGCAATGGCGACGGGCATCATGACGATGACCCGAGTGGTGAACTGGCGAGCTACCCAGCGCTCCAGGGCAGTTCCTTGCGAGTCCACGGCGGACGGGGAGAAACCCAGTACCAGCAGGGCAACGAAGCCGAAGAGCGCGCCGAGCAAGAACCAGTTGACCGCGCTGCGTCCTTTTTGCCGGGCCAGCCAACCGCAGAGCGAGCCGAACACGACGAGCCACGCGGCTGCCAGGACTAGGAAAATCGTCATCTCTCCTGATCTCCTCATTGGAACGCGGCCAGGTCGGATGAACGGGTGCCGCGCCACATAAGCTTGGCAGGTCCGGCGGGCGCCTGCCAGCCCTTCTAGCCCCTGGCCAGGTCCCCCACCCGCTCGATGAAGCGCTCGAAGAAGCGGCCGGCATCCGCCTCGACGGCCACGTCCACGTTCGGCGGGCGACCCCACACGCGGCGCCAATCCGCCACCGTCTCGCCCGTGGTCAGTCGCCCATCCAGCTCCACGTCGACGGTGACCGGCTCCGTCCGCACCAGCGTCGGGTCGATGGCGGTGGCCAGCGCCAGCGGGTCGTGGATGAAGGCGCCGAAGAAATGGTCGTACCGACTGTGGAACTCCATGTAGAAGCGCAGCGCGTCGGCGAGGTAGCGAATGACCGGGTTGGTGCGGCCATCCGGACCCCCGCCGTCGGGCGAGCAGCCCGCTCGAGCGGCGATCTCGGCCAGATGGTGGGGCAGCAGCTTGGCCCGCTCGGTCACGTCGAGCCCCAGGGCGATCGGCCGGGTCGAGCCTGGTCCCGTGGAGCCGACGCCGGAACCCTCGGCCCCGTCCGCATCGAAAGCTTCGAAGACGATCTTGGCCGCCTCGGGGTCCACGTTCACGTTCCATTCGGTCGTGGGCGCGGTGTTGCCGGGCGATCTGTAGCTCCCACCCATGATGACGATGCGGCGCAGCAGACGCGGCAACTTCGGCTCGCTCAGGACGGCCAGCGCCACGTTCGTCAGCGGCGCGAGCGTCACCAGGGTCAGCTCCCCGGGGCGACGGCGCGCCTCCTCGACGATGAGGTCCGGGCCGAAGCGCGGGGAGAGCGGCATCCGGGCCGGCGGGAGCTCCGCATACCCGATCCCTCGAGGACCGTGGGTCTCGGGCGTGGTGACGAGGGCTCGCTCCAGCGGCGTCTCGCGGCCTATCGCCACCTCCACGTCCGAACGACCGGCTAGCTCGAGTACGGCGCGGGTGT
The DNA here is from genome assembly GCA_003141455.1 of Chloroflexota bacterium. Classification (GTDB taxonomy): domain Bacteria; phylum Chloroflexota; class Limnocylindria; order Limnocylindrales; family CSP1-4; genus Fen-1039. The sequence continues at coordinate 35,987 of PLMA01000048.1, read as the reverse complement.
TCTCCGCAACCTGGCGGGCATCGACGTTGCCCGAGGTGCAGGTCACCGCAACGAGATCGCAGTCCGGCGAGGCCACGGCGTACAGAAGGGCCAGGCTGTCGTCTATGCCGGTGTCACAGTCGACGAGAATCGGGGTCCGTTGGGTGCCGCCGTCCGCGGCAGGCTTGCTCACGACGGGATCGTATGCCATGCCGGAGCAGCTGACAGGGCGCGGCCCAGCGACGCGCTCATCGCGCACCGCACGATCGCCAGAGCCGGAATCCGGTAGTGACGAGCGGCTCCGTTCGGGTGGATCCGTCTCGCCGCCCGACAGTTGCTATTCGAACCGGCGCTGGATTACGGCGTGGACGGAGACTGAGATAAGGATGACGGCGCCATAGATGGCCCCGGTGTAGTAGTCGGTCAGTCCGACAGCCACGATCCCAGCCTGGATGCCCCCGATCATGAAGGCGCCGAGAAAGGTGCCGTAGATCGAGCCGCGACCACCGAAGACGGAGGTCCCACCTACGAATACCGCCGCTAGTGTGGGCATCAAGTAGCTCGAGCCCAGGTTCGGGTAGTAGTTGGTGAGCGAGAGGGCGATCATCAGGGCCGCCACCGCCGCGGACATTCCCGTCAGGACGAACAGGGTGATGCGCGTGCTCCGGATCGGGATGCCCATGAGCTGGGCGGCCTGAGGGTTGTCGCCAACGACGTATGCGTTCTGGCCCAGCCGGTGGCGGTTCAGGAGCACCCAGGCGACGACCGCCAGGACGAGCAACCAGAAGAACTGGATCGGGATGGTCCCGACCTTGCCGGCGAGCAGTCCGTAGGAAATGGACGACGTGGTGTCGACCAGCGAGTAGCTCTTGCCGTTCACCAGCACAAGGGCGAGACCAAGGAATAGAAACTGCGTACCTATCGTCACTACCAACGACGGGATGCCGAGCAACGTGACCATCAAGCCGTTGAACAGGCCGCAGAGGGCGCCAACGAACAGGGCGGCTGCGACTCCGAGCTCGACGCTGCCGGTCGCCTTCCAGGCGAAGATGAACCCGACCATGCTGAGAGACATCTCCGAAGTGAAGGAGAGGTCGATGTCTCCGGCGATGATGACCATTGTCAGGAAGACGGCGATTATGGCGAAGTATGGGGTCGACTGGGCGAAAGCCAGATAGATCCGGTCGCCCAGGAACGTCGAAGGGGCCCCGATGATGAATGCGAGCCACACGGCGATGAATGCGACAGAGATGCCGATCTGCGAGGCCCAGGCGGCAGTGAAGGCCGTGATGGGGCTCCGCGCCCGGGATGGTTTGGCCGGGACGACGGTGGCGCTCATGCGTGCTCCTCGCTGGGCCCCGTCGTTGCCTGGAGCGTCCCTTCTGCCTGTCGGTATCGCTCCTGTTCGGTGAAGGTGCCCGTTGCGGCGACTTCGCGCATGATGCCCATGAGTTCGTCCAACGAGTAGCGTGAGGTCGAGAACTCGCCTGCGACGCGTCCACGGTCCAACAGCACGATCCGGTCGGAGACCGAATAGACGTGGAAGATGTTGTGGTCGATGAAGATCGCCGACTTCCCGGCCGCCCGGATGCCCTCCACGAAGACCATGAGCTTCTCGGTTTCCTTGAGTGAGAGGCCCATCGTCGGCTCGTCGAGGATGATGATGTCGGCCTGGAAGTGCAGTGCTCGCACGATGGCGAGGCCCTGCCGCTCGCCGCCGGACAGCCCTTTCACCACGGTGTTAGGGGTCAGCACGGCAGAGGTGAAACCCATCGATTCGCTCATGAGCTCGGCCGTCATGCGGCGCATGTCGCCGACCTTGAGGAAGCCGAGCGGACCGGCTGCGGCACGGCCCATGAAGATGTTGCGCCAGAGGGGGAGTTGGTCGGCGAGGGCTCGCTCCTGATAGACGGTCTCGACGCCGAGCTCTCGGGCCTTCTGGACGGTCAGTCCCCCGACGCGCCGGCCCCCGAACAGGATTTCGCCTGAGTCCGGGCGGTGGACCCCGGTGATGATCTTGATGAGCGTCGACTTGCCCGCGCCGTTGTCGCCGAGCAGGCCGACGACCTCACTCGATCCGAGTTCCAAGCTGACGTCCTGGAGGACGTGCACGCCCCCGAATGACTTCCAGATGTGGCGGAGTTCGAGCCGCTTCTCACCTTCCGGCAGGGGCGCAGCCGTCGGCTCGAGTGCTGCGATGGCCGGATCAAGTTGAGCCGGCTGACGAGCGCTCGCGCGCTCGTCAGCCGACATGCCGTACTCGCCGACAGGCGGCAAGGTCATATCTCTGGTTGACCCTTCTACCGGATCTGCGAGGTCACGAGGGGCCCGATGGCGTCGATGTTCGACTTGTCAACGAAGCCTGCGCCCGTGTTGATGAAGAGCCCACCAAAGCCGAACTTCTTGGAGAGACAGATCTGCTGAACGGCCTCGTAGCCCTGTAGCCACTCCTGCTGGTCGATGACGAGGCTGATGTAGCCGTCCTTGATGCCTTGAACTGTGGCCGGCGACATATCGAAGCCAGCGGCATAGATGCTACCGGCCTTGAGGTTCGCAGCCTTCATGAACGTCGGGATGGCCGAGGTCAGGTTGCCGTGGTCGATGAAGATCGCCTTGACGTTCGGGTGCGAGGAGATGTAGCCGGTGAAGACCGGCACACCAGCGGCCGGGTCCTTGTTCGTGGCGTCATCGATCTCGTAGTAGTCGACCTTCATGCCGGCGGCCGTGAGCGCATCGGTGATGCCGAGCGTCCGCTCGCCGCGGCCCGGCTGGGCCTTGAGGCCCCAGACCATGACTTCGTCACCCTTGTTAAGCTTGGCGCGCTTGACCGCCTCGTTGGCGAGCGATGCGCCGGCGTCGTGGAGGACCGCACCAACGTAACCCATGCCGCTGGGCCCGTAAGCGGCTTGCGCCTTCGGCAGCTCCGTATTCATGACCGTGACGATGATGCCCTGCTTCTCGGCGTCCGCGATGAGCGAGTCGAACGCGTCGTCACCGGGGTGGCCCATGACTGCGATGCCGTCCGGCTTGGTGGCCACTGCCTGCTGGAACTGGGTGATCATCTTGGCGGGGTCCCAGTCGGACCACTGATACTGCACGTCCGGCCCCAGGACAGCCTGAGCAGCCTTGGCACCGTTGTAGACGACCGTCTCAAAGCCGCCGCCGGCCGTACCGCCGGGGAAGAAGACGATCTTCGTGCCGGCGCAGAACTGGGCCCCGGTGGCCGCCACGGGGATCGGCGTTGCGCCGCCCGGGGCTGGCGTTGCGGCGCCCGGGGCTGGCGTTGACCCGCCGGCGGTGGGCGTGGGCGTGGCGTTGCTGCTGCCGCAGGCGGTGACGGCCATGGCAAGCGCCGCTAGCACGAGCGGAAGTTTCGTCAAGGGTCTAGACATTTCTCTTGCACTCCTCAAGGTGACACCGAAGTTGAAAGCGACGGGTGGAGTCCGACCAAATTGGGCGTTGGGCACCGCTTCTTCCTGCGCAGGAACGACCTCCCTTCTCCGCGAGTGTCGGCGGCCCTGCAGGGGCGCGAGCCCTCACGACCGAATGAACGGCCGTGGTTCAACAGGAACCAACATGACGCCGCGATTGTCGGGCGGCGTCGGCCTCCATGTCAAGGGTATGCCCTCAGATAGTGTGCGATTTTGGTGGAAAACGTTGACTTGCGCATTTGACTGCGGCAGGATTGAGAATACGTATTAGGTCGGAGAGACACGCCAACGACCGGGCCAGACGGATCCCGGACGAGTGGAGCGAGTGGAGCGAGTGATGGAGGAGACGCCGGGTCTGGATGCGGGCACCAAGAGGCCCGCCCTGGCCAGGAAGCGCCAGGCCCTGATCCTTGATCGCGTGCGCGAGCAGGGTGCGGTCCGTGTCGCCGATCTCGTCCGCGCGCTCGGCGTGTCGGACATGACCATCCGGCGCGACCTCGAACTCCTTCAAGATCGTGGGCTGATCGAGAAGGTCCACGGCGGCGCCGCGGCGATCGAAGGCAGCTCGCGCTTCGAGCCCGGCTTCACTGTCAAGTCGTCGCTGATGCAGAGCGAGAAGTCGGTCATCGCGGTGAGCGCGGTCTCGATGGTCGCACCGGGCACCGCGATCGCCATCTCCGGCGGCACGACGACATATGCCCTCGCCAGACGGCTGATCGACGTCCCCGGCCTGACGGTCCTGACCAATTCGGTCCCGGTTGCCGACGTCCTCTACAGAGACGGCCGCCCGGACCAGACCGTGATCCTGAGCGGAGGCGTGCGCACCCCCTCCGATGCTCTCGTCGGGCCTTTCGCCGTCGAGGTCATCCGGTCGCTGCACGTGGATACCGTCTTCATGGGCAGCCACGGCATGGATTATCGGGCCGGCTTCACGACGCCGAACATCCTCGAGGCGGAGACGAACCGCGCCCTGATCGAGGCAAGCCGACGACTGGTCGTTCTGGCCGACCACACCAAGTGGGGCATGATCGGCATAAGTTCGGTGGCGCGGCTGGGGGATGCCGACACGGTGGTCACCGACAGCGGCCTCGATCTAGCAGCCCGCAGCCAGCTGGCCGCGGCGGTTCGAAGGCTGATGCTGGTGGACGTCGCAACCGGCGATGTCCAAACGTTCGAGCGCGGGGACGGCCAGTCCGCCGGTCCGCTCAAGCTGGGGGAGCGTGCGTGAGCAAGGATCTCACCACGCCCATGCTCCTGTCGCAACCGCACCGCCGCTACAACGCGCTTTCCGGCGAATGGCTGCTGGTTTCGGCTGAGCGGACCAACCGACCGTGGCTCGGTCACGAGGAGTTTCCGCAGCCTGATGACCTGCCGACCTACGACCCTTCCTGTTACCTGTGCCCGGGCAATGTCAGGGCGAACGGCGAGCGGAACCCGAGATACGACTCCACCTTCGTGTTCACCAACGACTTCTCCGCGCTGCGGCCGGACTCGCCGGCGGCATCCTTTAGCGACGGTCTACTGCGGGCGGAAAGCGAACGGGGCGAGTGCCTGGTCACCTGCTTCTCGCCGCGCCATGACCTGAGCATGTCACGCATGAACGCGGCCCAAGCCCGCGCCGTCGTGGACCTCTGGTCGACGGAGTCGGAGTCTCTGGGAAGGCGTTTCGAGTGGGTTCAGGTCTTCGAGAACCGCGGCTCGGCAATGGGGGCGTCGAACCCTCACCCGCATGGGCAGATCTGGGCCGGCAACGCCCGGCCGCGCGAGGCGGAGAGGGAGGACGCGACCCAACGCCGCCACTTCGAGGCCACCGGGCACAACCTCCTGATCGACTACGCGCAACAGGAGGCGGATGGGCCCAGGGATCTAGGCAGCGACGATGACTGGCTGGTCGTCGTCCCGTTCTGGGCCGCCTGGCCGTTCGAGACATTGGTAATTCCCCGGCGGCCCGTCTCGCGCCTGCCGGACCTCGACGATCGCGCGCGCAACTCGCTGGCCAATCGGCTGATAGGGTTGCTGCGCGGCTACGACGAACTGTTCGACGAGCCGTTCCCGTACTCAATGGGATGGCACCAGGCGCCGTTCGACGGCATTCAGAGACCGCACTGGCAGCTGCACGCCCACTTCTACCCGCCGCTTCTGCGCGCGACGGTTCGCAAGTTCATGGTGGGCTACGAGCTTCTTTCCGAGCCGCAGCGCGACATAACCGCGGAAGAGGCCGCGGAGCGACTACGCTCGGCGATCAACGCCGCAGATCCAGCTGTTGCCCAACCGGGCGGCTGAAGAGCACGCGGCTCAGGCAATGACCGAGGCGAGAGCTTGTTCCACGGCTCCCGCACTGGGACGGGAGCTGTGGCCGGGGCCGGTTCAGTTGTAGCCGGCGAGCGCAGCACCACGGAGCGAAGGGGCCGATTCGATGAGTGACGGACACAGGGGCAACCCTTCGACCGCAGCGCGGGCCGTCGCCCTGACGGCCCGGTTCGAGGCGTTGCCCGGCGCGCGCGGAGCCGGAGCCGGGGCATCCGGGCCGGTTGCGCTGGTCCGTGCCCCCGGACGTGTCAATCTCATCGGGGAGCACACCGACTACAACGAGGGCCTGGTCCTCCCGGCCGCGATCGACCGTGAGGTCTGGATCGCGTTTGCGCCGTGGGATCGCCCGGAGGTCGAGCTGACCTCCGCCGTGTTCGGCGACACCCGCTCGTTCTCCTTCAAGGGCCTCTCGCCGGAAACCCGAGGCACCAAGTCCTGGATCGACTACGTCGCCGCGACCGCCTGGTCTATGCGCGACGCCGGCCTGCCGGTGCGCGGCTTCCGAGGGGTGATCGACTCCACCGTCCCGATCGGGTCGGGGCTGAGCTCGTCGGCCGCGCTCGAGATGGCGTCCAGCTGGGCCCTCGCCGTTCCCGGGGCTCCTCGACCGGACGCCGGCGCGATGGCCGCCATCGCCCAGCGGGGCGAGAACCGCTACGTGGGCGTGAACTGCGGGATCATGGATCAGTTCGCCAGCGCCGCCGGCCGGGCCGGGCACGCGCTGCTGATCGACTGCCGGATCAACCAGTTCAAAACCGCGCCGATGCCGGCGGGTCTTTCGCTTGTCGTCTGCGAGACTGGCTCGTCGCGCAAGCTCGAGGCCTCCGCCTACAACACCCGCCGCTCCGAATGCGAGCTGGGCGTGAAGCTGATCGCCGAGCGCGAGCCGGGCGTCAAGGCCCTGCGCGACATCGATGAGGCGATGCTGGAGCGCAATCGGGACCGCCTGCCCGAAGTCGTGGCACGCCGCTGTGAGCACGTCGTCCGCGAGGACGCGCGCGTGATGGCAACCGTGGCCGCGCTTGCGGACGGAGACCTCGAGGCGCTCGGGCAACTGTTCGCGGCCTCGCACGCGTCGTTGCGCGACCTGTACGAGGTGAGCTCCGCCGAACTGGACGCCATGGTGGATATCGCCGTCGCGGTCCCCGGCGTCGTGGCCAGCCGGATGACCGGCGCGGGCTTCGGCGGCTGCACCGTCAGCCTCGTCAAGCACGGGGCGGAGGAAGCCCTCCGAGACGCCGTTCTGGCCCAGTATCAGAAGCGCACCGGGCTCGAGCCCCGTGTCTACATCGTCGCCGCCGTCGACGGCGCAGGCGGGGTCAAGCAGGGCGCATGATGCGTCGCGGGCCCATCAGGATCGGGCCGACCGGCTGCTGGGCCGCAGGGGCGCCATAATCCCATCCACCAGCAGGATGGAGAGAACGAGCATGGCCGAGCACGAGACAGGGGCGCGGGTGGGGATCGTCTGCGGGAGCCGGTCGGATTTCCCGATCATGGAGAAGGCCGCCGAGTTGCTTCGCAAGCTGGGCGTCCCGTGTGAGCTGCGCGCGATTTCGGCCCACCGAACCCCGGACCTGCTCTTCCGCTTCGTGGGCGAAGCCGATGCTCGTGGCATCCGTGTCTTCATCGCCGGGGCGGGCGGCGCGGCGCATCTGCCCGGCGTCGTGGCGGCGAAGACAATCCTCCCCGTCATCGGCGTCCCGATCCCGACGGACGTGGTGGGCGGACTCGATTCGCTGCTGTCCATCGTTCAGATGCCGAAGGGGATCCCCGTGGCCACGGTGGCAATCGGCGGCGCGGAGAACGCGGCTCTGCTTGCGGCCGAGATCCTGGCTCTCGCCGATCCGGAGCTGCGAGGGCGGCTCCTGGCCTTCCGCGAAGCCCAGGCCAGGGCCATCGAAACGGACGAATCGAACGCCGATCTGGGAGGTGCCCGGTAGGCCGCGGCCGGCAGCCAACCCGTGGCCGCATGTCCAACTGCCGATGAGCGATCTCCGATCCAGCCACGCAGAGGTCCGACTCGGTCCCGGAGGCATTCCGGATTGGCTCGAGCCGATGGTCCGCTTCTGCTCCCGGTGCGGCGGCGCGCTCAGCTTCGGGCCGATCGAAGGCGAGGAACGCGAGCGGCTCTCCTGCTCCAACTGCGGGTTCATCTTCTACGTGAATCCACGGGTGGTCGTGACCACGCTGCCGATCACCGAGCGCGGCGAAGTGATGCTCATCCGGCGGGGCATCGCCCCCGGCTACGACCGCTGGGCCCAGCCGGGCGGCTTCCTGGAGATCGACGAGACCGTCCGTGACGCCGCCATCCGCGAGACCCTCGAGGAGACCGGCCTGATCGTCGAGCCGGGCGAGATCGTGGGTCTCTACTCGCGCGTTCAGGCTGCCGTGGTCGTCGTGGCTTTCGAGGCGCGGATAGTCGGCGGCGCGCCCGTCGTCACCCGCGAGTCACTCGAGACGCGGCCCTTCGCCCCCGACGCGATCCCCTGGCCCGAGATCGCCTTCGAGACGAGCATTCGAGCGCTGCGCGACTGGGTGGCGCGCGTCCGGCCCGACTTGCCGCCCCCCGACCCCGCGGCGATACACCGCCCGTTTGGCGCCTGACGCGCCCACGAGACCGGGGGGCCGCGTCTCGGCGGCCTCTTCGAGCCTACTGGAGCGGCTCCTGGCCAAGTTGGGCCAGAAGCTTGTTGACGGATTCCTTGGCCCTCTTCCGAGGGATCCTTCCCCGGAGGCCGCCGCCGTCCACCGCCATGTTCGCCGGCATCATGCCCAGAACGGCTATCCGATCGAGCAACGTCGCATGGGTCCAGGCTTCGAGATGGACGTCCGATCCCGACTGCCGCAGCAACGCATGCTGGGCGTTGACCATCAGCCCTTGACCGCGCTGGTATCGACGCGTGCCGTCCGGATCGACGACCCGAAGCTTGAAGTTGTTTGCGCTGGCCCATGCGTCCGCGATCGCCGTAACATCGCCGTTCACCCGAAAGTCGCGAACTGTCTTCGATTCCATGCGCTCCGTCCTCCTGCGCGCCGAAGTCGATCGAACGACCCGGCAAGGCGAGTATAGAGAGGACCCTGGGTCCGAATCGGGCCGCCGTACGGCTCACCGGTGCAGGGCGACCGCTAGCTTTCGGCCGGCTCCACGTAACGGGGAAGCGTGACGGTGAAGGCCGCGCCGCCTTCCGGCCTGTTCGCGACCGTCACGCGCCCGCCCATTGCCTCCACCAGGCGACGGACCACGAAGAGGCCGATACCCGCGCCGGGGAGCCTGCTGGTCGCCTTGGCTCGCGCGAACAGTTCGAAGATCCACTCCTGCTGGGCCGGATCGACGCCCGGCCCGTCGCCGTGGCTATCGCGGCAGTTCGATCCCGCCGGCGAACCGGACTTGCGAGCCGCCTCGCGCCAAGTCTACGCATCGCCGCTCGGCAGCAACAGGGGCGGTCGTGCAACACTGAGCCCATGGATGCCCCGACGATCGCCCTGGTGGTTGTGCCGTTCGTCATCGTTGAGCTAGGCGTGATGCTCTACGCGCTCTATGACCTCTTCCAGGAGGACCGCCGCGTCCGCGGCGACAGCAAGGTCATTTGGGCGCTGGTCATCTTCTTCGTCAACGTGATCGGGCCGCTCATATACCTCTTCGTGGGCCGCGACGAATCTCGCGGCACCGAGACCGGCGGCGCCAGCTACGCCCCGTCGGCATCGATAGCCACAATCCTCGCCACGTGGCCGGCTCTCCCGGCCACTCGGGACGCAGCCGTCACCACCACCAACCTGACCAAGCGGTACGGCGGCATCGTCGCGCTCGACCACCTGAACCTGACGGTCCCGAGCGGCACGATCTTCGGCTTCTTGGGCCCCAACGGCGCCGGCAAGACGACCACGCTGCGCTTGCTCACCGGTCTGGCCACGGCCACCGACGGGACCGCGACCGTGGCCGGCGTCCGGGCCGGCGGGACGGACGGCCGGCTGGCGCGGAACATCGGCTACCTGGACCAGGATCCTCGCTTCTACCCCTGGATGCGCGGGCGCGAGCTCCTGGACATGGTCGGACAGTTGCACGGCCTGCAAGGGGCGGCGCTGCGGCAGCGGGTCGGCGAGGTGCTCGAGATCGTGGGCCTGCAGGAGGCCGCGCACCGGCGAATCGGCGGCTATTCGGGCGGCATGCGCCAGCGCCTCGGCATCGGCCAGGCGCTCATCAACCAGCCGCGGGTGCTCTTCCTGGACGAGCCGGTCAGTTCGCTCGACCCTGAAGGTCGCCGCGACATCCTGGAGATCATCTCCCGCCTCCGAGGGACGGCCACGGTCTTCATGAGCACCCACATCCTCAACGACGTGGAGCGGGTCTGCGACCGGGTCGCGATCCTTCATCTCGGCCATCTGATTGTCGAGGGCCCGATCGACGAGTTGCTCGATCGATACGCCCAGCCGATCTACGAGCTGGTCCCGGAGCCGCAGCAGCCCGGCGCCATCGACCGACTGGCCGGTGTCATGCGCGGGCAGCCCTGGGCACACGACGTCCAGAGGACGCCGGACAGCGTTCGTGTTTTCGTGAACGACCCCAAGGTCGCCGGCCCGGCGATCCTGCCTCTGGTCGTGTCGAGCGGGGTCGGCCTGGTGCGATACGAACGCGCGCGGCCGAGCCTGGAGGATGTCTTCCTGCGCCTGGTCGCCGAAAGCGGTGCGCAGATGCCGCCACCGGTGGCGATCCCGGCCTGGGGTCTCGACGGGAGGGGTCGACGATGATGGGCTTCACAGTCCTGCTGAAGAAGGAGCTGCGCGAGCAGTTCCGCACAGGCCGGCTGGTCGCGGTGGCCGCGGTCTTCGTCCTATTCGGAATCGTGGGTCCGTTGACGGACCGGTTCATGAAGCAGCTCTTCGACGCGATCGGCACCCAGGGCGGCGGGATGACCTTCCAGGTCCCTCCGCCGTCCCTCGACGGCGCCGCCACCCAGATCATGAAGAATCTCTCGCAGTTCGGCATCATCTGCGCCCTGCTGCTGGCCATGGGGACGGTTGCCTGGGAGAAGGACCGCGGCACGGCCGGGATGATCCTGACCAAGCCGGCGTCGAGAGCCGCGTTCCTGGCCGCCAAGCTGGTCGCGATCTCGATCAACCTCGCCATCTCGGTCACCCTCGGCTGCGGGCTCGGGTACGTGTACGTAGCCCTGCTCTACCCCGCGCCATTCCCGATCGGCGGCTACGTGGCGATGTCGCTATTGCTGTGGTGGATGCTCGTCATCTTCGCCGCCATCACGATGCTGGGCAGCACCATCACGCGTTCGGCGATAGCAGCGGCGGGGATCGGCCTCGTGGCGCTCCTGGTGCTCGGCATCGTCAGCGCCCTGCCGGTCGTTGGGCCGTACATGCCGTCGTCGCTCGGGGTTCCGGCCTCGGACCTGATCCTCGGCAAAGATCCGGGCTTCATCCTTGGCCCGATCCTGTTCAACCTCGCGTTGGTGCCGGCACTGTTCGCGGCCACCTGGCTGACCTTCCGCCACCAAGAGCTGTAGCGCGGAGACGAGCCGGGGCTCGTCTGGCTTCGCGGCAGCCTGCTTTCGTCCCGGCAGCAGAGACGCCGTTGCGGCCTGCAGGCGAGGGCTGGATTCCCGGCCATGAGTGAGTGACGATCTGCAGCCAACCATGCCCGTACGAGGACTCACCCATGCTGCGTGACCTCCCTGTCCACACGACCCTTCCTGCCAGCGACATGGCCCGGGCTCGCCGCTTCTACGAAGAAACCCTCGGTTTTGTGGCCGATCGGGCCAGGGCCGGGGGTGTCGTCTATCGGGCGGCCGGCTCCTGGATCCTCGTATACCCGTCTTCGAACGCGGGGACGAACAAGGCCACGGCGTGCGGATTCCAGGTGACGGACATAGCCGTGACAGTTGCCGAGCTGAAGGGTCGCGGAGTCCGCTTCGAGGAGTACGACATGCCGGACTTCAAGACCGTGAACGGGGTCGTCCAGACTCCGGACGGCAAGGCGGCGTGGTTCAAGGACACCGAGGGCAACATCATCGGCCTGGTCCAGATGGACGAGCCGATGGCCTGACGCCTCGCCAGCCTCGGGACTACTGCACCGAGAACGGGCGCACGGTTCGCTCCCGGTTCACTAAACGCTTGAAACCAGGACCCAATCGGCACCACCGCTATCGGTTCGGTACAGGTAGTAGTGACCTCGCTCGCCATTCGGTTCGAAGATCCCGTAGCCGTTCTGGGGGTTGAGGAACTCGAGCTGGACGAAGGCGCCGATTCCGATGGTTTGATCGAGGACCGTCTTCCAGGTCTTGCCGCCATCGGCGGTTACCGCGACCGAGGAGTTGCCCGGGGCCAACCAGTGGCTCGTGTCGAGGAAGTCCACATGACGGGCGTCGAAGGGCACGTGCTGCCCCGTCCAGGTCCGTCCGCCGTCGGTCGTGATGAAGACGTCGGAGAAGGTTTCCCCCCGGCTGTTGAGCACATTCACGAAGCCGGTATTCGCATCCAGGAAGACCGGGGCCTCTTCCATGAAAACGTCGAAACCACCGGCCAGCCCCTCGTTGCCAGGCAACGGTACGTCGGACCAAGTCCGCCCGGCGTCCCGGCTCACCGCCAGGAGCGGATGCCCATGCCCGACGGCTTCGACCTGGGCGCCGGCCCACAGCGTTGAAGCGTCACTCGCAGTGAACATGCCGCCGGGGTTGGCGCCGGGGGGGACGGGCCCCACCGTAGCGACCACGGTCCAGGTCGCCCCTCCATCATCCGTACGCAGGATCGTCGAGGTCATTTCTGGACTACTGCCTGAGCACATCAAGAAGCCGTGGAGCTGGTCCACGAATGACAGGGTCAGCAAGCTGTCCGGGTAATCGCCGGGCACCTGCGCCTGCTGCCAGGTCAGGCCCCCATCGGTAGTCCGGTTGACGACGGCCTTTAGGTGGTCGAAATCCTGCCCCTGACCTCCATACGGATTGAGCGATCCGGATCCGAGCGTGACCGTCCAGCCGTGCTTCTGATCGAGGACAAAGACGGCCGGCGGAACGGTATCCGACCCGGGCCAGGGAGAGTTACCGGAGGCGTGCATGGGATCCGTAGCAACCCAGAATCCGTTGCCCTGGACCCACCAGGCTCCGCCGCTGCGCACCGATCCGAAGCCCGAGGTCAGGGCGCCTGCCAGGACGGCCGAAGGATCGGGCGGGGGCATAGGCATCGGGACCACCGAACCGCCGGCTGAGGGCGCCCCGGAGAGGGCCGCCGACCCGTTCGGGGGTCTGCTGGCGCTGGCGTCGGGCCCCGCCGGGGATTTCGATCCGAGCAGCAGCGGACTGAGAGAGAGCGCGATCAACATCAGCGCCGCCATTGCGGCAAGAGCGCCGGCGAACGCCCGGCGACCGGTCAGGATCCGCAACCGCGAGCCCGGGGCCGGCCTGCGATCCAGCGCGTCGGCCACTCGGGCGGCGAGCAGCGGACCAGAGCCGCTCTCCATCGTCCGGTAGTGGTCTCGGAGCTGCCCCTCCAGCTCGCAGTCCGGTTCGCGGGTCGATCGGCGGTCGGTCATCGGAGTGACTCCTCGACGCGACGCCCGGCATCGAGAGCGGCGCGCAGATGCTGCAGCGCGGAGTGGAGCCGCGACTTGACGGTTCCTTCGCGCATGCCAGTTGTTACGGCGATCAGCGGGATGGTCAGGTCGCGGCCGAAGCGCAGTGCCAGGAGCACCTGCTCGTCAGCGGTGAGAGCGAGGATCGCCCGCGAGAGCTCGTCACGCCGCCCGAGCGACTCGGGCGCGTTGTCCGATCCTGGCTCCATTTCCGTGATGGGCGCCCGGCGAGCCCGGCGGCGCAGCTCGGCCCGGCAGACGTTGACGAGGATGCGGTTGAACCAGGCCTCGACCGAGTCCACTTCGCGCAGGGTGCCGCGTCTGTCCCAGGCCAGCACCGCGGCCTCCTGAACGGCATCTTCCGCCACCACGGAATCGTGGAGGATCCAGGTGGCCAGGCGATGGGCTTTGGGGATGCCAGCCATCAGCAACTCGCGAACAGCTTGCTCAGTACTGGTTCGGGTCGCCGCGGCCACGTCCAGCATTCTCTCCCTCCGGCGAGCAGCCTTGCACCGCTCCTGCACGATTGATGCTGGTTGCAGCCGAATCGTTCGGTCTTCGCCGGCGCCGATGGGCGTCCCTCGGGGTCATGGTCCGGCCACTTGGCCCGCTCCTCTAGCCGACTTTCTGGCCTCGAACCAGTCTCGCCGGCTCCAACGCGGTTCGGCGACCGCGGTTGGCCATCGCCTTGGCCAGGGCCACGTCGTGGGCGCGGTGCTCCAGCTGGTCGTCGAGCGGCGCCAGAGGAACGCTGGCCGCAGGAACTCCCTCGGCCCGACCAACGGCGATGCGGATCAGCTGATCGGTTAGCCACGGGTTCTTGGGCAGGCACGGACCGTGGAGGTACGTGGCGAAGACGTTCCGCCAGCGCGCGCCCTCGAGCCCATCTTCGCCGTTGTTGCCCGCCCCGGCGATCACGCGGCCGAACGCCTCGGAGCCAGGTCCGAGCCGCGTGAGGCCGGAGTGATTCTCGAAGCCCACAACCGTCTCCGTGACCCCGTCGATCGTGACCTCGCAGGCGGCATGCTGCATGAAGCGCTGCGGCCCGCCGCGCGTCTCGAGGTCGAGGATGTCGGCGCCCATCATCACCTCGCCGGCGTTCGAGACGTACCGATGACCGAGTAGCTGCAGCCCGGCACATACGGCAAAGACGACGACGCCCTCGGCCGCCGCCTCCCGCAGCGACGGAGCCTTGTGCGCGAAATCGTCCGCGGCGACCGCCATCTCGACGTCCTGCCCGCCGTGGAACAGGACGATGTCGAACCCGCGGAAGTCCGGCGTCTCGCCCTTTTCGACCGGCACGATCTCAACGGGGATCCCCCGCCACTCGGCCCGGCGCTGGATGGCAATGAGGTTGCCGCCGTCGCCGGCCACGTTCAGAAGCGACGGGTACAGATGAGCGATGCGCAGTGGCCTGTGGTCGGCCGATTGGCGAGTCCGGCCCGGATGAGGCGCCGGAGCCTCGACCGGAGGAGTCGGATCGACCGGAAGCGCGTGAACGGTCGACGGAGCCGACCTGGTGGAGGGGGCGGCCTTGACCGAGGGGTCGGCCTTGACCGACCGAGGCGGCCTGGCATGCACAACCGAATTGGCCGGAGCGTCCGGGCGGAGCGCCTGGACAGGGGGGGCGGGCTCAGCCGGGTTGGCCGTCCTGGAAGCGGCGGCCTGCTTCGGTGCCGGGCCGGCCGGAGTCCTCCCGGCAGGCGGAGCCTTCGCCGCGAGTTTCGCGCTCGACTTCGTAGCGGGCTTCGCGCCCGACTTCGGCGCGGGCTTCGCGCCCATTTGCTCGCTCATACGGCCCAGTATCTCCCGGCCCAGCCTCGGCGGCTCATCTCGTTGCGCAGCTCGATCAGGGGCGTGTAGCCGGACAGGACCACCAGCCGCCCGCTCATCGGCAGGTTGCCCAACGCCGCGTCCAGCGCGGCCGGCCGGTCCTCGATCACGGTCAGCTTCCCCGACGCTACCCCGGCGTAGTGGAGCCGGTTCGCCAGCTCGTCGGCGCGAGTCCCTGAGACGACCACCCGCTCGACCTTCGGTGCCATCGACTCGAAGTCGACGTCCCACAGCCAGCCGAAATCCTCGCCGTCGACCAGCGTGTTCGAGGCGGCGATCAGGAGCTGCCGCGGTTCATCCTCGGTCGCCAGCGCTCGAAGGGTCGTGTTGTAGGAGGTCGGGTTCTTGGCAAAAGCCAAGAGGATCGTGACGCCGTTCGCGTCGATCTTCTCGAGTCGCCCGAATGCCGGGCCGACCGAAGCCACCGACGCGGCGGCATGCTCGAGCGAGACGTCGAGCCCCACGAGGATCGCAATCGCCCCGGCGACGTCGTAGGCGATGTGCACGCCCGACTGCGGGATCTCGAGGGTCAGACTGCCGACCGGCGTTCGGATCTCGCAGCGCGTTCGATCGAGGCCCAGCACTTCGAGCGCGGTCACGGTCACGTCCGTCTTTGGGCGGGCGAAGCCGCACTTTGGGCAGCTGTAATCACCCATGTGGCTCAGGTAGACGTAGCGGTACTCGAGGTCGGCCTGGCAGCGCGGGCATCGGATCGTGTCGGCGGCACGAGTTATCCGATCCGTCGAGCGTTTGATGGCGAGACCGAACGTGACGCGCCGGCCCTCTCTCTTCTCGGCCAGCGTCGCGACCATCGGGTCGTCCGCGTTGACGATCAGGGCCGAGTCTTCGGGAAGGGCCAGGGCGACGGATTCGATCGCGTCGGCCACGGCGTATATCTCGCCGAATCGATCCAGTTGGTCGCGGAAGAGGTCCGTGACGAGGAGCGCCCTCGGCATCGTCTCCGGGGCAACCTTGGGGAGCGCACCCTCGTCCACTTCGGCCACGAGCACGCCGTCGGGGAGACGCCCTCGCCAATCGGCGGCGCCGACCGCGAGGCTCGTGACACCCTGGACCAGGTTGGCGCCGGCGGAGTTGTGGCTGACGACAATCCCCTCGCCGCGCAACAAGGCGGCGGTGAAGCGGGCGGTGGTCGTCTTGCCGTTGCTGCCGGTGATCGCCACCACGGGCACGCCCGCGCGCCGGACCAGCTTGTCCAGGATCTCCGGATCGACGCTTCGGGCGACCATTCCGGTGATTGCGGTGCCGCCGCCGCGCCCGAAGAGGCGGGTCGTGTAGGCCGCGGCTTTGCCCGCGGCGATGCTCAGAACGGTACGCAAAGAGAAAGGTTCCGGGGCGCCAGCGGGACGCCGGCTGATCTGGCTGCTCATCGCCGGGGCAGTGTAGCGGGTTGGCAAGATGCGCTGCGGCAGGGCCGCTGGAGCGGGCGCGTCGCGGATCCTCGGCGCTATCCGGGCCCTGGGGCGGGCGGCCCGGAATCACGAAGCCCCTCGGTCGGAGGGGCTCGGGGAGGCGGCAGAAGAGCGACGCGTCAATGGGTGATGTGGACGATCTTGTCGGCGCTCACAGGAGAGTATCCGCTGAGCGTGCATCTAGCCGTGACCGTGTAGTCGCCGACAGCCCACCAGGGACCCTGCGATCCCCCTCCTCCCCACCGAGCGATGAACGCGGGCGTTGAGCCGTTAACTGGCGCGGTGCCCAGGTTGATCGCTGTGTGGCCAGGCGAGGACAGCGTGCAGGCGGCACCCGGGAGCGTATCGACAAACAGCGTGAACTTCGTGCCGTACGGAACGGTGGACGCAGACGTGCGACTACCGTCGATCAAGCCATCGGCCTCGAAGCTCACGAAGAAGGTCGGCCGCGGCGTCGGTGTTGGGGCCGGCGTCGGTGTCGGCACCGGTGTCGGCACCGGCGTGGGGACGGGAGTTGGGGCCGGAGTCGGGACCGGCGTGGGCGCCGGCGTCGAAACCGGTGCGGGCTTGGGCGTAGGGGCGGGCGTTAGCTTGGGCGTGGGTGCGGGCGTTGGCTTGGGCGTGGGCGCAGGCGTTGGTCCCGGTGTTGGTGCCGGCGTTGGAATCGTCGTGACGAGGGCCACGTCCGGGGCGGGCGTGCCGGGCTGAACGCTGACATTGGGGCTGACCTCTGCGCCGGACGCGGGCGTTCGGTCGAGAGTCGGCGCCGGAGTCGTGGCATCCGCCAGGGCGATCGGGCTCGAGGCGGCTGAGGTCCCGCCGCTGAAGGCGACGTTTACGCCTATGACCGCCGCGAGCACCAGGCAGCAGCCCGCGACCAGGAGCCAGAACGGCGAGCGTCGGCGCCTCTTGGGCTCGGTGTCGTACCCGTCTGGCTGGCCCATCGAGTGGCCGGCGCCCCGCACTCGTCCGGGGATTCTGGCGAAGGCGGTGCCGACGGCTGCCGGCGCCCCAGGCACCCTGAGGATCTGCGTGCGGAGCCGCGCGTGCCAGGTTCCCCGATGGGCCATGGACCAGCGAACGATCCCCTCGTTGGAGAAGAGCGGCTCGACGACCGGCCGATACGGCTCCGGCTCCTCGACCGAGCCAGAGTCCGGGACAGACGCCGCGGAAGGGGCGCCCGCAGCCCGAGTGGCTTTCGTGGCGGCCCGTGTGGGTTTCTTGGAGGCACCCGCGGAGTTGGGGGCGGCCCGAGTCACTCTTGTGGTGGCCCGCGAGGCGTTTGTCGCGCTGGGCCCGGCGGCACTCGGTTCGGATGCGCCCTCCGGGGTGCCGAAGACAGACTCGGCCGGGCGGCCCGCGTGCCGCCTAGGAGTAGTCTGCCCATTCGCCATTTCGCCGCACCTCCCCTGTGTGGAAGCGCCCACAGTGTCGGCCAGAGGTGACGTCTCGCAAATGGGACGATGGTCATGAGCCTGAAGTCGTGCCCGAAGGCCCGCGATCGAGTCAGGGATTCGACGGCGAGTCTCGGTTCGATCGCCCGGCGTGCGGTCGAGCGTTAGCTCAAGTCGACGTAGACGTTCTTGATCTGCGTGTACTGCTCGAACGCATGCATGCCGTTTTCGCGGCCGGTCCCGGACATCTTGTAGCCGCCGAACGGGGCCTCCGTGTGAACGCTCGAGTTGCAGTTGATCGACAGGACGCCCGCCTGGATTCCGCGCGCCGTCCGGATCGCCTTACCGATGTCGCGCGTCCAGATCGAGCCCGAGAGGCCGTAGGGAATGTCGTTGGCCAGCCGGATCGCCTCCTCTTCGGTGTCGAATGGGATGACCACCACGACCGGGCCGAAGACCTCTTCCTGGGCGATTCGCATTCGGGACTCGACTCCGTCGAGGACGGTCGGCTGGATGTAGGCGCCTTGCGCGTACGCCGGTTCGGCCGGGATTCCTCCTCCGGCCACCACTCGCGCTCCTTCCTCCCGCCCAATCCGAATGTAGTCGAGCACCGTTTCGCGCTGCCGGAAGCTGACCATCGTCCCGACTTCCGTGGCGGGATCGTCCGGATCGCCCACTTTGACCTTGAGAGTGGCCGCGGCGAAGAGCTCTACGACGCGGTCGTGGACGGAGCGCTCGACGATGATGCGAGATCGAGCGCAGCAGTCCTGCCCGCAGTTGTCGAAGACCGAATAGGGGGATTCGGCAGCGAAGCGCTCTAGGTCCGCGTCGGCAAAGACGACATTGGGGCTCTTGCCGCCCAGCTCCAGGCTTATCTTCTTGATGTTGCCCGCGGCCGCCCGCATGATCTCCTGCCCCGTGGCCGTCTCGCCGGTGAAGGCCACTTTGCCGATGCCCGGGTGAGCGGCGATCGCGGCGCCGGCCGTGCTGCCGGGCCCCGTCACGACGTTGAGGACTCCGGGCGGGAAGCCGGCCTCGAGGGCCAGCTCGGCGACGCGGATCGCGGTCAGGGGCGTGTAGCTGGCGGGTTTGAGGATGGCGGTGTTGCCGGCCGCGAGTGCCGGACCCATCTTCCAGCTGGCCAGCATGAGCGGGAAGTTCCACGGCACGATCANNAAGCCGGGCTTGGAGACGGGGATGGTCTCGCCCATGATCTTGTTCGCGGCGCCGGCGTAGTACTCCATCACGTTGGCCACCGCGCCGATCTCCCAGCGGGCCGAGCTGATGGGCTTGCCCATGTTGCGCGACTCCGTGACGGCCAGCTCCTCCAGATGGTCGCGGATCAGAATCGCGAAGCGGCCGAGGGTCTGGCCGCGGCGGGTCTGGCTCCAGGTACGCCACTCACCATCGAAGGCTGCCCGGGCGGCGGCGACCGCGCGATCCACGTCCTCCTTGCCGCCCTTCGGCACGCGGGCGATCGTCCGGCCGGTTACCGGGCTCACGACGTCGAACGTCTCGCCGCTGGCCGCGGCGACCTGCTCGCCGCCGATCACCATCTCGAGCGTCAGGGGCGTTGTGGGCGCGGCGGCGGGCTTCTCGTCGGACATGGCGGCACCTCGCTTGGACGACTGGCTCTGGGTTCGCGGCTCGGTCTGGCGCTCGGCGGTCGTTGTGGGCGTGTCCACCGTTGCCGCCCCGATCATACGCGCGCCGCCGAGTGGGCCCGTGGCGCCGGTTCGACCGGACTAGAATCGACTCATCCGAGCCAACGAGGTGATTTGCCCATGGCCCTGGCCCTCGGGCACGACCGATGACCGGTGGGATCGAGCCGATGACTGGTCGGCACGACTCTACAGACGGCGCCCGACGACGGGCCGCCTTTGTGGCGCCGACCGTCCCGACCGCCCTCACGGCCGGCCACGTTCGGATCTGGCTGGCCATCATCATCGGCTGCATCGCGGCCGGCACCGGCGGATACCTCGTCCTCGAGCCGGGATGGCAGTTCCTCGACGCGCTCTACATGACGGTCATCACCCTCACCACCGTCGGCTTCCGCGAGGTCCAGCCGCTCACGGAGGCGGGCCGGGTCTGGACGATGATCCTGGCGTTGACCGGCGTTGGACTCATCTTTGGATCTGTCGGAATCGTGGCCGAGTACTTTGTTGTGGAAGCGACGAGCGGACGGCGGGAGGCAAAGCAGATGGCCGATGCGGTAGGCAAGCTTCGGGACCACTACATCTTGTGCGGCTTCGGCCGTGTGGGCCTGACCGTCGCCCGCGAGTTGGTCCACGCCGGCCGGAAAGTCGTGGTCATCGACATCCTGCCGGAGTCGCTCGCTCGAGCGCGCCGTGAAGGATTTCTCGAGGTCGAAGGCGACGCGACCGAGGAGGCGACTCTGCGAGCGGCCGGAATCGAACGCGCGAGAGGCCTCGTCACCACCATCGACTCGGACGCTCACAACGTCTACGTCATCCTGTCCGCGCGGGCCATCAACCCCAAGCTCTTCGTGGTCGCGCGGGCGAACACGGCCGATTCGGAGGGCCGGCTGATGCAGGCCGGAGCGGATCGAGTCGTCTCGCCATACACGATGGCCGGCCATCGCCTGGCAGAACTGGCGACGCGGCCGCGCGTCGTCGACTTCATCGACGCGGCGCTTTCCCACGGCGAGCTGGCGTTCTCGATGGAGGAGGTCGAGGTCGGCCCGGGGAACGCCACCGATGGCGTGACCGTCGGTGCCTTGCGCGACTCCGGGGTTTTCGTGCTGGCAATCGTGCAGGGCGAGCGCAGCTACGAGGCCAACCCGCCCGCCGATCGGATTCTCGCGGTTGGTGAGACGCTGGTGGTGTCCGGCAGCGTCGCGCGACTGCGCGAGCTCCGTGGGCTGGAACCGAGGGAGTAGTCGAGCCGCGCGCGCGGCCTGCGGCCACCAAAGCCGGCCAATCGTCGTCGCGCGGCTCCGCGGTGACGATTGGGGAGCAGTGGCTCTTGCTAGTGGCGAGGCCACCGGGCGATATTGAGTTGCTCCGATTCGGCTGGAGCAAGCCTGGGAGGTAAGCCGATGATTGGTTGCTGGCACCCAATGCCGCACGACGAGGCGCGCCACGTCAGGGTTTGCTTGGGAGCCCATCTCGGCGGCTACGAGCTGGTCGTGGAACGCTGCGCCGACGAGCCGTGCTGGCGCTGGATAGTGCTGAATGGGCGCGGCCACGAGATCGAGAGCGGAACCGCGCCCAACGCCAGCACCGCCGAGCGACTCGCGGAGGAAGCCGCATTTCACATTCACCCGCCGTCGGTCGGCGACTGGGTGGGACGGCTGATGTAGCTCCGGCGCCCAGACTTGGGCGCGGCGCGCAAGGCAAGGAGCCTAGCGCTGCTCGTCGCCCTCTTTCGGCCACGTCATGGCGCGATGCTCAAGTTCCGGGTCTTCCCAGGGGGCGGCAAGATCGGCGAGGTCCGTCTCGCCGGCCGGCCCGGTCTCGTCGAGCAGGCCGGCTTCTTCGGCCGCGATGGCTTCATCCGGCGGCGCCCCCGCGTCCAGGGATTCGTCGCCGACCGGGTTCATGACCTCGGTACCGGCGTTCTGGATCTGAGATTCAAGCGCGATCTTGCGCATCTCGTTGCGGACGGCCTCGCTGGGAGGCCGGATAGCATCGATGTTGGCCACGGTGCCGTCACCGCTCGGCCCGAGGATCGCGAGAGCATCCACGACAGCGGGGACGATCCCCTCGGCACCCGCCCGAGCCTTCGCCTCTAGGTCGACCACGGTAAGCCCGGGGATCTCCGGAGCGACCGCGCCTTCGACCACGGCGCCGCACTTGGGACAGGCGGCGGCGCCGGCGGGGATCGGAGTTGAGCACCAGGGGCAGATCTGCATAGTCTCGTCCATGCGGCGCACCGTAAACTACCGCGACGTACCTCGGCTATCCGACATTCGGGCCATGGAAGACCATGACCCTGGCACGAGTCGCGGGCCAGCCAACGATAGGCCAATGAAGCGGCACGCGCGAGACCCCAGCGCACCGGAATGACGCGAGGTTGGATCCGCGACTGGAAAGCGACTATGCGCCCACGACGTTGGTTGGGGCGACCACGCTGTTTGCCGGATCGTTGACGTTGCTAAGGTCGAAGGTCATCTCATAGGCGACGCTGTTGTCGGCGGCCTCGGCGACGACCGCCGCGCTGACCGGGTAGCCGCCATCGGCCGCGATCCAGACATCCCCCGACCAGGTGGCGCCGGAGATCCCGAGGATCGAGGCCTGCTCGTCAAAGGCGCCTGAGCTGGCCTGGTAGTGATCCGCGTTGACGCCGTTCTTGTTACCGGAATCGACCTTCAGGAAGTTGCCGGACGTCGAAGCGCCGATCGACGAGGTGAACATCGCCGCCGGCGAGACGGCGACGGCCCAGCCCTTGTCGGTCATCTGCGTCTTGACGAAGCCGCCCAGGCCCGCATCCATGTAGTCGTAGCCATCGACCTCGACAATATGGAGGCTGGCGATGTGGATGTCGGCCTTGGCGGGATTGGTGACGATCGTTCCGGTCACGTTGACCGGGGCGGCGCCCGTTGCGTCAGCAACGCCGAGGAGCGATAGCGTCTGCCCGAAGTCACCTCCGGCCACGGTCATCTTGAACTTGTAGCTGGTGAGATTGGCCAGGTTCGCAGCCGCGCCACCCAGAACGGAGCCGCTGTCGCTGTTGCCGGTCTGACCCGTGGCCGCCGGCCCGGTGGGGACCACGGTCGCGCTCGCCGCGGGAGAGGCGGTGCCGGTGCTGCTCGAGCAGGCCGCAGTCGCGAGCGTCACGGCTGCAATCATGAGAAGCAGGCCTCGGCCCTGCCTCCCAAGAATCGGGAACATGCGAACCTCCGCTGTGGCCGGCGGTGGATTCTGGTATTCCGGCTGCTTCCGTACGGTAGCACGCCCGGCCGAGGCCGCTCGGTCGGGATCGGGCCGCCGGCGGTCAGCCTCGGAACCCGATCCCGCCGCGTGGCCGGCGGCCAGGGGCCGGCAACGGCGTCCAGCCGGAGATGCCGACGGTCGATGCCGTAGCCCCGGCTCACCTGTGAGTGGGTGCGTCGGGGCGTTGCCGTCCCGACGCGCCGATCCGCCTAATGTGCGAAGTAGCCGGTCACATCGAAGATCACTTGGGCCGTGGGACCCGGAGCAGGGGCGACGAAGGTGACGCCGAGAGTACCTCCGGCACCCAGAGCCACCGCAACTCCGTTGGCTCTGTCATCCCCGACTGGGAAGTTGAGAGTCGAGCTCGTCGGGTCGTTCGTCGCGACGGGCCCAATGAACAGATAGCCGCCGCTGGTCTGGCCGGTAACGGTCAGGTTGCCGGTCACCGCCGTCGCGTTGCCCGGTACGACACCGGTTGCAGTCGCCGCGAACGCACGCGCCGAGTGCGAGCCGAATGGACCGTTCAGACCAGCGCCGTTGCGGGTGTCAAGAAGCCGCGAGGGGTTGAGCGGTACGTAGGTTGCGCCCGTGTTGTCGGGTGTGAAGTAACCGGTCACATCGAAGATCACATGCGCGACAGGACCGGGAAACGGAGCGACGAAGGTGACGCTCAGAGTGCCTCCGGTACCCAGGGCCACCGTAACCCCATTGGCTCTGTCATCGCCGACTGGGAAGTTCAGCGTCGAGCTGGTCGGGTTGTCTGTCGGATTGGGGCCGATAAACAGGTAGCCGTTGCTCGTCTGACCGGTCACGGTCAGGTTGCCGGTGACGGCTGTCGCCCCAGTGGGCACGCCGCCGTGGCCGGTCACTCCGAACGTGCGGGCCGCATGCGAGTCGATGGCTCCCGAGATGCCGCCTGTGCCGTTACGGGTGTCGAGGATGCGGGCCGGAGTCAGGGCATGGAAGGTGGACCGCGTGGATGGCACCGATGGCATGGTGACGGACGAGATGCCGGCCATCGTTCCGACCAGGACTCGATCCTGCCAGAGCGTCGGCGAGACGAAATGCGGCACCGCTCCAACGGCAATTGAGCCGAGCGTCGCCCCCGTCGCAGGGTCCAGTGCGACGAGACTGCCGGCCGAGGTGTTCACACTCCAGACCGCCCCGCCGCCGATGACCGGGGGTCCACCGGCGGCAGCGCTTTGCCAGCCGGGAGTCAGCGAACCGTTGGTCCCGACCTGGACTTCGCGGAGAGAGCCGCTGCAGGGAACGTAGATGGTGCCGCCGCTCTGCGCGGCGCCCCCGAAGCCGGTGCAGACAGTTGCCGACGAGACTTGCCCGCCGATGCCACCCAGCGATCCCTGGTGCAGGACGTAGCCCGTGCCGCTCTTGCCGGCGATGAAGACCCAGCCGCCCGGGACCAGCACCGGACTCAACGACCCGAGGTCCGCGTCGCCGGCGTTGTCGGCGGCCCAGGTCGAGGGCGCGAAGAAGCTCAGCAGCTGGAGCGTGGGCGACAGCTCCAGCACCGAGTCCGTGCCGTCGTATGTGGTCGTGGACGCGCCGTTGCCGACCGACACGTATAGGTTGCCGGCAGCGTCGATCACCGGCCCTCCCGTCGACCAAATGGCTCCCTCGCGAGACGTCGGGACGGTGTAGGAGATGGTCGCGCCGACGCCGCTGGCGGGAACACCGACCTCTTCGCCCACGTACTGGCCGCAGTCGCCGGCCAGTCCGCCGAAGCCGATGTATACGTATCCGTTGGCAACCGCCAGCGCCGGGCGTTGCTGGTGGGTCCTCGGGTCGTCACCGGCCAGGTCCACGACGCGCGACCAGCGGACCGTGCCCGTCGCGGGGTCGAGGGCGAACAGGATGTGTTGGGGCCCGGTCACTTCGGCGACGGCGAAGATGGAACCCGTGACAGGGTCGTATGCGGGCGTGCCTGTGATGCCGAGGGGATCGATGTTGCCGCATGGAAGCGTGGAGAGCGGCACGGGCGTGCCCAGGTTCCGGCGCCACAGAATCGCGCCACTCCCTGGGTCGATGGCGTACACGCTGTCGCCTTCGGTGGCGGCGAAGGCCGTACCGTTGACGACGAGCGGCTCGGCGTAGACCGCGCCGTCCAGAGCGGTTGACCAGCCCGCGGCGAGCGGACCGGCGAACGTCGGGAAGGTAGGGTATTCGCCGGTTCGGCCGGGGTTCTGGTGATAGACGGGCCAGTCGGCCGCGGGAGCGGCTGCACCGGGACCACTCAGAACGGCCGCATGTGCTACAGCGGTTGCCGGCCGCGCGCTCGGTGTGCGTACCCCCAGGTCGGAATTCGAGGGGCCGGCGGCAACCAGAGTTGCCAACAGGAGAAGGGCCAGGGCGAGTCCGCCTGGGACTCTGCCACGAGACCTTGGGTCACTGGATTCTGTCGATCCGACCATGGAGCACGTTCCTCGCCCGCGTCGGCCTGGCCTAAGCCGACCTCGGCGTCCGTCGGACCGGTTGCCCAATGGTGGGCGCGGGGCAATCCGGCCCGGATCCCGCGCTATCTCATCGTCTCTGGAACGCGGCTCTCCACACGGTTGGCCCTACCGGGGGCACGGTCAACCGGCCCGCGACAGCGGCCCGCCTGGCGCATCGAACGGGGCGCCCCGAGCGGCGCGGGGCGCCGACCCAGCCCGTCTTCAGCCGTTCCCAGCGGCGCCTAGCACGGCGTTGCCTGCTGCCGGGAGCTCTCGGCAGCCAGGGCGAATCCGACCCGGATCAGCCCGCGTCCGACTCTCTGGCGCAGTCCGAATCGATCGGTAGTCGCCCGGCCTTCGCTGCCCAGCAGCCCCCGCTCCATTTCGCGCACCTGCTGGTTGTGGATGTCTCTGACGATCAGTGAGGTCAACACGTTGGGGTTCCTTTCGATGATCAGCGCGGGCTTCGGCCCGCGACGGGCTGGGCAATGGTTGGGAGCGGCGAAGGCGTCGTTGGGTCGCCCTCGCTGGACGTCGACGAATAGACCTCCGACGACCGGTCGCCGGCAACCACACGGTCGCTCGGCCTCTGCCGCGGCGGTTGAGCGGCTCTAGGCCGCATCCGCGACTTGCTCGATGATCAGCCGGCGGGCGTGACCCCCAGCAGTGAGTGCGGATCGCAGTCGCCCGATCCGGCTGATGTCCGGTTCTCGGAGCGATACGCACTCGAGCCAGATCCCGTCCGGCCGTACCGCAGCCGACGTCGGCTGCCCACATATGCAGAAGGGTGTCTCGCGCTCGGCCTGCTCGATGCGGTCCAGCGCTTTCCAGTTGTCGATCACGTCTGTTTCTCCTTGCTCAAATACGAGCCGTTCCGTATCATACAGCAATGGCCGCCATTATCCAAGACGTTCCGTCTCGAAACTCGACCGCAACGTCCGCAACCCTGTTGAGCGGCGGCGGTCACAGGGGCCGCCCGCGCAGTGACAGAGCCCATCGAGCAATCCTCGATGCGGCCCGGGAGCAGCTCATCAAGGAGGGCTACTCTGGTCTGCGACTCGAGCACGTTGCGGCTCACGCCGGTGTTGGCAAGGCGACGATCTATCGCCGCTGGCGATCGAAGGAGGCACTCGCGCAGGCCCTCCTGGCCGATCTCGCAGCGCCTCACATCGCGATCGAAGAGACCGGCGACACGCGCGCGGAGATGCTTGCAGCGGTGATGAATCCAATGCGGGCAGTGACCGAGTCCGACTTCGGCCCCGTCATTCGCGCCCTGCTATCACAGATCGCCAGCAACCCCTCGCTCGGAGATCCGTTCCGAGCTACCGTGGTCCAGGCGCGGCGCGACGAGATCGCGAAGATGATCGCCCGGGGGATCGAGCGCGGCGACATCTGCCCGGATGCGGACGTCGACATCGCCACCGAGCTGCTCGTCGGCCCGGTCTACTTCCGACTGATGTTCGGCGGTGTGCTCGATCGGGCGTTCGCGGAGCGTGTCGTCGACAACGTCATGCGCGGTTACTCGGCGAGCCAGGACCAGTCGCCTCCAGGCTGAGACTTGGCGCGTCCCGATCGAGTAGGGAAGGTGCGAGCGACCAGCGCCGACATCCCGTCGTTGACGCAACGATCCGTGCCCGACAGACTTGGTCGGGTTCGACTAGGAAACGGAGGGGCTCCGATGGCTTGGGTTGTCTTCGCGTGATGCAAGGAGGAGGCGAATGATTGCGACGCTGCGTCGCGGCCTCGGACGCTTCGCGCCGCCCTGCCCGGATGCCACCTTCGCAAGCGGCCGCCAAGGCTCTGGACACGAGTAACCGTCGTCATCCCGGGTGAGGACGCCACCGACAGACCCCTGGCCCGTGGGTACAGCCGAGACAAGCGTCAGGCCCGCACATCAGATCGAGGCAGCACAGCCCCGGAGAGGCCCCAGATTTCAGCGATAGGAGCGCAACGATGAATGCTTCCGAGGCCCGTCAAGCGGGCAGCGATGTATCTGCGACCGTGGTAGGCGCGGCCACCGAGTTCGCGTCCAAGGCGCAGGAAGGCGCCACCGCGGCGCTGGCAGGTGCCCGGGCGGCCGCCGACGAGGTGGGGACCCGCCTGCCCGGCATCGCGTCGGCCGGAGCGGGAGGAGCTGCCGAGTCCGTGAGAATGCTCCAGGACTTGTCCGATCCAAGGCTCAAGCTTCTGATCGCATTCTCCTTGGGCGTCGGGGCAGGGCTCTGGATGGCCGGTGCGCCGCGTCTTGTCACCCTCGCGGCCTTGTCTCCTGCGCTGGTGGCCGGGGTCGCGATCGCAGCGCGCAAGCAGGGCAAGGGCCATCGCCGGTAGAACCCGTGGACCTTGCCGCCGATAGCACTCGATGGCCGTGGCTGGCCACGGCGACAGAGGCCCAGCCGCTACTGAACAGGAGAATGAGGCCAGGCGGTAACGCTGTTTCCGATCGAACAACCATCTCAGCACGGGACCGACAGGCGGGCCGACGAAGGTCAGTGAGTCGGCGCCTGTCAGGCTAGGTCGAGGTGTCGGCAGGGCTCTCTCTCATCGGCAGATGAGGACGAAGCGAGGCCCTTAGCGGCGCGAGACTCACCAGCGGTGGCAATCGGCATATGGCGCCAAACCCCACCAGACAACGGTCTGGCATCTCCGAGATACCCGCCTGGTTCGCGCGGCTGCGTCGCCGACGCTATGGCTGAATAGCGACGGCCCGCCCGAGTCCCCTCCGAGTGGCCACTAGAATCACCGATCACAGACCAGCCAACGGCGGATCGCATGATCGGCTGGCGGCCGGCTCAATTGATTGGAGTGGGCGACTCGATGAGCCTGGACGACCTCGCGATCGAGTATCGGGGCGAGCTGCCGACGGCGAAAGAGTTCGAGCGTCTCTTTCGGTCGAGCGGCTGGACCGAGGCGTTCACCGTACCTGCCGATCGGCTGGAAGCGGCACTTCCCAGCGCCTGGTACGCCGTCTGCGCACGTCGCGGTGGGGAGGCCGTAGGCACCGGCATCGTGCTCTCCGACGGGGTCCTGCATGCCCTGATCGTGGACGTGATCGTGATGCCGGAGATGCGCGGCCACGGCATTGGAACGGAGATCATGAGGCGACTGGTCGCCCGATGCCAGGAAGCTGGCGTCCTCCAGGTCCAGCTCTTCAGCGCCCGCGGCAAGCGTGACTTCTACGAGCGCCTGGGCTTCGTGGCCCGCCCCGACGATGGGCCCGGCATGGAGTTGAGCGGGCCACCTTAGCCTGGCCGATGCGTCAACTCTGGCTGGGACCCTGATGGCCGAGGGCCGCCGCCACCACACCATGGCTGCATCGTGCGGGACGGCCGCCTGAGCGAACCCAAGCTATCTGGGTCTGGGCGCCCGAAAGAACTCGCGGCGGGTAATCTCCCCGAACGCGACCAGCTTCGCCCACACAATCCCAGTCCACACTCGTGTCGACGGCGTTCCGCGGAAGCCAGGGAAGCCCTGGCGACAGAGGCGCGGATGGCCCACCGAAGCTCTACTCTCGAACGGCCCACCCGAAGTAACGACGCGTCCGGCTCAGCGCGGCAGCGTGCGCCTCGCCGGCGATCCGGCAAAGGTGCGGATTCGGGCGAGCAACTGGCGTTCGGTGATCGTGCCGCTCTTCTCGACCTGAATCCGTCGTTGGCGGTCGTGGCTGGCGTCGTTGGTGCGAATGTGGTCCGCGAGGTGCTCGACCACCTCGCCGTCCCCTACCAGCAGGAGGTCGTCGTCGACCGGCACCGCGTGGGCGACGTGATCGAGGAAGCTCCGCATGTGTTCATCGCGATGGCCCTCGCCGCCCGGGTGCTCCTCGGTCGGTGGTCGTCCTGTTGAGCGGTGCCGGCCAGGGACCGTGGAGTCGATACGGTGGCGCACGGTGAGCTCAGGGCTCCAGCGCAACATCGTCGCCGAATTGGCGGAGATCCAGATACCGGTGGTGTGGGGACTGGTCATCGCAGTCCCTCCTTTCCCAGGGCGGTCGTCGAGTCCGCGACCTCCTGCTTCCACTCCAGCTGCGCGGCGCCTCAGGTTGTCCATCCAGCCCCCTCGCTCAGGCGGGGCTACACACAGCTCAGGCTCGAACGAGTGTCCTCTACTCGACGGGCTTTTTCGGCGGCTTCGGCTTCTTGGGTTTCGGTGGCCTCTTTGGCGTCTTGTCGCCCACGTGGCACCTCCTGCACGCTAAGCATAGGGCGGCCGACCGCGTGCCCCGCGAGGATGGAGGGCCTGTGGCTGCGGCCTACGCAAGGCGCGAAGGCACGGCAGCGAGAGAAGGACCCGACGCCCTTCTGAGGTCCAGCGATGTGGAGCTGCAACGGCAGCGCCTCGCCGGCGGTATGCCCGGAGCGCCGGGTCCTCCCCATTGTGACCATGTGGGCGTCCGTTGACCATCCTCTTGCCGGGGAGCCGCGGGCCCACGGTCTTGCCGCCGGAAGACGCCACACCATGACCTGATCGTGGCGTTGGCCGCCGACGTGCGGCCTCTCGCTTAGCCCCCGGAAGGTACGAAGTACCCGGTCACATCGAAAATCCCCTGAGCGGTAGGGCCGTTGCTGGGGGCCACAAACGTGATCGAGAGCGTCCCGGTGCCGCCCAGAGCGACCGTCACCGCGTTGGCTCGTCGTCGCCTACTGGGAAGTTGAGAGTCGAGCTGGTCGGGTAGTTTGTAGCGACCGGGCCGATGAACAGATAGCCACTGCTCGTCTGCCCGGTCACGGTCAGGTTGCCGGTAACGGCGATGGCACCTGCGGGGACTCCACTGACCGTGAAGGTTCTGGCGGCATGGTTGGTGAAGGGACCCGATAGCCCGCCGGTGCCGTTACGGGTGTCGAGGGCCCTGGTGGGCGTGAGAGCGTGATAGGTGGCTCCGGTCGTATCGGGGGTGAAGTAGCCCGTGACATCGAACATGGCATGGGCGGTCGGCCCATTGGATGGGGCGACGAAGATGATCGAGAGGGTGCCTCCGGCTCCCAGAGCGACGGTCACCGCGTTGGCTCGGTCGTCACCGACCGGGAAGTTGAGGGTCGAGGTGACCGGGTTATTCATAGCGACCGGACCGATGAACAGATAGCCCGAGCTCGTTTGCCCTGTCACGGTCAGGTTGCCGGTCACGGCGGTTGCGCCCGTGGGCACTCCGCCCGCTTGAGCTGCCGGAGCGCGGCTCCGATAGGCTAGATGCCGCGCTCCGTCACCTCTCAATGGCGGAGCCGGCAAGCGGAGGAGATCGCAATGCCCCACAACATGTTCTTCGGAGTGTCGAACTACGTCAGCCTTGGACTCCTGATTGTCGTCGCGATCGTCGTCGTGGGGTTCTGGTGGCTGCGCTCGGGCCATCGGTGAGCAGCGCGAACACCTAATATCCGACAGGACTGAGCGTGGATTACGCCCAGGTGATCATCCTCGGAGTCATCCAGGGAGTGACCGAGCCCTTTCCCGTATCGAGCCCCGGTCACTCCGTCATCTCGCCGGCACTGTTCGGCTGGACCAACGTCGCGGCCGCACAATCGGCGGCCGAGTCGTTCTCGGTTCGGGGCAGGGAGAACCTCAAGTGAAGCGCCCGCACGGCTATGACCTCGCAGGAACGGCCGGCCTCTTAGGCGTCGCCATCTTGCTGGTCATCGCGGGCTGCGCCACTCCGAACGCCACGAGCCGCCCGTCCTCGCCCGTGCCAGCCACGCGCAGCTTGCCGGCCGCGACGTTCGCGACGGCCACTCCGACGGCTACTCCGTCACCGAGCCCCGAGATCACCGTACCGCCACCTACGCCGCGTCCTCTCGCCGGAAGTCTTCCGTTGGTGAACAGCTGCGACCCGAGTTCAGTCTCGGGCGCAGTCGCGGTGCCCGGGCCGGCTGACTCGAGTTCGAGCTCTTTCACTCTCCATGTCCCGATCTTGATGTACCACCGGATCGTGCCGTTGGCCGAGGCCGGCAACTCGATTTCGGGCCTAGTTGTGCCACCCGAAACTTTCGATGCTCAGCTGGCCGCTCTCGGTGGGGCAGGCTGGCACACGATCACGATGGCGACGCTCGCGACCGACCTCCAGGACCACGTAACGCCCCCGGCGAAGACATTCGTGATCACGATCGACGACGGCTGGTACGACGGCTTCACCTATGCCTTCCCGATCCTGCAGCGCCACGGTTTCGTGGCGACCTTCTACGTGATCGCCGGGAGGATCGACGAGCCCAACTTCCTTTCGTCGATCCAGCTTGGGGACCTCGTGGCCGCAGACGACGACATCGGCGACCACACGATGGACCACGCCAATCTGACCGCGCTGGGGGCCGCGGATCTCAAGTACCAGATAGATGCCGCCGCTGCCCGGATCGCGCAGGTCACAGGCTACTGGCCCGAGTCACTCGCGTATCCATCGGGCTACGAAGACACAAAGGTGATCGCCGCCCTTAGCGCGTGTCAGGAGCTTCGGATGGCCGTGCTCGAGCGTGCCTTGGAGATCGTGACGCCGGCCCGGGCGCCGAAACCTGGCGCGACACAAGGTCCGCCGACCACGACGTTTCTTCAGGCTTACGAGACGTGGGCATACCGCTTCTTGGTCCCGAGAATCCGCGTCACGCCTGGGACGACACCCGCCACCCTCCTGGCCTGGCTCGGTTAGCCGAAGGGTTCGGCAAGAACCCTCACGAGGGGGCCACGCGCCGCTGTCGGCCTCAGCACGATCTACTCATCGTGCGTAACTCGGGGCGCGCCCGAGGCGCCCCGCCGCTGTTGGGCCTACCCCCGGTCAGGAGATACCGACGTGTCGTTGAGGCCGGCGTGTTGCTCGATCCAGACCTAGTCCCTCACCCATGCCCCGACAAAGGCGTCGTTCAGCCGCTTCTCTTCCTCGGTCAGCCTGGAATATGCCTTCTTGGGGACGCTCGGCACGACAGGGTACTCGTAGAAGGTGGCAGGCTTAACTGCGGCCAGGTTGTCGGGGGCCGGTTGGCCCGAGGCTTCGAACCATGACCGGGTCGGCCAGCCACAGACGTAGTGGACCCACCAGCCACGTTCTTCGTCAAATGTGTAGCCCGAGGGTATGCATGCGCAGAAGCGTATTCGCAGCTCTCGTCCGCAGGCTTCATGAACGACAACTCGGTGGGCCCGGACGGTGCAGATGCCTGCTGGGAACTGGCATCCACCCGGGTGGTCCAAGAGGGTTGACGGGCCACGCGCGTAGAGCGGTGCATCCGGGCAATCACACCACACCGATCGCGCCGGTACGAAATCCGGGCTGGAAAGGGTGGGCCCCATTGCGTCATCCTAGCAGCGAGCAGCCTACTCGGAAGGGGGTGAGGCTCATGGCACTCGACTTCTGCGCCATCGACTTCGAGACCGCGAACTCATTCCGCGGCAGCCCGTGTGCGGTTGGCTTGGCGCGCGTCGTGGACGGGCGAGTGGTCGACACACATAGGCGTTTGATGCGTCCGCCGGATGGCTTTGACGAGTTCGACGCATTCAACGTCATGCTCCACGGCATCACGCGGAAGATGGTGGCTCACGAGCCGCGCTTTGGAGACATCCTGCCCGAGATCGTGGCATTCGCCGATGGATTGCCGTTCGTCGCCCACAACGCGGCGTTCGACATGGGCGTGATCCGCGACGCGTGCGGCGCGAGTGAGATCGCCTGGCCTCAATGCTCGTACGCCTGCACCCTTGTGCTCTCGCGCCTGACGTGGAGGCTGCTGTCCTACTCCCTGCCGTGGGTCGCGGAAGCCGCAGGGGTCGGACTCGGTCACCACCACGAACCGGAAGCTGACGCAGTGGCCGCGGGATCAATCATGGTCGCCATAGCACGAGAACATGGCGCAGGCTCCCTGGAGGAACTTCTTTCGGCTACGGGGGTCCGGCTTGGTTCGCTGACACCTGGTGATTGGTTCGGATGTCTCCGGAAAGACTTCTTGCACTTCGTGCCGGTGGCCAACCAAGATGCCGACCCCAACAATCCGCTCTACGGCCGCGAGATTGTCTTCACGGGCGCGCTTTCGTCGATGACCCGCGAGACGGCCTGGCTCGTCGTCGCCGCAGTAGGGGCACGGCCATGCCGCAACGTCACGAAGGGAACGAGCATCCTGGTCGTGGGCTACCAAGATGCCGGCGTCCTAAGGCCCGGAGCGTGTCTTTCGGGAAAGGCCCGACGAGCCGAGGAATTGCGCGCGGAAGGCCGGGCTATCGAGATAATGGATGAGGCCGACTTCCTGCAACATGTGAAGGCATAGGGCCCTCCTGGAATCGTGAGCAGACACCTGCCGACGCCGCCCGGAGCGTGCAGGCCTGTCTCCCGCCACAAGGCCTCCGCGACCAACCACGATTGCGAACATCGTGCGGGGCCGTGTCGGCCGCTTCAGGTCGTTGGGCTGGCCGGGGCTCCGGCCGGCCGCGCGGCTGAGCCGACGATCGGGGCGACCGTCCAGCGTGTATCTGGCCGACAGCCGCGCTCTCTTTTGGTGCTGAAGTCGGTCGGCGCTAGGGGAGGTCTTCCCTGTTCGTCTTCTCTGCCATCGCGTCGGCCGCCCAGGCCGCGAGGTGCGCGTGGACGGGAGCGACAGCGAACCGCCAGAAGACGTAGAGCGTGATCGCGACCGGCGCCAGCTGCTGGTTCGGGACCGCGAGCAAGACGGCCAGCAGTGGCGTCATCACCGGCTGGGCGAACGTCGAGTAGTGGAACTCGGACGAGGGCCAGAGCGCGGGCACGGCTAGCCATGCGGCGGCCTTCCGGTCACGACGCCACAGGAGAATGATCGCGATCGCGGTCGGGACGAGCAGGATCGGATGGTAGAAGGCGCTAAAGCCGCTGTCGGACTGCTGCGCCAGACGAGCCGAGATCGCCCCGAACTGCTGTGCATAGTGGATCCACAGGGAGGGGGCAACGACGACTGTGGCGATCGTCAACACGAGCGCAAGACCGACCCGCCGCAGCCGACGTTCGCCGAGTAGTGGGATGACTGCGTACACCTTGAGCGCCACGGCGATCGAGTCCGCGATCACGCCCGGACGGGCCGCCCCGGCGAGCAGCAGCATTAGGATCACGAGCTGAGGGTTGCCCGAGTACAGTGCCTCGGCCGTCGGAGGGAATAGGAGCCACCAGATCGGCAGCCTGAGCCAGCGGACGATCGCTACAGCGCTCAAGGCGGAGAGTACGAGCCAGAGGACCGTGAATTGATCCTCTGAGAACAGCGCACTCGGCGCGAGGAGGACGGTCGTCGCGGGCGACCCGGCGTAGCTGAACACCGAGTGCCTGACGACCACTTCCGCCGCCCACGGATCGCCCCCGTGAAGCCATTGCTCGACGCCCCGGTAGTAAATCCGGATGTCCTGGCCGAGCGGGACTGTGTCGCGGACGAATCGCGCGATCCGCATGTACGTCTGGCCGGCGAACCACGTCGCGAGGGCGATCTGGCCGAGCATCCGAAGATGGTCCTCGCCCACTCGTTCCCGAACCGCTCGCAGCCGCAGGGTCCCGGCGCCGATCGACCGGGTCAGCGGCCGTTTCGTGGCTGCGTACCAGGCGATGGCGACGACGATCACCGTCACCGCCCCGACGGCAAGGACCTCGGGCGTCGCAAGCCTGAACCCGAAGATAGCGATCGCGAGCATGGGTCGCCTCCTCGGGTGTTCGATCGGAGGGTCTCGAGGGGTCTACATGGTACGGCCCCGTGGCCCGCCTCCGGCTACAGTCGGAACGCTGGCACTAACCGCGCATCGTGGGGTCGGTCGCGCTATGCCTTTGCGGGGGCGGGCACTGGGCTCGTCGCCAACAGTCGGGCACGAAGCGTTCTGGCGTCGCCCTCGATGCCCAAGTTGGCGATCTCGCCAACTTATTCCAGGATCATCGCGTAGGAAACCGCGCCCAGTGCGCGGTCTCCGAGCGCGTTTCCTGGGGGCCCGTCGTCGAGCAGGACACCGGCGGACGTGAAAGACATCCCAAGATCCATAGCACCCGAATGGGTGAAGCCCGAAAGCAAGTTGTAGGCGATCCCGTAGGCCTCCCGAGCAGCTGGCGTGTCGACGACCCTGACCACTTCGGCAAGGCTGGGCACAAGCGACCACCCACGGCCCACGCCTAGCACTCCGGCGAGATTCGCCTCCGTTCGCGCTTTCGCGACTGCCTGCTTCAACTCGGCGATACGTTCGGGCGTGCCGATCTTCGCTATGTCGCCAGCGCGGCGAGGGCTCGTGTGCGTAGGGGCGTTCTGGAGCAGCTTCAGAATCTGTCGCTGCGCCTCGGCGTGCCAAAGGCGTAGGTGCAGGTCCGGGTCCTTCATGAGCCAAGGAAGCAGGATCGTCATCTCAACCAGCGGCCGGAGGATGAGCTGGACCGACGCATGCGACGGACCTGCCACAGCGTGCCGGAGCCCGAGCCAAAGGGATCTCGCGCGATGGCCGAAGCCAAGTGCAACTATCCCAAAGGGTGTGGACTGGCCCATGAAGTCCAGAGCCTGACCCAGTTCTTCGAGCCGCGTCTCGATCTCGGGCAACTCCGCTGGGTCGAAAGCGCGAGGCGCCGGATCTGTCGTCGGTGGCTGGCTCGGCACGCGAGTTGGTCTCCTGCTCTGCCTCATTATGTGGTCATCGTGTCTGGCTCGGCGAGGCCCCCGACGCCGCTGCTCGACTGGCCGGCAGAGGCCCGGGGTCGTCGGCGACTAGCGGAGCGGGGGCTGGGGCGAGGTAGCGGAGCGGACTATC
>PLMA01000046.1 GCA_003141455.1 Chloroflexota bacterium | reverse complement strand
CTGGCAGATGAGCTGGCCTGAACCGGCGCCAACCTCCACGACGCAGCCATAGCGTGCGCCGCTGCAACCGTACGTCTGTGCCTTGACTCGGAGCGTGGTCGCTGCGGCCCCAGCGGCAGACGCTCTTGAGATTCCCGGGCACGATGATCGCATGGTAGACAGTCAGAAGACACCGGAACGGTATCGGGACTCCGGCAACGGCCGGTACCGTGTCGTCATAGTAGGCGGCGGCTTCGCCGGGCTATACGCGGCGCGGAAGCTCGGCAAGGATCGGGCGGTCGACGTCACGCTCGTCGACCGGCGCAACTATCACCTCTTCCAGCCGCTGCTTTACCAGGTGGCGACCGGCGCCCTGTCGCCGGGTGACATCGCCCAGCCCCTCCGCGCGATTCTGCGCCGGAACGAGAACACGCGAGTCATCCTCGCAGAAGCCGTCGGGCTCGATCCCGTCGCCCGCCGAATCTCTCTCAACGACGGCGGGACGGTCGACTACGACACGCTTCTCGTCGCGACTGGCGCGCGCCATGCTTACTTCGGCCACGATGAATGGGCCACGCTGGCGCCCGGGCTCAAGACCATCGAGGATGCGACCGAGATCCGGCGTCGGATCCTCATCGCCTACGAGGCGGCAGAGCGCGAGGCGGACCCGGTTCGTCGCGCGGAGTGGATGACTTTCGTCGTGGTGGGAGGGGGCCCGACCGGAGTCGAGCTCGCAGGAGCACTCGGCGAGATCTCGCGCGACACAATGCGCCGGGACTTCCGATCCATCCGCCCCGCCGACGCCAGAGTGCTCCTTGTCGAGGCGCTCGACCGCGTTCTGCCGACGTACCCCGAAAACCTGTCGCGGTCGGCCAGACGCCAGCTCGAAGGCCTCGGCGTAACGGTTCGGACCGGAGCGAAGGTGACAGCGATCGACGAGGACGGTATCGAGGTCGCCATCGGAAGCGACGGCACCGACAGGACGGAGCGAATCCCGACACGAACGGTCCTATGGGCGGCGGGCGTGCAGGCGTCCAGTTTCGGCCGCAAGGTCGCCGAGGCGCTGGGTGTGGAGGTGGATCGGTCGGGCCGCCTGCCTGTCGGCGCCGACCTCGCCATCGCGAGTCATCCTGAGGTGATGATCCTGGGCGACCTCGCGATCGCGAAGTTGCAGGGCGGGAAGCGTGTGCCGGGAGTTGCGCCGGCCGCCCTTCAGGAAGGCAATTACGCAGCGGACTCGATCCGGCGGAGTGTACTCGGCGAGATGCCCGAGCCGTTCCGATACCGAGACCGCGGCGACGTAGCGGTGATCGGACGCCTGTCGGGCGTGGCCGACATACGCTGGCTCGGTCGGTTCGGCCAGATGAGCGGCCTCCCCGCTTGGGGAATGTGGCTCGGCGTCCACATCGTTTATCTCATCGGCTTCGCCAACCGGCTCGTCGTGATCATCCGGTGGGCCTGGAGCTTCCTGACGCACGGCCGCGGAACGCGCTTGATCACCGGTGAGCCGCACCTGCCGCCCATCAAACGGCCCAAGCATCTCTAGTGGATTCCGAACGGTTTGGGCGAGATCGCGGTGTGGCACGGACAACAGAGACGCGTGCCCGGAGCGACTGAGCGACTTATGCATCGCCCGAGCCCACGGAGAGCCCGTCGACCACACCCCCTCCGGCACCCACTCCGTAGCCG
The DNA here is from genome assembly GCA_003141455.1 of Chloroflexota bacterium. Taxonomy (GTDB): domain Bacteria; phylum Chloroflexota; class Limnocylindria; order Limnocylindrales; family CSP1-4; genus Fen-1039. The sequence goes on along the minus strand of PLMA01000046.1, from coordinate 63,312 downwards.
GTAGTGAAGCCGGCACCACCGGCTTCGATATGCACCGAGAAATGGATCCAGTGAGTCAGGGCATCTCTAGTGCCCATCCGCCTCTCCGGCCCACGAAACGAGTAATGATAGACGGACACACGCCCGGACCTCGGGCTGATCAGGATCTCCGCCAACTTTGGATTCGTGATCATGCTCGATCATCTTCGACAAAACCAAACCGCTCTTTGAGATCCTTCCACTCAGAGTCTGTGAGCCCATTCTCTTGGCGTCTCACATGGACCCCCGTAAGTGCTTCCGATATGGCGACCGCGGCTGCTCTAGATAGGCGCACTCCGCTCAGGCGGTAGTCGACAAACGCCTCATAGGTCAAGGGGACCCAACCTGCGACTATGGCCGCGACTTGCTCTGCATACGCACGGATCTCGTACTGGGCATCTGTCGCCAGTCGGAGCTCCAGGAAGTGGAGCAGGTTGTGAAGGTCTATCTTCCAGTACCATTCTGTATAGAAGCCCACGGGCAGGACAGTGCGAGCGAGTTCTCTCGCTAGGCCTGGCCTAATTGGATCGGTCGAGCCATCAAGAAGCCGTTCATACGTGCGGTAAGCTTCGTCGGCGTTTCGACCTATCATGCCGACGACTTCGTTGGCGTCAGCGTACGGCAGGGCTTCTCCACGGCCTTGGCGTGACGAGGTTGACTGGACGGCTACGACGTCGGGTCTTGGAATGTAGTAGTCCCGTCCGAGGACCGAGTAGCGGCCTGAGTACTCGTTGACACTAGCCGTGCGGTGTCTGATCCACTGCCGCGCCACGAAGATTGGAAGCTTGATGTGCAGCTTGATCTCACACATCTCGAAAGGAGAAGTGTGGGCGTGCCGCATGAGATAGCGGATGAGTCGACGATTCTCCTCCGCCGATTTGGTCCCTGACCCGCTGGAGACTCTGGCCGCCTGCACGATCGAGGAATCGTCGCCCATGTAATCGATCACGCGGACGAACCCGTGGTCCAGCACGGGTTGGGACTTGTGCAGAATGGGACTCAAGGAACGGGACCGTGGCCCGTCTTGTGGAATCCGACTCGCCGGTCATAGCATTCGGCCCTTTCTACGGATCGGACTCGGCGCTGCGCTTGTTCCGGTCCCGGCAAGCCGGGGGACTCTACGCGCCCCGTGGATGCGTTCACCATCGTACCCGTGACGTTGGACGAAGAGCCGTTTTCTGCCCAGACCTTAGCCAGCCGGAGATCGCCGCCCCGTGTGCGGTCCGCAGGGACGGCCGACTATTGGCTGCGTCACGTCGGCTCGTGATTACTTTTTGGCTGGTGGGTCCGCACACGCTGGTGGCCTGGCGTTGCCGCTGGTTCGCTTGTTATCTCGGCCTCAAGTCCTCTCGCCCCGAGACAGCCAGGTGTCCGGAGTCCCCGTTGGTACGATGACGTTCCCGAGGGTCAGCGAAAAGCAGCCTCGGGCCGGCCAATCAGATCGCGCAGTGCTCTCACGAGTCGCTCGTCCGCCTCACGCCCCTGCGATGCCACGCGGACGTGACGGTCGTCCATTCCCACCTTGTTCGAGCAGTCTCGAACGTACATCAGGTGATCGGCCAGCAGATGGGCCTGCAGATCGGCCGCCGTCATCTCGCCTTCGATCCGGATGAGCACGAAGTTCGATCCCGTCGGGTAGACGAACAGGCCCGGGATCGTTGACAGCTCATCCTGGAGTCTTCGCGCATCGGCCGAGACGCGCTGGAGTGACTCTCGATAGGCCGTGTCGGTGGAGGGCAGGAGCGTGAGGAAGTACTCAGCCAGGATGTTGAGGTGCCAGGTGGGAACCAGCCGCCGAAGCCGCTGGAGCAGGGGGCGGTTGCGGCTGTAGCAGAAGCCCAGCCTCAATCCCGGCACGCCATAGTGCTTGCTCATGCTCCGTACGATCAGGAGGTTGTTGAACCGAGCTGCCACCGGCAGCAAACTGGGGATCGGGTCGCCGGCGAAGTCAATGAACGACTCGTCGACGACGATCAGGTCCATGTCGCGAGCCCGCTCCAGGAAGTCGACCATCTGGTCGAGCGAGTGAAGCTGGCCGGTTGGATTGCCCGGGTTGATGATCAGGAGAGCTTTGACGCCACGCTCCCGACCCCAGGCCAGGTACTCGTTCAAATCGAGCCGATATTCCTGATCGCGATCTAGCACGAAGAGTTCGGCCGCCGCGGGGTCACGCAGCTTCTCGATGTACTCCCCAAACGTGGGGACCGAGACGCCAATCCGATCGACCAGGACCTCGTTGATCAGGACGATCAGCTCCGTGGCGCCGTTGCCGACGATGAGGTCCTCGGGGTCCACGCTCAGCACCTCGGCCAGGGCCCGCTGGGTTGTGGCCGGGTTACTGGATGGGTAGCACTTGATGAGCTTTGGGAGGCCCACCTGTAGAGCCTCGACCATCTCGGGCGTGGGGTAGTACGGGTTGGCTATGAAGCAGAAGTCGACGATGTCGGCCGCGCGTTCGTAGCCCACAAGCTCGGCCAGCGACGGCGAATGCGACGTGTCGGGGAAGAGGTCGCCGCGTATCGGGTTAGTCAGAGGGATATCTAGCATGGCTGTGGGACGCTTCTCCTGCAGCCCTCAACGATCGCTAACCGGCTCGCTGCGCCGTGCTCCTATCGCCATAAGGCCGCTGTGTCTGGGCCGACAGGGTACAACAGCGGACGAGGCCGAAATGCGCTCCCGGGCTGATTCCGGGCCGACAGGGCGGAACCGGTGAGCCGGGCACCACTCCCACCACGATCGTAACGATCGTGCTCATAGTTCGTTCCTACGGACGATCCCCATTCGCCGCTCGAGCTGGTCGGCGATCACCACGGCCTGGTTGTGCTCGGGATCGCGCGCGCCGAAGACGAGGGTGACCGGGCCCCGAAGCGCCCGCTCGGCGAGGGCGTCGAGTGCCTGCGCCCGCTCGGGGTCGGCGAGCTCTGCGCAGTAGCGCGCCTGGAACTCCGCCCAGCGCGCGGGGTCGTGTCCGAACCACTTCCGGAGTTCGGCGCTCGGACCGAGGTCTCGCGCCCAGGCGTCGAGCCGGAGCTGCTCCTTCGTCCGTCCGCGCGGCCAGACGCGGTCCACCAGGACGCGGTGGCCATCGCCCGGGGTCGGTGCGTCGTAGGCCCGCTGCAGTCGGACTTTGCTGAGCGAGGAGGTCATCGACCTGCCCTGGGCTCGGGATGCCGGTCGGAGACGTACGAGCCGACCGGCCGCCGGAAGCCGACGGAGAAACGGTTCCAGCCGTTGATGGCCACGATGGCCAGCGTCAGCGCGACCTGCTCGGCCGGGTCGAACTCGCGAGCCATCGCCTCGTAGACGTCGTCGGGTGCGCCGGTCTCGGGCAGCAGGGTGAGTGCCTCGGTCCAGGCCAGGGCGGCCCGCTCTCGCGGCGTGAAGAACGGCGCCTCGCGCCAGACGGGGACCAGATACAGCCGCTGCTCATCCTCGCCTATGGCCCGGGCATCCTTGGTGTGCATGTCCACGCAGTAGGCGCAGCCATTGATCTGGGAAGCGCGAAGCTTGACGATCTCAAGCAGGAGAGGCTCGAGCGCGCTCGACTCGACGACCTTCTCGAGTCCGCGCATGGCCTCGATCACGTCGGGCAGTTCCGTCCTGTAATCCAGTCGTGCGGTCATCGATCAAGCTCCTCCGGCCGGATCCACGGGCGGTACCGTGGGGCGCCCGATGCGGACCCGCCAGACCCCCGGGCCCTCCTCGATGTGATCCCACGTGAATCCACGCAGGTCTCGGCCACCAGTCGATTCGCCGTTGCCGGCTCGCCGGCATCGCCCAGTCGTCGCAGCGTTCGGGCGAGGATGGCGGCGAGCTGCTCGACGACCGGATCGGTCACGACCGACAACCTCAGCCGACCAGCTCGTGGAGACCGCTCAGCAACTCGCCGATCGACACGTTCGGGTCGGCCACGAGGGCCGGGATGAGCAGCTCGTTCTCCTTCCACAGATGTGCCTCGAACAGGGCGAGGATGGCGCTCGCGGTCGCCACCGCCTCCAGTCCGTCGGCGGCGCCCCGGAGTCGCTCGACATTGGTGACGATCCCCTTGTGCTCCTCGCGCATGGCCCGCACCAGGAGGGCGGTCAGCCCGGTGTCGCCGGCCGGGTAGAGCGCCGCCTCCTCGGCGGCGGCGTGCGGCAGCAGGTCATCCTCCAGGTAGCCGATGACGGCGCCCTCCGACACCGAGTGCGGTCGGCCGGCCCGCACCGCGTCGCGCAGATCGCCGACGCGCGCTCGGAGGGTGTCCCGCAGCTCGAGGTGGTGCGCCCGGATCGCCGCGGCGGCCTCCTTGTCCTGATGGATCGGCATCTGGCGGGTCCTCCTAGGGTGCGTTGAGATTCGGTACTTGATATTTACGGTCATCTCCGTGCAAAATGCAAGCGATGACTGCGACACACCATCGCCATCGCCTCCTGGCCGGGCTGACCCGGTCCCGGCTGCTCGCCGTCCTGCGCGACTCGAGGGGACCGATGGGGATCCGGGAGCTTGCCGATGCGGTCGGTCTCCACCCGAACTCGGTGCGCGAACAACTCGCCCGCCTCGCCGAGGCCGGCCTCGTCGCGACCGAGGCGGCTTCGCCGTCAGGGCGCGGCCGGCCGCGCCTGCGCTACGTGGCACGACCTGAAGAGGACGAGCAGGAGCCGTACCGTGCGCTGGCCAGGGTGCTGGCGGAGGAACTCGAGCGGATGGCCGATCCGGCCACCCGGGCTGCCGAGGCTGGAGAACGTTGGGGCCGGGCGCTGATCAGGCCGGCCGGGATCGTCACGGACGAGGATGCTGCCGTGGGGCGCCTTGTCGGCCTACTGGCTGACGCCGGGTTCGAACCGGAGGGCCCGGACCTGCCCGGCGGCCCGATTCGGCTGCGTCGCTGCCCGTTCGAGCCGTTGGCGCGGGACCATCGCAGCGTGGTCTGCGGCGTCCATCTGGGCCTGATGCGAGGCGCCCTCCGCGAGATGGGCGCACCGCTGGACGCGGTGACGGTGGAGCCGTTCGTGCAGCCGGACCTGTGTCTCGCCCACCTCCGAAGGCGTGACGAAGCGCAGGGCGGAGCGCGCGGCGATGGCTGACCCGACTGTCGATCTGGCCCGTCTGCTGCGGCTGGAGGTCGGCCCGGCCGAGGACCTCGATGAGCTCGCCGCCGATCTCAGCCGTGTGCGCGCTCTATGCGACGTGCACGCGGTCTTCGGCTCCGAGCAGGACGCTCTGCGGGGCCAGCTTGCCGCCGCCTCGCTCGGAAGTCTCTCCACATCGCGCCAGATCGCCGACTCGGAGCCCGGATCCTGAGCGAGCCTGCCGCCCTGGGTCGCCGTCCGTCGGCCATCGATCGCTCGTTCGATCGCCTGGTCGCCCTTGCGGCGATCGGGATCGCAACTGCCTACCTGCTAGCGTCGATGCTGGCGGTCTTCCTGCCGCCCGAGGTGCGCCGCGGGGCCTGGTTGCCGCTCCACCTCGCCCTCGCCGGCGGGGCGACCACCGCGATCGCCGGGGTAATGCCCTATTTCACCTCCGCCTTCGCAGCCGCGCCCCCGACGGACCGGTGGCTGCGGATGGCCGCCGTCGGCGCAGTCGCGCTTGGCGCGCTGGGCGTGGCGTTCGGCGTGACCGGCGATCTGGTTGGCCTGGCCGTCGCCGGTGGGGTCGGCTTCACCGCCGGGATNNGGGCTGACCGGCGCCGCGGCCATCCGCCCGCTCAGTCGAGGGCTGGGGCCGAGTCGAGGACTCGTGACCCAGGGCTATGTCATCGGGCTCGCTGAGGTCGCGCTCGGCGCCAGCGTCGCGACGCTCTACGTGGCCGGCTGGACCCCACTCGTCGAGGCGTGGCCCCACATCAAGCCGGCCCATGCGTGGTTGAACCTCATTGGCTTCGTCTCGCTTGTGATTGCGACGACGATGGTGCACTTCTTCCCGACCGTGGTCGGGGCTCGGATTTCGCGGCGCCGGAGCACGCGCATCACGGTCGTCGGGCTCGCGGCCGGAGCCCCGCTCGTCGCGCTTGGCTTCGCCTTGGCCTCCGATGCCGTCGCGCGTGTGGGTGCGATCAGCGTCGCCACTGGCGCGGCGGGCCTGGCCGTCTATGCCTGGCGGACGTGGCAGCCGCGGGCCCATTGGACGACCGATCCCGATTGGCACCGGTTCGCGATCGGTGGCCTCGTGTCAGCCATCGCGTGGTTCGAGGTCGGGATCGCGGTCGCAACCGCTCGGGTGCTTGCGTTTGGGGCGGACCCCGCGGCCTGGCGGGTCGACGCGGTTACTGGTCCGCTCATCGTGGGGTGGATCGCCCTGACGATCGTTGCCTCGGCGACGCACCTCATCCCGGCCGTCGGCCCAGGCCATCCGACCGCCCACGCGCGGCAGCGGCACATCCTCGGGCGCGCGTCCACGCTGCGGCTGGCCACCATCAACGTCGGGGTCGCGGTCCTGTCGGTGGGTCTACCCTTCCAGCTCGGGCAGCTCACCGCGGCTGGCATCGTCGGCGTCGCGATCGGCCTGGCAGCCACGGCCGTCCTGCTCGGAGTGGCGGTCCGGATCGGGGTTCGTTGACAGCTGGCCGAAAGAGGCAACCGCGAGGCATCCTTTCGCATCGAGACCGCCTGGCTGCGGGCGCACGCGTTGGCCCGACAACCCGTGTCGCGCAGACGACGAGTGAGCCCCGCGCGGCCTCCACGCCGCTGGCGAGGCTCTCATCGCCCATCCACCGGCGACTGGTCCCCACACGATGACCAAGTGGTGGGCCGTTCGAGGGCGTCGGATCGGACTGTCCGTACGTAGCGGCGACTGTCCCGAGTCGAGTGAGTCGAAACAACCCATCCATCGTGCACCGGTAGACTTGTGCGGTGAGATCCTGGAGCCGTCCCGTGGTTCCACGGCTGCCAGGGCATGGCGCCGTTCCTCACATCTACGACACGGCGACGAGACAGCTCGTTGAGGCGCGGCCGCTCGCAGTCGCCGGCCTGTATGTGTGCGGCATAACGCCATACGACGCCACCCACATCGGCCACGCCGCAACCTACCTCGCCTACGACATCCTCATCCGTCTCTGGCTCGACGCCGCCTACGACGTGCGCTACGTGCAGAACACGACGGATGTCGACGACCCTCTCCTCGAGCGCGCAGCGGCGACCGGCGTCGACTGGCGTACCCTCGCCGCGGAGCAGACCGAACTGTTCCGTCGCGACATGGAGAGCCTCGGCGTCATCCCGCCCGACCACTACGTCGCGGCGACCGAGATGATCGCGCAGGTTTCGGATGCCGTGCGCCGCCTCCTCGACCGCGGCACCGCATACCGCGTCGATGACGACATCTACTTCGACATTGCCGCGGCCGCGGCCTCCTCGCCATGGCACCTCGGCCAGGAGAGCAACCTCGACCGCCCGACCATGCTCGAGCTCTTCGCGGAGCGCGGCGGCGACCCAGAGCGGCCAGGCAAGCGCGACGCCCTCGACCCGCTGCTTTGGCGCGGCGCGCGCAACGGTGAGCCGAGCTGGGAGACCGTGCTCGGCGCAGGCCGGCCGGGCTGGCACATCGAGTGCTCGGTCATCGCGCAGGAGTTCCTCGACGTGCCGCTCACGGTGAACGGCGGTGGTTCCGACCTCGTGTTCCCGCACCACGAGTTCAGCGCGGGCCATACGGCTGCGCTGACCGGGAGCCCGCTCGCGAACNNGCTGGAGCGCCTGGGCCTCCCGCGGACGCTCAGCGGGGACCACCGGCATCCTCGATGGGCTGCGCGCCGCACTCATGCACGACCTCGACACGCCGACCGCCGTCGCCGCTGTCGACGCCCTAGCGGCACGCGGGTCCGCTCCGGCCGAAGGGGATCTCGCCGCGATCCACGCACTCCTCGGCATCCGCCTCTGAACCTCGCGCCCAGTCGACCACCTCGATGCGGCTTTCTGAGTCCTTGGATTCGATCGAACGAACTCGCCTCACCCCGATCCTGCGCACGCCCCCGCCGCGTCTAGTGCCCGCCCTCCTCAGCCGCTTTGCGCGGCAGCAGGCCGACGAGGGCCATGCACCCGACAAGCACGACCGCAACAACCGCCAGGCAGGTGATCATCGCGGTCGGGATGTTCGTGGCCATCGAACTGAACCAGATCGACGTGATCGCCGCGGATCCTATAGCTGCGGCGAGTTGCTGAACGGCGCTGAGCGATCCGCTCGCCGAGCCTTGGTCGAACCCGGCCTGCTCCGCGGCGACCGCATTTGCAACGAGCCGGCCGGCGGCGAACTGCTCGCTGGACAGGTGATAGCCGATCCGACGAGCTCCGCTCACGGCCTTCCTCCCGAGGTGTTGTGGCCCCCATCTGGGCCGATTGTAGTCAGGTTATAGTCGCGTCTCCGGCCCATCTATGGGCTCCCCGTCAAGTCCAGGCGTGGACGGTCACGTCGGCGACGAAGACAGCGTTGAGCCAGTCGCAGCCGAGCTCAACTACGGCGAACCGAGCCGCATGGCAATGTCAGTTCGGGGACCTGAAGCCCGGCGCGCTTACGGTCGAGCGCGCGACATCGACCTCGAGAGCCAGGCCGGTGGCGGAGCGAAACCGCCACTTCCGCAGAGGCGCACAATCGGCCGCAAGAGAACAAAGCCCGCGGAGTTCGCCCCGCGGGACCCGTCGCTCGATCAAGAGCGGCGTGAGACGGCTGACCACGAAAGGTGTCCTGATGACCGATTCGGGTCGTGACGCGGACGCAGGCAAGCCCATCGGCTACGTGGCCCTGACGTTCGACGACGGGCCCAACGCCAACACCAGCGCTCTGCTTGCCGCTCTCCGCAGCTGCGGGGTGCGGGCCACGCTGTTCAACACCGGCGACAATGCTTCGTCCGATCCATCGCTCGTGGCGGCCGAGGCGGCAGACGGGATGTGGATCGGTAACCACAGCTTCAGCCACCCGCACATGCTCACCCTCAGTTCGGACGAAATGCGGGACGAGCTGGCCCGAACCCAGAGCGCCATCCAGGCTGGCGGAGGCGGCACGCCCAGGCTGTTCCGGCCACCCTTCGGCGAGACGGACGAGAGGCTCGAGTCGGCGGCGGCCAGCCTGGGCTTGCTGCACATGACCTGGGACGTCGACTCCGAGGACTGGAACGGAGCCGGCACGGAGGCGATCGTGGCCGCGGCCGACAGACTCCAGGACGGCGGCGTCATGCTGATGCACGATCGCTACGCGACGACGATTGCCGCCATCCCACAGATCGTCGCCAATCTTGCCCGCCGAGGCCTGCGCCCCGGCATGATCGACCCGACGACGGGTCGAGCGGTCGCGCCGAGGGCCTAGACGTCCTGGCGCGCCAAGGAATGGAGCGGGAGCCGGGATTTGACGGTCACGGCGATCCCCAGCGTGCCTCTGCCGACTGAACGGCCGCCCGTTACCGCCCCGCCGCGCCCACCGTCGAAGCGGCTACCCGTCGCCCAGGCAAACGCCCACGTGACGCGCCGACTGGACCCACGAGTGATCCGGAGGAACGGTGCGGCGCTTGCCGGCGACCTGTTCGAGCGCCACCGGATCGGTCCCGTCGCCGCGCGAGGCCACCATGACGCCGAAGACGCCCTCGGCAATCAGGTCCGCCCCGGCGCTGCCGAGGCGGGTCGCCAGCAGCCGATCCGCGGCCGAGGGCGTGCCGCCTCGCTGGACGTAGCCCAGGATCGTGACGCGCGATTCGAGGCCGGTCAGCTCCTCCAGCTTGCTCGCGACTCGGAGCGTGTTGCCGACGTGCGCGGCCTCGAGCGCAACCAGCGCGGCGATGGCCTGGTCTCGCTCGGGCCCGGCCTGGGCCGCCTTCTTCTGTTGCAGCGCGGCCGCGTAGGCCCCGGCGTCTTCGACGTTCCGGGCGCCCTCGGCGATAGCCACGATGCTGAAGTTCGACCCGTTGCGAACCCTGCGCCGGACGGCCTGGGCCGCCGCCTCGACCGAGTAGGGGATCTCCGGGATCAGGATGACGTCCGCGCCGCCGGCGATTCCGGCCCCGAGCGTGAGCCAGCCGGCCCCGTGGCCCATGATCTCGACGACGATGATGCGGTGATGGCTGTGGGCTGTACTGTGCAGCCGATCGACCGCATCGGTCGCCACGTCGAGCGCCGTCGCGAAGCCGAAGCACGCGTCCGTCCTGACGACGTCGTTGTCGATCGTCTTGGGGAGAGTGATGACGTTCAGGCCGGCTCTCGCCAGGCGCAGCGCGTTCTTGGCCGTGCCCCCTCCGCCCAGGCACACCAGCGCATCCAGCCGATGCTTCTCGTAGTTGCGGACGACCGTGCTGGTCATGTCCGCGATCACTCCGTCGATGAGCATCTGGTGCGGCTTGTCCCGGCTCGTCCCCAGGATCGTGCCGCCGGTCGTGAGGATCCCGGACAGCCTCTTCGATTCGAGCGGCGTGTACCGATCCTCGACGAGCCCCCGGAACCCATCGCGGAAGCCCACGAGCGCCATCCCGTGGTGACCGATCGCGGCCTTGCCGATGCCTCGGATCGCGGCGTTGAGGCCGGGACTGTCTCCGCCCGCCGTCAGGATTCCGATGCGCTTCTTGCGTGCCATCGCTCCGCTCCGCTCGCGCTGCCGTCGCTGCCCGTGCGGCCCGTGCGGCCCGTGCCGCCGGGACCGCGCAATCCAGGCACACGAATGGTGCCACGGTCAAGGGCAGCGGGTTCCGGCGGTTGCCGATTCGCGGCACGGCGGCGCAATCCAGGCACACGAATGGTGCCACGGTCAAGGGCAGCGGGTTCCGGCGGTTGCCGATTCGCGGCACGGCGGCGGATTCGCGGCATGACTGCACGCTCCTGCTATCGTGGCGGCATGGACCGTCGGGCCGAGAACGCGCCATCGCAGGCCATCTCGTCGCCCGCGCCGATCACCGCCTGGTGGCTCGGCCGGACGCCATACCGCGATGCCTGGGATCTCCAGCATCGGCTGGTCGCGGCCCGCGTCGCGGATTCGATCGGCGACCAGCTCTTGCTGCTGGAACACGAGCCGGTGCTGACTCTCGGCCGGCACAGCCATCCGGCCCACGTCCTGGCGAGCCCGGCCCTTCTCTCCGCGAGAGGAATCGAGCTGATCGAGACGGAACGTGGCGGCGAGGTTACCTACCACGGGCCCGGCCAGCTGACCGCCTACCCGATCATTCGTCTCGCGGATCGCGGGCTCCTGGTCCGGCCGCTCGTTCGCGCGCTGGAGGCGGCGCTCTCCCGGACCTGCGCTGCCTTCGGCGTGGAGGCGGGTCCGCGCGACGGCTACCCCGGCTGCTGGTGCGGCGGAGGCAGCCGCAAGATCGGCGCCATAGGCGTCCGCATCGAGCACGGCGTGAGCTACCACGGCATCGCCCTCAACGTGACCGCGCGACTCTCCGACTTCGACCTGATCGATGCCTGCGGCCTGCCCGGAGTGGAGTCGACCTCGATAGGACGTGAGAGCGGCTGGGACTCCGAACCGACGCTCGAGTCGGTCGCGCGGGCGGCATCCGCATTCGCCCCGGCTCTCGCAGGTGCGCTGCGGGCGCCGCTGGTTGGAGACCTCACGCCGGCAGCCGATCCCGTCGTCGCTCGCGCCGCGCTGGAGGAGATCCTCGCAAGACGATCGTCCGCGGTCGTGGGGGTTCGCTGATGGGCGGCGGCCTCTTCGAGCTGCGCCGAGACGCCATCACCGGCTGGTGGGTCGCCACCGTCGTGGATCGCCAGTTCCAGCGGGGCCGCTTCTCCTTGCCTGCCGCGCCCGTCGACGACGGCGGATCCTGCCAGAACTGCAGTCAGCCGCCGGGCGACGGTATTCGCCTGCGGACGCTCAAGGACTACGCGTTCAATGTCGTCGGTTCGGAGGAAGAGGCTCGCGAGCTCGAGAAGAGCTCGGCCCAGGTGGCTCTGGCCCAGGCCCCGGCAGCCGGCAGCTGGCGCACCATCGTCGCGCCACCAGGCGAGCATCGGCCCCTCCAGATGGTCGGCGACGATCTCCTGTGCGGCCTGCTCTCCGCGGTGCGAGAGGCCTTCGTCGACGCTCGAGCCATCGGCCAGACCGAGTACCTGCAGGTCGTCCAGAACTGGGGCGCGCAAGCCGGCGCTCGAACGAACCATCTTTGCCTGGACCTGTACGACCTGCCGCAGATCCCGCACCGCGTCGCCGAGGAGATCGGCGGGGCCGCGCGCTTCCTGATCAGAGCAGGGGAGTGCCCCTATTGCCGGCTGGTTCGGGAGGAGCCGAAGGCCGGAACGCGGCTGATCTGGCAGGACCACGCGAGCGTCGCATTCGCCCCGTTCGCCTCGCGATCGCCGTTCGAGGTCTGGATCGTGCCGCGCCGCCACGCCGCGGACTTCGGCGGGACCGGCGATGCGGATATCCGCTCGACGGCGGAGGCGCTGCGGCAGGTTCTGGGCCGCCTGGCCCGTCTCGACGGTCCGCCGCACAACCTGATCCTTCACACTTCGCCTCTCCGCCAGCGAGTCGACGCGACGTACCATTGGCACTGGGAGATACATCCGCGGTTGCGGGAGATCGCAGGACTGGAGTTGGGGACTGGTCTGCCGGTCAATCCCGTCTCTCCAGAGGAAGCGGTCGAGGAGTTGCTCCGATTCGGGGCTCAAGGGGAAGCCGCAGACAAGCCATGAGACCAGGGGGACCCGGAACGCGTCGTCACAGCCGCAGAGGCCACGCCGTCACAGAATCCTGGCGCGCGGGGAGGCGTCATTGGCTGTTTACCCGTACGGCAGCGGCGGCGGACAAGTGTCTATCAGCTCGACAACCTGGCAATTGGAGTGCGGCGTGAGCGCCGCATCCGAACGCGCCGCCGACCGGACCTTCATCGAGGAACTCTTTGCCCTCCACCACTCCGAGATTTACGCCTACATCTTCCGCATGGTCCGGGACGCCGATGTCGCGGCCGACTTCGCCCAGGACACGTTCATTAAGGCCTACCGCGCCCAGGACTCCCTCGAGGACAGAGCCAAGGCACGGGCATGGCTGTATCGAATCGCCCATCGGGTCGTCCTGGACGAGATGCGACGCCGGCGCATCGTTCGCTTCCTGCCCTGGACCGGAGAAAGCTACGGGGCGGCTCCCTCGGCTGAGCACCTGGCCATGGAGATGAGACTCTCCGGGCCGCTGGCTCGCGCATTGGCCCGCATCCCCGAGCGGCAGCGGGCCGCACTCCTCCTCGCCGAGGTGGGCGATCTCACCGGCCTGGAACTGGCCGAGACGCTGGGCATCAGTCACGTAGCCGCACGGGCCCTGCTGACCCGGGCCCGCGAGAGCCTCCGCCAGGCCCTGGCCGACGAGCGTCGCCAGGAAAAGGACCACGAAGCCGCGATCGACGCCACGTACGCCGATCAGACACGCGCCGCGGACCCGCGTCGCCGGCCGGACGACACTCCGGGGGCCGGACGATGAACCCCGAGTTCGGGCTTTCCCCCGCCGCCGCCGACCGTCTCCACGAGCGGGCCAGGTCGCTGGCGGCCGAGGCCGTCGACGTCGATCTCGAGCCGGTGGATGCCGCCTGGCTCCGGGAACACCTCGCCTCGTGTCCGGAATGCAGCGCAATCGCCGGCGAGTACCTCGCTCTGCACCTGGAGCTGCTATCGCTGCAGGCTCCGGAGCCGCCGCGCGACCTGTGGGCTCGAACCTCCGCAGCGCTGGACGCAATCGACCGCCGCGCCTCCGCGGGGAAGCAGATCCTGCCGTCGAGCGGCCGGCCGGGCCGCCCAGACCGTCGGCCGCTTTTCGGGACCGCTATCGCGGTCGGATTCGTGGTCCTCGTCGCGGGTGCCTCCCTGGTCGCACAGAGCCCGATCGCCAGCCTCGCTCCCGGCTCGACGCCCGCCGGTCCGGTGGCATTGGTCACGGGCTCGTCGATTCCCGCATCCCTTGCGCCACGTGCGCCGCTCGCGGTCGTGGACGGCACGAGCTACTGGATCGCGTCCGACCAGGGCGTGTACCAGATCAGCGGCAGTTCGGCCGACTGCGCGCAAGCGAGCGCAAGCTGCACTGTCACCGGCGACTCGGGCCAGACCCTCGGCTCCATAGCGAGTGACACGAGCGTATCCGCGGTGCTTGCCCCGGACGCCAGTCAAGCGGCCGTCTGGACGGACAACAAGATCGTCATCGTCCCTCTCTCCACCAAGCCTCAGACGGTGTCCATCGACCTGCTGACGCCGCGACCCGCGCAGGCCGCGACGCCCACCCTCGCGGCGGTCACGCCCACTCGCGCGGCGGTAACGCCCAGCCCGGTGAATTCGAGCCCGCCGACGGTCTCACCGTCCACGCTGATTCCGCCCATCCCCGGGGCATCCTGGACGCCGCAGGCCTCAATAGTGGCCACCCCGATCGCCAGCCTGGTGGCAACCCCCGCTCCGGCGGCAACCCCCGCTCCGGCGGCAACCCCCACTCCGACGGCAACCACCACCGCCGGCCCGGCCGTGACCAAGCCGACCGCGATCCTCGACGGGTACGAGATCGTGGGGCGAGGTCCGGAGTTCTCCGCGGACGGCGGCCTCGTCGCGTTCTCGGCCAGACCAGTGGACCACAGCACCGGTCCGGACGTCTTCATCTGGCGGTCCGGGCAGGAGCAGGCCCGGGCGGTGACGTCCCGGCACGCCGACCTCTTCGCGGGATGGTTCGGGCAGAAGGTCCTGGTCAGCGAGATCTCGGCGGGGGCATGCGCGGACGCCACGACCGGCGGCACCGACACGATCAAGACGACATCGTGTCTCTTCGATCCAGCCAGCGGAGGAATCCAGAGAATCGACCGGCCGATGCTGGTAGCCGGTGTAGATCCGACCGGTCGCTACCTGGTCTACTGGTCGGGCACGGTCGAGTTCGACACCGTGTCGGGGCTGTGGCAACCCGGCAAGGGCGACCTCTACTTCGATCGTTGGGCGGACCTGACTCTGGACCCGGCATCGCCGGGCCCGAGACCCACCGCGTCGCCCGGATCGACGGCCACCGAGTCCGTGGCGCCGAGTCGTGCGCCGGACCTGAGCCCGTCGCCGGCGGCACAGCCCACGGCCTCCGCCACAGAAACCCAGTCGATGCAGCCCGGAACGCAGGGCTTTCCGGAGCCGAGTCCCACGGCCGATATCAGCGCCAAGACCCCGGAGCCGACGCAGTCGATGCTGCCCCAGCTGCTGTCGGTCGCTGCCGCACCTGCTTCGGTCCGGCTGTGGGCAGTCCGCTGGGACGAAGCCGGGCAGAACGTGGCCGTTTGGGTCGCGGACGCAGGTAGCGTCAAGATCGGCCGCCTGAGTCTCTTCTCGGTTGATCCGGCATCAGGACTGCTGAGCCCGACGATGGCAGCCGACGAGATCCTTTCGGCCATCGGGTTCGACAACTCGAACTTCGTCTACACCTCGGCCATGGATGGCAAGACATACATGAAGCCCGTGCCTGTCGTCCCGCCATCGTTGGTCTCCACCTCCGCACCGACCTCTCCGGGCCAGGCACCGGCTCTGGCTGGACCGTCGGGCGCGCCGGCACCCGCGACCGATCGACCGGGCAGCTGAGGCCACCCGAGCCCGAGCTATTTGCCCTCACCTGCGGACGGCCGTTGAGCCGGCGCTGTATCCTTCCCACTACCTTTAACGACCGGCACCGTGAGGCCGGGAAGGAGGACTGCGTCGTGCAGGGCAGCGAGAATCGATGACCGACCGGCAGATCATGACCGGGGACGAGATTCGGCGGGCCATCGTCCGGATCTCCCATGAGATCGTCGAGAAGCAGGCCGGCACCGAGGGCCTCGCGCTCGTCGGCATCCAGCGCCGCGGCGTCCCTCTCGCTCGGCGGATAGCCGACGCGATCGAGGAGCACGAAAGGGTCCGTCTTCCCGTAGGCGCCCTCGACATCACCTTCTACCGCGACGACCTCTCGCTGGTGGCCCAGCAGCCCATCGTCAAAGGCACCGACCTGCCGTTCGACCTGAACGGTGCCACCGTCGTGCTGGTGGACGACGTCCTGTACACGGGCCGCACGATCCGTTGCGCGATGGATGCCCTGATCGACTTCGGGCGGCCGCGGGCCATTCGGCTGGCGGTGCTCATCGACCGCGGCCACCGCGAGCTGCCGATCCGCGCCGACCACGTCGGCAAGAACGTGCCCACGTCGCGGGAAGAGCTGGTCCACGTCCACGTAGCCGAGATCGACGGTAGCGACGAGGTCAGCATCGCCCGCCAGCTCCGCACCTCCGAACCGGCCCCGGCAGGCAGCTGATGAGCGGTGAGGGAAGCGCCGCGGTGGCCTGGAATCACCGGCATCTGATCGACGTGGACGTGCTCACCTGGCCCGAGATCGAGCTGATACTGCGGACCACGGACGAGATGAAGGGGGTCCTGGCTCGGCCGATTCGCAAGGTGCCCGCGCTCAACGGCCGGCGAGTCACGACGCTCTTCTACGAAGCCTCGACCCGGACCCGCGTTTCCTTCGAGACGGCCGCGCGCAACCTGTCCGCGGACGTCGTCAGCGTCGCTCCAGCCACTTCGTCGGTGACCAAGGGCGAGTCGCTCGTGGACACGATCCGGACCCTGGAGGCCCTTGGCGCGGAGATCCTGGTGATGCGCCACTCCGTCTCCGGGGCGCCGTATCTCGCGGCGGAGATCTTCGGCGGCCACGTCCTCAACGGCGGCGACGGCTGGCACGCCCACCCTACCCAGGCCCTGCTCGATCTGTACACGATGCGCGAGCATCTCCCCGGAGGCGACCTGCGCGGTCGCAAGGTCGCGATAGTGGGCGACATCCTCCACTCGAGAGTGGCGCGTTCCAACATCTGGTCGCTGACCGCGGCCGGCGCGGATCTCTGGCTGTGCGGCCCGGCCACTCTTCTGCGAGGGTTCGATCGCTGGGCGGCGGCGTGGAGCGGCGGCGCGATCCCGGGCCACGGCCGGTTCACCGTCACGAGCGACGTCGACGCGGCGCTGCGGAACGCTGACGTGGTGATGGCCCTGCGCATCCAGCGCGAGCGGATGCAGGGCGGGCTGCTCCCCTCACTGCGCGAATATGCGGCCCGCTTCGGGTTGAGCGCGGAGCGCGTGGCTCTGGCCAAACCCGAGGCGATCGTGATGCACCCCGGGCCGATGAACGAAGGCGTCGAGATCGCGCCGGACGTGGCCGTCAGCGGCCGCGCCGTCATCACCGAGCAGGTCGCCAACGGCGTCGCGGTGCGGATGGCCCTTCTGTATCTGCTGGCCGGCTCGCACGAAGCGGCCCACGCGGGCGAGGCGATCCGATGAGCCCTAAGCCCGCTGCCAGGAGCGCTGGGAGCGCGGGGGGCGCCGGGAGGAAGACCGCGGCTGGGCCCAAGGTCGGCCAGACCGTCGGCCGGTTCGAGGTCGAGAAGGCGTGGCTGGTCGACCCGGTCCTGGGTCGCGAAGGCCCGGGCGAGGTCGTCGTCACGGACGGGATCCTCGAGTCGGTCGTCTGGCTGAAGGGGAGCAAGGCCGCAGGGGTGGACGACAAGGGTGTGGTCGTCGCGCCCGGCTTCTTCGACCTCCATGCCCACTTCCGCGAGCCCGGCTTCGAGGACGCGGAGACGATCGCAAGCGGATCCGCCGCGGCGGCCCACGGCGGCTACACGAGCGTGGCGCTGATGCCGAACACGTCTCCGGCCCTGGACGAACCGGGCGTGATGGAGCGCATTCGATCGGCCGCTCGGGCCGGCCGCTCGCCGGTCGAGATCCTGGCCTTCGGGGCCGTTTCGGCGGGAAGGACGGGGGAACAGCTCTCGGCGATGGGCGAGCTGGCCGACGCCGGCGTGCTCGGCTTCTCGGACGATGGCGCACCCGTTCGAACGCCCAAGCTGCTGCGCAGCGCCTTGTTGTACGCGGGCATGTTCGGGCTGCCTGTCGTGGACCATGCCGAGGACCTGGAGCTGTCGGCGGGTGCGGAAGCTCACGAGGGCTACGTCGCTTCGATCCTCGGCCTGGCGGGCTGGCCGGTTGCGGGCGAGGTGAACGCGGTCTCGCGCGACCTGGCCGTCCTCGAAGACGCGCTGCGCGACGGGCCACGTGCCCGGCTCCACCTGACTCACGTCTCCACGGCCGCGGCGCTGGACCTGGTTCGCCGGGCGAAAGCCGCCGGACTGCCCGTCACCTGCGACGTTACGCCGCACCACCTGGCCCTGGCCGACGAGTGGATCGCCGGCGCGCGGCGCTGGTCGTGGGAGGCGCTCGGCGCCGACGGCACGTCGCGCGACCCGTGGGCGGATGGAGTGCTCGTCGCCACTCCCTACAACACGGCGCTTCGGGTCAACCCGCCGCTGCGCACTCCCGTCGACGCTGCCGCGTGCCTGGCGGCGCTGCTGGACGGTACCGCCGACGCGGTCGCCACGGACCACGCACCCCATACGGTCGTGGACAAGGAAGTGGAATTCGGCCGGGCCAGCAACGGCATCAGCGGCATCGAGACGGCGTTGGGCGTGCTGCTGGCGATGGTCGACGCGGGTCGATTGCCGCTCGCCCGAGCCATTGCGGCCCTGACGGCGGGGCCGGCCGGCGTCCTGGCCCGCTGGCCGGGCGTGGCCGCCACTCCCGCCGCTCGCCCCCGCGGCCTGACCGAAGGTGCCCCGGCGGATCTGGTGGTCTTCGACCGCGCCGATCGCTGGCGCGTGACTCCGGAGGCGCTGCACTCGAAGGGCAAGAACTCACCGCTCATCGGCCGCGAGCTGTCCGGCCGCGTGCTGCTCACCATCGCGAGCGGACGGCTGGCCTACGAGGATCCCGAGCCGGCTTCGACGGAGGGCTGAGCGGCAGGGCTGAGCGGCAGGCTTGAGCGCCGCCGACGTTGGGCCCCGGCGTGCGAGAATAGGAGTCCGCGCGCCGGCCCGCCGCATTGCGACGGCCACCGACACCGCTTCGAAGTGAGGAGAAAGCAGAGCCTGTGCCAGTCCTTGCGACCTTCTTCCAGGTTCGACGCGGGCGCGACCCGTTCTTCAAGTTCTACATGAAGACGATCATGCCGCGCCAGATGAAGGAGTACCAGGAGAAGTTCGGGATCAGGTTCATGGGCTGGTACAACGTCGCCTACGGTTGGGACTACGACAACGTCATCCTGCTCGAACTGCCCGACTACGGGACGCTGGACAAGCTCGAAGCCGACGAGGCGACCCGCGCTTTAGGCCACCGCGCCGGGGAGTGGATCATGTCGCGGGCTCATTCGATGTTCCTTCGAGAACGGATCGGCCCGGATCTCGAGTACAAGAAGCTGGGGAGGCCATAGCGATGGACACGAGCCGCAAGGATCAGCTCGGCGAACTCGCCGCCGATGCCTCCCTTGAGCGATCCGACTTCCTGGTCCAAGCCTCTGCGCAGCTGCGCAAGTTCCTCGAGGGCAACGCCGAGCGCATCTCCGATCTCGGCGGCCTCGTCCTCATCGACGACGAAGTGGACTACCTGGCCGTCGCCGCAGATCTCTCCTTCCGCAGCCGTAGCCGCTACCTGGACGAGGCGACCGGCAAGTGGGTCAGCGAGACGGAGGTCATTGAGAACCCCTCCGAGCTGGTGGAGCTGTACAACCTGGCGGACGTCTTCGCCGCGTTCGCGGAAGCGACCAAGACCGAGGCCGGGTTCGACGAGGAGCCCACGGCCGTAAGTGACCTGCTCAGGTCGGCCGACATCGCGCCCGAGGAGACCGTGGCCCTGGGCGCCGAGAATCCGTATGCCGAAGCGGCGGACGAGTGGGCCGCCGCCGGCCACCATCTCGACGAGCCTCCGGAGAGCGAGGGGGAGGCGGCCGCGCGGCTCTACGACCTGGCGCTCGCCTTCCAGGAGCGCAGCCAGCAGACCGAGGCTCACCTTCTCGAGCAGTTCGAGTCCGCGGCGGGGACCCTGACCTCCGTCCTGGGCGACCTCACCATCGTCGACGACGAGGATGAGCGGCTCACCCTCCGCGCCTCCGGCTCATTCACGGCAGAGGTGATCCCGGAGAGCGAGGCCGAGGCGGGCACATGGCGCAAGCTGGACGGGCCGGACGACATCGTTGAGTTCTACGACCCGACCGACATATTCGGCGACCTGGCCGACACTCTGGCCGAGGCATTCCCGGCGGTCGGCGGAGCCAACCCCGGCGAAGACGTCGAAGACGTCGAGGACGAGGTAGACGACGAAGAAGGAGACGACGAGGCCGCCGACTCCGAGCCCGAGAAACCAGAAAAGCCCAAGACCAAGCGCAAGTAGGACGGCGACCGCCGGTGACGATGCGCCTCGTTGCGGCCGAACTGGTCGAGAGCCGGCAGATACTGCCCGGGCAGTGGCTTCAGTCGTTCCACGCCCCCGAGTTGGCCAGCGGCTCTCGCGCCGGGCAATTCGTCCACGTCCGGACCGGCGACTACTCCGGCCTGGTTCTGCGGCGGCCCTTCTCCATCAACACCGCGGACCCGGCGACGGGGATCGTCACGCTCCACTTCCGCACCGTCGGCCGCGGCACGGAGTGGATGGCCCGCGTCCGTGAGGGCGAAACCCTGGACATGCTCGGACCGCTGGGCCGGCCCTTCGAAGTCGATCCGCGCAGCCACCACCTTCTCCTGGTCGCCGGCGGCCTCGGGATGGCGGGGATCCGCATGCTCGCCGACGAGGCGGTCCGTGACGGGCGCCAGGTCACGATCCTGTTCGGGGCACTGAGCGCGAGCCACGTGTATCCGTCCAGCCTGCTGCCGGACGAGGTCGAGTACGTCGTGGCCACCGATGACGGGTCGCTCGGTCACCACTCTCTGGTGACCGAGCTGCTGCCCGACTACGAGGCCTGGGCCGACCAGGCATTCGCGTGCGGGCCCTATCCGATGCTTGCTCGCCTGGCTCAGCTCGCGGCCGGGCGGCGCGCTCGGTTGGGCGTAGCCAAGCTCGGCCGCAAGCGAGGCGCCGGTAGGGCGGACCCGCTTGGTTCGTCCGCGTCGCGCCGCAAGGCCTTCCTGCAGGTCTCCATGGAGCAGACGATGGGCTGTGCGGTCGGCGCCTGCCTGGGGTGTTCGATCATCGGCGTGGAGGGTCCCGTCCGCGTCTGCCGGGAAGGCCCGGTCTTCGCTGCCGAGGAGATCGCATGGCCGGCGAGCGCGTGAGGTCGGTGCCGTGAAGGCGAAGAAGCAGGTCATCATCTTCGGCGACATGCGGGTCGGAAAGGACTCGCCCAACAGATCGAAGCGCACGCCGACGGTTCGAAAGATCAAGAGCGCAATCGTGCCGATCGATCGTTCGGCCGTCCGTCTCGGTCACCAGCCCGGCGCCAGACCCAGGGTCGAGACCGGCAGCGCGGCCGTCGCCGACCTCGGCGCTTCCGTGTCCTTCGAGCCGACGCTGGCAGAGCGCGAGTCGCTCGATCGAATCGACCTCTCGGTCGACCTGGCGCCGGAGCACGGAGGCCTTCGGCTGGCCAACCCGATCCTGGTCGCTTCGGGGACGTTCGGCTACGGGGTCGAATACGGCGAGGTGGTGGACGTCCAGCGCCTCGGGGCGATCTGCTGCAAGGGGACGACGCTGCGCCCTCGCGCCGGAAACCCGCCGCCGCGCGTGACCGAGACGCCCGGCGGGATGCTCAACTCCATTGGTCTGCAGAACCCGGGCGTCGACGCAGTCATCGAGAAGTACGGTTCGGTCTGGGCGAGCTGGGCGGTGCCGGTCATCGTCAACGTAGCGGGCGAGTCGATCGAGGACTACGTCGAGGTGGCCCGTCGCCTGGACGGCGTCCCCGGCGTGGCGGGGATCGAGCTGAACATCAGCTGCCCCAACGTCGGCAAGGGCGGGCTGCAGTTCGCCATCGATCGCGACGCGGCCCGAGCCGTCACCGCCGCGGTCCGGCGCGCGACCCAGCTGCCGCTGCTGGTCAAGCTGTCACCCAACGTTGCCGACGTCCGGCCCATAGCCAGGGCGATCGAGGAGGCGGGCGCGGACGCGATCTCGGCCATCAACACTCTCTCCGGTCTGGCCGTCGCTCCGGATCGGACGCGCGCCTTCCTGGGGAATACGTACGGCGGGCTATCGGGCCCGGCCATTAAGCCCGTGGCTCTGCGGATCGTTTACGAGGTGGCTCAGGTCGTCTCGATACCGATCGTCGCCATCGGCGGCGTCACGTCCATCGACGACGTGCTCGACTTCCTGGCATGTGGCGCAGTGGCGGTCCAGGTCGGGACCGCGATATTCGCCGACCCGGAGCTGCCGGTCCGCCTCGCCGACGAGTTGCGGGCGGTCTGCCTGCGACGCGGTCTGGAAACGTACCGGCCGCTCGTCGGAACCGCCCTGCCCAAACGCACCGGGGCGCCGTCGGCCAAGGGGGCGGAGTACCGGCCGTGATCCTCATCATCGGGGGCGCCATCGTCTTGATCGTGGTGCTCTGGCTGGCCGAGACCCACGCCGGTGACTGGAGATCGAAATGACGACCATTCGGTCCGCGGCCGAGCTTGCCGCGGCACACGCGATAGCCTCGCGGACGGAGGAGCTGTTCCGGCGGTCCGGCGCCCTGAAGGAAGGCCACTTCCTGCTCAAGAGCGGCAAGCACTCCGAGCGCTATCTGGAGAAGTTCCTGGTCCTGCAGGATCCGGTCGCCACGAGCGAGCTGTGCGCCTTCTGGGCGGCTCGCCATCGGAGCCCGGACGGGACGCCGACGGTGGACGTCGTTGCCGGGCCGACGACCGGCGGCGTCGTGCTGGCCTTCGAGACGGCACGTCAGTTGGGTGTGCGGGCGATCTTCGCCGAAGAAGTGAAGGACGCGGACGGCACCACGCGGCGCGAGTTCCGGCGGGGCTTCACCATCGCCGCCGGGGAGCGGGTGCTGCTGGTGGACGACATCCTGACGACCGGCGGTTCGCTGCTGGCGATGCTGCCCGCCGTGGAGGCCTTCGGCGGCGAGATCGTCACGTGCGCCGTCCTGGCGGATCGTTCCGGCGGCCTGGCATCGCTCGAGTCACCCAGGACGGGGCGGAGCTACCCGCTCCGGGCCCTGTGGCAGCTCCAGCTGCCCACCTACGATCCGGGGCCGGAGACCTGCCCGGCGTGCGCGGCCGGAGTCCCGCTCCACGCCCCGGGCAGCACGGGGACGGCGGCCGGGTAGTCGATCCGCCGGGCGTGCCGCGACGGGCGTTTGCCCCGGGGGGTCGAGGGCATCGCGACGCCAGTCAGTCGAGGACCACTCGCTGGTGCCAATGGGGGGCCATCGTCGGCAGGCCGAGGGCCTGGATCTTGGGTTCGATGGCCTGCTGGGCTTCGGCGTCGCCATGAACGATGAAGATCCGCTTAGGCACGCCCGCGTCGCCGGCCTTGCGGCCGTCGATGAAGTGGCCCAGCCAGTCCAGTAGCTGCGACTCGTCGGCGTGGGCCGAGAAGCCGTTGATTGATCGCACGGCGCAGCGGACCGTGTATTCCTGGCCGTCGACCCGGGCCGTCTTTGCCCCGGCCTGCAGATGGGCGCCCATCGTCGCCTCGCCCTGGTAACCCACGAACAGGATGATCGTCTTGGGGTCGCCGATCAGGGTGCGGAGGTGGTTCAGGACCCGGCCGCCCGTGAGCATGCCGTTTGACGCGACGAGGACGTACGGCCTCTTGCTCCGATCGATCAGTTCGGACTGGGCTGCCAGCGGCGTCTCTTTCGCGCCCGGGAAGTCGATCGGCCCTTCGCCCTTGGCCAGGAGCGCGAGCGTATCCGCGTCGTAGTAGTCGGTGCGCTCGCGGTAGATGGTCGAGGCCTTGGAGGCCATCGGGGAGTCCAGGTATAGCTTGATCTGGGGGATTCGACCGGCGTCGAGCAGGTGCTGCAGAGCCCAGACGACCTCCTGGGTTCGGCCGATCGCGAAGGAAGGGATGAGGAGCACGCCCCCTTGAGCAACGACATCTTTGACGGCCTGCGCCAGGTGCTCCAGCGACTCGTCCTCGGGCTCGTGCTCGCGACCGCCGTAGGTCGACTCGACGAGGACGTAGTCCGCTTGGCTCAGGACGGTGGGCTCGCGCAGAATCGGGGCGTGGGAGCGGCCCAGATCGCCTGAGAAGACGAGGGTCCGGGCCGGGACGCCTTTCTGGGCGTCGACATGCAGCTCCACGATCGAGGAGCCGAGGATATGGCCGGCATCGTGGTAGACCGCGGTGATCCCGGGCGC
Organism: Chloroflexota bacterium; assembly: GCA_003141455.1. Classification (GTDB taxonomy): domain Bacteria; phylum Chloroflexota; class Limnocylindria; order Limnocylindrales; family CSP1-4; genus Fen-1039. Next base: position 39,263 of record PLMA01000046.1, on the reverse strand, counting down.
CACGACGACCGAGGCGTCGTATTCCACAGGCCTGAACAGCGCCAGTGAGTTCTGGGCCTGGGCCAGGTCGTACAGAGGCTCCTCGAGGACGAGGTTCGGGTTGACGGGGCTGCCGGCCATGGCAGCTTCGTGGTCGGGGTGCCCGACGGGCGGGAAGCCCAGCCGTGTGCCCATGCCCTGCTCGTCGTGGAGGGCCAGCTCGTCCATTCCGGAGGCCACGACATGTCCGTCCGGCGTGAGGTCGCCGGGGTGTAAGGCCGCGGCTGGCGAGGCTGCGACCGAGGGGGCCGAAGCGGCCGACGAAGCCGACGAAGCGGAGCCCGAGGCTGCCTCTTCCTGCTCGGCGATCTGCTCCTGCGCCTGGATCTTCTCGAGATCGCGCTGGTCTTCGACCGCCGCTTTGTCCGGATTCTTGACGGCCCAGTGGCGGTGGCGCTTGGCGTACTCCTCCTGGAGCTTGCCCGAGTCCAGCAGCACGAGAGCGGCCAGCTCGATCGTGCCCCGGGTGGCGTAGATGGGTCCGTTGAAACCCCCGGCCACGATGTGCGGGATCAGGCCGCAGTGGTCGAGATGCGCGTGAGTGAGGACGATTGCGTCCAGGCTCGCGGGGTCGTAGGCCAGGGGCACGTGGTTGCGCACCACCTCTTGCGGGCTGCCCTGGAACATCCCGCAATCAATGAGCACCCTGGCTCGCTCGGTGATGAGCAGGAACTGGGATCCGGTGACGGTGTTGGCGGCGCCGAGGAAGTGGATTTCCATGCGCCCATAGTGCCATCTCGCCGCCAAAAGCGTGTGCGGTTCCATCGCCGGCGGCCGAGCGGTCCGGCCCCGGCCGGCGTCCAGCGTCACCGGAGGGCGGTATCATCGCGGCCAGACGTCAGGAGGGCGAGATGTCGGATCGGTCGCGAGAGGGCGGCTCGCAAGACCCTGGTGACGAAGGCTTGCAGCGGGTTCGCCCCGCGATCAGGCCGCGCGTCCGAGTTGGGGCTCTGCCCGCGCTCGCAGGCCTGGTCGTCGTGGTCGCGCTCACCGCCGCAGCGGTGGCGTTTGGCCTGACCCGAGGTCCGGCCGCCGGGCATCCGTCCGACTCGCCGACGGCCAACGATTACGAGCTGACCGGGCGGCTCTCCTGCTTCGGCCAGGCTCCCGGTGCCTTCACTCCGGGCCCGGACCTGTTCCCCAAGGATTTTGGCTGCCCGATGATGGCCGTGCCGCCGCAGGGCTACGGGGCGGCGACCTGGACGCTGGATCCGTCCGCGGCCTTCAGCCCGAACGCCACCGACCTGCACATTCTGGTTGGGGAACGGGCCTGCCACGGATACGAGCGCGCGGATGGGCGGATCGTGCAGAACGTGGCATACAGCGCCGCCGATGTGGTCGTCACTCTGGCAGTCCGCTCTCTCCAAGGGCCTCAGGCCTGCCCGTTTGGCCCGGCGACGCCCTACACGGTCCACCTCAATGAGCCTGTCGGAAGTCGCGCGCTGCTCGACGGCGGGCAGTGGCCTCCCAACGCGATCGCCAGGGGCGGTCAGCCGGTGGTATCGCCGACGCCGACGCCGTATCCGAGCAGCTGGCATCAGCCGATGGATTGCAGCCCGGACGTGGACGCCGCCGGGTTCTTCAAGGCTGCGGCCATGGGCACGGCGTTCGACGTGTACTGCGCAGTGCTGCCCAAGGGTTGGTCTGTGAGTTCGAAGAGCGGCTACGAGCAGGGTGCCCCGCTGGTCGTCGTCACCTATGGCGGCCCGGCCGGCGAGGTGCTCACGCTCCAGCAAGGCAACATCTGCACGAAGAGCACGTCATCTTGCGTCACCGGGCAGCAGGCAGGAACGGCCATGTTCGGTGACCGGGAGGGGATCTTCGTCGACGGTCCGGCCGATGCCGACTTCGCCGTGTACGTCAACCCGAGCCTCAACCCGTCCTGGATCGCTCTGGGTAAGGGCATGAGCGCCGAAACGTTCAAGACCCTGACGGCTGGGCTGATCATGATCGGGAAGTGGTGACTTGACGGCCCGACCGGCGCCGGTGGCCCGCGGCCAGCGGGCGTCGCGCTTCCGTCGCATTTCGGCCGAGCATCTTCGGGTAGCTGGTGCGTCAAGCCGACTCCGTTGTGCCGCCCCTCGCCGTCGCCGGCTCACGAGCTCGTAGCCTGCTGTCCAAACGGCATCGCGGGTGCGGCCTGGCCGGTCCTCTGCGGCCTCGGCAAGAAGGCGGCCGCGTCACGCCTGAACCTTCCAGACCCGTCTGGTCTACCCTAGTCGCAGACCGGCGTTGCCCCTCGGATCGTCTCCAGTGAGCAACCAGGCCACACCGCCACCGGGCTTGGGACCCGGAGGCGCCGCCACGATGAGGATGAATGGTGAATCCCGACGATAAGCACGTGACCCGCAAACGGCGCCCGCCGGCCGGCGAACGGCTTCGTTCCGAGCCCCTGAGTGCCTCGGATTCCGACGAGAGTGCGTCTCGCGAGCATCCGGCGTTCCGGCCCGTCACGCCACCGGGTGAGGGACAGGCTCAGAGCGCGCCGCCCCCCTTCTTCAGGATCGCCAACGGCTCGGGGACGCGCCGCGGCCCCAGCTATCCCGCTTGGGAAAAGCCCCCTACGCCCTACGATTACCCGCGGCTGCGAAGCCGCGAAAGACGCAAGCCGATATGGATCATGTGGCCCCCGATCTTCGCGGCGATCGGCGTCGCATTGGTCCTGTTCGCGGTGGTGGTCTTCTCCGCCTTTTCGGGCCACCGGGGTGCCGCTGTCGCGAGCCACTCGTCTTCACCGGGGGCCAGTCACTCCGTCAGTCCGTCGGGCCTTCCGAGCGTCTCGCCGTCGGGCGTCAACGGCGGAAACGCGTCGCCGTCGGGCGTCAACGGCTCGCCCGCGCCCCAGGCGAGCTACGAGCAGTACAAGGTCCTGCCGGGCGACACCGTCGTCAAGATCGCGAAGGGCAAAGGACTCAAGTCCTGGGAGTTGCTGCAGGCCAACCCAAAGCTCGCGCCGCCCTATACCCTCCGAATAGGCTCGTACCTCAACATCCCGCTGCCAGGCCAGCTGACGCCATCCCCCTCGTAACGCCGACCCAGTCTCCGTAGCCCACCTGGCCTACCGTTCTGGCCGCGAGGTCCGATGGAGCCGCTCTATCGAGGCACGGGAGCCGCCCCGTTCAGTCGGCCAGGTCGATGTAGACCGGGGCGTGGTCCGAGGGGAGCTTGCCCTTGCGGGCGTCGCGATCGATCTCCGCGGCGGTGCAGCGGTCGGCCACGGAGCGGGTCACGTACAGGTGGTCGATGCGCATCCCCAGGCCCTTGTGGAAGTTGCCGGCCCGGTAGTCCCACCACGAGAACTTGCCGGGTTCGGGGTGGTGCAGCCGGTAGGCGTCCACCAGGCCCCAGTCGCGCAGCGCGGCGACGGCGGTCCGTTCGGGCTCGGAGACATGGGTGGCGCCGGCGAAGAAGGCCATGTCGTAGACGTCCGCGTCCTCCGGGGCGACATTGAAGTCGCCGCCGATCACGAGCGGTTGGGCCGGATCGCATTGCTCCCGCAGCCAGCTAGCCAGTCGCTCGAACCAGGCCAGCTTGGCTCGATAGAAGGGCGTGTCGAGGGCTCGACCGTTCGGCGCGTAGATGCTGACGACGCGAATGCCGCCGCAGACCGCCGAAACCATGCGAGCCTCATCGGCGGAGATCTCGGAAGCCTCGGCCTCCAGCGCCTCGGCGATGGACGTCGTGCCGGTCTCGGGCCCCGGGGAGCGCCGCACCGGCCCGTCGCCGAAGTTCGTGACGATCTCCGCGATCCCGACCCGGCTCGCGATGGCGACCCCATTCCAGCGCCCCTCGCCATGGTGCGCCAGCTCGTAGCCGGCCATTCGGAACGGCATCTCGGGCGCGGCCTCGTCGGAGAGCTTGGTCTCCTGCATCAGCAGCACGTCCGGCGCGCGTTGGGCGAGCCACTCCTCGACCCGCTCCATGCGGGCCTTGAGCGAGTTCACGTTCCAGGTCGCGATGCGCATCCGCAAGCTCTCCGACGCCGACTAGTAGCGGCGGCCCTTCTGGCGGGCGAAGTCGAACTTGGCCGTGTCGGCGATCCCCATGACCGCCATCGTGCCGGCCTGAACCGGGTCGGTGACGACCAGGTCCGCCACGTCTGTGACCGATCCGGCCATGTTGAGGGCCACCACGGGGATACCGAGAAGCTGGATCTCCCGGACGGCCCTGGTGATGTCGCCGCCCATGATCGAGCCGGCGAGCAGGAGGGCGCGCGCTCGGTCGAGGTCGGCCACGGCGCGCACCGCCGCTGCCAGGTTCTCCTCGCCGACGAGTGGGATCGTGTCCACGGAGATCTTCTCGCCGCGGATGTTGTGCCGGTCTGCCTCGCTGACGGCGCCGAGGACGGCCTGGGCAATCTGCGCTCCGCCGCCGACGACGATGAGCCGCTTGCCGAAGACCTTGTCGAGGGCTTTGGTCTTGCGGCAGCCTCGAAGTGCCGGCATGTGATCGAGTACGGCGGTGACCTCCTGCTCGGTCAGTCCCTCGACCTCCAGCTCGATTTCGACCAGCGGACCGGCTTCGGCCTCCACCCAGCGGCGGACGGTGCTTAGCGTCCTGACCGTTCCGCCGGCCGCGGCCACCTGGGCCGCGATCTGGCCGATGGCGGCGGGCCGGTCGGCGAAGTCGAGGCGGACTGCGACGGTGGGGGCGGCGTGCTCGGGGCGCGGCATCTCGTCTAGCTCCCGGCGCTCAGGTCGCGTCCGGTCAGCCCGGTGGCGCGAGACATGTCGTCCAGAGTCAGGCCGTCCTCGGGATCGTGCTCCTCGAAGGCGAGCTTGAGCCCGGCAAAGGCGGTCCGGGTTCCGGCCGCGTCGCTCGTGGCGAGCATGAGCGCACCTTCCGTGTCCTCGGCGATCCCGACGATGGCGGTGATGTTGATGCCTCGCTCGCCAAGGGCGGCCGCCATCCTCGCCAGCGATCCCGGCTTGTCATCGAGCTGAACTGTGAACCAGATCACGCCGCACCTCCTACACGGATGGTACCCGGCGCCGCGCATCGAGGGGAGGGGAGTAGGCAGTTCGGAGGGATGGCCTCTGCCCCGATGGCGCACCAGCGCTACAACTGCAACTGGCAGGCGCCGCCGGGCTCGTGCGGCAGCGACGTTAGCGATAGCCTTCTGCCATGGCCGCCCCTGCCGTTCTCACGGTCCAGATCTTCGGGTTCGCCGACTCGCGGGCCACGCAGGCCGCATTGCGCTTCTTCAAGGAGCGCCGCGTGAACGTCACCTTCGTGGACCTGCGCAAGCGGCCGATTGCGCCGGGTGAGCTGCGCCGGTTCGCGGAGCGGCTGGGCGCCGCCGCGCTGCTGGACACGGACGGCCGCGTGTACGAGGACCTGGGACTCGGCTACATGCGGCTGGGCGACGACGAGATCGCCGATCGATTGCTCGCCAACAACCGGCTGCTTCGGTTGCCTCTGGTCCGCTTCGGCGAATATGTAGCAGCCGGCCCGGCGGACGCGACCTGGAAGGCCTGGCTGGCGGCAACTCCCAGGTAGTTCCGGGGCGTGAGCGGGCGTCAGTCGACCGCAACCAGGGCCGCCTGGCCGTCCGCGCCACGTCCGGATTTCGGCAAGATGGCCGGCCGATACCGAATCGATCGCCGGAGAGTCGCCTACACGCGGACCGCTCGGCGTGGCATCCTCTAGCGGTAACGACCAGGAGAGACCGATGCCTCATTCGCCACACAAGAAAGACAAGGACGGTACGAGACCGTCCATGAAGATCAGGTCCGCGTCTCCGCGGGCCGCCGTCACTCCGGCTCCACCGGAGCCGCCGGCTCCGTCGGCCCCGCCGGCACCGCCCCGTGTCGCCGCGGGCAGCGCCGGCAACGGAGTGGCGAACCCCTCTGACGGATACAGTGACCACGGCCGCCACCGCGCCGGCCGCGTGACCTATCAGCCCAAAGCCGCGGCGATGCTCACGACTCACGCCCGAACCGAGGACGAGCGACTCCTCGACACGGGTGCCCGGCCGGACTTCCGCGACTCGGATCCGTGGCGCTCGCTGCGCATCCTGGCCGAGTTCGTGGAGGGCTTCGATGCCCTGGCCAGCATCGGCAAGGCGGTAACGATCTTCGGTTCGGCACGCATCGGAGAGGGCGACCCGTACTACGCCAAGGCCCGGAAGCTGGCGGGTCTGCTCGCCAAGGACGGCTTCGCGGTCATCACCGGCGGCGGCCCCGGCATCATGGAAGCGGCCAACCGCGGTTGTCATGACGCAGGTGGGCTCTCGATCGGCTGCAACATCGAACTGCCGCATGAGCAGGCGATCAACCGGTACGTAGATCTGGGCGTCGAGTTCCGCTACTTCTTCGCCCGCAAGATGATGTTCGTGAAGTACGCCGACGGGTTTGCCATCTTCCCCGGCGGCTTCGGCACGCTCGACGAATTGTTCGAGTCGCTGACGCTGATCCAGACGGGCAAGATCAAGCACTTCCCCGTCGTGCTGGTCGGAGCGGACTACTGGTCCGGCCTGCTTGGCTGGCTCAGGACGGAGGCCGTTGCCCGCGGTGCCATCGAGATCGCGGACCTGGACCTGCTCCAATGTACGGACGACATGGACGAGGCTTGCAGGATGCTTACTGCAGGCGTCACGGAGCGGGCCCGGGAGGTCGACGAGCCGGTTCGAACCCGCGGCAGGACCGGGGCGCACCGATAGCCTGGGTCGGCGGGCCGGGCGAGGCGGAAGCTACTCCGGCAGGATCGGGAGTTGTGCCTCAAGGTGGCCGTCGCGTATGCGGGCTGAGTAGTAGCGGAGCCGGTTGACGCGGGTCAGGCGGCGCGCCGCCAGCTTCTTGGATGGCGGCTCGGACCTGGGCAGCGTCCCCGACGGAGACCACGGCGAGTGGTACAGGCCATCGGCGTCTAGACCGCCGGTCGTGGGCATCCGGACGGTCTCCCCGGAACGAAGGTCGAAGCGTCCCTCGTGGAGCGGGCAGGCGACCACGCAGCCCTCGAGCTCGCCTATCGAGAGCGGCGCCGACATGTGCGGGCAGCGATCGTCGCTGACCACGATCCCGTCTTCCGTCCAGGCCACCAGCAGGTCGAAATCCGCCAGCGTGACCCGCCGCATGGTCCCGGGCTCCAGGTCCGAGACGGCCGCGATCTCCACGAACGGCGCCGCACGCGTCCCGGTCGCTCGGAGCTCGCGCGGGAAGCGAGCTATGGGCGGGGCGCCGGTAGTCCGGTCCGGTGGCGACGACAGCCTGCCCGGTGCGGGCGCGTCGCCGGCCTCGGCGAGGTCGTCGGCCAGGTCCGCGGGCGTCATGGAGAACATAACGGCGTCGATGGGTCGGTCGTCGCGGTCCGCTTCCCAGTTCCGGACCAGCCCCTCGTAGCGGAAGCCGGCCTTCTCAGCCACGTCTTGAGACGCTACGTTGCCGGGAAGCGTCCACAGGGCCAAACGCTCGATGGCCAGCGATTCGAAGGCCCAGCGTGTGATGAGGCGCACGGCCCTGGTGGCGACACCGCGGCCTCGAGCCTCGGGTGCCACCAGGTAGCCAATTGCGTGGCGCCGGGGATTCGGCCCCAGGTTCAGCCCGACCGAGCCGATGTAGAGGTCGGAGGCCGCGTCCGCTATCGCGAACTCGTACCGGGTTCCGTCGTTCCAGGACTGCAATGCCATCAGGATGAAGCGCCGCGCGTCGGCCTCGGTGTAGGGCACGGGGATGACCGGGATCCAGCGCTGGATGGCCGGGTCCTGGCAGGCTGCCGTGATGTCGAGCGCGTCGTCTGCACGGAAGGGCCGCAGCAGTATCACGCCGTCGCTGAGCGGTGGATTCGGTGGGAGGAGCTTCTCGGGCATGATCGAAGTATGCCGGTTCCGTGGCGGGAGCCCGCCATCGTCAACGCCCTGGGCTAAGGAGAGGCGGGCCGGTGGAGGGGGCCGCTGCTGCCAAGTACGTGAGCAAAAGGAAGGCGGGCCGGTGAGGGGGGGCCGGCCCGCCTGAGGTGTGAGCGATGGCAGCGCCGTCGGAGAAGGCCATCGGGCCCCTGACCGACGGAACGCGCCGAATTCTAGCGGGCGACGGGACTTCCTGCATCGCGCAAATGTGTTATTCCCCGAGGAGAGCGATCATTCATGCGCCGACGGCCGAGGTCGGTCAACCGCTCACGCTGCCCGGAGGTCGCGATGCGATTCGCGCTGATGATCGAGCCCCAGCAGGGACTCTCCTACGCCGAGCAGCTCGAGATTGCCCGGCTGGCCGAACGCCTCGGGTTCGAGGCCTTCTTCCGATCGGACCACTACCGCAGCTTCCCGGGCCCGGATGACAACCCGACCACCGACGCCTGGACGGTCCTGGCCGGAATCGCCCGCGAGACGACGCGCATCCGGCTCGGCACGCTGGTCTCGCCCGTGACGTTCCGCCATCCCGGGTCATTCGCCAAGGTCGTGACCACGGCGGACGAGATGAGCGGAGGTCGAATCGAGGTCGGCGTTGGGGCCGGCTGGAACGAGCCGGAACACAGGCGACTCGGCCTGGCCTTTCCCGAGATCGTCGAGCGCGCCGATCTGATGGAGGACGAACTGGCGATCCTCCACGGCCTGTGGGAGGAGCCGGACGGCTGGTCGTTCGAGGGCAAGAAGCTTCGCATCGAGTCGGCATCGTTCGCTCCCAAGCCGGTCCAGCGCCCCCACCCACCGATCATCGTCGGCGGGGAAGGGAGTCCCCGTTCGCTGCGCCTCGCCGCTCGCTACGCCGATGAATACAACATGTCGAGCAGCGATCCGGACAGCTGCGCGGAGGCCTTCGCCCGACTGGACGAACAGTGCCGCAGGATCGGCAGGGACCCCGCCGCCGTGGCGCACTCGGTCATGGCGGGGCTGCTGATCGGCCGGGACGAGGCCGAACTTGCCGGGCGGGTGCAGGCTCAGCTGGCCATTGTTGGTGAGGCCGGCACGGACGCCGAGGCCTGGCTGAAGACTCGCCGGAAGCGCTGGGTTGCCGGCACCCCGACCGAGGCTCGGGCGATGGTCGCCCGCTTCGCCGCGGCCGGTGCGCAGCGGATCATCCTGCAGGACCTGCTGCCCCGCGACTACGGGATGATCGAGCTGGCGGCGCGCGAACTGCTTGGGAGAGGCTGACCCGGGCCGCGCGGGATCAGCCCGATACGTGGCGCCGGGGCGTACCGGAACCACGCCCGTCCCACCAGCGCATCCAGTCCCACCGGGCCGTAGCGGCGCGAATCGATCGACGAGGCGCCGTTGTCGCCGAGCAGCCAGGCCTGGTCCGGGCTCAGGTGGAGGATCCCCGCCGAGATGCGGACGTGGTCGCCCGGGCCCGCCGCCACCCTCTTGATGGCCAGGAGGCCGCTCTCGGGCTCGTGGAATACCACCACGCTGCCGCGCCGCGGCCAGCGCGGTGGCGTCGGGTCGAGGAGCAGCCAATCCCCGGCGGCGAGGGCGGGGGCCATGCTCTCCTCGGCCACGGCAACGCGCCAGACGCCGGTTCGCAGGCGGCCCCACGCGTCCGCAAGAGGAGACAGCGAAACGCCGGAGGATTTGCCTCCGGCGCCCGACTCGTCCGATGGCTCGAACGTCACTTCTTGGTGGACCAGAAGATGTCGGCGTACTCCTTGACCGCGGCCTCGAGCTCGGCGGCAGCCGCGGCGTCGATGTTCTGCTTGTTCTTGCCCGCGAGCTTGAGGATCTTCCACGTTCGATCGTGGAGATCCGGGTAGCGCTCCACGTGCTCGGGCTTGAAGTAGTCGCTCCAGATGACCCCGATCTCGTGCTTCACGATCTCGGCGTGCTGCTCCTTCACCGTGATGCAGCGGACCAACTTGGCGCGGTCCGCCTCGGTGGGATTCTCTTTGGGCAGCTGGCCTATCAGCTCGACCATTCGGGCGACGGTGCGAGCGGCAAGCTCGGCAGCGTGCGGGTCGTAGATGCCGCACGGAACGTCGCAGTGTGCGTAGGCGGTTGTGGGCGGGCGAAGCCAGCCGGTTGCTCGGGACATCGGTCTCCTCTCGGGAGCTCAGGCGAGGCAGGGACGAGCAGGCAGCTTCGCTGGGCCTCAGCCTCTTCCAGTGTTGGAGGCACCGCGCCGCGTGTCAAATGCGGGCCCCGGTGCGATGCGCCGGCTGCGTCCGGCACCGACTTGCCATCTCCAGTGGCCTCGTCGACGGTGCAAGATTCTCCACGCCGTCTCCACGGTAAATCCATAGTTGGTCCGCGGGGTCTTCAGCCTGGTGTCAGGATTGAACTCGAAGATTCGTGGCGTCAGTTCCTCGCGGGGATGCCGCGAACCAGATGTACGCTGGACGCCCATGCCCAAGCCAGGTAGACCGGAGACTCGAGACCGCCCCATGAACGGCAGCTACGTCGCCCAAACCCGGGTCAGGGTCGCGGCCCCCACCCGCAAGGTGCGCCGTGTGCCGATCCCGCGCGTCTGGCCTGTCAAAGCCAACGACTTTTACGCACTCCTGGGCGGCAATGCGCTGCTGATCGCCGGCATGTGGATCCGCCACGGCAATCTCCACGAGCTGTCGACGCCCGCCGGCATCTTGACCGCGATCGGAGAGCTGTGCGCCCTGTATGGGACGTACCTTGTCCTGATTCAGCTGATCCTGATGTCGCGCAATCCGTGGCTCGACCAGGTATTCGGCCAGGACCGCATCACCGACGCCCACCGCTGGGTCGGGTTCGGCGCGATCTGGCTGCTGGTCTTCCACGCCATCTTCACAACGATCGGGTTGGGGATGGGAGTGAACAGCTCCCCGGTGGACGAGGTAGTCGCGCTCTTGACGACGTACCCGTACGTTCTCTGGTCGGCGGTGTCGCTGGGGCTCTTCATCTTCGTGGCGTTCAGCTCGATCCGCGCCGCACGCCGGCGACTTTCCTACGAAGCCTGGTACGCCATCCATCTCTACACGTACCTGGCTATCGCGCTCGGCTTCCTCCACCAGATCTTCGTCGGGGTCGACTTCACCACCGACCAGCTCGCGACTCTGTACTGGATGGCCTTGTACGTGATCGCCTTCGGCACCTTGCTGGCGTTCCGCTTCGGCCAGCCTTTCGCAGCCACCTGGCGGCACCGCTTCCGCGTCGCCAACGTGGTCGAGGAGGCGCCGGGAGTGACTTCGATCTACCTGACGGGTCGCGACCTCGATCTGCTGCCAGTTCGCGCCGGCCAGTGGTTCCGCCTTCGCTTCCTGACCACCGAGGACTGGTACAAGGCACACCCATTCTCGATCTCAGCCGCGCCAAACGGCCGGTATCTCCGGTTCACCATCAAGGACCTGGGCGATCACACCGGCAAGCTGCAGCGCATCCGGGTCGGAACTCCGGTGATGCTCGAAGGCCCATACGGAGCCTTCACCGGTCTGGCTCGAAGGAAAGCCCGCGTGCTGATGATCGCGGGTGGCATCGGTATCACACCTCTCCGGGCGCTGCTCGAGGAGTTGCCGGCATCGCGGGGCAATCTGACCCTGGTCTACCGAGCGAGTAGCCCCGAGGAGATCGTCTTCCGTGAAGAGATCGATCAGCTGGCCAGCCTGCGCGGCGCCACGGTCCACTATCTCGTCGGGCGGCGTGGATCGCGCGAGATGCCGATCGATCCGCTCGAGCCGCGGGCCCTCCGCCGCCTCGTTCCCGATATTCACGAACGTGACATCTACATCTGCGGTCCGACCGGGATGATGCAACGCGTCCTTAGCGGATTGCGCTGGCTGCGCATCCCGTCCGCGCAGATCCACTACGAACGCTTCTCGTTCTGAAGCGGGGAGAGATAGAAATGCCTATGAGAGCCGTAATCGGCACCTTCCTGACAGCCGTCGCGCTGGCCCTGCTCTTGAGCTTCAAGACGCCGGCTACGGTCGGGGTGAGCGCTCCTGCGCCCGTGAACGGTCCGGCCGGCACCCCGGCGGCGGGCGGTGTGCCGGCGGTGGGAGGCGGGCCGGCGGCAGCCGGCACGCCGGCGCCGAAGGGTTCATACACGGGTCAGCTCACGGGCTCCTCCGTTCAGACCCCGTTCGGCAACGTCCAGGTGCAGGTGAGCCTGCAGAGCGGGCGTATCACCGACGTCCAGACACTGCAGCTCCCGAGCGGCGGGCATTCGTCGCAGGTCAGTCGGTACGCCGCGCCGCAGCTGCGCAGCGAGGTCCTGCAGGCTCAGAGCGCCCAGGTGGACAGCGTTTCGGGCGCCACGTACACGAGCCAGGCCTACCAGCAGTCCCTTCAGTCGGCCCTGGATCAGGCCGCCTAGCCGGCGTCCGCCGCCGGCAATATCGACCCTCGACCCGCGGCGCGCTCTCGGTCGACGAGGGCGTGGGTGCGGCGTGGACTCGGCCGGCACGCCACAAGACCCGCCCGTCAGGCTATGATCTGAGACGTGATTGAGGAGACGCCAGCGCCGCTCGACGGGGGCCCCAGCGCCTGTCCGTTCGTCGCTTTTGAGGAAGATCGCGATCACAGGTCGAGTGTTCCCGACGCTCGTCATCGCTGTTTCGCAGCGGCCGAGCCGGAGCCGCGCGCTTTCCCTCATCAAGAGCGCTACTGCCTGGCCGCGGATTTCCCTCAGTGCCCGATCTTCCTCGATTGGGCACGACAGGAAGCCGCCGGGGTCACTCAGCCGGGCGCCGCGTCGGCCACGGGGACGACGATCGGTCCGGAAGTCGCCGGCATGGCCGCCGGGGAGGAGGGAGCAACGCCGGCCTTCCTCGCGGGGCATTCCCGGCTCGCGCCGGGAGCGGCAGTCGCGGCCACGGCGTCCCGGTCGGCCGAAGCGGGGGCCAGCCTGTGGAGCTACGAGGGCGAGACCAAGCGCTCCTCGTCTCCGTCCGCCCCGGTAGCCCCTTCATCGCTGGGGACTCCGGCGGTGGCGATGGCTCGCCGTGGACCCAGCCACCCAGGGTGGGAGAATCCGCCGCGCCTGGAGAGCTTCCCCCGGCTTCGGAGCCGTGACGATCGCCGCGCCAATCAGCCTCTGTTGTTGGTTGTCGTCGGGATCTCGATTCTCATGGTCGCTCTGATCTCCTTGCCCATCATCTTGAGCCAGAAGGGCACGACGGCCATCGGCAGCCCCGGCTCGCTGCCACCCAACTCGGGCGCCTCGCAGACCGATTCGAGCCCGAACCCCTCGGCGTCCCAGCCCGCCACGCCTGTGCCCTCGGGCGCCTGCCCGGGCCAGATCCATCCGGTTAAGTCCGGCGAATCTCTAGCCCTCATCGCCTACAACAACGGCCTGCAATTGTGGGAGATCATCGCCGCCAACCCGAGCGTGGCCCCGCGCCCCGACCACCTGGAGATCGGCTGGAAGATTTGCGTCCCACCGGCTGGTTTCGAGCCGACCCCGCTGCCGTCATCCACGTAGACGCCGGGCCCTGAACGCGCTCGCCGAAGGCGAGCCGATCTCAGGAATGCTCAGGCCAGTTCCCCGCCCGATAGCGCCGCGGGCGCCCGCGATCAGCGCGGCGTGAGGTTGATGGCCGTGATCTTGCCCGTTTCCACGCGGAAGCTGGCGTCCAGTTCCTGCGTCGGCGCACCGGGACGGATCACGAGCAGAGTGGCCTGGTAGGTGTTGCCCATGTCGCGCACGTCGCCCGGGATCATCCGGAAGCCCGGTTCGGCGCGCAGGAACCAGCCGCCTACCTCGCGCAGGCCGCGCAGGGTGCGGGCGTTGCCGCCTACGTGGACCCGCAACTCCGCCTTCTCGTCCATCAGCGCGACGGCAGCCTCGCGGTCGCCGGCATTCAGCAGGTCAAAGAACTGTTCCATCGTGTCGACTGCGCCCATGGCGCGAGTGTAGCGGACCAGGCCGGTCGAACGTCGGCATCCGGAGCCAGCACGCTCGTCTTCGCGCCGGCCGATCTCGCCGGCGCCCGGAGTGAACTCAGAATCCGCCGCCGGCGCCGCCGCCCCCTCCGCCTCCGCCACCGCCGAAGCCCCCGCCGCTCGAGTGCGACGTGGAGGCGCCGATCGAGCCGATGGCGGACATCATCGATCCGACGTCCGGGATAGCGCTCGGCGAGAAGGCCCCACCGCCGGATGCCCCTCCGACTCCGCCGGCCAACGAGTGCCCGCCCACGGGGATCCACCACATCGGGTACCAGCCGGCGGCGCGACCCGTGGCCGCGGACGTCTCGACACTGCGTCGCAGGACCGCGTCGATCTCCTCGTTCAGCCCAAACGCGACGCCCCAGGCCATGGCCTCATCGGGCGTGGAGACCCACGGCAGGGCCTTGCTCTCCACGACCTGGTCCATCGTCTGCGCCTGGGCCATCGCGTACTGGAGAGTCCGCCGGTAGGCCGCCAGCATGGCTCGAAGCATTGCCCCGAGCTGCGTCCGACACGGCATGAACCAGGCCGTGACGCCTGTTATGACCGCCGCGACGATCAGGGCGACTCCGCCCAACAGCCCGCCGCTCGCCTCGATGGTCAGCGTCCAGACGATCAGCGGGATGGCTGCGATTCCCTCTGCGACCGCGACCACGATCCAGAGGCCGACTACCCGCGACGGCCTGCCGGTCAGCCAGCCTTTCCGGACGGCGAGTGTCTCCAGGTCGCTCTTCAAGCAGCTTGTCGCGGACGCGAGCTGAGGCATGGATGATGTCTCGACGAATCCGTCCGGCCCCACCCATGTGCAGATGGCCGAGTAGATGTCCGCCTCAGGAGTGCCGATCGAGGCCGTCTTGCCCGTCACCCCGACAGTCGTCGTCTTGGACAGGAAAGCCTCCTCCTGGCGGAACTGGATCAGGCCGCGGGCCGCCAGGTCAACCATGGCCGCCGAGACAGTTCTGCTGGACGTCCGGTCGTCCATGAGAAGGGTTGCCATTGCCGGCGTCAGGCCGTCCGGCGGGGCGGGCATGAGGACGGAGTTGTCGTCCACGTAGATCGGGTCGCGGCCGTGAGTGTTCCAGCGGAAGAGCACGAACGCGACGAGGAAGATCGCCAGGGCGAGGGCTCCCAGGCCCACGATCGCATTGAAGATTCGAGCCCGATTTAGCTGGTCGGCATGCTCCGGGGTCGCGACGGCGTCGATGCCGTCCATGGCCGCCTTCAGCGCGCCGTCGAAGTCGCCGGCCTTGAGCAGCGGCTTCATGTCGTTGTCGAAGATAGCCTGGCGGTCCGAGTCGGCCAGGAAGGCCGCCTTGAAGCCGCTGCCCGCATAGAGGCTCACCTGCCCGTGCTGGCGCTTGTCCTGCATATCGAAGAGGATGACCAGCCCGTCATCGAAGCCCTTTCGGCCCACGCCCCACTGGTTCATCAGGGCCAGGGCGTCCTGGTCGGCCTTGTCGGGCGAGTCGATCTCCGGCTTGACCTGGGTGTAGACGGCGACCTGGGCGCCGGTCCGCTGCTCGATCCCCTGGATCGTCTGATCCGTCTGCGAGATCGCAGCCGGCGAGAAGATGCCGGCGTAGTCGTACACGCGCTGGCCGGTCACGGCATCCGGATAGGGTGGACCCGCAGATGGCGCGGCGGCCGCGACCGAGCCGATAGCCAGCCACGCGCCGACGGCCGCCGCCGCGAAACCGATGGTCGCGAGTCTCCGGTCAGGCCTCATCCCCAGCCTCCTGTTGAGCCCTGGCCCGTCTTCCTGGCTGCCTGGCGGGCGCGCACGCGGCGGACCAGTTCGGCCGCCAGCTCATACCGGCCGAAGCTCGGCATGACGTACGTTCCCTTGACCTGACCCTCGCACTGCTCGAGCAGGTTCATCGACATCTCGAGGCCGACTTCGGCTCCACGCTCGCCGGCCATGCGCATTGCCGCCCGCTGCTCGTCGGGGATCGTGATGCCGGGCACCTCGTTGTGCAGGAACTCGGCGTGGCGGGAGCTGTGTAGCGGCAGCACGCCCAGCAGGACGGGGACGGGAAAGCCGTCATGCCCGAAGGTCCGGCGGGCGCGGACGAGCATCCCCTCCACCTGGGCGAGCGAGTAGAGCGGCTGGGTCATGATCAGGTTCGCGCCGGCCGCCAGTTTGCGTTCCAGCCTGGCCCACTCCTTGTCCTGGTCCGCGGCCGTCGGGTCCAGCGCGCAAGCGATGGTGAAGCCGGCCAGCTGCCCGATCGAGCCGCCCGCGGCGTCCTCGCCCCGATTGAGCCGGCGAATGATCTCGATCAGCCCGATCGCGTCCACGTCCCACACGGCCGTGGTGGCGGGCCGGTCCGCGACCCGTGGCGGATCGCCGGTCAGGGCCAGGATGTTACGCAGCCCCAGGGCGTGAGCGCCGAGCAGCTCCGCCTCCAGGGCCATCAGGTTGCGGTCACGGGTTGTCAGGTGGACCAGGCACTCCAGCTTCAGAGCTTGCTGGATCCCGAACGCCACGGCCGTCGAGCTCATCCGAACGCGGCCGGTCGCGGAGTCGCTCACGTTGACGAGATCGACCCCGGCCTCCTGGAGGAGGCGGGCTGCCTCGACGGTCCGGTCGATCCGGATGGATCGGGGCGGGTCGATCTCCACCGAAATGACGAACGCGTCCTCGCCGAGCTTCCGCGCCAGGCCCGACGGTGGAGTGGCGTCGCCACTGCCCGTGGACTCGACGGTGGGCGTCCGCGGGGCCGCGGCGGCGGCGGGATCTGCGGCGAGGTCGACGGCGAGGTCGACGGCGGGGTCGGGCCGGCCGGACGATGCCTCGTCGCCGGGATGCGTGGCCAGGACGGCCGGAGGTCCGGGCTCTTCGGAGCTCAGTGCGTCGATGGCCGCTCGCATGGCCCTGGTGTATTGGGGGGTCGTGCCGCAGCACCCGCCGACAATGCGAGCTCCCGCCGCCAGCATCTGCGGGACCGTCTCGCCGAAGTACTCCGGCGCCGCCGAGTAGACGAACTGGCCCTCCACGCGCCGCGGCAGCCCTGCGTTCGGGACGATGGAGCGAGCCACCGTCGGGGTCGGCGGCCCGGTCCGGGCGAGCGCTTCCAGGCAGACGAGCGGGCCGGCTCCGCAGTTCACCCCGACGGCATCGACGCCCGCGTCGGCCAGCACCGCCGCGGCTGCCTCCGGGGTCGTTCCGTCACCGGTCACGAGATCCTCGCCGAAGGTCATCTGGGCAACCACCGGCAAATCGCACGCGCGGCGCGCTTCCTCGATCGCCGCCAGCAGCATGTCGAGACGCTCGAATGTCTCGAAGACGAAGAGGTCGACCCCGCCCTCCAGCAGCCCTTCGATCTGCTCCCGGAAGGCGGCCCTCGCAAGACCCGGGTGTGGCCGAGTCGGCATTCGACCGGTCGGCCCGAGAGGCCCGACCGATCCGGCGATCAGTGCCTCGCGGCCGGATGTCTCCCTCGCTTCTCGAGCGAGCTGAGCGGCGCGGCGGTTCAGGAGCCCGGCCTCCTTCTCGAGGCCGTACTCGGCCATGCGGAAGCGGTTCGCGCCGAAGGTGTTGGTCTCGATCGCGTCGGCGCCCGCTTCGAGGTATTCGAGGTGGATGGTCGAAATGACGTCCGGCCTGGTCAGGACCAGCTCGTCGAGGCACGCTCTTTGTGGGACGCCGCGGCTGTACAGGAGCGTACCCATGGCGCCGTCGAGCAGAAGCGGCCGGCGCCGCAGCCGAATCCTGAACCGCTCGCGCTCCGTCAGTGCCCCCGGGACGCCGGTTGTCGCGGCGCCCACGACATGGGACGCGGCGAAAAGGCTGGCGAGCGACGGACTCTGCAGGACCGGCATGCGGGAAAGCCTAGCCGGTCCGCGGATCCGTTGACGGACTTCGAGCGCGGCCGGGACGGTATGCGGCCGGGACGGTATGCGGCCGGGACGGTATGCGGCCGGGACGGTACGCGCCCGGACGGCGTGCGATAGTCCCGCGGCCGCCCCGCTAGACCCTGGCCCGAGCTACAGCCCGACGACCCTGCGCGGCATCAGCACCAGGTCCAGGACGGTGGCCACGATGCTGATCACGAGCGAAGCGACCACGGCAGCGCCGATGGCCTCGTAGCCCCAAGTGGGCGGATAGCCGCCGACCTGGAACGTGAACCCGGTGTTCACCAGGTCCTTGACCTGGCTCAGGTTGACCAGCCAGGCCGTGCCCAGAAGCATCACGGCGTTGATGACGAAGGCGATCAAGCCCATCGTCAGCAGACCGACCGGCATGGCCAGGGTCTTGAGGATCGGCTTCAGATACGTGTTGACCAGGGCGAACACCAGGGCAATCACGATGATCATCGCCCAGTCTTCGAGCTTGTCGCGAGGATCCAGGCGAACTCCGGGAACGAACGTCGCCGCAGCCACGAGCGCCACGGCGTTCACGGCGACCTTGATCAGCAGGTCGAGCATGAGCTGTTCCTCCGAGGACTGAGCGCCGCGTGAAACGACGGCTTCGTATGGAAGGATGCTAACGCGCCCGGTGGTGCCGTGCGTGGGCTCTGGCCCACGGTCTGCGTGCCCGTTGGCGCTAGACTCGGCCAAACACCACGTCGGCCAAACGCCAAGAAGGAGACCGATGTCGCAGTTCACCGGGCGCGTCGACGCATTTCTGGACGAGTTCTTCCGCCTCTACCCCGTTTCGGCCACAGCCACGGGGATGCACGAAGTAGACGGCGAGTGGCCCGATCTGAGCGCGACCGGACGCGCGGCCCGACTCGCCTTTGCCGGCCGCTGGGACACCGAACTGCGGGCGATGCCGGACGGCACCCTGTCGGCGGACGAGCGGATCGACCGCGACCTGCTCCTCTCCGAGCTGGCCGAGCTGCTATTCGACGAGACGGACCTGCGCGAAGGGGCGTGGGACGCGCTGGGCTATGTGTATCTGCTGGGAGGCGGCATCTTCCCGCTGCTGGCCCGGGACTTCGCGCCGCTCGAGACCAGGCTGGCGTCCGTCGCGGCGCGCCTGGAGGGCGTGCCGGCGGTTCTCGCGTCCGCGCGAGCCGAGCTGGGCAGCCTGCCGGGCCGGCCGGCATCGAGGCTACATACGGAAATCGCCATCAAGCAGCTGCCTGGGATCGCGGCCCTTACCGACGACGCGGTTGCCCAGGCCGAGGCGGCCGCGGACCGGCCCGGCGTGGCCTCGGTTACGCCGCGTCTTCGAGCGGCCGCGGCGACCGCTCGCGGCGCGATCGGGGAGTTCGAAGCGTTCCTGCGCGAGGACCTGCTGCCGCGTTCCTCGGGCGAGGGGCGCCTTGGAGCCGAGCTGTTCGCGCGCAAGCTACGCCACACCTTCCGGTCCGGCCTGACGGCCGACCAGATCCTTGCCCAGGCTCGAGCGGAGTACGCGGCGGTCCGCGGAGAGATGATCCGGATTGCCCGCGGGATCTGGAGCGAGTGGGTTCCCGGAGAGCCACTCCCCACGGCCGCCGGCGACGGCAGCCAGGAGGCGGCAGATCAGCGAACCGTCGGCGCCGTCACCGCGGCGATCGGCCGGGCCCACCACGCGGCCGGCGATCTCGTCGAGTACTGCCGCGAGAGCTACCGGGGCATCGTCGACTTCTGCCGGGCGAATGACCTCATCACCGTCCCGGACGAGCCTCTGGAGGTCGATTGGACGCCACCGTTCCTGCGTGAGTTCGCCGGCGCCATGCTGGACGCTCCGGGCCCGCTGGACAGGGGGCAGAAGACGTTCTACTTCATGACCCCACCGCCGGATGATTGGACGGCGGCCCAGGTGGAGTCGTACCTGTCCGAGGAGAACGACCGCCAGATCGATCTGACGACGATCCACGAGGGATCGCCCGGCCACTACCTCCAGCTGGTCTACTCCAACCGCTGCCCGTCGATCGTGCGGGCGGTCTTCGCCAGCGGGGTCTTCGTCGAGGGCTGGGCCGTCTACGTGACCCAGGTGATGATGGACGTGGGCTTCCACGCCGGCGACGCGGCCCTGCGACTCATCCACTGGAAGTTCTACCTGCGGGCAATCACCAACGCCATGATCGACATTGGGATCCACGGCGGCTCCATGACCGAGACGGAGGCGATGGACCTGATGGTTCGGGGCGGCTTCCAGGAGGAATCGGAGGCCAGCAAGAAATGGGACCGTGCCCGCCTCACTTCGACGCAGCTGTCCACGTACTTCGTGGGCTCAATGGAGATGTGGAACCTGGAGCGTGAGCGACGCCGGCGAGCGGCAGTAGCGAGCGGCGATCCGCGCGCGGCGGCCGCCGTTCCGGACCCGCGCGTCGTTGGCGGCTTCGGCGAGACGCCGGGGTTCGTGTACAAGGAGCATCTCGAATCGGTCATCGCCCACGGCTCGCCCCCGATTCTGCTGCTGCGGCGAATCCTCCTGGTGAACTAGGCCTTCGCCGCGTCCTCCAGCCTGTCGAGCTGGTACTCGGCGGCTTCACCGGCACGGGCCACGACGGCGGTGACGCGTTTCGATTGGGTGAGTCGCGCCGCCAGGCGCGTCTTGGAGAGCCCAGGCGTGGCGGCGGCCTGGAGGGCGTCGAGCGCGAACATCCACCACAGCGCCCGCCCGAAGGATTCGCGGTGGAACCAGCTGACACCTTCCCAGATGTTGACGCGGAGGTAGGCCCGAACGGCGTCATCCGTAGCGAGGGTTCGAATCAGCGTCGGCGCTCGGTCGGCAGCAGGCAGCTCCGACACCGAGCTCGGCAGCGGGAGGCGCCGGAAGACTCGCATCAGCGCCACCAGGTCCCACGCGGCGCCCTCGTCCAGCCCGAGGTCGGAGAAGACGCCGGCGATCGCCGGCCCGAGCTTCAGCTCATCGAGCGAGCTGCCCAGCACCGATTCCGGCCCGGCAACCGAGGCGATCGCCTCGGAGATGAGCCGGCCGACGATCGCCACCCAGGCCCACTCGTCCATCAGGCCGGCGCACAAGCGCTCCTGGCCCAGCTCCGGCAGACGCAGAGCGGCTTCGAGGCCGGCGCGGAAGGCGGCCGCCGCGCGCTCCACGTCGCCGCCCGATCCGGTCGTCTCCACGAGGACATTGAGCGACTTCGCCAGGATGGCCTGGGCATCGTCGAGCACGGCCTGTAGTTCGCGAGGCTCGGGTTGCCCGTGGGCCGGCCGCGAGACGCCAGCCGCCTCTCGGCCCTCAGAACTCGGGCCGCGCAGTCCCAGATCCACCCCAACCGCGCCGCTCGGACATGCAGCGGCCGCTCGCATCGCCCCTATCTCGGTGAGTCGCCGAAGCGATCCGTTCGCCGCCAGGCCGCGGACGGCCTCGTGCAGAGGGGCCAGCTGCGTCTCCCGCAGAGCCACGCTGATGCTCGGCACGCCCGCGCCGCCGAGGCGCTCGGCCAGCCGGCGCAACTGCCCGGATGGCTCGTCCTGCACTTCGCGGATGTCGAGGAAGACGTGACAGCCGTAGGCGTGCAGCTCCACGAAGAGCCCGTCGCGGCACAGGTCGGCGCTGCGACGGACGAATTCCAGCCCGGAGCGCTGCTCACGCATGAGCGTGAACCACTCGCCCTCGGGATGCAGCCCCAACCCCTCGCCCAGCGACCGCCTGAGGAGCTGCCGGCCACCCGATCCGTCGGGCACGGAGGAGGCCGCCGACATCCTGATCCAACCCTTGGCTTCGGTGGCGCGGTTGTTGTAGACGACCAGGGCGCGCTCGTCGCCGTGGCGGTTGGAGTAGGCAAAGATGTCCTCGTTGACCCAGCCGCCCGAATCGAAGACGTCGAAGAAGAGGAAGTCGGTCACTTCGGCGAAGAGGTAGCGGCGGTGCAGGAGCGGGAATATCTCACGCTCGTGCCGCTCCACCAGCCAGCCGTCCGGTTGCTCGTGGCGGTGAGCCCGGCGGTACTCCATGCCGTACTTCTCGGCGAAGCCCTCCACCTGGCCGTGCCCCATCATCGGCAGGCCCGGCATCGTGGCCAGCAGGGTGCAGACGCCGAAGTACTTGTCGCCCTTGCCGAACTGGTCGATGGCGGTCTGCTCGTCCGGGTTGGTCATGAAGTTGACGAAGCGCTTCAGGACCTCGGGGTCGAGCTCGATCGTGTCCTTGATGACCTGCCGATAGCTGGCGTTGTCCTCGTCGCTGAGCATGTGCATGAAGGCGCTGTTGTAGACGCGGTGCATGCCGAGAGTTCGGACGAAGTAGCTCTCCATGAGCCAGAACGCTTCGGCCAGGAGCAGCGTGTCCGGAGCCTCGGCCGCCACCCGATCAACGACTTCGCGCCAGAACTCGTTGGGCATGTGCTCGTCGAAGTATTCCCGAGGCGTTGGGTAGTCTTC
This sequence comes from Chloroflexota bacterium, assembly GCA_003141455.1. Taxonomy (GTDB): domain Bacteria; phylum Chloroflexota; class Limnocylindria; order Limnocylindrales; family CSP1-4; genus Fen-1039. The sequence continues at coordinate 17,161 of PLMA01000046.1, read as the reverse complement.
CCGTGAAGGGATGGCGCCGGTTTGCCCGGCTTCCGGGAACCACAGGCGCTGGATGTGGCGGCGGGCGAGAGCCATCGCCGCATCGCAGCGGATGATCGGGAACTGGCGGGCCACCTGGAGGATCGTCTGGATGACGGCTTCGCGGAGGTCCGCGTTGAGGAAGTCCAGCTGCGCGGTGTCGTTCCAGGGCATGCTGGTCCCGTCGTTGCCGTGGTAGATGTAGCGAACCTCGCCGGTCTTGTTGTCGGTGCGCTTGAAGACCACGGCGGCCCCGGTCGAGTCCCAGTAGCCGTCCTCGATCTGGATGGTGACCCGCTCGTCTTCGCTCAGGTTTGGACCCATGAATGTGTAGTGCGAGTAGGGCGGCTGGGGCAGCTGCACGAACCAGTCCGGATGCTCGANNTCGATGCCCATGTGGTTGGGCACCATGTCCGCGCTCAGGCGGATGCCGCGGCCGGCGCAGCGGTCGCGCAGTCGCTCCAGCGCTGCCTCGCCGCCCAGTTCGTCGGCGATCCGATACTCCATCAGCGAGTAGGCCGAGGCCGCCGCGTCAGGGTTGCCGCGCAGCTCCTTGATTCGCCGGCTGGCCCGGCTCCGTTCCCAGAGGCCGATCAGCCACAAGGCGGTGAACCCGCGCCGGGACAACGCCTCCAGCTCCTCGTCGGGGATGTCGTCAAGCTGGCGGATCTCGCGGCCGTAGCGCTGGGAGAGCTGATCGAGCCAGACGAATGTGGTTCGGGCGATGATCACCACCCGGGGCATCCAGTCGCGATCCTGGCTGAACCGCTCGTACTCGTTCTCGAGGCCCCTGCGGCCTCGGGTGTGGATTGCCGACTCGAGCCCTGCCCCGGCCTGGCCCGTCATCCACGGGGCGACTTCCTCCTCGTGCAGCACGTCCAGGGTGATCCCCAGGCGGTCCAGGAATGGGGTCAGGACGAGTCCCCATCGCGATCGGATGTAGCGGAGCTGCCCGGCCAGGGAGTTCGGCTCGGCGAGCGCCGGCGTCCGAAGGAAGGCGATCAGTGACAGGCCCATCGGCCCGTAGCCTGGCTGGGCCTCGAAGTACTGGCTCAGGCTGGCGATGACTTCCTCGTAGGGCGTCCGCTCGCTCAGGTCGGCGTCGTCGAAAAGCTCGTCGAAGGGGGCGAAGGCCGGGTTGGCGTTGGCCAGCCACAGCATCAGGAGCTCTTCGAGGGCCATCTCGCGGTTGGGGATGCCTCCGGTGGAGCCGGACAGGTAGGCGACTGGATCGACGCGGCCGCGGACAACCGCCAGCGGCGGGAACTGCTCGACGAAGTGGGCGAGGGCGGTATCGAGCCGATCCGGCTGGAGCTGGGCCACGACCGCGGCCAGCGCGCCGGCCATGACCTTCGGGTTGACGGTCCGGCGGTAGATCTCCACGGCATGGTGGAGGATCTCGTCGATCAGCCCCATGGCGTTGAGTTCGGCGGCGTGAACGACTCGATCGGGATCGCGCTTGGGGTCGCGTCGCTCGTTCATCTGGCTGGCGAAGCGCCGCGACGCGGGGAAGTTCGGGATGATGACGTTGCCGCTCGATTCGAAGAGCGCCTCGTCGAACTCGTAGCGTTCGCGGGCCGCCCTCGAGACGTGGAACTCGAATGCCACGGATGCGCTCCCAGGATGCGGGTCGCCTGGACAGGAGAAGCCAGCCTCTGGATCTGCGAATCCGAGTCTAGCAGGAGGCGTCCGCACGGCCGGGGCGGAGAGCCGCGGTTGACCCGGCGGCGGGATCAGCGTCTGGCCGGCGATCGGCCGGCCTCGGAGAGTGCCTGCACGTAGATCTCGGTGCCGTCGATGCCGGAGGAAGGCGAGGTGAAGAGCGAGAGATCGTCCATCAGCCGGCCCTCGAGGTTGGTACCGGCCGCGCCGTCGACCATCTGCGCCGCTTTCGCTGCGCAGAGCAGGACCTGCTTGGTCTCCAGGCCGACCGGATCGTCCCAGTACCAGCCGTCGCTGGCGAACATCGCGAGGCGCCAGCGCTCGGCCTCGAGCACGTCCAGGAAGACCGCCTCCTGCTCGCGGGTGGCGAGGGGCAGGTGGCGTTTGGCGAAATCTTCGGCCGCTTCGGCACCAAAGATCACGTCGACGTACTGGTCTCGCGCCTTCCACAGCGCTGCCGGCTCCATGAAGTCCGCGGCAAGCCTCTCCGCCACGGTGTCTATCGCCGACGCGAGCCGCTCCAGGGCGGCGCGGAGTGGCCCCTTCCATCGGCCGTCGGCGGTATCGGCGCATTCGCCGGTCCAGCGCAGGACTCCGTGATGGCAGCTCCACGAGGTCCGCTCCGCGACCTGGGTCTGGAGGAACTCGCTCGCGGGCATGCCATCGACGATCTGCCCCACGGTCGTTATCTCGAAGCCCCATTCCGGTGCGTCCGGGCCGGGATTGGCCAGTCTGGCCAGGAAGAGGTCGCGGGATTCCTGATGGTGCCCGTACATCTCCCCGTCCGTAGCGATGACCGCCATGAGCGCCGCGCCGTCGGAGAAGCCCGGGCCGGCCAGGCACGGCGAGACTCGTTCACGGGCGAACGAGTCGGCGTCGACCGTTGCGCCTGGCTCGAACGAGGCGGCCGCGGATAGCGCGGCGTCGAAGAAGAGGACGATCATGGCCCTGTCCTCGCCCAGGTCCACCCTGTAGGGGCGCCGCGTGTCCAGTCGCGAGTCCTCGGCCTGCCAGGGCGCCAGGATCGTGTAGCGGACACCTTCGTCGGCCAGGATGCGCAGGGTGAGGAGATCCACGGCCGTCTCGGGCAGCCACATGCCGGTGGCGCGTCGATCGAACCGGAGCTCGAAGTCGCGCACTCCCCACCGGATCTCGGTCCGGCGATCCGCCAGCGAGGCGAGCGGCAGGATGGTGTGGTGGTAGGCTTGGGCCATCGCGTTGCCACGTTCGGGCACGTCGATGTGGGGTGGCAGATCCGAGGCCACAAAGCCGGCATGAGTTGCCGGGTCGTTGTCCTTGAGCCACGTCGCAAGCGTGGGGCCGAGGTCGTACGAAATGTGGCGCAGGTTGCCTCGCTCCGCGTTCGGCCTGTAGCACTTGGCGTCGATGCGAGCGTTCCAGTCCCGGTATGGGGCTGCGCTGGGTTGCGGTGGAACCTGCCCGCTGAAGGGATTGCGGCGCTCGGGCTGGTAGAAGTGGCCGTGAACGGCGAGCTTGGGCTGGGTCACTCGACGGATGGTACCGGAGTGGACCGGCCTGGACACCGCTCCGGCCGAGGGATGGGACCGAGCCTTGACGTCAGCGGGTCGATCTTCTGGATCCGAGCCAGCTTGGCCCTACTTCTCTTCCGCCGCCGAACGATCGATCGACTGGTCGACCTCGAAGTGGACCGTTCGCGTCTGGCGATCGCCGGGAGCAAGCGCGATGGGCCAGCGGAAGAGGAGTGAGCTGCCCTGGTAAGCACGCTCGAAGCCGCTTTCCGAGTTGGAGACGGTCTCCACCGGGTACCAGGTCATGCGCGCCGCGGGCTCGGCCGTGGCGGCGACCCGGACGCCTTCGTGGTCGTTGCCGAATGCCAGGGTTGAGGCCGCTGCCAGCTCGCCGGGGGCGTCGTGCGGGCTGCGCGCGCCGTCTGGCGTCTCGTACCAGGCCGCTGGGTTGTGGCCGCCACCGAGCAGGTTGACGTTCCATTCGACCGCCAGCTCGAAGGCGAGGGGAGCGTCACCGGGATTCTCGAGCACCGTTGCCAGCTCGAGGACCGGGTTCATCCGATCGCCGCCGAATCGGAACGTCTTCTCGACGACGAGCGGGCCTTCGACGTCTCCCGATCGGACCGATCCCAGCCGGCGCGCGACGAGGCGGCCATCCTCGATCGCGACTGATTCGTATGCGCCTTCGGTGAAGTCGCCGAGCTCGTCGTACGTCGCCGTCACGAATGCCTCGGCCCCGGTCGAGCCATCGGCCGGAAGCAGGTGGATCAGGCCGCTCCGGCGCTCGTGACGGTCGTAGCGGAGCAGCGCCGCCAGCCCCGGCTCCTTGGCCGCGACGACGTCGTGGATCGTCCTGGGCGCGTCTGCGACCGAGATGCCGGTCTCTGCGCCGCCGAGCGCCTCCTCCTGGGCCGCCGTCTCATGGGCCACGAGCCGTTTGTGGTAGGCCTCCGGCCGTCGCCGCAGCACCGAGCCGAGCGCAACGCGGCTGGCCCGCAGGTCCCAGCTCGAGATCCCAGCCCCTTCCGCCAGGTCAACCACAACGGTCTGGCCCGGAGTCGTGACCAGGACCTCGTCGATCGCGTCCAGATCGGTGTCGGCCAGGCGGGCGCCGTACGGGTGCGCCCCGGCCTCCGCCGCAGCGGCGTCGGCCAGATCCTCGGCCGCGATGAGATGGCCCAGTGTGGCCATTCGCATGTGGACGATGTAGATCCCGCCGAACAAGCCGTGCCAGTAGCAGTCGTTCGACTGGCCCTGATAGAGGTGGTCCAGGGCCCGTGAGGCAGTCGTCCCTTCGGGCATGGCGGCTACCGCCTCGGAGACGCGCAGCATCTGCTTGTGCAGCTCGTTGATCTCGCGGTAGCGGGCCGCGTAGTTGCGCCAGAAGCCGCCGCGCAGGTATCGCGCCGCCGGGTCCCCGCGCTCGCGGGCCGTCTCCAGGAGCTGGGTGAAGACCGGGGTCTCGTCCGCGGGCAGGGCCCATTCGGTCATCTCCACGTACGAGGCCGTGGGGAAGTACGCTCGGGTCGTGGGTGGCTGCCGCTCCAGCCAATCGGATGGAGTGACCGTCGTCAGCCAGTCGGCGTTCGACTCGATGGCCTCGAAGCAGCGGTCCACCCAGCGTTCGCGGCCCCAGCAGTATTCGTACGTGCCGGGCCAGGCCCCGAACTTCTCGCCGTCGTCGCCCATCGTTCCCACGAACCGACCGTCCGGCGTGGCCCGCTCCCGCAGGTAGGAGATCAGGTCCTCGACGGGCTTGAACGGGATCAGATAGCGCAGCCCTTGCTCCGTGCCGAACACCGTGATCCGCTTGCCGCGGTCGTCCGTCGTGAAGGTCGTCCACATGCCGTCCTCGCGGATGGATGCGGCCCGCAGGTGATTGTCGTCGAGGACGGTCCAGCGATAGCCCGCCGTGGCGATGTCGTAGACCAGCCCCGGCTCCCAGACTCTCTCCGCCAGCCATGCCCCGGCCGGCCGGCGGCCGAACAACGCCTCGAGCTCCCGGCTCATCCGCTCCAGCTGGCCCTGGCGGTCGCGGTCCGGCAGGGTGACCAGGATGGGCTCGTAGTACGCGCCGCCGACGATCTCGACCTGGCCTCGCGAGACCAGGGCTCGGATCCGGGCGATTGCCTCGGGCCGGTTGGCGGCCATCCACTGCAACAGCGGGCCCGAATAGTGAAGGCCCAGGCGGATGGCCGGATGGCGCTTCAGGGCGACGAGCATGGGCGAGTAGGCGTGCTCGTAGACGTCCTCGATGACCCAGTCGAAGTTGCCGCCGGGCTGATGGTTGTGGATCACCAGAGCCAGCGAGACGCGGCCGCCCAATCCGGCTCAGCCCGCTTCTTTGGGAGCGCGACTGCTTGGGGCCCGACCCGGAGTCCGGCCCGGAGGCCGACCCGGTGCTCGGCCGGGAGGCGGGCCCGGAGGCTGCTCGGGATTGATCCCGGCCGCCGGGAGGTACATCTGCTCGACGTACTCGTGAAGCATCCGGATCGTTGAGAACCGCCAGATGGTGCTGGCGATGGAGCGCCGCATCTCGGCCGTCCAGCCCCGCGGAACGTCGTTCTTCCTTTGGCCGTAGTAGAGCGGCACAACTTCTTCCTCGAGGAGCCGGTAGAGGTCCCGCGAGTCGTTGAGGTCCTGCTGGTAATCATTCGGATCCGGATCACGCCCGCCGATGGCCCAGCCGTTGCCGCCTACCCAGCCCTCGTCCCACCACCCGTCCAGGACGGAGAGGTTCACGACGCCGTTGCACGAGGCCTTCATGCCGCTCGTTCCCGAGGCTTCCTGCGGCCGGCGCGGGTTGTTCAGCCACACGTCCACGCCCTGAACCATGAAGCGGGCGACGCGCATGTCGTAGTCCTCGAGAACGAAGACCCGACCGCGCAGCTCCGGCGATCGGGACTTGGTGAAGATCTCCTGAATCACGGCCTGGCCGGGGCGGTCGGCCGGATGGGCCTTTCCGGCAAAGATGATCTGGACCGGGCGATCCTGGTTCCAGAGCAGCTTCGTAATCCGATCCATGTCGGTGAAGATCAGGCCGGTTCGCTTGTAGGTCGCGAATCGGCGGGCGAAGCCGATCGTCAGCGTGCCGGGGTCCAGCACGTTTTCGAGCTCCTCCAGCACGCTGGGGGCCTCGCCATTGCGGGCGAACTGATGGCGGAGGCGATTGCGGGCGAAGATCATCAGTTCCAGCTTCTGGCGCTGGTGAGCCTCCCAGAGCTTCGTGTCGGGGATCTGGTCCGTGCGCTCCCAGAAGCGGTTCGTGCGTTTGGAGGCGTCGACGTTGTCCAACTCGGCGCCGAGGTGGCGCGCGAAGAGGTCGCGCATGGGCTGGCCGATCCAGGTCGGCAGGTGGACACCGTTGGTCACGGCGATGATCTGTTTGTCGCCCAGACCCCGCCAGGTGTCGTTGGAGGTGACGCCGTGGAGCTGGCTGACGGCGTTGGCCGCATTGGAGAGGCGCAGCGACATCGCCGTCATGTCGAGCTGGGTGGTGTCTCCCTCCACGCCGCAGCCCAATTCCAGGATGCGATCTATCGGCACGCCGCCGGTTCCCTTGCGGCCGTCGCCTTCGTAGAGCGGTCCCGCGACTCGCCGCACCAGCTCCGATTCGAAGCGCTCGTTGCCGGCCGCGACCGGAGTGTGGATCGTAAAAATGCTGTTGGAGCGGACCCGTTTCAGGGCCTCTTCAAGAGCCACTCCCTCAGCCACCAGGGCCCTGGTGCGCTCGATGAGCAGGAAGGCGGAGTGGCCTTCGTTGAGGTGCCACACCGCGGGGACGATGCCGAGGGCCTTGAGCGCTCGGACGCCACCGGCGCCCAGCAGCAATTCCTGGTGCAGACGCGTCTCGCGTCCGCGAACGTAGAGGATGTGCGTGATCGGTCGGTCCCACTCGGCGTTGTCCGGGATGTCCGTGTCGAGGAGCAGGACCGGTACCCGCCCGACCTGAACCTGCCACACCGCTGCGTATAGATCGCGCCCGGGCACCTCCACGGACACGGTGAGTGGCTCGCCGGTCGGGTCCAGAACGCGCAGTATCGGCAGCTTGGCCAGATCGTAGTCGGGATAGGCGTGCTCCTGATGCCCTTCCGCATCGATGGCCTGGCGGAAGTAGCCGCGCTTGTACAGCAGACCCACGCCCACGAACGGCATTGCCATGTCGCTGGCGGACTTGATGTGATCGCCAGCCAGCACGCCCAGGCCACCGGAGTAGATGCCGAGACTCTCGTGGAAACCGTACTCGGCGCAGAAGTAGGCGATGGGGCCGCTCAGCGATGGGCTGTATTCGCGATTGAACCAATGCTCACGGCCGCCGGCCATGTAGCGGTCAAAAGCCGACAGGATCTCGGTGTATTCGGCCTTGAAGGTCGGGTCGTCGAGCAGCTCGTGCCAGGCGATAGGCTGCGAGAGGACCTCGACAGGGTTGAGGTAGCGCGACCACGAGAGAGCGTCGATTCGGCTGAAGAGTGCCCGAGCCCGCGGGTTCCAGCTCCACCACATGTTGTACGAGAGGCGCCGGAGGCCCTCCAGCTGCGGAGGCAGCCTGAACGAGGCACCGGGGAGAGTGGGGACTTGGACCGAGAACTCCATGTGCCGCGCATCATATCCGACGTGACCCCCGGTCTCGTCGGGTTCGGTGCGGGCGAGGGCCGTCGCCGGGGCAATTCCTGGCGATCCCCGGATGCCGCCCGGCCCGGCTTTGACTACCATGACGTAGACGCCCCCCGAGTGGAGGCCGATCGCCCACAGGAGCATCCAATGCGGGTCGTCTGCATCTCCGCCGAATGCGAGCCTTGGGCCAAGACGGGCGGCCTGGGCGACGTCGTCGACGCGCTCGCACGGGCCGTCGGCGCGAGGCGCCGGGCGGATCGGGAAGGTGACGCCGGCACGCCACACGTCGTGCAGTCGCAGGTTTGGGTTGGGACCGGCGCCATCATGGGGGTGGGGGATGGCGGTCTCGCCGACGAGGTTGAGGGGCCCGTGGACGTATTCCTGCCAAAGTACCGTGGCATGGATGCTCCCGCCGACGCGACGTCCAGGTCCCTGCTCGTCCCGGACCCGCTCGCCGAGAGTGGCGTGACCGAAGTCACCCTCGTCGAATTCGAAGCTCGCGGCTATCGAGTCCGGCTCGTCGACCACCCGCCCGCGTTCGATCGCGACGGTTATTACGGTGACGAGAACGGCGACTACCCCGATAACGGCTGGCGTTTCGGTCTGCTGTGCCGGGCCGCCCTCGAGGCCCTCATGGCGGACGGGCGTCCGGTCGACGTGCTGCATCTCCACGACTGGCAGGCGATGCCGGCCGTGTTGTTGCGGGACTGCGCCTATGAGGCCTACCCGCTCATCTCGCGGGCAGCGGTCATGGTCACTATCCACAACCTGGCCTACCAGGGCTGGCTGACTCGCGACCAGGCGGCGGGGCTGGCCTTCCCAGATGAGTTGAAACAGGCGATGAAGCCCCGCGACGATGGCATCCTGCTGCTGCGCGAGGGGATCGACCGGGCGGAGCTGGTCAACACGGTCAGTCCCGGCTACGCGCAGGAGGCTCTCACGCCGGCGTTCGGCATGGGTCTGGACCCGGCGCTCGCCGGCATAGGCCATCGGTTCGGTGGGATCCTCAACGGGCTCGACATGACCGTCTGGGACCCGGCAACGGACGCGGACCTGCCGGCCAACTATTCGCGGAGCGACATGACTGGCAAGGTCGTTTGCCGTCTGGCTCTGCTGACGGAGCTGGGCTTCGACCCGAACGACACTGGGCCGGTGCTGTCCATGATTGGGCGCCTCGATCCGCAGAAGGGCTTCGATCTGCTGGCCGGCGCCGCTCCCGAACTGGTCGCGGCCGGAGCCCGGATCGTGGTCCTCGGCACCGGCGATCCCAAGCGGATCGCGGGCATGCGCGCGATCGCGACCCAACACCCAGAGTCCGTGGCGATCGTGGACGCCTTCGACCGCGCCCTTGCCCGGCGCATCTACGCCGGGGCGGATCTGTACCTCATGCCGTCACGTTTCGAGCCGTGCGGGCAGGGACAGATGATCGCACTGCGATACGGGACGCCTGCGGTGGTGCGCCGGACGGGCGGCCTGGCCGATACGGTCATAGACGTTCGCGAATGGCCGGACGAAGGCACGGGCTTCCTCTTCGACACGTCCTCGCCGAAATCGCTGGCGAATGCATGCCGGCGAGCGATGGAGCACTACCGGCGGGGCGGCGAGGAGTGGGCGGCCATGCAGGATCGGGGCATGGCGATCGACTGGTCCTGGGAGGCCGGTCCGGCGGAGCAGTACGCGGCGTCGTATCGACGGGCCGCGTCACTTCGTCGGGACAGCTGATCGCGATGGGCCGTCCGGACGGGCCGCCCAGATACGCGCGATAATCTGGATGTGACGACATCCGAGCCTCGACTCGCGCAGCCCGGTCCAAGCGCCGTCTCCCGCAGGCCGGGACTGATCGGGTCGAGGGGCGCGACGAACAACGTCACCTTCGACGCGCCGATCGGCCACTTTCGGCTTTCTAGATCGGGTGGCCGATCTCGACCTGAACGGCCGGGCGCGACTCCGCCTGGGCCAGCTGCGCGAACACGCTCCCCTTGGAGCGGTAGTGGTCGACCAGCCGCCCATACTCTTCCGCCACCCAGACGTAGTCCGGATGCCCGGCCTGCCACTGGCGCAGATAGACGACCCCACGCAATCGAACCTGCATCAGCTCTTTGAGGCAGTTGAAGCAGGGCTGGAGGGTGGTATAGAGCATTGCCCCGTCGATCGCGACGCCGAACCGCGCTGCCGTCGCCATCGCGTTTTGCTCCGCGTGGACGCACAGGCAGATGTCGTACAGCCTGCCCGACAGGCCGGCCTCGGGCTGTTCTCGCCGGAGGGCGCAACGGCGGCACCCCCGCTCCGTCTCGGTGCAGTTTGGGTAGCCGGCCGGCGTGCCGTTGTAGCCGCTGCCGAGGACACGGTCGTCGCGGACGATCACCGCGCCTACGTGGGAGCCGAGGCACTTGGCGCCGGACTCTACAACCTCCGCAAGGCGCATGTAGAAGTCGTGGCGAGCCCAGCCCGGGTCTGTCAGCTCAATCGCGTCAACTGCCACGGTCTCTCTCTCGCGTGCGCGTCCGATCGGCGCTGAGCCGAATCGAGCGGCCCAAGTCGGCCGATCGGCACGCCCAGACGGTACACGAGCGGCGGGCGACGCGCGATCCCCGCGTGCTGAACCGATGATTCAGGCGCGATCGATGACTAAAGTGTCCTACCGCACTAGAATGCGGGGAGCGGGAACCACGCCAGCCATGGGGGGCCTTTGACGGTGATCCTTCACCTGCTGGAGTTTCGGGTCGTTCCAGGCCACGAAGCCGAGGTCGTGGGCTTCCTTCGCCAGCAGGCGACGGTGGCGAAGGCGGACGAAGGTATCGTGACCCGATGCTTCGGCCGCCGTCTCGGCACGCAGGGGCGAGAGCATCTGGCCGCCACCGTCTGGAGTGGCTGGGACGCATTCCGGCGCGGCACTGACGGGGAGGGTCTTCCGGGATTCCTCTCGGCGATCTCCGTACTGCTTGGCGTGGAGTCTTCGACCCGCTATCGTGTTGTCGCCTCGACCAGTCTGCGCTGCGAAGGAGCGCGAATCCTGCGCCTTTACAGGACGACGATCGCAGCGGATGCGGTGGAGACATGGGAGCGGCGGGCCCTCGAACCCGTCGGCCAGCTCGCTTCGCGGGAGGGCCTCCTGACCGTCGTGGCGGGGGTCGGCAAGGACCAGGATGGATCGGTCGCGCAGGCGGGTGAGGCTAGCGTTGTGGTCCTGACGGCTTGGTCCGATTGGAACCTATTGCTGGCGGCGACTGGAGGCCATCTCAACAGCGCATTGGCCGATTCTGAGCTCGCTGACCTCGAACGGTCGGCCAACGCCGACCATTACGAGGTCATCGGACCGGAGCCGGGACCGAGGTAGCGGTTTCACGGGGAGCATCCGTATGGTGAGGGGTAGCTGCGTAGGCCCGCGAAGGTCTGCCATGAGGCAGAGGTTGGCCGCTTGGAGCCAAGGAGTAACTCCAGGCCCGGTTCATGCGTCTTGGGCGGCAGGAGCGGGGGCGCTCAGGCCGCGCCCGGTCGACGACCGGTCGGCTAACATCGCACCCCAAGGGGGGAGACCATGACGGCGGGCACGCCCGGGCAGCTCACGCACGCCCGCTTCCCGTCGCGCCTCGCTGCGGGCGTCGCTTCGTGGGCCCCCGCCCTGCTGCTGGCCGTCAGCGCCGCGGCCTCACTCGCCTACGTCTTCACGTTCCTGCGCCCGGCGACCATATGGCTCGACGGGTACCTGCCCATGGATCCGGCTGCCGGCGATCCGCTTCTGGCGGCGCTGTGGGCGATCGGCCTCGGCGCGCTGGCGCTCGGGCTCATCCGCGGCAGATCCGGTGCGTGGTGGCTCGCCATCGCCATCCTGACGGTCACGTTGATCGGTCAGGCCCGCGAACTGTCGCATCCGTTCGGGATCCTGATCATGGGCGGCCTGCTGGCCGTGCTCCTCGCGGACCGGCGCCGCTATGAGGTCGAGACCACGGCCAGCTGGCGCCGTCGGATCGTGGCCTTGCTGATCGTGGGTGGCCTCGCCATCGGTCTCGAGACGTCGCTCATCATTGCCGCTACCGGCACCTGGCCCACCCCTCTTGGCGCTCTCGGCGACATAACCGCGGCTCTCGGCAACGCGCTCGGCATGAGCGACGGCACGGCGACTCGCGTCCTCCACCAGACGAGCCGCGACGCGCTCGTGGGCTTCCTGATCCTGGCCTCGCGCCTGCCGATAATGCTGGCCGCTCTCGGCGTTCTCAGCCGCGTGCCGGAGCCGCCGGCCGACCCAACCTCCCGGGCCCGAGCGCGCGCCATCAGCGACAAGTACGGCTGCGGCGCATTGCTGCCGTTCCAGCTCGGCGAGGACAAGCACGTTTTCAGCCCGCCGGATGCCGATGGCATGGTCGTATATGGCATGGCCGGGCGCACGGCCGTCGTCCTCGGCGACCTGATCGGTTCGCCCGATGCGGGGCCGAAGGTGTTCTCCGAGTTCCTGGCTCGGTGCCGGAAGCTCGACCGGTGGCCCGTCGTCTACCAGGCGACGGCGGCAAGTCGGGCAGTGCTCGTGAACGCCGGATTTCGCATGTTCAAGGTCGGTGAGGAGGCGATTGTTGACCTCTCGACTTTCGACCTCACGGGTCCGCGGCGGGCCAACCTCCGCCACACCATCACCCGCTGCCGCAAGGACGGGGTTGCGTTCCGATGGTTCGCTCACGGCATTCCGGCCGATGAGCCGGCCCTCCTCGACGATCTCGAAGACATCGACGCGATCTGGCGCAAGGGCGCCGGCCCGGAGATGGGCTTCACGATCAGCCATTTCGACCGTAACGCTCTGAGCTGGCAACCGATCTCGGTGGCGGTGAGCACCTCCGGGCGCGCGCTCGGCTACACCACGTTCCGCAAGACCGGCGTCGACGGCGGCTGGGTTCTCGACCTGATGCGCCGCGCTCCGGACGGCCCGCCGGGCGTGGTGGAGGCGTGCATCGCCGAGGCGGCGGTCGCGTTCCGGGCCGCGGGTGCGAGCGCCCTTTCGCTGGGGCTGGCGCCTCTCGCCGGTCTCGACAACGTGGCGGGAACTTGGGAAGAGCGCCTCCTCGCCAACGCCGGGCGGCTCGTCGGCCGCTGGTACGACGTTCGCGGTTTGTTCGTGTTCAAGAGGAAGTTCGACCCGTACTGGATCCCGCGCTACGGAGCGATGCGCAGGCGCCGCGATCTCATCGGGTTCATGGTCGGTCTGATGCGCGTCCACCTCTCCGGCGCCATTCACCTGCCCGGCCGCCGTCGCACAGCGCCGCTGGCTGCCGCTGCATGAAGTCGCTCCGCCAAAAAGCGGGCCCGCCTGAGAGCGGCCAGCTTGAAACTACTGCTGTGAGCGACGACGAGCTGCGCGCCGGTCGCCTGGGCACGATGCGCCAACTGCAGCCTGCAACCGGCGGCAAGCCCGACCGCAACCTCGCCGACAGCCTGGCTCAGGACCGTCCACTCGAGACCGAGACCGTCATCGTCGGCGAGCCCGCCGCGACGCGGGTCGGTCGCCGTGGCAGGATCGGCCGGTTACGCACGCGTGCCTTCGGGGAGATCCGCCGTTGGCCCGGCGGCGCCCTCGCCAGGATCCGCCGGTTGCCTGGTGGCGTGCTCGCCGCGATCCGCAGGACACCCGGTGGCGCCGTCGCCACGATCCGCAGGATACCCATCGGCGCCCTCAAGAAGACCCCCCGGCCGCTCGTGGGCCTGGTCGTGGCGGCCCTGGTGTTGCTGGTGGCCGTCTTCTCGGGGACCGTCGAGGAGAGCGATCGCACCCTGGTGATCATGGGCTTCGACCCGGATCGGGCTCAGCTGATCACCACGCTCGTGGTGGCCGCTATAGCCGCCGTCGCCGCCACGCTCGCGATCGATCGCCCGGCCATCGGGGCGCTGCTCGGTACGTTGGCGGTGGCCGCGCTCTTCGGTCAGACGTTCATCGCCGAGACCCAGAACGCTCTCTCCGCCACCGGGGCGCTGGGGTCGTTCGATGCGACCGGCTGGATCCTCACCCTGGCCACCCTGCTTGTGATGGGATTCATCTCGGCCTGGGCCGGCGCCACGCTGGCGGCCGCCCTCAGGCCGCCGCTGATCGCGACCGGAGCCTCCGTAGGCGAGATGGTTGAGGCCCGCCGGCCAAACCGCGGAGCCGCTCGCCGGCCGTTGGCCGCCGTCCTCGTCCTCGTCTTGCTGGCCGTCACCGTCCCGGCCTTCGGCAACATGGTCAACCTCGCGCCGGACGCTCTGATGCTGAACGGCGGTCACTTCGTCGCGCTGGCGCCCGGCAACTCCGTCCCCGTCCAGCGCATCACGCCGACCCCGGCACCAACGCCCACGCCGACTCCCGCGTCTTCGGCCGCGCCGAGCTTTGACATGGCCACGCCCTCGCCATCGCCCAGCCCAACCGCGCATGCCAGCCCCGGCACAAAGCCATGGCTGGCCTGGAAGCCCACGGGCGCGGGCCGTGTGACACGGTTCGATTTCGAGTCGCCCTGGAAAGGTGGCACGATGGCCACCGTCGACGTCAACGTCTACACCCCGCCTGAGTACGACACGTCCGGCGATCGGCGCTACCCGGTCCTGTACGAGGCCCCCACTGGGCTGGAGCTGTGGAACGGTGGGACCGGCGTCATCGGGGCACTGGACGCGCTCATCACCTCCGGGGAAATGCCGGCCTCGTTGGTCGTCTTCATCGACTCCAGCGGGGCTCCGTTCCCGGACAGCCAGTGCGCCGACTCGACCGACAAGCAGATGTGGCTCGAGACCTTCATCTCGACAGACGTCGTGCAGTACGTGGAGTCCCAGTTCAGGACCATCAAGGACCCGATCGCCCGGGGCATCATGGGCCAGTCCGCGGGAGGGTTCTGCGCCGCGATGCTGCTCGCCCGGCACCCCTCCGTGTTCAGCACGTCGATCTCATTCTCGGGTTACTTCTACGCCGGCATCGGCTCCTCCACGGCCTCCCATCCATACAGCGACAGTCAGGCCGAAATGGACAAGGTATCGCCGGCCCTGCTGGCAACGGACTTCCCGAGCGAGCAGAAGGCAAGCTCCTTCTTCATCATCGTCGCCGCACCGGCACAGGATTTCTACGGCGCGCAGGCCGAGAACTTCGACAAGATCCTAACCGCGAACCACATCGGGCACGACTGGGTCAAGTCGATCTGGACGCATAGCTGGACGGAGGTCCGAAACGAGTTCCCGACCGCGGTCGCGGCCTGGGCGGCCCGGATGGTGGTGGACGGAGTCTGGTAGCGCCGGCCTCCGTGGCGCTCATCGCGGGAACCCGTCGCCGGCTGGCGCGGAGGCGAGGCGCGTGTTAACCTCGGGCCTCTGATCTGCCGGCGGGAGTAGCTCAGTCGGTAGAGCGTCAGCCTTCCAAGTCAGAATCTGACAAGCGCGGTGCTCTCCTCGTGAAGTTCCCGCGAGAATCTCCCATTTCAG
Source organism: Chloroflexota bacterium (assembly GCA_003141455.1). Taxonomy (GTDB): domain Bacteria; phylum Chloroflexota; class Limnocylindria; order Limnocylindrales; family CSP1-4; genus Fen-1039. The sequence goes on along the minus strand of PLMA01000046.1, from coordinate 1,955 downwards.
ACCAAATTACACTCTCTGCGTGAGAGCCTCAAATCGGCGTTACAGCGTCAGCTTTGCAAACCGGTTTGGCTGGCCTTCTTGAAAGATTCGGCGCCTATCCCGAGGGCGAAGAGGCCGCCCACAAGCGCGGTGCTAAATCGGGGGTGGCGCCAGCCCTGAGGGGATCTGCCGCAACCTAAGAATCTAAGGCGGAAGGCAGCCGAGAAGCGCGGTGCTCAGGGCGGTCGAATCCCCGGCGGCGAACCCCCAGACGGGGATGAACCAGCCTCGGAACAAGAGGAGTCAAACCGAGCGGGGCGACCTCAATGTCCCGCTCCCACTCGTCTGCGACCTCATCGGCCGAGATCGATGGCTGATCGCAGCTCGCGGGTGAGCGCAATCTAAACCGCGGCGGAGGGTGGTCCAACTTCCCGTCAGCTTGAGGACGACCCCTTCTGTGGGATTGTCCTCCTTGGCGTGGCTACGCTCGAGCATCCGCTCCAAGCCGAACATGATCAGGTCGACCGTGTTCGCCCCACCAGTGGTTCGGGTCAGTTAGCCAGATCTCGGCCGTGTCTTCTGCGCTGTCGACTAGGTTCGGGAACTCGTCGCGGGGCAGGCGCAGCTGCGCGAGCGTGAAGCGCCGCCGGAGCAGGTCGAGCTGGCGGGCGTCGGGCGGCGTGGCATCGGGAAGGGGCTGCCATGGCCCCGCTCGTCGGCTACGGGATCCGGTCAGCGCCACCCTTCGGAGCTCGGTACGGGTGATGCAGGCGCGGCAATGCTAGAGTGGTGCCGCGTCCCTGAAGGAGAGGGCTGAGGAGTGAGCGTCGGTGCCTGCCCGCGCTGCGGCACGTCACGCGGAAGTTCGTATCGTCTATGTCCGCAGTGCGGCTTCGATTTCTGGGCAGACGCCGGGATGACTCCCTGTCCGCGGTGTCGGGCCCCTCGCGGGGGCGCGATGCCGATCTGTCCTAGCTGCGGCTTCGACTACCGGACGAATCCCGTCGCGGCACCGCTGCCGTCGATCGTTCAGCCTACGACGGCGCAGAAGGCGCTCAGCATGCAAGGTTGGCCCGTGCGCATCGTCGGGTTGATCGTCCTCGTCGTCGGGCTCGCGGTCAGCGTGGGTTTGCTTCTCTCGAGAAATGGCGGCTCCGCGAACGTGCCGCCAGCGGGTTCGATCTGGTTCGGTTCGTCGTTCGACGCGAAGTCGTTCGAGATCCGCGATCGTGCCGATTCGTTCACCTCGGGCGCCCCGGTTGCTCTCGTGGCTCATCTCAGCCAGACGGTGCCCGCAGGCTACGCCGCGACGATCGACATCGACGGCCACTCGACTCCGACCATCGTCGCGCCCTCGGCCGGAATGGACTTCTACGGGGTCGTGATCCCTTCCGCGTTTCTCACGCCGGGGGTCCATCACGTTCGCGTTTCCGACATCGGCGGGAATGAGCTGGCGTCGGGATCGCTGACGGTCGGATAGAAGCGCGCCACCGAGTACGCGCGAGCCTTTTTCGGGGACGATCGATCGATGACTGTCGACTTCGGATCGGGCTGAAGCCGAGCGTCCCTGAACTAACGCGGTCGGAGACGCGGGTGACGCGGAGCTTGAAGTGCTGGTCCTGTGACCTGCGCGAGTCCATCTGCCGAGGGACGTGCCCATGGCCCGAGGTCGCCAGTTGCCGTCAAGTCGCGTGGGGGCTGCGCGGGTAGACTGGACCTACCTTTATGGTGAGGCGGCAGGGCGGCGGATACGTCACGCAACCGTTCGATCCCGAATAGGCTGGCTCTCTAGCGCGGGCCTCAGAAGGTAATCTACAGAGGCTAAGTAAACTTATACGCTGTGTTGGGCGTCCCAGAAGCCAGAATCGGTACAATCTGACGCTGTACCAGCCTAGCGGCTGATCGCGAGAGGCCAGATCCTACAGTTATACGCTGTAGTTGAGCGTGAACCGAGCGGGAGTAGCTCAGTCGGTAGA
>PLMA01000059.1 GCA_003141455.1 Chloroflexota bacterium | reverse complement strand
GCGATCTGCGCGACGCTCCTCGTCTCAGGCTGCGCCAGCGGGACCGCGACCATCACCGGGACACTCGTGGGCGCCGACGGCGGCTGTCTCTACGTCCGTGGGCCGGATGCGAACGGCACTGATCTCTACTGGCTTCGGAATCTGCCGTCCGACTACGTGGCGGACGCCGACGGCGTTGGCAAACCTGACGGGAGCCACATCAGGATCGGGGACTCGGTCACCGTCTCCGGGGCTCTGTCTTGGGTGCCATTCGAGAGGCAATGCGTTAGCGGGCACACGCTCGACGCGACGGCGATCAAATAGGGTCTCGTCCTCACCCAGAGTCACCGGCCTTCCCGCGGCTACGGCCTGATCGGGAACTGCGGCAGGTCGCTCGCTCCCCGGACGATGGAGAGCGGAGCCGGCGCGCGTCCGGTGCCGAGCCCGAGCAGCGTCTGGAACGCCGCCTGCGGGTTGCCGCGCCGATTGTGGCGGAACACGAACTCGTCGAGATAGACCTGGAGCTGCTCGCGGCTGACGCCGTGGAACGTGCCCAGCAGCCACTGCTTCATGTTGCCCATCGCCCGGTCCGCGAGCGGGACGACATGGTCGCTGTCCTCGATGATCTTGCCCTGTTTGGCAGGCTGATGAACGTAGCCCGCCGCCGTCAGGCCATTGAACCCCGTCATCTTGTCGGTGATGATCGTCGTGCCGGGCTCGATGTTCGCGCAGGCGAAGGCCGTCATCGTCTTCTGCGTGAAGTCCGGGATGACATCCATCCGCGCGCGCCCGGTCGCGGTTCCCCGACGCTCGACCGCCACGATCAAGAGAGCGGCCTTGCGGCCCCGGAGCTGGCGACTGCCGCGCAAGCCCGTCTGGAGCCCACCGACCCAGGTCTCGTCCATCTCGACGACGCCGCGCAGTTTCTTGCGCTCCGGGGCGACCATCGCTCGCCGGAGCTTGTGGAGCAGCAGCCAGGCCGTCTTGTAACTGACGTCGAGCTGGCGCTGGAGCAGCAGGGCCGAGACGCCGCGCTTGTCCGTCGTCATGAGATAGGCGGCCCAGAACCACGTCGTGAGCGGCGTCTTCGATCGGTGGAGAACCGTGCCGGACGTCAGCGATGTCTGGTAGCGACGGCCCGGGGCCGCGCACTGCCAGCGTCGAGCCGATGTCAGGACGTAGGCGCGGTCATGACCGCATCGCGGGCACCGGAAGCCGTCCGGCCAGCGACAGGCCGCGAGGTAGTGCGCGCAGGCGGCTTCATCCGCGAACGTCCGCTGGAACTCGCGCAGGGTCTTGGGGGAAGCCAGGCCGTCCCACGGCCTGACCCTACATCTTGTGGCCTGCTGAAGCAACGGGATAAGCATCAGGGCCCTTTTCGCCTTTCTGCGCGCGGCACCATTCAAGGCCCCATCGCTATTCAGCCATCGTGTGCTGGGTGCCAGGGTATCGTCAGGGGCTCGGTGCCAGCCAGGCGCAGACTCGGCCCTGGTCGGTCGTGGCGGCGATGACGGACCCCGTCCAGCCGAAAGCGGTCGGAGTGCCCGGACAACCGGTGAAGACCGCCACGGGGGATCCCATGGCGCTGAACAAAGCGAGGCCGTCCGTCGTCGCGACGATGACGGTGCGCCCATCGGGCGACCACACGGCGGCGCCCTTATCCGTCACCGTGGCGGACCAAACGAAGCTGGCGGGGTCCGCCGGTCGCACGAAGCTGACCAGCCCCTTCTGACCCACCGCCAACCAGGCACCGTCGGGCGAGAAGCGCAGCGCATTGACGTCACTGGCGAAGCTCGCGTGGGCTGAGACGGTCCCGTCCGGCGCGACGACGTCGAGCCCACCACTCTCATCCCCGATGGCAATCGACCGGCTGTTCGGCGACCAGGCCATGGCCCAGGCCGGTGTCCCTCCCAGGCGTGGGACGCCGACCTGCTGACCGTCGGGGCGCCAGGTGTAGTAGTCGGAGGCTCCGGCCGCGAGGAGCGAACCGTCGGGCGACCAGGCGAGGTTCAGGAACTTGCCGCCCGTCAGTTGCGTGCCCAGGGTATGGAGCAGGTTCCCATCCGGGCGCCAGAGACTGACCACCCCGGGTAGCGTCGCGAGCCCGGTTGCGCTTGGGCCCGGGAAGTGGATCGCCCCAACTGCGAGGATCGCCCCGTCGGGCGACCAGGCGAGGCTGACGACCGGATCGTTGCCGGCGAGGGTGCGCACGAGACGCCCGCTGCGGTTCCAGAGGCGCACGCTGCCATCGCGGCTGCCCGACGCCACGAGCTGCCCGTCGGGCGACCAGGCGAGGCACGTAACGGGTGCGCGATGGCCGACGAGCATGGCGACCTTCGCGCCGCCTACCGTCCACAGCTGGGCGCTCGTGTCAGTGCTCTGTACGTCACCCGCGCTCGTGGCTAGGAGCTGCCCGTCGGGCGAGAACGCAAGGCTCGTCAGCGCGCTTCCCGTGACCTGGGCCGACCAAGCTGGCATGACGGCGGGCCCGGTCGGTTGCGGCGCGGCAGAGGCTAAGGGACCGGCCGCGTCCCTGAACCTGCCAGGTGCCGTCACGACCAACGACGGCGGTCTCCTCGTCGATCCCCACGACGAGCGAGCCCTCCGGAGCGGCAAGGACCAGCGGCGCCACGAGCATCTCGGGGATGGCGTCGTAGTGGGGCACGACCACGAGACCGGGCACCAGGCCCAGCGCGTCCTGCCAGCCCACGGGCAGCTGGAAGAAGCGCCGGCCACCCACCCGGAGCTGGTACCCGCCCAGCACCATCGCCCCGGCCGAACAGCCCGCGATCACCGCCCCACGGGCGTGCGCCTCTCGCAGGGCAGTACCCGATGCGCTGTCCCGGAGCATCGCCAGGAGGTGGCCCGGCTTGCCGCCGGAGAGGTAGACGAGGTCGGCGTCCGAGATTCCCGCGACGGCCGCCGGATCATCGGCCGACGCCCGGTCCCAAATGAGGACCGGCACCGGCGCCGCTCCGAGGGCGGCGAAATGGGCCTCACCCTGGGCGGCCCAGCGCTTGAAGACAGCCTCGCCATCCGGCCACGAGGCTGTCGGCACGATCGCCACGCGCGGCCGGTCGCGGCCGGTGGCGGCCAGCAACGCTCGGTCCACCTCGGCCATAGCCTGGGGGTGAACTCCCCGGAGCCGACGAGCGCGATGACCCCGCCCATGGCGGCTGAGTCTACCGGAGCCGCGCCGCGGGGTGCGTCGGACTCTCCCGACGAAGAAGCGCCTCGCGGACGGGGTACCTCCACCTTAGAAGCGACCGAGCACGAATCCGACCGCCACCCGCACCTGAAGCTCGATCTGGTACGTGACCGATCTTCGGTCCCGGCCCAAAGTCTGTGGCGTCTGGCGTGGGTCCCCGAACGCCCTCGCGCGATCCTTACAAGGCGGTCCTGTACAGACCCTGTCTGCCAACAGCGTCAATGCGTATGTGCGGCCGTTGCGCTCACTAGCCATCTGGCTCGTCGATGAGGGTCTGCTCGCTCTCAATCCATTCCGTCGGTCCCGGCGTCGAGCATCGCTCAATCCCCTGCTCCCATCAGAAGAGACGCCCACCAAGAGCGCGACCCTTGACGATCTCCGAGCCCTCAAACGAGGTTGCGCCGGTGACCGGCCCCTTGACCTGCGCGATCTGGCCATAGTCTCAATCCTTGTCACGACCGCCGCCCGCAACTCGAGCGTCCGGCTCCTGCAGCTCGAAGACGTGGACTTCGAACGGTCTGTCATCCGCTTCCGGCGAGCCAAAGGCGGCAAGACCCTCGAACTCGCCCTGCAGCCGGGGACCGCGACCGCGATCCTTGCCTACCTCGAGCGCGGACGAGCCGCCTTCCTTCCCTCCTCCCCTACCGTGAGCGGCGATCCGGGCTGGCTCTTCCTCTCTGGGCGAGCAGGTGCGCCGCGGCCACTGACGATGAATTCCGTTTCGTTGATGCTGACCCGCCGCTACCACGCCGGAGGCGGAAGCCTGCGTTGCTTCGGCTCGCACCGCATCCGCCATGCCACGGCAACACTGCTGGTCAACAACGGGATGCCGCTCGAGGAAGTATCCCGGTATTTGGGCCACTCCTCGACGGTGCCGACAAGGCGCTATGCCCAGCAGACCCCGGAGGCGCTCGGCGAACGCGCTGCCAGTGCTCTCGCGCGAGCAGGACTCGTGGCCGGCTGACCGTGGTCCTGGCGGCGCAAGGGTCGCCACTACCAACTGTAGGCGACTCCCCGCCGGGGCCTGACCGGAGCCGACGGGGACGGACATCGCCGGCCTGCCGTGACCAGTGCGGTGGGCGGCGCAGCGCCGACCGGAGGGCCTCGCCGCGAGACACCCTGCCTAGCTGATAAGATTCGCGTCGCGGGTCAATGACTCCCGCAGAAGGACGGTGTTATCGAACGAGATCCTGAAACCCATCCATACGTCGCGGGACCACGCGGCAAACACCTCCGCATCAACGGATGCCCTCTCCACGAGCGGCGCCCGTTGCCCCAGTTGTAACTTCGCCCATCCTGATAACGATCAGCTCTGCACCCTCGCTGATGAAGCGAGCGGGTGCCCGGCGTCGAGCATTCCAGGCGCAGCCGACCCTCTAGATGATTCCGGTCCGGTCGAGCCGCGAAGCTCCCGACGCGCTGCGGCGCTCCCCTCCCCCACGGTCGAAGAGGTCCCGATCGATCTTCTTCGCCCCGATCCAGCCAATCCCCGGCGGATCAGCGAGTCCGAACTCGACTCCCTGACCCGAAGCCTGCGCCGGTTCGGCTTCGTTCAGCCGGTTCTCGCCCGCCGGCAAGACGGCACCGTCATCGGCGGCCACCAGCGTCTGGTCGCCGCCCGTCGGCTCGGGTTCAGAAAAGTGCCCGTGATCTGGACCGATCTCTCGATCGAGCAGAGCCGCCTCCTCGGGCTCGCTCTCAATCGGATCTCAGGCTCCTGGGACGAGCGGCTTCTGGCTCGTTTGCTGGCCGACCTGCAGGCCAGCCCGGGTGTCGACCTCAGCCTCTCGGGGTTTGGGGACGATGAAGTTCGCGACCTGCTCCGCAGGCTCGACGCCCTCGAGAAGCGCGAGCGACTCGAGGACTTCGACCTCGACGCGGCTCTGCGGGACGCCACCCGCGCTCCTCGGACGAAGCCCGGCCAGCTCTGGGCCCTGGGTGAGCATCGCCTCCTGGTCGGAGATGCCACGCGGCCCGAGGATCTGGAGCGGGTCCTGGCCGGCCGGCGTGCCGGCTTGGTCTTCACCGATCCGCCCTACAACGTCTCGCTCGGCGACCACGGCGGTCAGGGGCGCGGCGCCCGCAAACGGCGCATCGCCAACGACTCCCTGGACCCGATCGCCTGGGAGAGCTTCGTGCGGGCCTGGGCCCGAACCCTGCTGGCCGTCACCGACGGCGCCCTGTACATCTGCATGAGCGCCAAGGAGCTGCCCCTGGTGTCGCGGGTCCTGGCCGAAGAGGGCGCTCACTGGAGCGACTACATCGTCTGGCGAAAGGACAGGTTCGTCCTCGGACGAGCCGACTACCAGCGCGCATACGAGCCGCTCTGGTTTGGCTGGCGAGAAGGCGCCAGCCACTACTGGTGCGGGGATCGCGACCAGGACGACGTCTGGGAAATAGCCAGGCCAGCGGATTCACCGCTGCACCCGACGATGAAACCCCTTCCGTTAATGGAGCGCGCGATCGCCAACAGCTCGGTGGCCGGCGACCTGATCCTCGATCCCTTCGCAGGCTCGGGCAGCACCCTGATCGCCTGCGAGCGGACCGGCCGGGTCTGTGCCGCCATCGAGCTCGACCCGACATACGCCGGCGTCGCGCTCGCACGCTGGGAGCGCTTCAGCGGCCA
>PLMA01000049.1 GCA_003141455.1 Chloroflexota bacterium | reverse complement strand
CGACCTTCGCGCGGCCGCCGGCCTTCGCGCGGCCGCCGGCCTTCGCGCGGCCGCCGGCCTTCGCGCGGACCCGGCGGCGGATCCGCGACTGGCGGCGCCTGGTCAGATGATGAGCGCATCGGCGCTTTTTGCCCCGTCTGAGGAGCCCCGGGTCCGCAACCCGACCGCTCCCCCGGTCCACATGCCCGCCAACTGGCATCTCGATCTGCAGTCGATGGCCGAACGGCCGACCACCCCCGAGCCGCCGGCGCCGGAGCCCACCGACGATGCCGCGGGCCACATCCCCGGCGGCTACCTCGCACCGTCGGCAACCTATCGCGGTTCCGGATGGACACCGCTCGGGCGGGACAAGGCACCTTCGAGCGACCTGCCCACCGGCCCGAGCATGGGCGTGTCCATCGGTGCCGTGCCGATAAGTTCGGCCAACATCGGCTCGCCCCCGGCGACGGCGGCGCAGGAACTCGAGCCTGTACCGGCGCCGACGCCCACGCCGACGCCGGCCCAGACGTTGATCGCGCCGGCCGCCCCTGCGTTCGTCGCACCGCCAATCCCACAGCCGGACGTGGCGCCCTCTGCCCCGTCGCGCGCGGCAATCCCGACAGCTGCGCAATCCGCTCGCAAGGAGTCTGCCTCGGAGCTCGTGGCGTTCGGCTTCGTGGCCGCCGGCGGAGCAGTCGGCTTTGCCAGTCTCTTTCTGCCCTGGGCCGGCCCGTCGGGAATCGGCATCGGTACGGTCGGCAGCGCAGGTTCGCTGCCACAATCCGGGCAGTGGGCCTGGGGAATGCCCGCCGCGGTCCCGCTCCTTCTGCTGACGGGCCTCATCCTCGGCGCGGCCGCCGGCAGTGATCGGGCCCAGCAGCGACTTCCGAAGCTGGCGTTCGTCATCGGGCGCGTCACCGACGTGATCCTACCGATGCTCCTGGGCGGCCTCTACCTCGGCGTGGGCCTGCTCTACGTGACACTGCCGCCCCAGTTCGGATTCGGGACGGGAATCCTCCTTCTGATTGGCGCAGCGTTCCTGCTCCTGGCCGGTGCGATCGTCGCTCTCTTCTTCCCTCCTGAGAACGACGCGGTCGCAGCCTGATCGCGGGACTCCCTGTTCTTCTCCGGCGCGTCACCGATGGGGGATCCGCGGCGTCACAGGCCGAGAGTCGGAGCCGGAGCCAATTCGGGCCCTGGTAGACTTGCCGAGTGCCTTGCGAAGCGCCACAGACGCCCCGCGAGGATAGAACCGAGAGAGAACGAGCCCGATGTCTAGCGATCTGACCGGCCTGGCGGGTAACGCCTTCGGCACGTTCTTTTCGAGCGCGATAGTCCAGCTGTTCGTGACCTCGGCCATCCTCTATCTCTTTGTCGTCTGGCTTGCGGCCGCCTTCTGGGCCTTCCGGGACATGCACGAGCGGAGCGAGAACCCCGTCCTGCCGTACTTCGCCGCCGGAATGATCATCCTGTGCACGCCGTTCCTGTTCGTTCTTGGCGTGGTCGTCTACCGGGTCATTCGGCCGCCGGAGCGGCTCGGCGAGATCTATGAGCGGAACCTCGCCGAAGAGGCGCTGCTGGCCGAAGTCGAGGCGATCAAGACCTGCCGCAACTGCGATCGGCGCGTCAACGCCGAGTGGATCATCTGCCCCTGGTGCCGCACCCGACTGAACCGCGTCTGCCCGAACTGCAGCAAACTGGTAGGCCTGGACTGGACGATCTGCGCCTGGTGTGGCAAGGATTTTGAGCGCGCAGTCGTGGCCGAACGGGCGGCGGTCCAGCCCGGCCGTATCCCCGCCCCCGTCGTGGGTGCCGCACTCGGGCAACCGGCGGGCGGTAGGATCACGGATAGAAAGCCCGCCGTTGGCGGCTGAGGCAACGATCCTCGGAGGCCCTGTCTCGCCTCATGGCCGACGATCCGCGGCAGCAAGACCGGCACCGCGCGGGACCTGACGGGGAGACGGCCGGCGCCGGACGGCGCACCGAGCCCACGGCAACCGAAGGGATCCGACCGGCCGAGTCGACGTCAGCTCGAGCCACCCGCGACAGCCAACCGCCGCCAGGGGCGCAGGCCACGCCTGGCGCCGACGGACCGCCGCCGAGCCCGCTGCCGTGGAGCGGGCAGGGGCCTCAAGCCGGACCGCCGCAGATAGTGCCGGGGCAACCCGCCTACGCTCCCTGGCAGCCGCCATACGCCCCCTGGCAGACTGACCGCTGGCCACAGACCACGCCCTGGCAACCTGGATCGTGGGGCGCATGGCAGGCAGCCCCAGCGCCGGTCGCCTGGCCGGCTCCATACCCCGCTGCGTGGGCTCCTTCCCCAGGAGCCTTGCCCATAGGCAGCGTCCCCTGGGGATACTCCAACCCTCCTGCCGTGCCACCCGTGCTCGAGCCACCCGGCAGGTTCCATCCGCCGGCGCCTCCGCGAAGCCTCCTCTCGCGCCGCGGACGCGCCTCTCCGACTCTGTACTCGTTGGGCCTGGCCTTGGGCTTGCCGGGCTTTCTGGCTCTCCTGTTCCTGGAGGTGGCGCCTCGGATGGGCTGGAAGCTGGGGCTCGCCTCACTCCCAGCCTTGATACTGGTGGAGACGATCTGCGTCGTCGCGGCCGTCGGGCTGATCGTTTCGGCGGTCGCGCAGTCACGCCAGCGGCGCGCGGACGGGTGGCGGGACTACGCGGGCCCGTCGCCGTTCCTGGTGATGGCAGTTCTGTTGGCCGTGGTCACTGGGCTGGGCGAGCCACTCGCGAGCCTCCTGAAGGCGGCGGGCGTGAGCACCGATTCCGCCTTCGGAACGCTGCTTCTGCTCTTCGTATACCTGGGGTCTTACGTCGGACTGGTCCACTTCCTGGCTGTCAGACCGGGAGCCCTCACGTGGCGGGACGTGATGCGGCCGAGACGGTTGGCTCCCGATCCGGACGACTGGGCTTCGGCGACCCCGATCCCGTCGTTCGGCGGCCCGGTCGCTCAGCCGACCACGGGCCGGCAGTCGGCCGCTCGCGGTCGAATCGTCGACGTCCTTCTGGCGCTGGCAATGCTGGTGCCGATACTGTTTGCGTCGGGCATTGTCAACCAGGCGCTGCTGCTCGTTCTGGGCCTCAAGACAAGCGACCTCTCTTCGCCGGTGCCAACCTCGCCGACGGGCCTGGATCCGCTGATCGCCATCTTCGCCGTCGCGGTGATCGTGCCCATCGGAGAGGAGATCTTCTTCCGCGGTTTCGCGACGAATGTCTGGGGCCGATCGCTAGGACGGAACTCGGCCATCCTTCGAGCGGCCCTCTTCTTCGCCTTCATCCACGTCCTCAACGTGAGCAGCACCGAACCCGGGCTGGCTCTGCGAATGGCCGCCTTCAACTTCGGGGCGCGCATACCGGTCTCGATCGCGCTCACCTGGCTCTACTTCCGGCGTCGCTCGATTCTCGCGTCCGGAGCGCTGCACGCCTCGTTCAACGGCCTGATCCAGGCTCTGTCGCTCCTGAGCTCCTGACGGCAGGGCGAACGAGGTTGCCGACGCTGCGACCTGGCGGCAGATCGCGGCGAGCAGTCGGAAGAGGTCACGCCGTCCCGGATAGCCGCAGGTAAGTCGCGGTTGGTCGGGGGCTAAGTGTGGCCATGTAGGCTCGCTGCGTTCCCGGAGCCAGACGGCGGGAGGAATCGGCGGGCTTCCGTCGTTCGGCTCCGGGAGCGGTCTTCATCGATTCCTCGCCGGGTCTTGACGTGTGCGCGTGGGCAGGCGGGGCCGCTCTGTCGCATCGAGCCCTGCCGGCGAGACAGAGGCAATCCGTCGCACGGCAGAGCGTCTGGGCGGGGCGAACCAGTTCCTGACGCCGTGCGAGCGCCCTCGCGAACGGCTGGCGGTTCACGGCGCCGCGGCCCTGAGCGCGGCCGAACTCATAGGGCTTCTGTGGGGCACGGGAACGCAAGGCCTGAGCGCCGTCGAAGCGGCCGCGGACGCCCTTCGGCGCCACGAGGGCCTGATCGGGCTGGCCAGGGCGACGGACGTGGAGCTGGAGGCAGTGCCGGGCGTCGGTCCCGTTCGGGCCGCTCAGCTCACGGCCGCGTTCGAGCTCGGTCGTCGAGTCGTCACGGACTGGCCCCAGGGCCGCTGGACGGCCCGTGCCCCCAGAGACGTGGGCGAGAGGCTGGTGCCCCAGATGGGCTACCTGGAGAGAGAGGAGCTGCGCGTCGTCCTGCTCAATGCTCGCAATGCCGTCCTGCGGCTCGTGACGGTCTACCAGGGCAACGTCTCATCGAGCCTGGTCCGAATCGGCGAGCTGTTCCGGGACGCGGTCCGCCTCAACGCCGCCGGAATGATCCTCGTCCACAACCACCCGTCCGGCGATCCCACGCCCAGCCCGGACGACCTGCGTCTCACGGCCGAGACCCTGGCGGCGGGCCGGCTGCTGGACATTCAGCTGCTGGACCACCTCATCGTCGCGGGCGACGGATTCGTGTCGCTCCGGGATCGCGGCGTCGCCTTCGATCGCCCGGCCTAGCGCCGAGCGCCGAGTGCCGAGTGCCGAGCGCCGAGCGCCTCGTGGCGGCCCAACAGCCCCGTAGAGCGCCGCTCTATCGAGGAGACGACATTGTTGGACGTGCCCAAGCCCGCGCTTGCGCCGGAGCGGTAGACTGCCGCATCCCGGCGCGCGTGGACCGACCCACGCGGGAGCCCCGGCGTAATGGGCGCGTATACTGCTCAGGCTTTCCAGGATCGGAGCGGGCCGAATTGGCGTCCCGCGGCACAGATCGGGGCAGATCGTTCCGGTCCCAGGCTCACCAAGCCACACGATCGCACGGAACACCCAGGTTGGCGACCCGTCATCCCGCCGTGAGGGCGCCAGCGCCACTCTAGAAGGACCAACCTCGCATCATGTTCGGCCTGCACGCTCTGCTCGGCCTGTTCTCGCGTGACATCGGGATAGACCTGGGCACTGCCAACACTCTCGTCCACGTCCGCGACCGCGGCATCGTGATCAGTGAACCGAGCGTGGTCGCCCTGGAAGCCAAGACCAGGAAAGTCCTGGCCGTCGGCGCCGAGGCCAAGCGCATGGTCGGCCGGACTCCGGCGAGCATCATCGCCGTCCGTCCGTTGCGAGACGGCGTAATCAGCGACTTCGACGTTACCCAGCAGATGATCGCCTACTTCGTCCGCAAGGTGCACGACCGGATCGGCATGGTGCCGCGGCCGCGCATCCTGCTCGGCATCCCGTCCGGCGTCACCGAGGTCGAGAAGCGGGCCGTCCGCGACGCGGCCATGAACGCGGGGGCACGCTGGGCCGGGCTCATCGAAGAGCCGATGGCAGCCGCCATCGGAGCCGGCCTGCCGATCAACGAGCCGACCGGCAGCATGATCATCGACATCGGCGGAGGCACCACGGAAGTGGCCGTGATCAGCCTCGGAGGCATCGTCGTGAGCCGCAGCATCCGGATCGGGGGCGACGAGATGGACGCCGACATCGTTGCCTACGCCCGCCGCGAGTACAACCTCTTCCTGGGTGAGCGGAGCGCCGAGGACATCAAGATCGCCATCGGATCGGCCAGCCCGGGCGAGTGGGACGCCCAGCGCGTGACGCTCCGGGGCCGCGACCTGCTGACCGGCCTCCCCCGCGCCGTCGAGGTCGGCGGCGAGCAGATCCGCGAAGCAATCGACGCGTCTCTGGCGCTCATCGTCGACACGATCAAAGACACGATCGAAGAGACCCCACCGGAGCTCGTGGCCGACATCATGGACCAGGGCATCGTCCTGGCCGGTGGCGGGGCGCTGCTGGCCGGCCTCGATCGCCGCATCGCCGAGGCGACTCAGATGCCGGTGCACGTGGCCAACGATCCGCTGACCTGCGTGGTACGCGGGACTGGCGTGGTCCTCGAGGAGCTTGACCTGATGGAAGAAGTCCTCGTCGCGGACACGTACGCCCGCACGCCGCGCTGACATAGAGCCGTAAGGCCATGGTGGCCCGATGAGCACGATCACCGTCGCGCGCCGCACCATCCGGCGAGAGTGGACCATCTTCGGCACCCTGCTCGTGCTCAGCGTCGGTCTAATGGGCGTCTCGGGCACGAGCACCGCCCACGACGTCGAGTCCGGGGTCAACATCGCCCTGAGTCCGATCGAGACGGTCATCAACAACGCGGCCGACACGGCCGGGTCCTACTTCACCGCGATCACCCAGATCGACAGTCTGCGGACGCAGAACGAGAAGCTCCGCCAGGCGAACCTGACCCTCCAGGAGCAGCTGGACCGGATGCCGGCCATCTCCAAGCTCAGCGACGATTGGACCAAGATCACGGAGGCCCAGCAGTCGGTGCCCTACCAGACGACGCCGGCCCGCGTCATCGTTCGTGACATCTCGGACGTCAATCCCCGCACCGTGATCCTCGACAAAGGGAGCAGTGCCGGCTTAACGGTGGGCGAAGTCGTCATCGATGCCGGCGGCGCTCTCGTCGGCCGTATCCAGTCCCTCGACGCGTCCGTCTCGACCGTTCTGCTGGTCAACGACCCGTCCGCCGTCGTTGTCGGCAAGGAGGCCAAGACCGGCGCTACCGGCACGATCCGCGGCCAGATAAGCGGCCAGCTCCAGATGCAATACGTGGACGTGTCGGCCCAGCTCCAGAAGGGCGACGCCGTGGTCACCGCCGGCGAAACCCTCCCGGGCACCAATGACCGCTCGCCCTACCCGCCGGGGCTTCTCATCGGCGACATCCTGGAGGTCAACAAGGACCCGAACGCCGTGGTCCAGAGCGCCGACATACTGCCCGCCGCGCACCTATCCAACGCGACGTTCGTGCTCGTCATCATGGATTACGAGGGAGGGTTCGGGCCGCCCCTCCCGAGCGCCGGCCCGAGCGGGTCTATCTCGCCCTCCGGCTCGCTGAATCCCTCCGCCAAGCCCACGGCCAAGCCGACGGCCAAACCCGCGCCTACGCCCCAGCCCCCGCCACAGCCCGTGCCTTCGTACTGACGATCGGGCAGCTGGGCGGCGTCCCCGTCGAACCTGATACGCTCTCGCCGCAATCGCCGACGGAGCTACCGTGAAGGGTCTCGTGCTTGCAGGCGGCACAGCCACTCGCCTGTTCCCGCTCACGATCGTCACCAACAAGCATCTTCTGCCGATCTACGACCGGCCGATGATCTACTACCCAGTTGCCACGCTGGCCGGTATGGGGATCCGTGAAGTCATGGTCATCGTGGGCGGCAAGAGCGTCGGCGACGTGGTGGAACTGCTCGCCGACGGGGAGCACTTCGGGCTCAACCTGACGTATCGCTACCAGCGCGGCGCCCTCGGCATCGCCCACGCCATCGGCCTGGCTCGCGATTTCGTCGGCGACGACGCCTTCTGCTGCGTGCTCGGCGACAACGTCCTTCTGGGGCCGCCGCTGGCCGGCGTTGCGCGCGAATTCGAAGAGGGGCCATGGGGCGCCGGTACGATGCTCTATGAGGTCGCGGACCCGGAACGATTCGGCGTCGCCGAGCTCGATGCCGCCGGCAATGTCGTGGGATTCGAGGAGAAGCCGGCCGTGCCCAAGAGCAACCTCATCCCGATCGGCGTGTACTTCCTGCGGCCCGACGCCTTCGCGGTCGTGGACCATCTCGTCCCGTCGCGACGAGGCGAGCTGGAGATCACCGATCTGCTGAACCACTACCTGCCGGGCAGCCTCTTCGCCCGGCGCTTCGAGGGCATGTGGACCGACGCCGGGACCGTGACGTCGCTGATTCGGGCCGCGGAGCTGGCCGAGCAGGAATCTGGCTTAGGGCGCCTGGCCGCTCCACCCGCGAGGCCGACGTCGTGACCGACGCGCGCCAGCCGCGGTTCAAGCGCCTGCTGGTGACCGGTGGCGCGGGCTTCATCGGGTCGTGCTTCGTTCGTGACCTGCTGGCCCGCCGTGGCGGCAGCCGGGTCATCGTCCTCGACAAGCTGACCTACGCCGGCAATCGGGCCAACCTGGCGCCGGTCGAAGCCGATCCCGAGCAAGCGTCCCAGTTCCGGTTCGTCGTCGGCGACATCGCCGATCCGGCAGTGGTAGCGCCCCTCGTCGCCGAGTGCGACGCGGTGGTCAACTTCGCCGCCGAGTCGCACGTCGACCGCTCGATCCTGGACCCCGAGGCCTTTCTCCGGACCGACGTCCTGGGCGTCCACGTCCTGCTGGAAGCGTGTCGAGCCGAAGGGGAGCGCGTCCGGGCCGGCAATCGAGCCGCGGCACCACGCTTCCTCCAGGTCTCGACGGACGAGGTCTACGGCTCGGTGGAGACCGGGGCGAGCAGGGAGGACGATCGACTCGAGCCTCGTTCCCCGTACTCCTCGGCCAAGGCCGCGGGCGAGCTGCTGGTCCATTCCTACTTCGTCACCTATGGCCTCGACGCGGTCGTCACGCGTGGCTCGAACACCTACGGCCCGTATCACCACCCCGAGAAGCTGATCCCGCTCTTCATCACCAACGCCATGGACGACCAGCCGCTGCCGCTCTACGGCGACGGCCTCCAGCGCCGCGACTGGCTGTACGTGGCGGATCATGCCGGCGCCATCGGTCACGTCCTGGAGCACGGCGTCGCCGGGGAGACATACAACGTGTCCGGCGGCAACGAGCGCACCAACCGGGAAGTGGTCACGGCACTCCTGGCGCGGCTGGGCAAGCCATGGTCGCTGGTGAGGACGGTGGAGGACCGGCCCGGCCACGACCGGCGCTACGCCATGGATGGCTCCAAGCTGTCCGCGCTGGGCTGGACCAACGAGATGACATTCGAGGAAGGCCTGGCGGCGACCGTCGACTGGTTCCGCGACAACCAGAACTGGTGGCGGGCGATCAAGTCCGGGGAATGGGACGACTACTACCGCCGCCAGTACGGCGCGAGGCTGGCCGGCTCCCGAGAGGCCACATGATGGGAGCGGCTCGCTGATGCGCGTCGCCGTCACCGGGGCGGGCGGACGACTGGGCAGCGCCCTCGTGAAGACCCTCGGGAGTTCCTCGTTCGTCCGCGAAGTGCTGGCCTGGGATCTGCCCGAGCACGACCTGGACGACCCGACCTCCGCCGAGCGGCTCATCGGCACGTTCCGGCCCGACGCAGTGGTGCACTGCGCCGCCTGGACCGACGTCGATGGCTGCGCCCGCGACCCGGATCTGGCCATGCGCCGCAACGGGACCGCGGTGGGCGAGATCGCCCGGACCTGCGTGAGCGTCGGAGCGGGTCTTGTCGTGATCTCCACCAATGAGGTCTTTGACGGGAGCCGGATCGACGGCCTGCCCTACAGCCCGACGGAGCCGCCGAACCCGGCCAATCCCTACGGCGCTTCCAAGCTGGAAGGCGAGGCGGCCGCTCGAGCCGCCTTCCTGGCGACCGGCCCTGACTTCAGCGCCGCCGCACTCGCGGAATACGGTGACGAACAGGTGTCCCCTCTGGCGATCGTTCGAACGGCCTGGCTATTCGGAAGGCCCGGCATCGACTTCCCGCAGAAGATCCTCGCCGCCGCCGAGCGGGCCCGAGCCCAGCAACAGAGTCTCGCCCTGGTCTCCGACGAGATCGGCACCCCGACCTACGCCCCGGACCTCGCATCCGCGATCGTCCGCCTGCTGGGCGAGGCGGCGCGACCGGGCGGCCACGGCTTCGGCGGAATCCACCACGTCGTCAACGGCGGGCACGCGTCCCGGGCCGCCTGGGCCCGTGAAGTGCTGCGCCTGGCGGGTGTGGACGTCGCCACTAACGACGTGCCCTCCACCACGTGGCCCCGTCCCTCGACGCCGCCGGTCTGGGGAGTGCTCCACGCGACGCCGCTCCCCGGAGGACCGCTGCGCGACTGGCGAGTTGCGCTCGCGGAGTACATGGCACTTCCGAGTTCGCATGAGGAGGCTGGACGATGAGCGGAGACGGGTCCGAATCGCGGCTACCCGGGGTGCGCTACCGTCAGCTCAACCGGCTGGCCGATTCCCGTGGGTCGTTCATGGAGATATGGCGCGCCTCCGCCTTCGGGGACCTGGACCAGGAGGCCGCTGGCCTCCCGGACGCACGCTTCGTGCAGGCCAACTTGTCGACGTCGGCGCCGGGCGTGCTGCGCGGCCTGCACTACCACCGCCGCCAGCTCGACTATTGGACCGTGGTCGGCGGCCGGGCCCTGGTGGCTCTGGTGGATGTGCGGCCGGTCATCGCTGATCTCAACGGCCATGCCATCGTCGAGACGCGCGAGTTGGCCGCCGGCCAGACCGTGACGATCCCGAGCGGAGTGGCACACGGGTTCCTGGCCCTCGAACCGCTCCAGCTCCTGTACCTGGTCACCAACGAGTACGACGGCAGCGACGAACTCGGCTTCGCCTGGGACGATCCTGCCGTGGGAGTCCCCTGGCCGGCGGTTCCCGGCACCGGGGACGGGCGGCCGATCCTCTCCGACCGCGACCGAACCAATCCAACTCTGGCCGACCTGGTTCGAGGCCTTCGGGACTCCTGACGGTGGTCTCCGGGACTCCTGACGGTGGTCTCCGGACCGGCTAATCGCCGGGTCTCGCGGGAAGAGCCCGCTCGCTGTAGGCTGGCAAGCACAGCCGCCTAGTGCCGGCCAGAGTCGCGCACCTGAGGCGGGGGAGAAGACCGACATGAGCGAAGAGCCGGGCGGCAGCCCAATCGAGAAACCGGAGAGTAAGTCGCAATCCCGCTCGGTTCGCAAGACCGCGAGGCCGGCATCTGAGGGCCCGGCACCCAGAACCCGCCGGCGAGCCTCTGCGTCGCCGGAGATGTCGGCGGTCACGCCGGCAAGACCGGCCAAGTCGGCGGCCGTCCCGGCACGGTCCGCGGCCTCCGCCGCTTCCTCCAAGCCGGCCGCAGCCGCTCCCTCGACGCCGGCCTCCGCGGCACTGCCGGCGCGCACCGAGTCGCCACCGAGACCCCCCGTCGCGCCGGACTTCAATCTCACACGCGGCGGAATCGGCGAAGTGGAGGCCGTCACCGTAAGCGTTACCCAGGGCGGAATCGGGGCCGCCTCCGCAGAGGACATCACCGTCTCAATGGGCGGCATCGGCCGGGCCCAGGCGGACGACATCGCCGTTCGGATGGGCGCCATCGGCGTGGCCCGGGCGGAGCGGGTTTCCGTCGAGCTGGGTTCCGTGGGCCTGGCGATCGGCGGCGATATCTCGGTCACCCAGGGCTTCGCTCGGACCGTCCTGGCCCGTGACGTCCGAATCAGCAAGGGCGGGGCCCAGACGGTGGTGGCCGGCCACGTGACCATGGAAGCTCAGAGCGGCGCGCTATTGATCCTGGCCAGGAAGGTGGAGGGTAACGTTCGCCCCGTCCTGGACTGGCGCGCGGCCCTGGCTCTGGGAGCCACTCTGGCCGTTGGCATCGGATTGCTGGCCAGACGGAAGCGCGGCTAGGCAGAAGACCGGGGCCGGGCGACTTCCCGGCCGAGCCGACCCAACCGTTTCAGCCGCGAGGAACCTCGCGCCGGGCCGGTCGGTGGGACGTTCGGTATACTCAGGAGCCGGCTGAGCGGGGTCTCCGGGATCCCTTCACTAACTCCGATCCGCCACAGGAGTATCTCGTG
This sequence comes from Chloroflexota bacterium, assembly GCA_003141455.1. Taxonomy (GTDB): domain Bacteria; phylum Chloroflexota; class Limnocylindria; order Limnocylindrales; family CSP1-4; genus Fen-1039. The sequence continues at coordinate 11,373 of PLMA01000049.1, read as the reverse complement.
ATCGACCCCACGGCGCGGGTTCACGCGTCGGCAGACCTCGAGTCCGACGTCTCGATCGGACCGCGGACCAGCGTCTGGAACAGGGCTGTCCTGCGCAGCGGGGCGAGCATCGGGGCGGAGTGCATCATCGGCAGAGACGCGTTCATCGACGAGGGGGTCCACCTCGGCGACCGCGTCAAGGTACAGAACGGGGCCCTCGTCTACCACGGCGTGACGGTTGGAAACGGCGTCTTCATCGGCCCCGGCGCGATCCTGACGAACGACCGATATCCGCGGGCCATCACGGCAACGGGCGAGCTGGCTCGAGGCGACGACTGGACCGTGAGTCCGATCGAGCTGCGTGACGGTTGCTCGATCGGCGCGGGTGCTGTTGTCGTGGCCGGCACGACGATAGGCCGATTCGCTACGGTAGGAGCCGGCGCCATCGTCACCCGAGACGTCCCCGATTTCGCCCTGATGGCCGGCAACCCGGCCCGGCGCCTCGGTTGGGTCTGCGTATGCGGATCGCGATTGGACGACGTGACCGGCGCCAACGCCGCCCCGAATCCATCGACAGATGCCCCCCTCACCTGCCCGCAATGCGGACGGGGCTACGATTTCCATCTCCAGAGCGGCTCGCTGACAGAGCGACCGGCGTAGAGCACAGGAGTCGATCATGATCCCTCCCGCACGCCCCGATCTCGGTCCCGAGGAGGTTGCCGCCGTCACCGAAGTCCTGAACAGCGGCATGATCGCCCAGGGCCGGAAGGTCGCCGAGCTCGAGGAGCGCTGGGCCGCGTTTTGCGGAGTCAAGCACGCGATCGCGGTCTCGAACGGGACCGTCGCCCTCATGTCCATCTTCGCCGGCCTGGGACTGGGCCCGGGCGACGACGTGATCACCGTGTCGCATACCTTCAACGCGACCGTCAGCTCGATCCTGTACACCGGCGCGACGCCCGTGTTCGTGGACATCGAAGCGGACACTTACCTGATGGATGCGGGCCGGCTCGAGGCCGCGATCACGCCGCGAACGCGGGCCATCTGCCCGGTCAGCCTGTTCGGCATCGTCGCGGACATGGACGCCATCCAGGCGATCGCCGATCGCCATGGCCTGACGGTTGTCGAGGATGCATGCCAGGCTCACGGCGCCCTCTATCGAGGCCGGCGGGCCGGCAGCTTCGGCTACGCGGCCTTCAGCCTCTACGCCACCAAGAACATGACCACCGCCGAGGGCGGGTTCGTCACGACCAACGACGACCGCCTGGCCGACTGGATCAGGCTCTATCGAAACCAGGGGATGCGCGAGCGCTACCACCACGAGATCCTGGGCTACAACTTCCGAATGACGGACATCGCCGCGGCAATCGGGCTGGTCCAGCTGGACAAGCTCGAGCGCAGCACCGCCCTTCGCCAGGAGATCGCCCGACGCTACGACGAAGCCTTTGCCGACCTTCCCGTCCAGCTGCCGACCTGGCCGGAGGGCAGGACTCACGTCTTCCACCAGTACACGCTGGGCGTCGGCCCGGCCCGCGACGAGATCGTGGCCGAGATGAAAGAGGCCGGCGTCATCTGCGGCATCTACTACCCGATCCCCTGCCACCGTCAGGCTTACGTGATGGAGCTGGGGATCGAAGCGGATCTGCCGAACACCGACGCGGCCGCCGCGAGCAGCATGTCGCTGCCGATGTACCCCGGCCTCACCGAGGCCGAGCAGGCCCAGGTGATCGACGCTCTGCGGGCCTCGGTTCTGCGCCGCGCAGTCGGCGCGAGCGGCAGCAGGGCATGACCTCACCCCTCCGGGTCGGCCTGGTCGGGCTTGGCTCCATGGGCCGGAACCACCTCCGCGTCATCTCGAATCACCCCGAGACGACCCTGGCCGCCATCGCCGACCCGGATCCCGCGGCTCTCGAGGCCGCGGCCGGCGCGCCGGGGACAACGCGGTTCGCGGATCCTCTGGAGATGATCCGGCAGACCGACCTGGACGGCGTCGTCATAGCGGCCCCAACAACCGCACACATGTCCCTGGCCCTGGCCGCGATCGACCGAGGTATCGGCGTGCTGGTGGAGAAGCCCCTTGCCGCCACCGTGGACGATGGGCTTGCGATCGTCGCCGCCGCGCGCAAGCGGAACGTTCGGGTTCAGATCGGCCACGTCGAGCGATACAACCCGGCCGTCCTGGAGATGGGCCGCCTCCTGCGCGCGGGCTGGCTGTCCACGGTCTACGCCATTACCAGCCGTCGCGCCGGCCCGTTCCCGGCCCGAATCCGCGACGTCGGCGTAACCGTGGACCTCGGCACCCATGACGTGGACATCCTGTGCTGGATCGCCGGCGAGCGGCCGGTCCGCGTCTACGCCGAGACGGCCCAGCGGTTGCACGCCACGCACGAAGACCTCACGTTCGGCCTGATGCACTTCCCGTCGGGCGCAACGGGCTTCCTGGACGTGGACTGGCTCACTCCGGCCAAGCGGCGCAGCCTCGTCGCCGTCGGCGAGGAGGGGATGTTCGAGCTGGACTACCTCACCCAGAGGCTGACCTTTACCCGTTCCAACATCGAGCGGCCTCAGATGATTTCCGGTTACGCCACGACCTTCACCGGCGACGTGGCGGAGATTCCGATCGACAACATCGAGCCCTTGCGCGCTCAACTCGACGAGTTCGTGCGGGTTCTGCGAACAGGCGAGCGGCCGTACGTCGACGCCGAGGACGGCCTGTGGGCCGTGGCGATCGCCAACGCCCTCCTCACCGCCGCGTCAGAGCGACGACCCATCGACCTCTCCGACCTTCCCTCGAGGCTGACTGCCGAATGACCATCGTCGACCGCCCCTCGCGCGTCGTCAGCCTCCTTGGCGGCGCCATCGCTCCACCGATCAACCTCTGCTCGCACAGAACGCCGCGCGCCGTGACGCCCTGGGCCGCGGAGCCCGGCACGGTGGGCCGTGCGGTCGTCGTTGGCGCGGGCAAGATGGGCCTGCCGCTCGCCGTCCAGTTCGCCCGGCACGGATGGCACGTGACCGCCGTGGACGTGAACGCCGACGTTGTAGCGGCCATAAACGAGGGCCGTTCCCACGTCACGGGGGAGCCGGGGCTGGCCGAGGGAGTGGCCGAGGCCCACGCCGCGGGCCTCCTCGTGGCCACCGTCGACGCCGCGGCCGCCGCCCGCGACGCGGATGTAGCGGTCCTGATCGTGCCGGTAATGTTGGACGACGCCCAGCAACCGAACTACCGATACATGGACTCGGCAGTGGATTCGATCGCGGCCGGGATCCACGGCGGCATGACGGTCATCTTCGAGACCACTCTCCCCGTCGGTGACACGCGCGGGCGGTTCGCGCCCCGTCTCGAGGCGGCCACCGGCCTCCGGGCCGAGGCCGACTTCTTCGTTGCCTTCTCGCCGGAACGGCTCTACTCGGGCGCCGTCTTCGCGAACCTGGCGACATACCCCAAGCTCGTCGGCGGGATCGGCCCCGAATCGGGACGGCGGGCCGCAGCGTTCTACGACTCGGTGCTGGACGCCGAGATCGTGGAGATGACCGGCGCCGAGGCCGCGGAGTTCAGCAAGATCGCCGAGACCACCTACCGCGACGTCAACGTCGCCCTGGCCAACGACTTCGCCCGCTACGCCGACCGCGTCGGCGTGGATATCCAGGAAGTCATCGAAGGCGCCAACAGCCAGCCGTATTCGCACATCCACCAGCCGGGTCTCGGGGTAGGCGGCCACTGCATCCCCGTCTACCCGCATCTCCTCTTGAGTCGCGCCCCTGATCTCGAAATGGTTGCCGCCGCGCGTCGCACGAACGATGCCCAGGTGGGCCTGGCCATCAAGTCGCTCGAGGGGCTGCTGGGCGGACTCGATGACGTCCCGATCCTGGTTCTTGGTCTCACCTACCGCGCCAACGTCAAAGAGCTGGCCTATTCGCGAGCGTTGCCGCTGATCGAGCGGCTTTCATTCCACGGCGCCCAAGTGTCGGCCTACGACCCTCTCCTTCCGACCGAGGAGATCGGTCGCTGCTGCGCCGTTGCCTATCAATGGGGCCAGCCGGCGCCGTTCCGCGCCATCGTCACCCAGACCGCGGACAAGCTGTGGGAGAGCCTCGATTTTCGGCTCTTCCCGCAGCTCGAGATCGTCTTCGACGGACGCAACAGCCTGCGCGAGGTGGAGTTGCCGGCGAGCGTCCAGTACGTCGGCATCGGCGTCCAAGCCGCCACGCGGCGCCGCAGGGGCTCCGCGACGCCCAGCGGCGTCGCCTCCTCGTAGGGGAGCGCCGGCGATGCGAATCCTGAGCGTCGTCGGCACGCGGCCACAGCTGATAAAGGCCGCCGCGCTGCAGCCCGTCCTGCGTCGCGACCATGTCGAGATCTTCGTCGACACCGGCCAGCACTACGACGAGACGATGGCCGGCAACTTCTTCGGCGAGCTGGGCCTGGCGCGGCCGGACCACTCGCTCGGGATCGGGGGAGGCGGCCACGGCGACCAGACCGGCCGAATGCTGATCGCCCTGGAGCCACTGCTCAGAGACGCGGGGCCGGACGCGGTGCTGGTCTACGGCGACACCAACTCCACCCTCGCCGGGGCCCTGGCCGCGGCCAAGCTCGGCATCCCGGTCGCCCATGTCGAGGCCGGCCTGCGCTCCTTCGATCGGCGCATGCCGGAGGAGCGCAACCGTGTCGTGGCCGACCACATGTCGCACTGGCTCTTTGCCCCGACCGCTGCCGCGGTCGCCAACCTGGCCGCGGAGGGAATCACGGCGGGTGTCGTCCAGGTCGGCGATCTGATGCTCGACCTGGCCGCCCGCGTCTCCGCCCAGGTCCGGGATCCTGCGGTGCTGGTCGAGATCGGCGCGAGGCTGGGCCTGGTGCTACGTCCCGGAGGCTACCTTCTGGCGACCGTTCATCGGGCGGAGAACCGCGCGCCCGAGGCGATGGCCGCCTGGACCGGTCTGCTCGGCTCCGTGGCCACGATCGATCGGCCGGTGATCCTCCCGCTCCATCCTGGCACGCGGGCGGCGCTGGCCGAGGCGGGAATCGCTCTGCCCGGGAACGTGGCCTCGATCGAGCCGCAGGGCTACGCCACGGCGTTGGCGCTGCAACTCCACGCTGCCGCGGTTCTCACGGACTCGGGTGGCATCCAGCGGGAGTCGGCCTGGCTCGGCGTCCCGTGCCTGGTCCTGCGAACCACGACCGAATGGGTCGAGACGGTCGGCGGGGCCGGCAGCTCGGCGGTGCTGGTAGGCCTGGACCGCGACGCCGCCGTTCGCGAGCTCGACCTTCGGGCACCGGTCGCGCGATCCGCCGATCTGGCGGCCGAACGCGCTCGGGCTCTTCATCTGAGGGGAGCCGGGGCGGCGGAGCGGATCTCGGCCGTGCTGGCCGCCGATCCCGCCGGCGGAAATCGGCCGTGAGCGCCCCCATGCCACGTCGCCCGATCTGCATGATCGTCCACGCCTACTACGAGGAGGACCCTCGCGTCCGGCGCGAAGCGGAAGCGCTCGTCGCGGCCGGCTGGGAAGTGGATGTCTTCGGCCTGCGGCGCCCGGGCGAGACGGCCTCGGCGGTGGTCGAAGGCGTGAACCTGCGGCGACTGCCGGTTCGGCGCCACCAGGGAGCCGGACTGTCGGTCTATCTCGTCGAGTACGGCGCCTTTCTCATGCGCGCCCTGTGGGCCGCGACTCAAGCCCATCGCCGCCGTCGGTACGGTCTGGTCGAGGTGCATTCGCTGCCGGACTACCTGGTCTTCTCGGCCCTGCCGATGAAGCTGGCCGGAGTGCCGGTCCTGCTCGACCTTCACGAGGCGATGCCCGAGTTCTTCCGGAGCCGCTTCCCCAGGGCGGCAAACCCGATCAGCTACCGGCTTCTGCTGCTGCAGGAGAAGCTGTCCATCGCCCTGGCCAACGAGGTGCTGACGGTGAACGAGCCGCTGGCGGAACGCCTGGTCCGACTCGGGGCCGGCCCGGAACGCCTGACCGTCATCCTCAACAGCCCGGACTTGCGGCTCTTCGACCCGACGGCGCACCCCCACCGCAATTTCATGGCGGACGGGAAGTTGCGGATCGTCTATGCCGGCGCACTCACCCCGACCTACGAGCTTGACGTCGTCCTGCGGGCAGTAGCCTCACTCGCCCGGACGCGGCCGGACCTGCACGTCGAAGCCACCTTCTACGGCCGTGGCGACGCCCAGGCGCCCCTCGAGGCGCTGGCCAAGGAACTCGGCGTCGCCGACAGGGTCAGCTTCCCCGGCCGCATCCCAATCGAGGAGGTCCCGAAGGCGGTCGCGGCCGCGGACATCGGCGTGGCACCGACACGGCTGGATCCGTTCACGCAGATGAGCCTGTCCACCAAGGTGCTCGAGTACGCGGCCATGGCCAAGCCCGTGGTGGCATCCCGCCTGCCGACGGTGGAGCGCTACTTCGACGCCGACACGCTCGCGGTCTACGAGCCGGGCGACCACGAATCGCTTGCAGCGACGATCCTGAGTCTGGTCGACCGCCCCACGGAGCGGCGAGCCCGCGTTCGGCGAACTCGCCAGCGCGTGGAGGAACTGAGCTGGGCGCGTCAGGCGGAAACCTACCTCGGCGTCGTTGGGCGCATGGTGGCCGGTCCCGGCAGCCGGAGATCCGTCCGAAACGGCCGGCCATAGGCGTGCCGACCGCGCCGTCATCGCGCATCGCCAGACGGTCACCCCCGTTTCAGGATACGGAATGCGGTAGCATACGGCTCCGTTACCCCGGCGCTTCCGGCCGGGCTTCTCTCGCACCAGGACGCCCAGATGACCGTTCGCACCCGATATACCCCTAAGCCCACGCGCCGACACGCTCGCCGCGATGACTCTCGGCGTGCCGTCATCCTCACGGTCACCTTCGTAGCGGCCATCGCGGTCGCACTGTCTCTGGTGGCCGGCGTGTTCGTCGTGGACTACTACCAGAACCACGGCGCCCCCGTCGCGTCGGTCAACGGCGAGGCCATCAGCAAAGACGCCATCAGGGATCGCGCGGCCCTCAACGCCTCCCTCAACAAGCGCCTGGTGCAGGACTACGGCACGCTTTCGCGCCAGGGCAAGATCACTCCGGACGAGTACTCAGCCATCTCGGCGACGCCCCTCAGCAACGAGTACGGAACCATCTCGGCGGCGGCGCAGTCCATCAGCGGGGCTTCAGGCACGCCGACGGCCCTCGCCCTGCAGCAGCTAGCCCTCGACGCCACCCTCAGGCAGTACGCCTCGAAACACGGCATCACCGTGGGCGACCAACAGGTCAAGGACCAGATCCAGGCCGACGGCACTCTCCCGGAGATGCGCCACGTGATGATCATCGGCGTCGTGCCCAATCCCACGCCGCCGGCCAACTCCCCCACCGCTCAGGACCAGCAGGATGCCCTGACGAAGGCGCAGGGTTATCTCAACGAAGTCAAGTCCGGCACCAAGAAGTGGGCCGACGTCGCTACCGAAGCCGCCAGCGGGGAAACCAAGGACTACGGTCTCACCACCAAAGACCACTTGAGCCTGGACCCGGACCTGGTCGACGCCATCTTCAGTCTGGCCAAGCCCAACGACGTGACCACGATCCTCAAGGGCCAGAACGGCGCCTACCGGTTCGCGACGGTGACGAGCATCGTCGCCCCGTACGTCGACACGAACTGGGAAAGGTCCATGAGCGGCGACTATCAGGGTTACGCTCGAGCGGAGGCGGTGCAAAAGGCCGTCAAGGGTTCAATCGAGAAGCAGTACATCGACACTCCGACCGTCCAGCGCCACGTGCAGGAGATCGTCATCTTCCCCGGCTACAGCCAGCCGGGCAACGGAGATGAGGTCAAGCTCAGCATGATTGTCTTCGCTCCGAACCACGACACAACCAACGCCACCAGCGTCCCGACCACCGACGCGGCGTGGACCGAGGCCAAGAGCCGCGCCGACGCGGCGGTGGCGACTCTCCGGGCGGACCCGTCCAAGTTCGCCACGATGGCCGCGGACAGCGCTGTCAATGACGACGCCTTCTTCAGGACCATCGCCGGCTCCATTCCGTGGATCCCGGCGGACGTCTTCAATACCCAGACTGCATCCGGCCAGTCGGGCCTTGGACTGACGAGCGTGGCGCCGGCGGTCTTCAAGGCCGATCTGACTCCCAACACGATCCTCGATCCGATACAGGAGACGTCCTTCGGCTACGTGGTGGTGAAGTTCGAAGGGCGCCGCCCGGCTCCCGACCAGCGCATCGCCGACGTGCAGCTCGCCCTCGCCACCGGTGCTGATTTCGCGACCGTCGCCAGGCAGAACTCGGAATTGGCAGACGAGGCGACCAATGGCGGAGACGCGGGCTGGTTCGGCCGCTACGCGCTCGAGAAGGTCCAGGAGGACGCCGTGTTTTCCACGCCCGTAGGTGGCGTCAGCCAGATGGTCAACAGCGGCGGGGTCTGGTACGTGTACAAGGTCATCGACGAGCAGACCAGGCTGCCCGACGCAACCACCGCGGCCTCGCTCAGGCTGAGCCTGTTCCAGGTTTGGCTGGTCCAACTGCAATCGAACACGAATGTCTGGACAGATCAGGCTGGCCTGACCGCGCTCAGCCCGGCCTCTCCGACTCCGTAGCAACGCGGAACCGGTGCTCGATGCGCTAGTCGCCGAGGCTCGGATCCGCTGGGGACTGGACCCAGCGGCCGGACTTCAAATAGCCTCGCCCGAACGGCTGGCCGGAACGCCCCTCGAGCCCTCGAGACCGCTGCTGCTGGTGCCGCTCAGCATTCTGCGGCCCGGCCCCTACCCGGACTCTGCGACGGATCAGCTGCCGGGGCGACACGCATCATCCGATTCCGACGCACTGACTATGCTGCGGCGTCTTTATCCGGCCGACCACGACGTCGGTCGCATCGGCCTGGTGGAAGCCACGACGGTCGGCGACCTGGATGCCGGGGCGCTTGCCGGGCCGCTGTACCTGGGCCCCGTGGCGCCGGAACGAGCTCTTGCCAGCCCCTGGGCGCTGCCCTGGATAGCTCATCGGCTGCGCCAACCGGACGGCTGCCCGTGGGATCGCGAGCAAACCCACGCTTCGCTCAAGAAGCACCTGCTGGAAGAGGCCTACGAGGTATACGACGCCCTCGATGGTGGCGCCACGCCGGAGCTGGCAGGAGAGTTGGGCGACCTGTACCTGCAGATCGTGCTTCACGCCCAGCTCGCCGCGGAGGCCGGAGCCTTCGACCTCACGGACGTGCAGGAAGGGATCGGCCGGAAGATCGTCCGCCGCCACCCGCACGTCTTCGGCGATGCTCGGGTGACCACTGCGGGCGACGTCAATCGCCAGTGGGAGCAGATCAAGCGAGCAGAACGCGAAGCCGCCGCGGCCGACTCGGAGGGCCACGCGGCGCCGGAGATCGCCAGCGCGCTGGATGGCATCTCTCGGTCCATGCCCGCCCTGGCCGCATCCCAGGAGATGCAGGAGCGGGCCGCCCACCTCGGCTACGACTGGCCGGAGATCGTCGGCGTCCTCGACAAGATCCACGAGGAGCTGGCCGAACTCGAGGCGGCCGCCACGGACGCGGAACGGCGCGAGGAGGTCGGTGACCTGCTGCTCGTCGTCGTGAACCTGGCGCGGCGCAACGGCGTCGAGGCCGAGGGCGCCCTGCGGGCCGCCGCGGACAAGTTCCGCCGGCGGTTTCGGCGAGTGGAGCGTATGGCCAGGGAACGCGGCGTCCAGCTGCGCGACATGAGCTTCGCGGAACTGGACGAGTTGTGGGATGCTGCCAAGGCCGAGGAACGTTCTGCGTCTCAGCCGACCACGGCGGAACAGGAGACCGCGCCATGACGATCGGGGCTGAATCGTTTCAGCGAGCGGATGGGCGCCTGCCCGTCGATCTTCGAGCCGTCTCACTCAAGCTGGGCGTCCAGAAGTGGGCCGAGGGCTCATGCGTAATCAAGCTCGGCGGGACCGAGGTTCTGTGCGCGGCCACCATCGAGGACAAGATCCCGCCCCACCTGCGCGGCAAGGGCACGGGTTGGGTCACGGCCGAGTACAGCATGCTGCCGCGAGCAACGAGCGAGCGGAACATTCGCGAGGCTGCCAAGGGGAAGCTGGGCGGACGAACGTACGAGATCCAGCGCCTGGTCGGCCGGTCGCTGCGCGGCGTCGTCGACATGGCGAAGCTCGGCGAGCGAACGATCACCATCGACTGCGATGTGATCAACGCCGACGGCGGTACGCGTACCGCGTCGATCACGGGAGGATGGGTGGCGTTGGCGGTCGCGCTGCGAACTTACGGCATGGAGCGGTGCCTGCTGGGGCGCGTCGCCGCCGTCAGCGTCGGTATCGTCGACGGCGTCGCCTGCCTGGACCTGGACTACTCCGAGGACTCACGCGCTCAGGTCGACTTCAACGTCGTCTCCACCGACGCGGGCAAGTACGTGGAGCTCCAGGCCACGGCCGAGGGCAAACCCTTCGCCCGGCCGGACGTCGATCGACTGCTCGACCTCGCGGCCGTCGGGCTGGAACGCCTCTTCGAGGCCCAGGCCGAGGCCCTTGCCTCGGTCCCCCGCTAGCGTCCGTGAGCTGGGGCGCGCCGAGATTCGACGGCCACTCTGGAGCGGGCGGCCAACGGGGAGCGGGCGGCCCGCGCAGGCAGCTCCTGGTCGCGACGCGATCGGCCCACAAACTGCGCGAGCTCCGGGAGCTGCTGGGGCCGCTGCATTCGGAGCTCGTAGACCTCGACGATGTCGGCATCACCGAGGAGGCGATCGAGAACGGCGACACGTTCGAGGCCAACGCGTCGAAGAAGGCCCGTTTCTTCGCCGCCCTCTCGGGGCTGCCCACCCTGGCCGACGACTCGGGGCTTGAAGTCGACGCCATCGACGGCGGCCCGGGCGTGCGCACGAGGCGCTATGCCGGCGAGACGGCCACGGACGAGCAGAACAACGTGAAGCTTCTGGGAGCGATGGCCGGTCTGGAGCCGGCGCTGCGTGGTGCGCGATACCGCTGCGTGCTTGCCGTGGCCCTGCCGGAAGCACGCGGGCCGCGCGGCGGGATGCGTGTCAGGCTGGCCCGCGGAACCTGCGTCGGCCGCATCGCGACCGCCCCTCGCGGTAATGGAGGCTTCGGCTACGATCCGATCTTCGAGCCGGCCGCGGAGCCACCGGGAGGCCGGACCCTGGGAGAGTGGACCGCCGAGGCCAAGAACCGCATCTCGCATCGTGGCCGAGCGGCGCGGCGGATGCACGCCATCCTGGCGGACCTCGGGCTCTGAGTCTCAGCCCACGGTGGCGTCGACGTACTGAGCCTGGACGGGAGCGCGGCCACCGCTCTCGACAGGTGCGGCAGGGCGCCGGCAGGGTGGGCACGGCCCCGGCAGGGTGGGCATGGCCCCGGCAGGGCGCGGCACGGCCCCGGCAGGGTGGGCACGGCCCCGGCAGGGTGGGC
>PLMA01000066.1 GCA_003141455.1 Chloroflexota bacterium | reverse complement strand
CACGTGCCCGGCGCCCCGGCGGCCGGCGGCTGCTGTGGCTGCTGTGGGTCGTCTGACATCGCCCATCTCCTGCGTGGCGGCGTGTCCCCGGCCATCGCCAGGGATGACCTTACGTTCGGGCCGGGTCCGTAGTCATGCTAACAGCCGCCGGGACGGAGAACGCCCCCGGGGCGCGGTCNNTTGAGAGGGACGCGTCCTAGGCCTCTAGACGAATGCGGCATCGGGCCAGCCGACGTTTCGGCGAGCCGGGCGGGATGATAGCAGGCAGCTGAACGGCACGCCATCGGAGCCTGGGGACCGCGCGGCTGAGGGCCGCGGGCGCGGCCGGCTCTGTCCCCGGGCGGCCTACAGCCGGTGAGACTCCAGGAAGGCCCGGATGCCATCGGCCACCTGCTGGAAGCTCGACTCACCGATGACGAGCCCGTAGTGCGAATGCGCCCCGAACGGCTCGTACGTTCCACCGAGCCAGTCGGCCAGCCTTTCTGCACCGGCCGCCGACGAGGTGCCGTCCAGGCCGGCGCCCACCACCAGCATCGGCGTGCCGGCAAGGAGAGCCCGGTCGATCGCTATCCCCTCTCGGATCTCGCGCTTCGCCAACCCCGACTCGTGAGGCTTCTGGCCGAAGAGGTGCTGCAAGCGCACGATGTCGGCGATCGTCAGGTCGCGGTTGTCGCGTTGCAGCCTCTCGGGGAGCGTCTCCCAGCCGATGTGGTCGCGGCCGTAGACGTCCGGGATCTCTCGCAATTCGTGGGGCCGGACGGGCGACCGCAGATCGCGGGGAAGCTCACTGTCGAGCAGCACGATCGCGCCGACGGAGTGCCGCTCGGCAGCCTTGAGCGCCAGCAGCCCCCCCATCCCGTGACCCACGGCCACCAGGTTGTGCCCGATCCGTTCTATGACCCCGGCAACGTCGTCGACGTAAGCCTCGAAGTCCACGTTGGCGATGTCGGTCGTTTCGGACCAGTGGTGATTGCGCAGGTTGAGAGCGTGACCCTCCCAGCCGCGGCTGGCGAAATAGGAGAGGTAGCGCTCCCAGATCCACGATCCGGCGAGCTCGCCGTGTATGAAGAGCAGCGGCCGCCGACGCGAACGCCGCTCCGGCATCCACGACTCCACGTACAGACCGCGATCGGTCAGCTCTATCTCATCCTTGCGAATCGGCCGGCCGTTCGAGCCCACGGGATGCGGCCGCGCGAAGTGCAGCTCGTCGAATACTTTGTCACTCATGTGCTGGTCCTTGCGCCCGTTCCGTCGGATCGGCACCCGGCCCGCATCTCACCACTCATGGGGATTGATGATCAGTCCGGTCAGGGCCTTAGGATAGAAGTAGGTCGACTTCTGCGGCATCACGTCGCCGTCTGCCGCGACGGCCGCGATCTCGGCCACGGGCGTGGGATCGAGCAGGAAGGCCGCGTCCGCACCGTCCCGCGATGCGTCTACCCAGTCCAGGGCATCGGCCACGGATTTGCTGTACGCCAAACGCCCGGCGGCGATCGCAGCGGCGTCGATGGCACACAGCCGGTCCAGCGCGACCTGCAGCAGGGTGACGTCCAGGCGATGTAGCGCGGCGCCGCCCGTAGTCAGGGACTTGGCGAAGGCGTCGCGGCGGGCACTCAGGAAGGCCCCGCCGTTGCGGGTCCACAGTCCGAAACGGCCCTCCCCGCCCGGAGCCCTGTCGACCGAGGCGAAAGCCGCCTCGAGGTCCGCGCGCTGCGCCACCGGCTGGACATCGAAGAGCCACTGGGCGTGGTTCAGGAGATCGTTCACGCCCTCCTCGCCGAGGCCCTTCACGATCCTGTGCGTCGGCAGAACGGTCAGCTTCTGACCAGTCGTCTCGAGGAACAGCATCATCACGTACTCGAAGGGGGGATCCGCCTCGCCGGTCCTGTTTGCGCGGCGCTCGTCGCGGTAACGGAGCGCAGTCTCGTAGCGGTGATGCCCATCCGCGATGGTGACGCGCTTCCGGCGGGCAGCGTCGAGGACGAGGCTTACGCGGTCGCTCTCCGGTCCGTTCTCGGGCACGGCCCAGAGACGGTGGCGAACGCCGTCGTCGTCCGTGACATCGGCGTCGGCAGGGCCGGCGGCGAGATCCGCGAGCGCCCTGACGGACTTCCCCCCCCGATCCTCGAACAGACCCACGACGGGGCTGGTGTTGACGCCCGTCGCATTGAGCAGCTTGTAGCGATCTTCCTTCGGGGCGGACAGCGTTCGCTCGTGGGGCAGCACCCCCGAACCTGCCGTCAGATCCTCCAGGTGAAGCCGGCCGAAGAAGCCCCGCTGGAGGCGGACTCTTCTGCTGCCTGGGACCTTGTAGATCTGCTCGTAGACGTAGATGCAGGGGCTGGGGTCCTTGCGCAGAGTGCCGTCCACGCGCCAGCCGGCCAGCATGCGCGCCGCCCGCCGATACCGGTCGTCCGGCTCCTCGCCGGGTTGGATTTCGGGCAGGTCGAGCCGGACGGCGTTCATTGGGTGACGCGCCAGCAGGGTCTGCTGCAGATCGGGCCCGATTACGTCGTAGGGCGGGCAAATGATCCGGTTCAGATCGCCGACCGCTTGAGGGTCGTACCGAAGCGCGCGAAAGGCTCGAATCTGTGGCACCCGTACTCCTTGGCGACCGAATGATGGCAGACCGGCATTTCTCGCCCGCGGCCGAGACGGGCGACCGTCTGGACTTCCGACAGGATCAGGGATAGGGGCTGATCTTGGGGATCAGGGCTGATCGTAAGGTACGGGAGCCCTTCCGGGCGAGTCCAAACCCAATCGCGGGCGCCACGATCGGGTGCCGGGATCGGCCGCCCGCCGCCGCCCGCCGCCGCCCGCCGCCGCCGTCCGCCGCCGTCCACGTGGTCAGTCAGGACCGGACGCGCCCGATCCGCAAGCAGGTTTCGACGCACACTGCTACTTTTCTTCAATGCACCGGCAGCCCGCCACGCCCACGCACCTGCCATACGCGACGCAACCCCGCGACGACCATGCCGGGCGGAACGGCGCCGATGCCGAGCACACGGCCCCGCCAGACTTCGAGCACGGCACCGACTCCCAGACCATCAAGCGCGTCAACACCATGACGCCGCTCGTCACGCCCACGCCCAGCCCCGGCGCCTCGTCCACGCTCCGTCGTGAGGTTTTGTACGCCCTGCGCACGGGCGGGCCCGCATCCCCCGATCAGGTTGCCGATCGCGTGGGGGCCAGCCGAACCGGCGTGCTCCAGCAGCTGCGCACGCTCGAGACGGCCGGCCTGGTCAGTCGCAGCCTCAGTCGCCACGGCGTCGGCCGGCCGCGTCACGTCTACGACCTCACGCCGGCAGCCCAGGAGCTGTTTCCGGCCAACTACGGGGCCCTGGCCCAATCGTTCCTCACCGCGATCCGGTCCATCGGCGGCGAAACGCTGATTCGGGACGTGTTTGAAGCCCGGCGCCAGCAGCTGAGGACTCTTGTTCGTAGCCGGCTCGAACAGCGCCTGCCGAGCAGCGCTTCGCTCTGGGACCGGGTCCGCGAAGTTGCGAGCTACCAGGACGAGACCGGATACCTCGGCCGCGCCACCCGCGACCAGGACGGGACGATCCGGCTCTACGAGCACAACTGCGCGATCTCCGGCGTATCAGTCCCCTACCCGATCGCCTGCCAGGAAGAGCTGGAGCTCTTCGGCGAGGTGCTCGGGGCGACGGTCACACGTGAGTGCCACATCGCGTCCGGGGACCGCAGCTGCACCTATCGAGTGGAGCCGCTGGACGGCTAACGGCCCGGCCAGGGCCGACCGGCGCTCGCGGTATCCGACCTCAGGCTTCTTCCCGCTCGACTTCGACGCGGGTCGCCGGCTTCCGGACGGCGGCGGCGACATCGGTCACCTTCGGCACGAAGGACGCCTGCAGCGACGTCTGGGCCGCCTGGAGCTGCTCCTCGTAGGAGAGGATGCCGAGTCTTCCAAGCGTCGCGAGCTCGTCGCGGATGTACGTCTTGAGCATCTCCGGGCCGTCGGTGCTGATGGCGAAGCGGACCTCGTTGCGCCGGAACTGATCGAAGATCCAGCGGAATTCCTCCCAACCGGAGACCACCTCGGTCTGGAGGTTCGACGTCGGGCAGATCTCGAGCACGATCCCCCGTTCGCGCAGCATGCCCATCGTTCGGGGATCGTAGGCCGCCTTGACGCCGTGCCCGATCCGGTCGGGCTCGAGCGCCTCGATTACCTGCGCCACCTCTTCGACGGGTCCGGCCTCACCGACGTGGACCGTGATACCGAGCCCAAAGCCGCGGGCCCGCCGGAACAGGTTTCGGTACTCCGCAGCCCGGAAAGTGGTCGATTCCGGGCCGGCGATGTCGATCCCCACGACGCCCCGATCGCGCCACGAGATCGCCTTCTCGACGATGATCTCGTTCAGGTCGTACGAGAAGGCCCGGTCCAGGCAGAAGATCAGCCCGGGTCTGATCGGGTACTCGAGCGTGGCGCGGTCCATGCCACGCAAGGCCGCCGCGATGATGTGGTCCAGATCCTGCTCGCCGCCGCGATTCCGCTTCATTGGGTTGAAGCGCAGCTCCATGGTCGTGACGTTGTTCTTGCGGTATGCGCCGCCCACCACTTCGTAGACGGACCGCTCCACGGCCAGCGGCGAGGACTGGATCAATTCCGTCCAGTGGAAGAGCTGCAAGTAGCCGTCGAACGAGTGGCCGCGCTTGGGAGAGGCCGTGATCATGTCGCGGAACTGCCAGTAGTCCTTGGTGGGCAGCTTGATTCCCTGGGAGTGGGCAATCCCCCACATGACGGAGGGCGTGACTGCCCCGCCGAGGTGGCAATGGAGCTCGGCCAGTGGGATCCGGCGTGGCAGCTGACGGACCATCGATGCCAGCATAGCCGCTCCACGCCCGGGAACCATCCGAGGATTTCGATTGCCGGCGGGACCGATCGAGCGGCCCATCTGCAACCCGCCTGCAACCGCGGGATGGCACAGTCGCCTTGCAGGCAGCCGCGCGTGAGGCTACGCTCCCTCATGATGCCCCGGGCGCGTCGGGGGTGGACGACAAGCCCTGGTGGGCCCTAGGAGGACAGGAGGAATTCCCGTGACCCGATCTCGATTCCGCGTCGTCGGCGTTCTGGTGGCGACTGCGATCCTCGTAGGCGCCTGCTCGAGCAGCGCCGCATCGCCCACGCCCGCGCCCACGCCGACCCCGACCCCGACGGTGGCCCCGTCTGAGGCGGCATCCGCGCCCGCATCTGTGGCGCCGACCTCAGCTCCGCTGCCGACGGTCCCGACAACGGACCTGATTGCGGCCGGCACGCTGACCGTCTGCTCCGACACGTCTTACCCTCCCCAGGAGTCGCTCGACGCCAACCAGAAGCCCGTCGGCTCCGACGTCGAACTCATCACTGAGATCGGCAAGCGGCTTGGGCTGACCGTGGTCGTCAAGACGACCAACTTCAACGCGATCATCCCGGCTCTGACCGGAGGCACCTGCGACATCATCGTCTCCGCGCAGACGATCACGGCCGATCGCCAGAAGCAGGTGGCCATGATCCCCTACTTCCAGGCTGGCCAGGAGTTCGTGGTTCTGGCAGGCAACCCCGACAACATCAAGACCGTCGATGACCTGTGCGGTAAGGCGGTCGCGGCCGAAGACGGAACCGTCGAGGCCATGCACATCAGCGGCACCGGCGACTACGCCGCCGCCGACGGCCTCAGCCAGCAATGCGTGGCCAAGGGCAAGAAGGCCATCACCCTCAAGACCTTCACCGCCGACACCCAGGCGCTGCTGGCCCTCCAGGCCGGCACCGTCGCCGCTCACTTCACCGACGAGCCCGTCGCCGGCTTCGAAGTCGCCAACGGCCAGGGCAAGTTCGCGGTCGTCCCGAACCTCAATCTGGAGCGGGCTCCGGAAGGCATCAGCGTCGGCCTGAACCATACCGGGCTCCAGGCCTCGATCAGGGCTGCGCTCGACGCGATGCTCGCGGACGGCACCTACCTGCAGATCCTCACCAAGTGGGGCATCCAATCCGGAGCGGTGACCAGCACGGCGCCGGTCTCCTAGTCCACCCCTAGATCGCAAGACCGATCGATGGCTCACTCCATCTTCGGTTACGGAACCCGGCGAGCCTGGCTCGCCGGGTTCCTCGTGCTGCTGGCTTTCTCGGTGGCGGCCTGTAGCGGGCAGAACAAGGGCGCCGTCTACCACTTCCAGTGGGACATCACGTTCAGGTCGATCTTCCAACCCGACGGCACGATCATCAATGGCCTCTGGCTGACGATCGGCATCTCCATAGTCGCTCAGGTGCTGGGCGTTGCCCTGGGCATCGTGGCTGCCCTCGGCAGAATGTCGCGAATCTGGCCGTTCCGCATCGTCGCCAACCTCTACATCTGGTTCTTCCGCGGAACGCCACTCATCGTCCAGCTCACCTTCCTCTTCTACGGCCTTCTGATAAGCCACGTCGTCGCGTGGCCGACGATCGCGGTAGGTCCCTTCACGATCGCGGCGGAGGTCTTTGCCGGGACCCTCATCCTGGGGGTCAACGAGGGAGCCTACATGGCAGAGATCGTCCGAGCGGGCATCCTCGCCGTCGATCCGGGCCAGACCGAGGCGGCCAAGTCGCTCGGCATGGGGTACCGCCAGACGATGAGCCGCATCGTCCTGCCCCAGGCAGCCCGGGTGATCATTCCGCCGCTCGGCAACGAGTTCAACAACATGATCAAGAACACGTCCCTGTTGTACGTTCTCGCCGTCTTTGAGCTCTACACGACATTCGACAGCAAGGCAGTCACCACGCTGATCTACTTCGAGTACATGATCGCGTGCTGCTTCTGGTATCTCTTGCTGACGACGATCTGGGGCTTCGTGCAGGCCTGGATCGAGCGCAAGTTCGCGAAGGGGACGACACAGGTCACGGGGGGCGGTCCGAGCTGGCGCGAGCGGCTGCTCGGTCGCGGCAAGCCAAAACAGTCGGATGAGATCACGGTGTTGGGAGGCCACTGATGACCGCCGTCAGGATCAGCAGCAATCTCCTCGGCGCCATCGGCGGAGTGCCCAGGCCCGACGTCGATGTCGTGGTCGATGCGCGCAACGTCGAGAAATGGTTCGGCCGACTGCATGTCCTGCGCGATGTCTCGCTCCAGGTCAAGCGCCAGGAGGTGGTCGTCGTCATCGGCCCGTCGGGCTCGGGCAAGACGACCTTCATCCGCTGCGTCAACCACCTCGAGAAGATCCAGGGCGGTCGAATCTTCGTGAATGGCCACCTCATCGGCTACCGTGAGACGGGTGGTGGCAAGAAGCTCGTTGAGGACAAGGAGAAGAACATCGCCCAGCAGCGCCAGGAGATCGGCATGGTCTTCCAGCGCTTCAACCTCTTCCCGCACATGAC
>PLMA01000067.1:263880-264360 GCA_003141455.1 Chloroflexota bacterium | reverse complement strand
GAGTCGGCCGCCCCGACGCCCGAGCCCAGCGCCACGGCAGTGGAGTCGGCTCCCCCGACGCCGGAACCCACCCCGACGCCCTAGCGACCACTCGGGGGAGCGAGGCTCAGGTCCTATGCGGCGAGCTTTCGGGCCCGCCGCATAGAATCTACCCGTGACCCCCGATCTCGCCGCAACCCTCAAGCGACTGCCCGACCGGCCCGGCGTGTACCTGATGAAGGACGCGCGCGGGACGGTGATCTACGTGGGCAAGGCCCAGAGCCTGCGCAACCGCGTCCGGAGCTACTGGCAGAAGCAGACGGGCGGCGGTGAGAGCCAGCTCATCCGCAGCGTCATCGATCGGATCGCCGATCTCGAGTACACGATGACCGATTCGGTCAGCGAGGCGCTCCTGCTCGAGATCAACCTCGTCAAGCGCTATCGCCCGCGATACAACGTCCGGCTCAAGGACGACAAGAGCTACCCGTTCATCAAGATCAC
>PLMA01000067.1:0-263875 GCA_003141455.1 Chloroflexota bacterium | reverse complement strand
CGCAAGGCGATCGAGCGGCCCTGCCTGCTGTACCACATCAAGCGCTGCCAGGCGCCATGCGTCGGCTACATCGGGAAAGCCGACTACCGGGCCCAGATCGAGCAGATCGAGCGTTTCCTCGAAGGCCGGCAGGAAGTCGTGGCGCGCGAGCTGACCCGCCAGATGAAGGCCGCCTCCGAGGCGACCGAGTACGAACGCGCCGCGGCCCTGCGCGACAAGGTGAAGGCCATCGAGCGGACGATGGAGTCGCAGAAGATGGCCGCTCACGCCGCGACCGAGGAAGACGTGCTGGGGCTGGCCCGCCACGATGCCCAGGCGGCCGTGCAGCTATTCGCGGTCCGCGGCGGAAAGATGGTCGGGCGTGACGTGTACCTGCTCGACGCCCCTCGCGAGACCGACGACGGCACCGTGCTCGCGGGCTTCGTGCAGCAGTACTACGAGCGCGCCACGAGCATCCCGCCGGACGTGCTCGTGCCCGCGCTTCCGGAGGATGCGGCGGATCTGGAAGGATTCCTGGCCGGCCGGCGGGGAGCGGCCGTCCATCTCCACGTCCCGCGGCGCGGCGAGAAGCGCGAGCTGCTGGCGCTCGCCACGCGCAACGCCACCGAAACCCTGCAGCGCGAGCATGCCCGCTGGCTGGCCGACCAGGGCAAGACCCTGGCGGCGCTCGAGGAGCTGGCCGAGGCGCTGGGCCTGCCGGGCGCGCCCCTCCGGATCGAGTGCTACGACATCAGCAACTTCGGGGGCGCGCAGTCGGTCGGCAGCATGGTCGTCTTCGAGGACGGCCGGCCGCGGACCGGCGAGTATCGCCGGTTCCGGATCAGGGAAGTAGTGGGGGCGAACGACTACGCCAGCCACCAGGAGGTGCTGCGTCGCCGCTTCAAACGCGCCCGCTCCGGCGAGGAAGGCAACGAAGAGGAGCTGCGCTGGCGGCTGCCGGACCTCGTCGTGATCGACGGCGGCAAGGGCCAGCTCTCCGCGGCGAAAGAGGTACTCGACGAGCTGGGCTACCACGATCTGGCGGTCGTTGGGCTGGCCAAGGAGCGCGAGGAGATCTTCCTGCCGGATCGGAAGGAGCCGGTGCTGCTGCCCACGACCTCGCCGGCGCTCTATTTGATGCAGAGGCTCCGGGACGAGGCGCACCGATTTGCGATCACCTATCACCGCTCCCTGCGGGCCAGGGCGGCCACCCACTCCGCCTTCGACGACCTGCCGGGCGTGGGCCCCAAACGTCGAGCGGCGTTGCTCCGGGTCTTCGGATCGGCGAAGCGCGTGCGCGAGGCGCCGGTGGAGCAGGTCGCGGCCGTGCCGGGGATCGGGCCCGCCCTGGCGGCCAGGATCAAGGCCGGCATGGAGGGCTGAGACGGCGCTCCAACGAGGCCGTTGTCCGGCCGAGCGCCGCTGCGCCGATCCCTGCTAACATCCCACCTCGTGCGAAAGCTAGTTCCGATCCTGATCCTCATCATTGGCGCGCTCGCCTTGTACATCGATTTCATGCCCGGCGCCAAGTTCGCCGTCCTAAGCAAGATCGACGCCGGACTGGGCCAGACGCCCGAGACGAAGCTGGGCCTGGACTTGCAGGGCGGCTTCGAGATCAAGTACCACACCGTCGATGCCCAGGGCAACGCGGTCTTTCCGGGGTCGGGTTCGATGGACGTCATCCGCTCGATCATGGAGCAGCGGGTCAACACTACGGGTGTCTCCGAGCCGATCGTCGAGACCGTGGGATCGAACGAAATCCTGGTGCAGGTGCCGGGCGCGACGGATCCGAAGGCCATCCGGGACCTGGTAGGCAAGACGGGGCAGCTCTCGTTCGTGCTCCTTCCTCCCGAGACCTACGGCACCATCAACGCCGCCGGCGCTAAGGCTCCGCCGGCCGAAGGGACTCCGATCGATCCAGCGCTGCCCGCCCAGTTCACCGGCGCGCAGCTCAACCTGGGCTCAATCAGCGCTGGGGTCGACACCGGCCAGGCCGGGAATCCATGGGCGGTGAACTTCGCCTTCGAGGGGCAGGCGGCGACCGATTTCGAAACCTGGTCCGGGGCGCACATCAACGACTTCTTCGCCATCGTCCTGGACGGCAACGTCATCTCTCACCCATATCTGAAGAGCCAGATCACCGGTGGCAAGGGCCAGATCACCGGAAGCTTCACCCCCGCCAGCGCGAAGCAGCTGGCAACGATTCTCCAGTACGGCGCCCTGCCGTATCCGGTTGAGGAGGAGAGCAGCCAGGACATCCCTGCCACCCTCGGCAAGTCCTTCCTGAACCAGACTCTCTTCGCCGGAGCGATCGGCATCGGCCTCGTGCTGATCTTCATGCTCGTCTACTACAGGCTGCCAGGCCTGGTGGCCGGATTGGCGCTCACGTACTACGGAATCGCGGTCCTGGCGGTCTTCCGAATCATTCCCGTGACGCTGACCCTGGCCGGGATAGCGGGCTTCGTGCTCTCGGTGGGAATGGCGGTTGACGCCAATATCCTGATCTTCGAGCGCACCAAAGAAGAGCTCCGAGCCGGCAAGACGCTGGTCACGGCGATGGAGGCTGGGTTCAACCGAGCCTGGAACTCGATCTTCGACTCGAACGTCTCCTCGCTGATTACCGCGTCGATCCTCTACTTCGGCGGCTCGTCCACGATCAAGGGCTTCGCCCTCGTTCTGATCATCGGAGTGGCAACGTCGATGTTCACCGCCGTCACAGTCTCGCGGACGCTTCTCCGGCTGGTGGTCCACCAGCAATGGGCTCAGCGGGCCTGGCTTTACGGGGTGACCGACGAGGAGTTCCAGGCAAGGGCGATAGGCCGCGGGTACGGCCGGCGAGAGGCTCGCAGCCGTGTTTGACGTCATCGGCAAGAGGAACTGGTTCTTCCTTTTCTCGGGCCTTATCGTCGTACCCGGCCTGATCTTCATTCTCCTGACGCCGGCCACCAACGGCAAGGCCGGCCTGCAGTTTTCCGTCGACTACACCGGCGGCACGGTCTGGCAGTTCCAGTTCAAGAACCCGAACGCCTCGCTCGACGAAGTCAGGACCATCCTCGTCCAGAAAGGCGTGACAGACGCCGAGGTCAGCGAGGACTCCGTCCACAACATCACGATCCGCACCAAGCGGGCGGATCTGCTTCCGCCTCCGACTCCGCAGCCGGTGCTCACGGCTGCGCCGAGCGCGTCCGCAGGCGCCAGCGCTTCCGCGTCCGCGAGTGCCGGCGCGAGCACGAGTGCGGCTCCTAGCACCAGCGCCGGCCCAAGCGCGAGCGCGTCAACGGCTCCGAGTGCGAGTGCGGCTCCTGGCGCAGCTGCCAGCGCAAGTGCCTCGGTCGGTCCTTCCGCCGCCCCCAGCGCCAGCGCCTCAACGGCTCCGAGCGCGAGTCCGAGTGCCTCGGCCAGTCCCTCCGCCGCACCGACGGCCACTCCCAACAGCGTCGATCAGGCCGGCCAGGGGTGCACCCTGCACTTGCCCACGGCCGGGAAGCTTGCCGAGATCGCCACGGCGCTTCAGGCCGATTCGAAGCTCGGTCCCATCGCTTGCACCGGCCTGCAGAGCACGGTCGGCCCAATCGTCAGTGCCCAGCTGATTCAGCAGGCCATCCTGCTCATCCTGCTCGGCTCGTTGGGCATCCTGATCTGGATCGGCATCCGGTTCCAGAGCATCAAGTTCGGCGCGACCGCCCTTGTGGCCCTCCTCCACGACGTCATCGTGGTCGTCGGGATCTTCGCCATCCTGGGCACACTCTTCGGCACCCAGATAGACGCCTTGTTCGTCACGGCCGTGCTGACGGTGATCGGCTTCAGCGTGCACGACACGATCGTGGTGTACGACCGGATTCGCGAGAACAAAGCACGCCACGCCGGCGAGGCCTTTGATCAGATCGTCAACCATTCGATCCTGCAGACCTTCGGTCGGTCGATCAACACGAGCCTGACGGTCGTAATCACCCTCACGGCGCTGCTGCTCTTCTCGGGCGCGTCCATCCACAACTTCGTTCTGGCGCTCCTGATCGGGATCGTCTCCGGCACATACTCGTCGATCTTCAACGCCAGTCCGCTCCTCGTGGTGTGGCAGCTCTGGGACGACAAGCGGCGAGCGAAGCGCCTGGAGGCGGTGCGCGGAGGCCGTCGGTCCTACTAGCGCCCTGCGCGAAACCGCGGGTGATCCACGGATACTCCGGTGATGAGCCGGGCGTGGCATGCTGGTCGGCATGATCCAGTCCCTCTACCGCTGGCGTGGTCCGTCGCCGGTCTTCATCGATCGGGCGACCCGGGAGCTGGGCGCCGAGCGGGGCATCTCCGAGCGGCTGCTGGCGATTCTCGCCGCCCGCGGAGTCGCCGACGCCGCTGCGCTGACTGCGTTCCTCGCGCCGGCCGAGGAGGGACTCCACGATCCGCGGCTGCTCCCCGACGCCGAAGCCGCACTTTCGCGAGTGGCACGGGCCCGGGCCCAGGGCGAGCGGGTGCTCGTCTACGGTGACTTCGATGCGGACGGCCTCACCGGCCTGTCGATTCTCGTGCTTGCGCTGCGGCATCTGGGCCTGGACGCGGAGCCCTACGTGCCGGAACGGCTGGGGGACGGCCACGGTCTCTCGACGAAGGCCATCGACCGAGCGGTCGCCGAGGGGCGGTCGCTCATCGTGACCGCCGACTGCGGAACTAGCAGCGGCCCCGAGATCGAGCTCGCGGCGAGCCGCGGCGTCGACGTCTTGGTGACGGACCACCACCACGCGGCGACCTGGCCGGCCGCTGCCGTGGCTGTGGTCAATCCGCAGCGGGCCGACAGTGCATATCCGGAGCGCCAGCTGACCGGGGCGGGCGTGGCCTGGAAAGTGGCCGCGCTCCTCGTCGATGGGCTGGACGGGGAGGGGACGCCCGGGGACACGGCGTCGATCCCGGAAGTCGTCCGAGAGCTGGCCGACCTCGCTCTGATCGGCACGGTGGCAGACGTCGCGCCGATCCTCGGTGAGAACCGCGCCATCGCCCGCATCGGGTTGAGCCAGCTGCGCGATTCGCCCCGCCCCGGGCTGGCGGCTCTGCTCGAGCGAGCCGGCCTGGCCCCCGATCGAGTGGACCTGGAAGACATCGGATTCGTGGTGGCTCCTCGTCTCAACGCCGCCGGAAGGGTGGGGGAGGCGGCCCGGGCGGCTCGCCTGCTCCTTGCCGACGACCGCGCCGAGGCAGACGCCCTCGCCGCCGAGATCGACAAGGCCAATCTGGACAGGCGCGAGATGACTCGCGTGGCCCTGGCCGAGGCTCGACACGAGCTCGGGCTGGATCAGGCGCTCGACGCGACAGCGAAGGCCGCAGGCACTCCGGCCGCCTCTCCCGACCTCCCTGCCGCGTTGCTGGTCCGCGGGGAGTGGCCGGTCGGAATTATCGGTCTGATCGCCGGGCGGCTGGCGGAGGACCTGGATCGCCCAGCGGTGGTCGCGACCCTCGTCGATCCCGAGGCGGGCATCCTGCGGGCGTCGTGCCGCAGCCCCGGCGGATGCAATCTGGCGGAGGCGCTGATCGCCTGCCAGGACATCCTGATCCGTCACGGAGGCCACGCCGCCGCGGCCGGATTCGACATCGTGGCGAGCCGCTGGCCGGAGTTCATGGCTCGCTTCCAGGAGCTGGCCGCCCGCGACGTTCGCCCGGCCGGCCCACCCGAGTTGAGCGTCGATCTCGTGCTCCCGGCCGATTCGGTGGACTATGGGTTCGTTCGCGAGATCGCCCTCCTGGAACCTACAGGCCTGGGCAATCCGGTCCCGACCGTCGCCATCACCGGGCTCCGCGTGGTCAGGGTGCGAGCGGCGAGTGGCGGCCACACCCAGCTCGTCCTGGGACGGAGTCGCGACGTGCTGGACGCGGTGGCCTTTCGTCGGTCGGACCTGCCGGCGATGCTTCACCAGGGCGATCGGATAGACGTCGTCGCTCGGGCGACCAGCCGTCAGTTCGGCGGCTTCGAGTCGATCCAGCTCGAGGTGGTGGACGTCGCGGCAGAAGGCGCGCAGCCGGCCACGGCCGGTGCGTCGCGGGTGGCCTCGCCGGCCGGACTGGCTGACTCCGCGCGGCCGTGATGGGCCGGGCGCGCGTCCGCTAACCTTCCAAGCCATGGACTCCTACCTCGAACGGCTGGCGGCGCGGACGCGAACCGTCGGATCGGTGCTGTGCTTGGGCTTGGACCCTGTGCCCGAGGCGCTGCCGGCGGGGTTTCCGGCGACCCTTGCCGGCGTGGAGCGCTTCTGCGAGGTGCTGCTGGAGGCGGCCCTGCCTCATGCGGCGGCCGTTAAGCCGAATCTGGCGTTCTTCGAGGCTTTCGGGTCGGCCGGTGTCGCGGCGCTGGAGCGCATTCGGGGGCGCGTGCCGGCGGACGTGCTCTTCATCGCCGATGCCAAGCGCGGCGACATCGGCTCCACGGCGGCTCGTCAGGCCGTGGCCCTGTACGACATCCTGGGCTGCGATGCGGTCACGGTCAATCCGTACCTGGGGTCGGAGGCCATAGATCCGCTCATCGCCCGCGGCGACCGGTTCGCCTATCTGCTATGCCGAACCTCGAACCCGGGCGCCGGCGAGCTGCAGGGGCTCGAGGTTGCGGCCGATCAGGCGCTTGGGGCCCCGGCCGAGCCTCTTTATGCGCGGGTTGCCCGGCGAGCTCAGACCTGGGGACCGGGCGGGACGGTCGGCCTGGTGATTGGCGCGACCGCGCCCGCGGAACTGGAACGGATCCGCGGCATCGCGCCGGGGCTCGCTCTCCTGGTACCCGGCGTCGGCGCCCAGGGCGGCGAGGTGGAGCCGGTGCTGCGGTTTGGCCAGGCCGTCGCCGCCCCGGCAGGCGGCCGCCCCGGCGGGGGATTGCTGGTCAATGTGTCGCGCGGGATCGCGGGTGCGGCCGGTTCCGCCACGGCCGTGGACGTCGGTGAGCGGCTCGCGGCGGCGGCGGCGGAGTGGGCGGCGCGGCTGCGCGTGGCCGCCTGAGCCGCAGGCCGAGCCGCCGGCCGAGGCGCCGGACCTGTGGCGGAAGAGCCGCGACGTGACCCACGGCCAGAGGCGCTGCGCCGGCGCGATAGACTAGGTTCATGCCAAGCGAGTCGGACGCTTTCGAGACAGCCGCCGCCGGCCGCGAAGCCGCCGCCGGCCGCGAAGCCGCCGCCGGATCGGCCGGCGAAGTCGGCATTCGATCGCGTCCGCCGCGCCACGGGCGCCCCGCCGGAAAGGCGGGCGCCGGCGGCCGCAAGAGCGAGCCGCCCGAGGCCGCGCGCGGGGATGCCGTAGCCGGGCCGGCCTCCGCCGAACAAGGGCGCGAGAGCGAGCAGCGCGTGGTGATCCTGAGCGGCCTGTCAGGGGCCGGCAAGACCGCCGCGACCAAGCTGTTCGAGGACCTCGGCTACACCTGCATGGACAACGTGCCGGGTGAGCTCCTGCCCGATCTCGCCGAGCTCGTCTCGACCGATCGCCACAGGTTCGAGAAGGTCGCGATCGTCCTGGACGTCAGGGCCGGCAATGCGCCGCTCGCGCTGGCCGCGATGCATGGCGCTCTCGAGAGCCGAGGCATCAAGCCGCGGGTCATCTTCCTCGAAGCTCGCGACGACGTCCTGATTCGTCGCTTCTCAGAGACGCGACACCGCCATCCGCTGGCCGGCCGTCGTGGCATCGCCGGTTCGATCGCTGAGGAACGCCGTCGTCTCGAGCCCATTCGGGCCGACTCGGACGTCGTGGTCGACACCTCGGATCTGTCGCTCCGCCAGCTCAAGGAACGCATCTTCTCCCACCTGATGGACGCGCCATCGGAGCAGGGGCTGGTCTTCCAGCTGATCAGCTTCGGCTTCAAGTACGGCGTGCCCCTGGAGGCCGACCTCGTATTCGACGTCCGATTCATGGAGAACCCCTACTACGTCGATGAGCTTCGTCATCTCTCCGGCCTGACGCCTGCCGTGCGCGACTACGTCATGGGCCAGCCGATCGCCCAGCAGTTCTTCGACTTCTTGAGCCGGTTCCTGGATCTGACGGTGCCGGGGTTCAAGAGCGAGGGCAAGACCAGGCTCACCATCGCCATCGGCTGCACGGGCGGCTACCACCGATCCATCGTCATTACCGAGGAGCTGCGGTCGTGGCTGGAGCGGCGGGGTTTCGGCACGGTCGCCGTCTTCCACCGTGAGCTGGAGCGCGAATGAGCGTGCCGCGTCTGCGGATCACCGGCTCGACATTGCGGCGATGGCTGGTCCCCGGGATCGGCGTCAAGCGCTGGCTGGTGATCGTGTTCATCGGCGAACTCTGCCTGGCGCTTGCGGGAGCGTTGGTCCTTCGCCAGGTCTACCGCGAGGCCGAGGTCTCAGGGCCGGGCCAGGCGGTCGTCTGGACGCTGACTCTCCAGTTCCTGCCGTACTGGGTGCGCGGTGCGATCCTGGGTCTGACGGGCGTGGGGTTCTTCCTGTACGGATCGTGGCGCGTCATCGGGGCTCTCATGGCGCCGTTCCTTTCATCCTCAGCGGATCAGCCGCTCGTTGAGGTCATCTACCAGAAGAGATTCCTGTCGCGCGGCCCCAGGATCGTCGTAATCGGCGGCGGCACCGGCTTGTCGACGCTACTGCGTGGCATCAAGGAGCACACCAGCAACATCACAGCCGTGGTGACGGTCGCGGACGACGGTGGTTCGTCCGGGCGTCTGCGCGAGGAGCTGGGGATCCCGGCCGTCGGCGACATTCGCAACTGCATCGTCGCGCTCGCGGACTCCGAGCCGCTGATGGGCGAGCTCCTGCAGTACCGATTCCCCGGCGACGGGGAAGCGAGCCTGGGCGGTCATACCATCGGCAACCTGCTCCTGGCGGCCATGACGTCGGTGCAGGGAGACGACTTCGAAGAGGGAGTCCGCCAGATGAACCGCGTTCTCGCGGTTCGAGGTCAGGTCGTTCCGGCAACCGCCACGCCGGTGACGCTGCACGCGCGGCTGGGCAACGGAACGGAGGTCACGGGCCAGTCGGAGATCGCTCGGTCGTCCGGAATCGACCGGGTCTGGCTGACACCCTCCGACGTCTCGGCCGGAGAAGACGCCCGGCATGCCGTCGAGGAGGCCGACTTGATCGTCATGGGGCCCGGAAGCCTCTACACGAGCATCATGCCGAGCCTCCTGCTGCCGGAGATCGCGACGGCAATCCGCCTCTCGTCGGCGGTCCGGCTCTACGCCTGCAACGTGGCTACGCAGACGAGCGAGACGGAGGGATACGACCTGGCCGACCACGTCATGGCCCTCGAGCGCCACACCGGGCCGGGGCTCATCGACGTGGTGCTGGCCAACAACCGATTCGATGCCAGGCGCCCCGGCGGCTACGCGGCGGAGCCGGTGAGGCTGCGCTGGCCGCCGGCGGGACCTCGATCGGGCGACGTGGGGCCTCGGCTGGTCCTGGAAGACGTCGTGGATCCGGACAATGCCCACCACCACGACCCGACGCGACTGGCGGCGGCGATCATGCGCGTCTTCGAGCGCGAGGCCTACGGACGGCGCCGCTCGCGAGTCTCCCGGACGGCGTGACGTGCAGGCGCCGGTGTCACGGTCCCGGGCGCCCAATCGGAGATTGGCGTGACAACCGCGGAGCGTGACCTCGCGGATGCGCTGCGCGCCGAGCTGGCGGCGATCGATCCTCCGCGGCGATGCTGCCGCGCGGCCGAGGCGGCCGGCCTGGCCGGCACCTTCGCGCCGCGTCGCCGAACGATCGCGCGAGTGGCGCTGCGCCTCGGCCGCGGCCGCGTTCCGGGCGAGACGGCTCCGGCTGGGCCGGTACTCGCCGGTGCCGCCACGGAGGCCACCAGGCCGGTGCCCGCCACGTTCGATTGGGAGCGCTCCGCGGAGCACTGCCGCGTGGCCTACCTCCGGGGCCGGTTCCTGGCGCACGGATCGCTCAGCCTGGCGTCCGGTCGGATGCATCTCGAGTTCGTCCTGCCGGTGGAGGAGGCCCGCGAGCTATGCGAAAGGCTGCGCCAGTTCGAGCTGGCGGCCGGCTGGCGCGTTCGCCGCGGCCGCGGCGTGGTCACCTGGAAGAGCGTGGAGACCGTCGGAACGTTCCTGCGGCTGGTGGGCGGCGGATCCGCGCTGCTCGAGCTGGAGGCGCGCCAGGTGTCACGGTCGGTTCGCGGCGATCTCAATCGCGTCATCAATGCCGAGTCGGCCAACCTGCAGCGGGCGGTGGCCGCCGCGGCCCGCCACCTGGAGGCGATCGACGCCATCGAGGCCGATGGCCGCCTGGCGGAGCAGCCGTACCTGGTCAGGCTCGTCGCCGATGCCCGCCGAGAAGAGCCGGAGGCTACGTTCTCCGAGCTCGCCGAGCGCCTCGGAATCCACCGCTCCGCCGTCCAACGCGCCCTGGACAACATCGAGCGCCTCGCCCTTCATCCGGAGGAGAGAGTAGGGAAGCGGGGCCGCTCTCGGGCCGACTGAAACTGAGGCTCGGCCGTTCGGCCGTCCGGCGAGGGGCCGAACCTCCCTCCGGAAGCGCCGCGCACTCTGTCATCATTCCCGGCCATGAGACCTCTGATCATTGCCGCCAACTGGAAGATGAACACAACCCCCGCGGACGCCGGAGAGCTGGCCGCGACAATCGCCGCCCGGACCGAGGAGCCGGGCGTGGTCCGAGTCATCTGCCCGCCGTTCGTATGCCTCGCAGCCGTCCGCGACGCCCTCGCCGGCAAGAACGTGGCCGTGGGAGCCCAGAACGTTCACCATGAGCTGGCCGGCGCCTACACCGGCGAGATCTCGGCCGCCATGCTGAACGGCCTGGCGACTTGGGTCATCGTCGGCCACTCCGAGCGACGCCGCGATGCCCACGAGTCCGACGAGCTGATCGGCAAGAAGCTGGCCCGTGCCGTCGCTTCCGGCTTGCGCCCCATCCTTTGCGTCGGCGAGCTGCTGGCCGAGCGTGAAGCCGGTCGTGCCGTCGAGGTGGTGGCCGCCCAGCTCCGCGGCGCCCTGGCGGGCAAAGACGTGGATGCGCTCCTGAGCGCGGGCTTCGTCATCGCCTACGAGCCGGTATGGGCCATCGGCACCGGTCGGACTGCGACGAGCGCCGACGCCGCCGCCATGGCCGACGCCATACGTTCCACCCTCTCCGCCGACCTCGGTTGGGGCGACGCCGCCGAAGACGTCCCGGTCCTTTATGGCGGCAGCGTCACCAGCGCCAACATCGGCGAGTTCCTGGCCGAGCGTTCGATCGACGGCGGCCTCGTGGGTGGCGCCTCGCTCAAGCCCGACGAGATGGCCGGCATGGTGGCTCGCGCCGCCGTAACCGCCAAGGCACGTGCCGCGGCCGCGGGCAAGCCCGAATGACGGCCGCCAGTGCCGGGCGTCCGCGCCCCATCGTCCCAAAGGCAGATCGGCCGCGGCCGATCTGCCTCGTAGTCCTGGATGGCTTCGGCATCGGCCACAAGCCGGACGTGGACGCGATCGTCCAGGCTCGGATGCCCGTCTGGAACGGTTTCCTGAAGCGCTGGCCGCACAGCTCTCTCGAGGCATCCGAAGAATTCGTCGGACTGCCGGTGGGTCAGATGGGCAACTCGGAGGTCGGTCACCTCAACCTCGGCACCGGCCAGCCGGTCCTGCAGGATCTGCCTCGCATCAGCAAGGCGATCTCGACGGGCAGCTTCTTCACCCGGCCGGTTCTGCTCGAGCTTTGCGCCCGAGCGAAGGGGACCGACCGAACTCTCCACCTGATCAGCCTGGTAGGGCCGGGCGGCGTCCACGCCATCGACAGCCACCTGGTCGCGGTGGCCGAACTGGCTGCCCGCCAGGGCGTGAAGCGCGTCCGCGTCCACGGCCTGCTGGACGGCCGGGACACTCCGCCGCGATCCGCCATCGAGTTCGTGCCCGACCTGGAGAAGCGCCTCGCCGCCGCCCACCCGGACGCGAAGATCGCAACGATAGGTGGCCGATACTTCGCCATGGACCGTGACAAGCGCTGGGAGCGGACCAGGAAGGGCTACGACGCCATCGTTCACGGCGTCGCCGATTTCCACGCCCCGTCCGCCGTGGCCGCCGTGGAGGCCGGCTACGCGCGGGGCGAGAACGACGAGTTCATCACGCCAACGGTGATAGATGGCGTGGACCACGGGACGATTGCCGATGGCGATGCAGTCTTGCACTGCAACTTCCGCGCCGACCGCGCCCGGCAGCTCTCCCATGCCCTTGCCGACGCCGATTTCGCCGGCTTCGACCGCGTGTCTACGGACGGCGCGGCCGGGCCGGCGCCCAAGGGCATCCTCTATTCCACGATGACCGCGTACGAAGCCGATCTGCCGGTGCAGGTCGTCTTCGGGCCCGAGGTCGTCCCGTCGCTGGCCGAGGCCGTCTCGAAGGCCGGTTGGACCCAATTCCACGTCGCCGAGACGGAGAAGTACGCGCACGTGACCTACTTCTTCAACGGCGGCCGCGAGGAGCCGTGGCCGGGCGAGGACCGCAAGCTCATCCCGAGTCTCAAGATCGCCACTTACGACCTGCAGCCGAGCATGGCGGCCGAGGGCGTTTGCGATGCCCTCGTGGCGGCGATCGCGGGCGGCAAGTACGACCTGATCGTTGCCAACTTCGCCAATCCGGACATGGTCGGCCATACGGGCGTCTGGGACGCCACAATCAAGGCCTGCGAGACCGTGGACGTGGCCCTGGGCCGCATCGCCGACGCGATTTTGGCCGTGGACGCGAACGATCCTTCGGGTCCCGGCGCGGTCACGTTCATAACCGCGGACCATGGCAACGCCGACGAGATGAAGGACGAGGCCGGCAACCCGATCACCAAGCATTCCCTCAATCCAGTCCCGTTCCTCGGCATCGGCCGATACATGGACGGCAAGAAGCTCGAAGACGGCTCACTTGCCGACGTGACACCGACGCTGCTCGAGATCGGCGGCCTGAAGCCGTGGCCGGAGGTAACCGGGCACTCGTTGCTCGCCGCCGATTGCTAACCCGCCAACGCTCCGCGCCGCGCTACGCCAAGCCGCGCCTCCGTTGACCGGCAGGTGGGGCCGTGTGGCCGCGATGGTGTGCTAACATGCGCCGGTCCGCCGTCGAGCGGGCCTACAAGACGAGGTTGTTTCCAGCTGTGAACCCCGCGATGGCCGCTGGCCAGGACATCATCGGCGTCTTCTTGGTCATATCCATCCTGCTCCAGGCGCGAGGGTCGGGCCTGTCCGCTACCTTTGGCGGCGACTCGTCCGTATACCGCAGCCGGCGCGGGATCGAGCGGCGGCTTTGGCAGTTCACGATCCTCCTGGCGATCCTGTTCTGCTTGTTCTCCATAGGGAGCTACACCGTCCTGCCGCAGCCTTGATCCTTCGGGCACGACAGCCCGGCGGTTCCCGGCGTGAGCCGCCGAGGGACGAGTGAGAACGCAGGCGCGGCCTAGGGCCATCAATCGGATCGACCGGATCGTCATCTGTGCGCTTGCCGTCGTGCTGGCGCTGATCGGCGGGGCAATGCTTCTGCCGGCGCCGGCGAGCAACAACCGGCCGGCTACTCCGTCCATCGTCCCGGCCGTGCCCTATCGCGAGGGGGTCATCGGCCATCCGAGCTCTGTCAATCCACTGACTCCGCGTTCCCAGGTCGACCAGGATCTCGTCGCCCTTCTGTTCCGGGGGCTCGTCCGCGAAGGGCCCGACGGCTCGATGCTGCCCGACCTTGCCGAGTCCTGGACGAGCTCGAGCGACGGTCGAACCTACACGTTCCAGCTCTCCTCGGGCGCCTATTGGGAGGACGGCGAGCCGGTCACCGCGACGGACGTCGTGTTCACGATAGGGATGCTGCAGGATCCCAGATATGACGGACCGTACGGTTCCTCCTGGCAGGGGATACACGTCACCGCGGACGGCCCCTCAACGGTCCGATTCACCATGACTCTGCCGATCGCCGGATTCCTGAGACAGGCTGCCCTGCCGATCCTGCCGCTGCACCTGCTGGAGGGCATTTCGGCGCCACACCTGGCCGCCTCGACCTTCAGCGCCAGGCCCGTCGGCGATGGACCGTACCGGCTCGTAGCCCTGGACAAGACCCATGCGGTCCTGCAGCGTGTGCCGTCGGTGGTGCGGACCAACTCGCCACTGCCGGTGCCGACGGCGAGTGCCGGCCCGACTTCGAGCCTGGGCCCGAGCCTCCGCCCGAGCCTCGGCGCAACCGTTGGCCCGAGCAAGGCGGCCTCCGCGGCACCTTCCGCGACGCCCACACTCATACCGACGCCGACACCCACACCTACGCCGACACCCACACCGACGCCGACGAGCGAGGTGACCGGCCCGCAGAGTCCTCTCGACACGATCGAGCTGATCTTCTTCGACGACGCTCAATCGGCCGCGGCCCAGTTCGTGGCCGGCGGGCTGGATTCGATCGGCGGACTGACGCCCGAGCAGATCGACGCCGCCCTCACCGTCCCCGGATCGCGCCTGGTTCCCTATCGCTGGACGAGCCTACTCAGCGTGGTACTGAACCAGCGGGTCGACCATCCCGAGATGCGCGACGTGAACGCCCGGAGTGGTCTGCTGGCCGCCATCGACAAGAAGGCCCTGCTGACGACCGTCCTGGACGGTCGAGGCAGCACCGCGGATCTCCCCATCCCGAGCTGGTCGCCGGCCTTCGACCCCACGGCCCTGGTCCCGACACCATATGACACCGCGGATGCGATCGGTCACCTCAACACCGCGGGATGGCAGCGGACCGGGACCGCCTGGATGGCGCCGAAGGCTACAGCGTCGTATTCCCTGGACCTGCTCACGCCCGACGAGGCAAGCAACCCGATCGTCTATCGGGCCGCGGTGGAGGTGGCCGCGGACTGGCGTGCCATCGGGCTCGACGTCACCCTCGACGCCGAGCCGGCGGCGACCTACCTGAGCCGGTTGGGCGGCGGGCAGTTCGCGGCGGCCGTGGTCGACTTCGAGGTCGGACTGGACCCGGATCTGGGTCCGCTTCTCCTGTCCTCGCAGGTCGGTTCGGGGGGCTCGAATGTCTCCGGGATCCAGGATCCGGCGCTGGACCAGCTGTTGCTGACGGCGCGCAAGACCATCGATCCGGCCGACCGCCAGACGGCTATTTCGGCCGTCGAGAAGTACGTTTCTACGGCCGAACCCATCCTGCCGCTCGCCTTCCGGGACTACGATTTCGTCGTCTCGAAACGGGTCCAGAACGTCTCGGAGACCCAGATTTCGGATCCTTCGAGTCGATATTGGGATGTGATAGACTGGCGCCTCGCCAGCGACGGGTAGGCCCGTTGTTGCGTGCGCCGAGGTGGCGGAATTGGCAGACGCGCTGGTTTCAGGAGCCAGTGGCCGCAAGGCTGTAGGGGTTCAAATCCCCTCCTCGGCACCAGGGTCTTGTGTGCAGCGACGTGGAGCCGTCGCGGTCGAATCTCGTGCCCAGGTGGCGGAATTGGTATACGCGTACGTTTGAGGGGCGTATGGAGCAATCCATCCGGGTTCAAGTCCCGGCCTGGGCACCACCTCTGTTCTTGAAATGACTCCAGGCCGCCGGGCGGTCGTTTCGCCGCCCACCGCGGCTCCCCGGGCGGTTAGCTCAGTGGTTAGAGCGCCTCGTTTACACCGAGGATGTCGCAGGTTCGAATCCTGCACCGCCCACCACTCCGAACCTTGAGCCGATGAGTCGAGTCAAACCATCGGATAGCCCGGCGCTCCTGCCCGTGGCCTCCTGCTAGACTGAAATGCCGCACGCCGTCTGGCGCGACCCATATCGATCGGAGAAGGGGCATGCTGCCGCTCATCATCGTCATCGTCGTTCTCGTGGTCCTGGTCCTGCTCGTGGTCGGGATCTACAACGGGCTCGTTACCAGACGAAACCGGGTCGACGAAGCCAACGCGCAGATCCAGGTCCAGCTCAAGCGCCGCCACGACCTCATCCCCAACCTGGTGAACGCGGTCAAGGGCTACATGGACTTCGAGAAGGGCGTCCTGGTCCAGGTGACCGAGGCCCGCGCCAACGCGGTGTCCGCCGGCGCTCAGGGACCGGCCGCGCAGGCCCAGGCCGAGAACGTTCTGACCGGCGCTCTTCGCTCGCTTTTCGCGGTGGCCGAGAACTACCCGCAGCTCAAGGCCAATGAGAACGTCCTCTCGCTGCAGGAGCAGCTGTCCACGACAGAGAACCAGATCTCGTTCTCCCGCCAGCACTACAACGCCAGCGTCCTGGATTTCAACAACTCGCTGCAGACCTTCCCAAACGTGCTCATTGCCGGTCCGTTCGGCTTCACCAAGCGCGAGTTCTTCGAGGCTGAGCCGGAAGCCGTCGAGGTTCCCGTCGTCAACCTGGGATAAGCGTTGTGATGCCGCGCCGGCACGATGCCGGCACGGCCTCGTTGCCCTGAGGCCACCCACGTGACCACGACCTTCTACGCCGAGGAATCGGCCAATCGCCGCAATTCCTTCCTGCTCGCCTTCGTCGTCATCGCCTTCCTGGCGGTCTTCGGATTCGTGATCGGATTCAGCATCGGCTACGGCAGCGGCAACGAAGTGGCGTTCGGGATCGGAGCGCTGGCGATCGCCGTCGGTATCGGCAGTCTCAGCGCCCTGTTTTCTTACTACGGCGGCGCCCAGCTCGTCCTGGCCAGTTCGCATGCCAAAGAGGTCACCGCCGAACAGGCCCCCCAGCTGTACAACGTCGTCAACGAGATGGCGATCGCGGCGGGTGTCCCGATGCCCAAGGTCTACATCATCGACGACCCGTCGCCCAACGCCTTCGCCACCGGCCGCGATCCTCAGCATTCATCCGTGGCCGTCACCACGGGTCTGCTGAAGGAGCTCAATCGTGAAGAGCTTCAAGGCGTTCTCGGCCACGAGATGTCCCACGTCCGCAACTACGACATCCGCTTCACCCTGTTCGTCGGCGTAATGGTCGGGAGCATCGCCCTGCTGGCCGGCTTCTTCCTGCGCTACACGTTCTGGTTCGGCGGCGGGCGCCGCGGCAACGACCGGGAGGGCGGCGGCAGCGGTGGACTGGGCGTGATCCTGCTCGTCGTGGGGCTGGTCATGGCCGTGGTGAGCTACTTCTTCGGCGCGCTCGTTCAGATGGCGGTCAGCCGCCAGCGCGAGTACCTGGCGGATGCCTCCTCCGTGGAGCTGACACGAAACCCCCACGGTCTCGAGAGTGCCCTGGCCAAGATCGCCGGCGACCCGGCGGTGCTGCACTCGGTAAACGGCGCCACTCAACACCTCTACATAGTCAATCCACTGAAGAAGCACGGCGTTGGTTCCGACCTCTTCTCGACTCATCCACCGATCGTCGATCGCATCAACAGACTGCGTCAGCTCTCCGGTGATGCGCCGATGGACCAGGCCGACGCGAAGGCTCTGACCGGGCTCGAATAGGGGGCAGGGGAGTCCTTGCGGCCTGCCGGCCCGCGTGGTGGGCGCCCCATGGGCGCCATGTCAGCGGCCGTTCGGCGGCCCTTCGGCCGCCCTTGCGCTTCCTTGCAGCGGCTCGCTCCCTCGTGTTACCTTTCCTCGCGCCGACGGGCAGCCAGTCCGTCTGTTGAACGGGCCGAGATAGCTCAGTCGGTAGAGCACGCGACTGAAAATCGCGGTGTCGCCAGTTCGATCCTGGCTCTCGGCACCATACAATTGGACTGGCACGGTTCTTCGAGCGGAAGTGGCTCAGTTGGTAGAGCATCACCTTGCCAAGGTGAGGGTCGCGGGTTCGAGTCCCGTCTTCCGCTCCACTCCCTGCATGCTGTCGACCCGGGCCATGCCGGCCGAGAGATCGATCCTCTGCCCCTTCGTCTAGTGGTAGGACAGCGGACTTTGGATCCGTTAGGCGAGGTTCGAATCCTCGAGGGGCAGCCAGTCTTGCCCGCACCATAGCGCGGTTCCCCTGCCGGCCGTCCGAGGCGACGTACCCAAGTGGTTAAGGGGGAGGTCTGCAAAACCTCTATTCGGCGGTTCGATCCCGCCCGTCGCCTCCACTTCCCTCGAACCCCGCGGTTCGAGGGAGCCCCTGCCCACGGCGACCCCCGCGGCGCTGTTCGACCCGAGTGCGACTCGGAGCTGCTGCGCACATGGGCGGGCACGGACGAGAGGCCGAGCACGCCGCGGCGCGCTAACCTTTCGGGCGTGCCGGAGTGGCGGAATTGGCAGACGCAGCGGACTTAAAATCCGCGGCCCGCAAGGGCGTCAGGGTTCGACCCCCTGCTCCGGCACCAGCGCATCCGTCCGCGGGCGCGGGAACGGCGCGGAGCGCTCGGGGCTTTCGGCGCCTGAACACGGCGTGTCGCGGAGCCGCAGAAGCAACGGGCAAAAAGAAAGACGGGCCGCATATGCGGCCCGTCTCCCTCCAGTCGCCTGTTCCTTCAGATAGATGAGCCAATCATGCTGAGCGTGGAGTTGAGGTTCCCGCTCATGAACCCGAGAGCGGCGACGGCGAGTACTGCGATGAGAACGAGAATGAGTCCGTATTCCACGAGGCCCTGTCCATCCTCGCGGTGAAGGGCCGAGAACACAATGCCTCCTTTCGCAGACGACGGTTGGCGTTCGTCGCGACCTCCGGCGGCAGGTTCTCGGACACGACAAGATACCTGACCGTCCCGGGGGTCGCCTCAGCATAGGCGCATGGGAGCCGGCCGCAGACAGCACTTTGGTACTGCCAGCCACGTCCGGACGGGGCAGTGTTGTGCGTCCTGTCACCGGTGGGCCCCGTGCGTGTGGTGATCTCGCCGGAGGCCGGTAGTAGTGGCCGCGGCCGACGACCGCCGCCACTGCCGCCTGTCCCTGATAGAATGCGGCGGTCCTTTCGGCTCCGACCGACCGGCGTTGCCGCTCACGCATCGGGGCATACCCATTGGAAGGAGATTCTGGCGCATGCGCCGATACGAACTCATGCTCGTGCTAAGTCCCGATCTGGCAGACGACAAGGTCCAGGGGACGCTCGAGCGAACCGCCCGAGCCATCGCAGCCGGAGGCGGCCAGATCGTCAAGCAGGCCCCATGGGGCCGCCGCCGTCTGGCCTATCCCATCGACCACCATCGTGAAGGCTCGTACTACGTCATCCTGTTCGAGGCTCCGGCGACGGCAATCGCCGAACTCGAGCGCGGCCTGCTCATCAGCGAGGAAGTGCTGCGCCACCTCGTCACTCGTGTCGAGCGTCCGCTGCGGGCGGCTCGCGGGCGCGACGCCGAGGCGGACGTCGAGGTAGCACCTCCCGCCGATGAAGACGAGATCGAGGACGAAGTCGAGCTGATCGACGAATCCGAAAGCGAAGCGGCGCCTGCCGCCATCGACTGAGGCCCGCGCCACGCGGAGCTGGAGGCACGCTCGATGTCGCTGAACAAGGCGATGATCATCGGGAATCTGGGCCGGGACCCAGAGATGCGGTACACGCAGAATGGGCAGGCGGTGACCCAGTTCACGGTCGCCGTCAACCGCAACTACAAAGACGCGAGCGGCGAGTGGAAGGAAGAGACAGAGTGGTTCCGGGTAGTGGCCTGGGCCGCGCTCGCCGAGCGGACCGCCGAGTACCTGCGCAAGGGCCGCAAGGTCTACGTTGAGGGCCGGCTGCAAACCCGCACCTGGGAGGGCCAGGACGGGCAGAAGCACTACACCACCGAGCTGATCGCCAACACCGTGACCGCTCTCGACCCGCGACCGCGGGAAGACGGAGTCGCGGAGCCGGTTGGCGCTCGACCCGCCCGACGCGACGTGCCGCCCGGTCAGGCCGGTCCGGAGGACGCGCCGGCAGGCCCAACCGGCCCAGCCGGTCCCGGCGACGACTTCGGCTCGAGCGACCTGGACGAGCTCCCCTTCTAGCGGGCCAGTCCCGCAAACCACCTATTTGTGAATCCAACGGCCGCGTCGACCGCGCGGCTAACACGAACAGAGGACCACAGAACAGATGCCTGCCTACCCGCGAGAGAAGACCCGCGCCAAGCGTGACGACTACTACCGCGACCGCCGCCGCCGCAAGGTGTGCACGTTCTGCGCGGACAAGACCGTCATGATCGACTACAAGGAAGTCAACCGGCTCCGTCGCTACCTGTCCGAGCGCGCCAAGATCGAGCCGCGCCGGAAGACCGGCACCTGCGCCAATCACCAGCGCCAGCTGGCGGTCGCCCTCAAGCGCGCCCGGATCGTCGCCCTGCTGCCGTACGCGCCCCAGCACGTTCGGCCCTAGCCGTCCCACGTTGCCCCGGCCCGGCGGGCTGGGGCCCCGCCGCTTGGGTCCGCGATTGACCGCGGCTCCGATCGTTGGAGGGTGAGTTGGACTTCGGTCTCCTGGCCGTTTCGTTCGTGGTGATCCTAGTCGGCTCAGAGCTGTTCACCAACGGCATCGAGTGGTTCGGGCACAAGCTCGAGTTGGGCGAGGGCGCGATCGGCTCCGTGCTTGCGGCCGTGGGCACGGCCCTCCCGGAGACGATGATCCCGATCATCGCCATCGTCTTCGGGAGTGGTATCGCAGGCAGCGAGATCGGAGTGGGCGCCATCCTCGGCGCCCCGTTCATGCTCTCGACCCTGGCGATGTTCGTCACCGGCGTTGCCGTGCTTGCAACGCGCCGACGGCGAGCGAGCGGCGAGTCCATGACCGTGGATCCGGGTGTCCTGGGCCACGACATGGCCTACTTCTTCGCTGCTTACGCCGTGGCCATCGGCGCGGCCTTTCTCCCCGTTGAGCTGGAGTGGCCACGCCGGCTGATCGCGGCCTTCCTGATCGCCCTGTACGCCTACTACGTCATCGGCCATCTCCGGGCCGATGCCGCCGCGCATGAGGGCCTGGCGCCGTTGCGTTTCCACAAGCTGGACCGGCGCGCACCCCAGCATCCGGAACCGCCGCGCCTCCCCATCGTGTGCGTCCAGGTCGTCTTCTCGCTCGTCTGCATCGTCGGCGGGGCCTGGGGCTTCGTCAACGCCGTCGAGCATCTCTCGTCCTCGCTCGGCCTCAACGGGACTCTCCTGGCACTCGTCGTCGCGCCGATAGCCACCGAGTTGCCGGAGAAGCTCAACAGCGTCCTGTGGGTCAGCCGAGGCAAAGACACCCTGGCCATGGGCAACATCACCGGGGCCATGGTCTTCCAGAGCGTCATCCCTACGTCGGTCGCGCTCGTCCTCGCTCCGACGATGTGGTCGGTCGGCGGTGCCGGCCTGGCCTTTGCGTCGGCGGCCATCACTTTCGCGTCGTCCGCCGCGGTGATCCTGCCGATGGTTGTCCGCAAGCGTCTGGGGGCGCGGCAGCTGCTGATCGGCGGTGTCTTCTACCTCGCGTACCTGAGCGTGGTCGTGGGGACGCTGGCTGGGCTAGGAGGTTGAGTAGGACCCACCGACCGATGCGGCTCCTCCAGGCGCCGCTCATCTGAGGGTGGTGCCCGGCCGCTATACTCAGGGTTCGCCGGTCAACGCAGGCGGCCATCAGCAGGAGCGTCGAATCATGGTCACGGAGCAGGGAACGGCCCTCGCCGCGGGCGCGGCGTCCAAGCCGGACCAGAACAGCCTCGTTTGCTTTTTCCAGGGTCGCTACGTACCGCTCGGCGAGGCTCGCCTCCCGCTCATGACCCATGCCTTCCTCTACGGGACCGGGGTCTTCGAGGGGATTCGCGCTTACTGGAATCCCGAAGAGAAGCAGCTCTACGCACTTCGAATCAAGGAGCACATCGTCCGCCTGCGGAACTCCAGCCGGATCATGCTCATGTCCGAACTGCCGTCGGTCGAGGAGTTCACCGAGATCGTCAAGCAGGTGCTGCGACGGAATAACTTCCAGGAGGACGCGTACTGCCGCCCGTCGGTCTACAAGAGCACCGAGGCGATCGGCGTCAAGCTGCATGGCCTGACGCACGACTACTACGTCCTGACCGTCCCTATGGGCGACTACATAGACACGGAGAAGGGGATCTCGACCGGGACCGTTTCCTGGCGGCGAACCAGTGACACATCCATTCCGTCGCGAAG
Source organism: Chloroflexota bacterium (assembly GCA_003141455.1). Classification (GTDB taxonomy): domain Bacteria; phylum Chloroflexota; class Limnocylindria; order Limnocylindrales; family CSP1-4; genus Fen-1039. The sequence goes on along the minus strand of PLMA01000067.1, from coordinate 242,008 downwards.
CAAGATCACCGGCAGTTATGTCAACCCGGCCTTCTCCAAGACCGAGGCGATGCTCAACGGCTTCGACGAGGCCATCGTCCTGACCGCCGACGGACATGTCTCCGAAGGCTCGGCCGAGAACCTGTTCATGGTCCGCGACGGAGTATTGATCACGCCGTCGGTCAGCGACGACATCCTCGAAGGGATCACTCGAGCCGGGATATTCGAGATCGCACGCTTCCTGGACATCCCGGTCAAGGAGCGCTCGATCGACCGGACCGAGCTCTACATCGCCGACGAGGTCTTCCTGTGCGGCACGGGCGCCCAGGTCTCGCCGGTGTCGTCGGTGGACCACCGGCCCGTCGGCGACGGGCACGTCGGCCCGATATCCAAACGGATCAGCCGGACTTACTTCGACGCAGTGCGGGGACGCCTTGAAGCCTTCCGGCATTGGGTCACGCCGATCTACACGAGTGAGTGAGGCAGCCGCGCGGGATTCCTCCGCGCCGAGGCCCATCTTCGTCGCAGAACCGGCGCAAGCGACGAGGCGGAAGCTGTCTCTTCGAGCCCTGGAGCTGATCCCGGGTCTCGTCACCTGGCTCTTGATCTTGTCGCTGATTCCGCTCTCCTTGCGATGGCCGCAGGTCCTGGGCGTCTTCGTCTTGAGCTTCGACTTCTACTGGTTCTACCGAGCGGTGGTTCTGGCTGTCGGCGTCGCCATCACCTTCCGCCGGATTCGCCGCGTCGTCGCCGTGGACTGGCGGCAGCGCGCGTTCTCCCTGGCCGACCCCGAGAGGCGCCTGGAAGAGCTGACCGACCTGATCGTTCGTGTCCGTGCGCGGACGGCCGAGTTGCAGGCCGCCGGGAACAAGCTGGCCGCCCACGGCGGACGGCGCGAGCTTCGCCGGCTCATCGACGAGCAACGGAACCTGGAACGGCTGGTCGCCATCGGGGAGCCGATCCCGGATCCGCGCGAGCTGTGGCACGTGGCCCTCATCCCGACCTACACCGAGCCCTACGAGAAGCTCTACCAGACGGTCAAGGCCCTGGCCGAGTCGGACTACCCGATCGACATGCGCATGGTCGCCATCATCACCCGCGAGACGGACCTGCAGGGCCGCGAGAACGTGGCGAAGCTGCGCGGCATCTTCGGCGATCAGTTCCGCCACTTCTTCCACATCCTCGATCCGCTCGAGGCGGGCGTGGTCGTCGGCAAGTCGAGCGCCATGGCCTATGGCGGCCGGTGGTTGTACGGCGAGCTGACCCGTCTGGGCTACGATCCGAAGAAGATCGTGGTGACGGATCTGGACGCGGACTACCGCGTCCACCGCCAGTACTTCGGCTATCTCACGTACACGTTCCTGACCGATCGTGACCGCTATCGCCGGCTCTACCAGCCGGTCCCCATGTTCCACAACAACCTGTGGCAATGCCCGCTCCCGGTGAGGCTCGTGGCCGTCAGCTCGACGCATATCCAGATGTGGCACCACGTCACCCCCGAGCGGCTGGTCAGCTTCAGCTCGTATGCGGTCTGCCTGCAGACCGTTCACGAGGTGGACTACTGGGCCACTGATGCGATCCCGGAGGACAGCCGGTTCTACTGGAAGAGCTTTTTCCGCTTCAGCGGGCAGTTCCGGGGGACGCCCCTCTTCATCCCGGTGTACGGCGATGCCGTTCGGGCGCGGTCCTACGGCAGGAGCCTCGTGGCGCAGTACATGCAGATACGCCGCTGGGCCTGGGGTGTGACCGACATCCCGTTCTTCATCGACAACGCCATGACCCATTCCGAGATCCCGCTGCGGGACCGGATTGCCCGCCTCACGGACCTGTGGCTCGATCACATCAACTGGGCGGTGGCGCCGTTCATCTTGATGTTTGGGGCGGTCTTGCCCGTGGCGCTGAACCAGACCTTCGCCCTGACCATCTTCGGCCAGCAGCTGCCCATCTACGCCGCGTGGATTCTCTCGGGCGCGATCGCCTCTCTCCTGGTCCTGATGTTCATCGAGGACCAGCTGGCGCCGCCCAAGCCGGCGGAGTGGGGGATAAGGATGCGGATCGTCGCCTGGGCGCAGTGGATCTGCCTTCCGGTCGTCGGCTTCTTCTTCACGAACCTGCCGGCGCTCGACGCGCAGACGCGGCTTCTGACGGGGAGGTACCTGGAGTATCGGGTCACAGAGAAGGCGTAGCGAGGCGGGGCGGGGGGGACGTGGCTGCCTGGAGGCCCGGCGGGCTGGAGTTGTCGTTCGTTCGCTAGGATATCCGCGTACACGTCTCACACCGTCACATGACTCCGAGGCTCGGTGAACCGCGCTCTTGGAGCCTTGTGAGGGAATCGTTCAATCCGCCCACTGCCATACGAGCACCGAAAAGACGATGTTCAGACCAGTGAGTTCCAAGCCCGACCTCGTCGCCCAGGAGCACGAGATCCTGGCCCTGTGGCGTGATCGCCGGACCTTCGCCCGGCTGCGCGCCCAGAATGCGGGCAAGGAACGCTGGAGCTTCCTGGACGGACCCATAACTGCCAACAACCCGATGGGTGTCCACCACGCCTGGGGCCGGGCGTACAAGGACCTTTTCCAGCGCTTCTGGGCCATGCAGGGCCGCGATCAGCGCTACCAGAACGGCTTCGACTGCCAGGGGTTGTGGGTCGAGGTGAACGTCGAGCGCGACCTGGGCTTCACTAACAAGCGCGACATCGAAGCGTACGGCATCGCCGAGTTCGTCAGCCTCTGCAAGCAGCGCGTGCTGACCTACGCCGCACGCCAGACCGAACAGTCGATCCGCCTCGGCATGTGGATGGACTGGAACGATCCGCACGAGCTGCGCCGTCTTCGCGACGAGGTGGCCGACGACCCCACCAAGCAGGTCACGGTCGCCGGCAGCGATGGCCAGCCGGTCACCGATTCCGCGGAGATGCTGGTCGGCCGCCTGGGGATGCCCGATCTGGGCGGCAGCTACTTCACCTTCTCCGACGAGAACAACTACCTGATCTGGTCGTTCCTCGCGGAGTGCCACCGCCGCGGGTGGTTGTACAAGGGCCACGACTCCATGCCCTGGTGCTCCCGCTGTGGCACCGGCATCAGCCAGCACGAGATGACAGAGGGCTACGCCGACCGAGAAGACCCCGGCCTGACCGTCAAGTTCCCGCTCCTCGACCGACCCGGGGAAGCCCTGCTTGTCTGGACCACGACGCCCTGGACGCTCACCTCGAACGTGGCGGCGGCCGTGGGCGAGGAGCTGCGCTACGTCAGGGTCCGGCAGGGTGAAGAGGTCTACTGGCTCGGCCGCGGAACGCTCAAGCACGCGCTGGTCGGCGACTTCCAGGTACTCGAAGAGATGACCGGCCGCAAGCTGGAGGGTTGGCGCTACGCCGGTCCGTTCGACGATCTTCCGGCGGTCCAGGCCGCCTTCGCCGCGGGCGGAGCCCCGGGCGCTCCATATGAACACCGCGTCGTGGTCTGGGACGAGGTCGGTGAGGAGGAGGGGACGGGCATCGTCCACATCGCGCCCGGCTGCGGCGCCGAGGACTTCGCCCTGGGCAAGAAGCTGGGTCTGCCGATGATCGCCCCTCTGGACGAGAACGGCGTGGTCCTGCCGGGGTTCGGGCCCTACTCGGGCCGCGACGTGCGCGACGTTGCCGACCCGATCGTCGAGACCCTCAAGCACCGCCGCCGCTTCTATCGCCTCGAGACGATCACTCACCGCTACCCGCATTGCTGGCGCTGCGGCACGCCGCTCGTCTTCCGGCTCGTGGACGAGTGGTACGTGAGCATGGGCCCGGTCTACGACGTGCCTCGCGACCGGCTGACGCCCGAGCAGGTCGATGCCAGCCTGCGCTACCAGATCATGGACGTCATCCAAGACATCAAGTGGATCCCCGGCTTCGGCTACGAGCGAGAGCTCGACTGGCTCCTGAACATGCACGATTGGATGATCAGCAAGAAGCGCTACTGGGGGCTGGCGCTTCCGATCTACGACTGCGGGTGCGGCGCGGTCACGGTGATCGGCAGTCGCGAGGAGCTGGCCGAACGCGCGGCCGAGGGCTGGGACCTCTTCGAGGGCCACACGCCCCATCGGCCGTACGTGGACGCGGTCAAGATCCGCTGCCCGAGCTGCGGCGAGCCGGTCGGCCGCATCGCCGACGTCGGCAACCCCTGGCTGGACGCCGGGATCGTGCCCTTTTCCACGATGCACTACCGGTCCGACCCGGACTACTGGAAGGGTTGGTTCCCGGCCGATTTCGTGACCGAGAGCTTCCCCGGCCAGTTCCGCAACTGGTTCTACTCGCTCCTGGCCATGAGCACGGTCATGCGACGCGAGACGCCGTTCAAGACGCTCTTCGGCTACGCCCTGGTCTTCGGCGAGGATGGCCGGCAGATGCACAAGAGCTGGGGCAACGCCATCGAGTTCGACGAGGCCGCCGAGCGGATGGGCGTGGACGTCATGCGCTGGATGTTCGCCAACGCCCGGCCGGAGGACAACATCAACTTCGGCTGGCACGCGGCGGACGAAGCTCGCCGCCGGCTACTGGTCCTCTGGAACGTCTACTCGTTCTTCGTCACGTACGCTCGCCTGGCGGGTTGGGAGCCGAAGCGCGGCATCGTCGCCGAGATGAAGGCGGCTGGCACATGGCCCGCGCTGGATCGATGGATCCTCGCCCGAGCGGCCCGGCTGGCAGGCGAGGTCGAGGTCGATCTCATGGAATACGACGCCCTCGATGCGACGCGCGAGATCGACGACTTCATCGAAGACCTGTCTACCTGGTATCTACGGCGCTCGCGCGATCGGATGCGGGCTTCGGCAGATCCGGCTGACCGCGAGCAGGCCTTCTCGACGCTCCATGCCGCGCTCGTAGCTCTTGCCCGTGTCATGGCGCCGATCATGCCGTTCCTGTCCGAGTCGATCTACCAGAACCTGATCGTTTCGGCCGAACCGGATCTGCCGGACAGCGTCCACCTGACGGCCTGGCCGACGGACGAGTTGAAGGACCTGAACGACCGACAGCTCCAGGCCTCGATGAAGACGGTCATGCGCGCGGTGGACCTGGCTCGGACACTTCGGTCGCAGGCCGGCCTCAAGACGCGTCAGCCCCTGGCTCGAATGTGGCTGGCACTGCCGGGCGTCGACCGGCTCGTGGAGCAGGAAGCGTTGCTCGACCTCCTTGCCGACGAGGTCAACGTCAAGTCGATCGAGATGATCGGTGATGAGTCCGCGCTGGTGGACCGGCGGGTCAAGCCGCTGCTGCCCAAGATCGGCAAGAAGCTGGGCGCGGCGATCCCGGCCGTGATGGCGGCTGCGCGCGAAGGCGCGTTCGAGATCCTGGCGGACGGGTCCGTCAGGATGGGCGGCGTAACCCTGGCCGCGGACGAGGTCGAGATCCAGGCCACGCCGCGTCCCGGCACCGCCGTTGCCCACGACGAAGGCCTGGTCGTCGTGATCGATATCGAGCTCACGCCGGAGCTGCGGGCCGAGGGCGATGCCCGAGAGCTCCAGCGGGCCATCCAGGACGCACGTAAGGAGGCAGTCGTCGAGCTCGACGACGAAGTCGCGGTTCTGGTGGATGCGCCGGCTGCGGTTCGGCGCACTCTCGAGCCTTATCTCGGGTCTGTCGAAGCGGAGACACGGAGCAAGATCGACTTCGGGCCGATTCCAGCGACCGTGACGGCGCTCGAGGTCGACCTGGACTCCGGAGCAGCACGGATCGGCTTGCTGTCGAAAGCCGTCGGCCCTTAGGCTTGACGGAACACCAAGGAGGCAATTCGCTGGACCCTGTCGAAATGCACCCCGCAGACCCCCGGAGCCGCCCCGCGACCGAAGACGGATCGCGCAAGCGGCGGCGCGCGGCCTGGGTCGCGTTCGCACTCATCGCCTCCGCCATAGCCGTCAGCGACCAGCTCCTCAAGGCCTGGGTCGTGGCGCACTACAACCTGGACGAGAAGTCGCCGATCGTCGGCGATTGGCTGCGGGTCGACTTCATTCACAACTCCGGCGGCCTTTTCGGCATGCTCCAGGGACTTGCGCCGGTGCTCGCGCTCGTGACCGTCGCGGTCGTCGCCGTCCTCGTGGCCCTGGAAGCTGTCTCGGGGTGGCGGAGCTGGCTCGTCACGCTGACGCTGTCCCTTCTCCTGGGCGGCGCGATCGGCAATTTCGTCGACCGCATCAGGCTCGGCTACGTGATCGATTTTGCCGATATCGGCATCGGGACGTGGCGCTTCCCGTACATCTTCAACATCGCGGATTCGGCCGTGACGATCTCCATCCTGCTCATGCTTGCGCTGTGGCTGGTGACGCCCTGGCTGGAGCGGCGCGACGGGGCCGAACCCAAGGAGAGCGAGTCGCTCGATGAGGTCGCCAGCTCGGGCACCGGGAACGGGCCGGCAGTCGGATGAGACGGCTCACGGTCACCGTTCCCGAGAGCGCCTCGGGCCGTGTCGATCGTTTCGTCGCCGATGTGTCCGGACTATCGCGCAGCTACGTTCAGAAGCTCATCTCAGAGGGCCACGTTACGACGGCGGGGATGCCGGTCAAGGCCAACGAGTCCGTCTTCGCGGGCCAGGTCGTGGAGCTGGAGGTGCCTGATCCGCGGCCGCTCGAGCTGACCCCGGAGCCGATACCGCTCACGGTCGTCTACGAAGACGCCGACATGCTGATCGTCGACAAGGCGGCGGGTCTGGTGGTCCACCCCTCCGCGGGCCATGAGGGAGGGACGCTCGTGAACGCTCTCCTGGCACGCGGAACCGAGTACGGCGGCATCGCCGGTGTCATGCGACCCGGCATCGTTCACCGGCTGGACCGCGACACGAGCGGCCTGCTGATGGTGGCCAAGAACGACCGGGCCCAGGCGAGCCTGATGGGTCAGCTCAAGGCCCGCGGCATCAAGAAGACGTATCTGGGGCTGGTGCAGGGAACGGTCGCCGCATCGACGGGGCGAATCGAGGCGCCGATCGGACGCGATCCGCATCACCGGACTCGCATGGCCGTTATCCAGGACGGAAGACCCGCGGTTACGGGCTACCGCGTCCGGGAGCGGCTGTCGGGCTGGACTCTTCTGGAGCTGGATCTGATCACGGGTCGGACCCACCAGATCCGGGTCCACCTGGCCGCGATCGAGCATCCGCTGGCCGGCGACCCTTGGTACGGAACGGGGACCTCCCGACGAGGCCCCGCCGGTCTCGGACGGCTCTTTCTGCACAGCTGGCGGATCGAGCTGCAGTCGCCGGACGACGGCCACCTGATCCGAGCGGAAGCGCCTCTCCCCGCCGAGTTGGACGCGGTGCTGGATGGATTGCGGTCCCAGGCGAGCGGCGAATCCGGTGAGGCGCCAACGACGCCCTTGCCGGAAGAAGAACGTGAGGGCGAATCCGAGGCCTACCAGCGCGAGGCGGCCCGCACCGCCGGGCGGCACCACCGATGAACCCGCCGGCCCACGGCGACGCCTTCGCCGATGACCCGAGACCCATGCTCGTGGTCATCTCCGGGCCGTCTGGGGTCGGCAAAGACACGATCATCGAAGCGCTGCATCGGCGCAGGCATCGGCCGCCGTACCACTACGTCGTGACCTGTACGACCCGGGCCCGCCGGCCCGGCGAGATCGACGGCGTGAGCTACAAGTTCCTGACCGTGGAGCAGTTCCAGGCCCTCCGGGACGCGGGCGAGCTGCTGGAGGCGAACCAGGTCCACGGCCATTGGTACGGCACTCCCCGAGTCGGGCTCCGCGAGGCGCTGGCGAGAGGGCAGCATGCCATCCTCAAGATCGATGTCCAGGGCGCCAAGGTCGTCAAGGGCTGCGTTCCCGATGCCCTGCTGGTATTCGTTGTCCCGCCGTCGCTGGAGACACTCGCCAAGCACCTGAAGGCCCGCCGGACCGAGTCGACCGACGAGCTCGAACTGCGCCAGCGGAACGCCGCCGTAGAGCTCGCTCGCACGGGCGACTACGACTACGTGGTCGTGAACGAAGAGGGGGACGTCGACCGGACGGCAAAGCGCATCGACGAGATCATCTCGCACGAGGAACGGCGCGGATCTCGGGGCCCGGTGACCGTCTGAGGAGAGAGATGGACGCCTTCGGCGGCGTGATTGTTCGAGGCGAAGCCTGATGGCTGGGGGGACGGAGAGCACCTTCGAGCTGGAAACACCAGCGGAGACGCGCCTCCCAGACCGAGAGCCGGCGGGCTCGCAGTCACCGGTCGAGGTGGCGGTGGATGCGCCGGGCGCCACGCGGACCTACGACTACTCCGTGCCGTCCCGGCTGGTCCCCGTCGAGCCCGGGGAGGCCGTGCTGGTCGAATTCGGCAGGCGGCAGGCCCTCGGCATCGTGCTCGGACCTTCGACCGGACTCGCGGGCATCGATCTCACGCCGCTGCTGGCTCGGGTCCACGCCGACGGACCTCTTCTGCCACGGTTGACGCTGGGTTTCGCGCGCTGGATCTCCGAGGAGTACCTCGCCCCGCCCGCAGCCGTCGTTCGCTCGATGCTTCCGCCCGGGATGCTGGAGCGCCTCGAGCTTGTGGCCGAGTTGCTGCCACCGGGCTGGAGCGACGGCGCTGGAGTTGAGCGTGGCGCGGGAGGTGAGCGCGACGGCGATGCTGAGCGCGACGGCAAAGCCGAGCGCGGCGCGGGGCGGGACGAAACCGCGGTCTCCCGGCCGGAGCCGGAGCTAGAACCCGCCGAGGCCGCGATCCGCGGCCGGCTGGCCAGCGGTCCGCTGCCGGTGAGGGACCTGGAGAGCGGTGAGGGGCGGGCGGGACTGCTGCGGAGCCTCCGGGCGATGGCGGATCGGCGCCTGATCAGCCTGGAGTGGAGACTGACGGCGGCCACGGCCGGGCCGCGTTTCGAGAGGTGGCTGCTGCTCACGGAGGAGGGGAAGCGCGCGGCCCACGCGGTCGCCCCGGCGGGCATCGCCCGGCTGGGGCCGCGGCAACGAGCGCTCCTGGAGGATCTGGCGAACGCCGACGCTTCGGCGGCCTCCGCAACTTCGGCGGCCCCGGACGGATCGAACGGTCTCGCCGCCGCCGCCGGGCCGAGCGGTCTGTCTGCCGCCGAAGCGGCCCGGCACCACGGGTCCGGCACCGTAGCGAGCCTCGTGCGGCGCGGCTTGGCAGTGGTGGAGGTGCGGGAGAGGCCGCGCCGGCCGCTGGCGCGGCGGCCGGCCGGCCGGCGTGGCACGCGTCCCGAGGGATCGGCCCTCACGACGCCCCAGCAGGAGGCCCTGTCGGAGATCCTCGCCGCTGCCTCGGGGCGCGACCCCACGCCCATGCTCCTCGAAGGCGTAACCGGGTCGGGCAAGACCGCCGTATACGCCGAGGCCATCGCCGAGGTCATATCGACCGGCCGGCCGGCCCTGGTCCTTGTGCCGGAGATTGCGCTCGCGATGCCGCTCGTTGATCGGCTGCGGGCGGATCTGGAGGCCGAGCTGGCAATCCTCCATTCGGGTCTGGGCGCCGGCGAGCGAGCCGACGAGTGGCGCCGCATCAAGGCCGGCGAGATCGACGTCGTCGTCGGGACACGCATCGCCCTGACCGCGCCACTCGCAGACGTGGGCCTGATCATCGTCGATGAGGAGCACACCGCTGCCTACAAGAGCGATCGGACGCCGCGCCTGCAGGCCCGGGACGCGGCGTTGGCCCTGGCCCGCCTGGCGGGCGCGGCGGTCGTTCTCGGCAGCGCCACGCCGTCCGTGGAGAGCGTCGGCCGCGTCCGCCAGGGCCGCTACCGCCACGCCGTCCTGCCCGATCGCCCCAGCGGCGCACCGCCACGAGTCGAGATCGTGGACCTCCGCGCGGAGCTGGCCGCCGGCAACCGTGGCCTTCTGTCGGGTGCGCTCCGGACGGCCCTCGAATCCCTGCCCGAGGGGGAGCGCGCCATCCTCGTGATCAATCGCCGGGGCACGGCCTCGGTGGTGGTGTGCCGAGATTGCGGCCACGTCCAGCGCTGCCCGGAGTGTGAGCGCAGCCTCGTCTACCACCAGGCGGGAGTGACGCTGCGCTGCCACCACTGCGGGACGGCGACACCTCTGGCAACGCGCTGTCCGGCATGTCACTCGCCTCGAATCCGATACCTGGGCGGCGGAACCCAACGGGTGGAGGAGGAGGTCCGGACTGCCTTCCCGCATCTCCGGGTGGGCCGTCTCGACCGTGACGTGGCGGAGCGCAAGGGAGCCGTCGAGAAGGTCCTCGACGCCTTCGCCGAGGGCCGGCTGGACGTGCTGGTCGGCACGAGCCTGGTAGCCAAGGGCCTGGACATACCGGAGGTCACGCTCGTGGGAGTCGTCTCCGCCGATGTCGCCCTCAATCTCCCCGACGAGCGTGCCGCCGAGCGGACGTACCAGCTGCTCACGCAGGCGATCGGTCGCGCGGGACGGGGCGAGCTGCCCGGCCTGGCGATCATCCAGACCTACCAGCCCGACCATCCGGCGATCAAGGCCGTGGCCTTGGGCGACGCGTCGGCCTTCTACGATGCCGAGCTGCAGGTGCGGCGCCGCTTCGGTTCGCCGCCTTTCGGCCGCCTTGTCAAGCTGACCGTGGGCCTGCCGGATGCCAAGGCTGCCCAGCAGGAGGCGTCGGCGATGGCCGATCGCCTGCGTGCCGCGTGCTCGGAGCCGGAGCACGTCGCCGCCGGCCTGAGCGTCTCCGTTCTCGGTCCCGCGCCGGCCTACATCGCCCGTCGCGCCGGTCGCTGGCGCTGGAACGTCGTCCTGCGCGGCGATCGCCCCGTGGATCTGCTCGGCACGCCTCCGGGCGCCCCGTGGTCCATCGACGTCGACCCCGATTCACTGCTCTAGGTTGGGCCAGCCGGGCCGCGCGAGTCGGGCGGGATGACCCCGCGGGCAGGCTCGGTATACTCTCGGGCCATGAGTGTCCGACCCATCGTCCTTCTCGGTGACCCGCGGCTTCGTATGGTGGGCCAGCCCGTCGACAGCTTCGGCAAGTACCTGCACGAGCTGCTCGATGACCTGGCCGAGACCATGCGCAAGGCTCCCGGCGTCGGTCTGGCCGCGCCGCAGCTTGGCGAGGCCGTCCGCGCCTGCACCATCGAGGTCGAAGGCCAGCTGCACGAGCTGGTGAACCCGCGGATCGTCCGCGCGAACGGTGACGACCGCGACCTGGAAGGCTGCCTATCGATCCCGGGCTACGTGGCCTACATCACGCGGCGCGAGAAGGTTTGGGTCGTGGCCCAGAACCGCCTCGGAAAGAAGATCAAGGTCGCCGGCTCGGGCACGCTCGGTCGCGCCGTCCAGCACGAGATCGACCACCTGGACGGCAAGCTCTACATCGACTACCTGGATTCGATGGACGAGCTCATCTCGACCGCCCCGGACGAGGAAGAAGAGGGATCGCCGGAAGCCGCTCGCGTCGCCGTAGGGTGAGCGACGGGGAGGGGGCTCAGGGAGCGACTGCCGGACCGGCGTCGTCGCCTCAGGGCCAACCTGCCGTTCGGACGGTCTTCTTCGGGAGCGGCTCGTTCGCGGTCCCCATCCTCGACGCGCTGCTCGCGATGCCGGGCGTTCGAGTCGAGGCCGTAGTCTCGGCGCCGGATCGACCGGTCGGCCGAAAGGCGATCCCCACGCCGACACCAGTGGCTGCACGGGCCGGTGAGCTGGACCTGCCGCTGCTGCAGCCGGCGCGAGTCCGCGGGGCCGACTCCGTGGCCGCGCTGCAGGCGATGGCGCCGGATCTGGCGATCCTGGCCGACTACGGGCAGTTGATACCGCGCGTGCTGATCGACCTGCCGCCCCGCGGCTTCCTGAATCTGCATCCCTCCGCCTTGCCGCGCCACCGGGGAGCGGCGCCCATCCCGGCCACGATCCTCGCAGGCGACACGGACTCCGCGGTGACGCTCATCGTCGTGACCGAGGGCATGGACGCGGGGCCGATCGTCGCCGTGGAGCGGCTGGAGGTACGGCCCGACGACACGGCGCCGGTCCTCGAAGAGCGCGCGGCGGCGACCGCGGCCCGCCTGCTGACCCGGGCGCTGCCCGAGTGGCTGGCGGGGCGATTGCCGGCCCGGCCGCAGCCGGACGAGGGCGTGACGCTGACGCGGCCACTGCGCCGTGAGGACGGGTTGCTCGACCCGAACCGATCCGCGGTCGAGCTGGAGCGGCAGATCCGCGCATACCAGCCCTGGCCGGGCAGCTTCATCCAGAACGAGAAGACCGGCGAAGAGCGGCTCATCGTCTGGAAGGCACATGTGGCCCCGTCACAGCCCGGAGATCGCGTCGGCGGGTTCGGCCCTCCTTCCATACCGTTCGCCGCGTCGTCGGAAGCGCCATTCCTCGGGACTGCCGACGGCCGATTGGTGCTGGAACGAGTGCAGCGGGCCGGGGGCCGCGAGATGGGGGCCGAGGAGTATCTCCGGGGCCATCCGGATCTCATTCGATAGCCTCGCGTCGCGAGCGCCGCGGCCGGCATGCGATAATCGCGGCCTCGTGAGTGTCACCCCTGCGCCAGGTCAGAAGTCGGCCGGCGCCAACTCGCCCGCGCCTCGTTCCGCCGCCGACCCGCGCCACGGGCTGAGTGGCCTGGCCGACGGCGTCCTCGAGGCGTGGCTCGCCGCCGAGGGCCAGCCCGTCTACCGCGCCCGTCAGATCCGGGGCGCCGTCTGGAGGATGAACGCCCAGACCGCGGACGAGCTCAACACCCTTCCGGCCGCTCTTAGAGCCCGCGTCGACGCGGCGTTCCGTGTGGATACGATCGCGGCCGACGAGGTCACTGTCGCCGATCGCGGCCTGACCGAGAAGACGCTCCACCTCCTCTCGGACGGGGCTCTGATCGAGTCGGTGCTTATGCACTATCCCGCGCGAGGATTCCAGTCCGTAGGCCGGCCGATCCACCGCGAGCGCCACACGCTGTGCATCTCCAGCCAGGCGGGGTGCGCGGTTGGCTGTCCCTTCTGCGCCACCGGCGAGCTCGGATTCGGCCGCGATCTCGAGGCCGCGGAGATCCTGGACCAGGTTCGCCATGCCGCTCTCCGGCTGGCGGCCGGCGGGAGTGGACGGCAGCTAACGAACGTGGTCTTCATGGGTATGGGCGAGCCCCTGCTCAACCTGGACCGCGTCCTTGAAGCGGTGGCCGCCCTCGCGGACCCGCGGCGCTTCGGCCTGGGCGCACGCCACGTCGTCGTCTCAACATCCGGCGTCGTGCCGGCCATTCGCCGGCTCACGCAGCTCGGTCCGCAGTTCACCCTGGCGGTCAGCCTTCACGCCGCCCGCGATCCACTGCGAGACGTGCTCGTTCCGCTGAACCGCCGCTGGCCCGTGGCCGAGGTGGTTGCGGCGGCTCGGGATCATGCTCGCGTAACCGGCCGACGCGTGAGCTACGAGTACGTGATGATTTCCGGTGTGAACGACACGAACGCCGACGCCGATGCTCTGGGCGTGCTGCTCAGGGGCGACCTGGCGCACGTCAACCTGATCCCGATGAACCCGGTCGCCCACACACCCTGGCAGGCCAGCAGCCCGGAACGCGTAGCCTCCTTCGCTGCTCGCGTCCGGCGCAACGGCGTGGGCGTCACCGTGCGCGCCAACCGAGGCCAGGATGCCGGAGCGGCGTGCGGGCAGCTCGCCGCCAACAGGGCAGGGGAGCCGCCGGCAGGAGCGGTGGCCCATCGCCGCGAGGTCATCATCCGCCAGAGCGAGGCCGCGCTCAGGGGCGCCCGGAACACGGAGATGCCTGCGGATCTCCGCGAGGCCGTCGCAGACCCGATCGCCGGCCGTGGAGCTTCCCACTGATGGCCGCCCACAGGATGCTCGTCAGCGCCAGCATCCTCGACGCCGATCTTGCCGACCTCGAGAGCGAATCGCGTAGAGCCCTGAAGGCCGGCTCGAATCGGATCCACCTCGACGTCATGGACGGCCACTTCGTCCCAAACATCACCTTCGGGCCCGGGCTCATCAAGCGGTTGCGATGCATCGGCAAGAAGCCGTTCGACGCGCACCTGATGATCTCGGAGCCGGGCCGCTACATGGACCAGTTCATCGACGCCGGATGCGACTCGATCACCTTCCACGTTGAGGTCGAGGAGCCGATCGAGCCGACTCTGCTGAAGATTCGCAAGGCCGGCCGGCAGGCTGGTCTGGCCATCAAGCCGGGTACTCCGCTCTCGGCGCTCGAGCCGTACCGCGATCTGCTCGACATCGTCATGGTCATGACCGTCGAGCCGGGATTCGGGGGCCAGACCTTCATGAGGGACGCCGCTCGCAAGGTCCTGCCGGCTCACGATTTCCTGGCGGATCGCGCATCCGGGCAGGTGCACGTGGATGGCGGAGTCAACCGCAAGTCCGCAGCGTTGTGCGGGAGGCTCGGGGCCGAGGTCCTGGTCGTGGGCTCAACGCTCTGGAAGAAGGGGCATGACATCGCCCGCGAGATCGAGCTGATCAAGGCCCTCGCCGACGAGGGCTACAAGAGCGGCTTCGGCAAGACGCGGATCGCCCCGGGGGAGCCTGGGTGAGCGACGAAGTGGCAGCGAGCCCCGCCGTTCCCGGGGCCGTCGTGCCGGGAGATGCCACTGCCGAGGAGGTCGCCGGCGGGCAGCCGCACGCGCACCTTGGTCGGCGAAACGACCGGCTGCTGCTGCTCGCCGTCGCGTCGTACGCGGTCCTGCTCTCGATCCTCATGATGGCTCGGGGCATCTCGGTCACCCCGGACGTCGTGATCGTCGGGTTCGGCCTGGCCGCGTTACTTCTCGGTCGCGGCAAGCTCTTCCTGCGCGACTGGATCCCGTTCCTGGCCCTTTTCTTCGCCTACGAACTGATGCGCGGCTACGCCGACAAGTTCGGCCTGCCGATCCACGTCACCGACATCATCTGGCTGGAGCGGATAGTCGGGCTGGGCGGGCTGCCGACGGTGTGGCTCCAGGGCCTCTTCCACCACGGCCCCGAGACCGCCTCGGACGGCCTGGCCACGCTCTCGTTGATCTTCTACTTCCTGCATTTCCCGCTGCCGCTGGCCGTCGGCTTCTTGCTGTGGATCCACCAGCGGCGGATCTACTACGACTACGTGGGCGCCCTGATCGTGCTTTCCATGGCGGCCTTCGTGACGTACCTGCTGCTGCCCGTGGCGCCGCCGTGGTGGGCCGCCGACCCGCACAAGGCAGCGCCGTACTGCGGTGGCGCGTGCGTGACCGGGGTGCTCCATCTGCGAGACACAGGCTTCCAGGGGCTGGCTCACCTGTTCGGGTTCGGCAACTACTTCTACTCGTACACCAACCTCTACAACATCAGCTCCAACGACGTCGCCGCGTTCCCCTCGCTGCACGCCGCGTACCCGTTTCTGGCTTTTCTCTTTGCCCGGCGAGCCTTCCCGCGAGCGGCCTGGTTCATGCTGGCCTACACGGCCTGCGTCTGGCTCGCAATCGTGTATCTGGGCGAGCACTGGGTCGTGGACATCATCGGGGCAGTCGTCTACGCCCTGGCGGCCTACTTCGCGATCGTGCACGGGCCGCGCTGGGCCAGGCGCTTCATGGAGCGGATTGCCGACGAGGAGATCGAAGCCGGCGTCGAAGCTGAGGACGAGGGCGAAGTGGGGGCCTTGCGCCGGCTGGGTCGGCGGGTTCGCTGGGCGCTGGTGGGCCAGGGGTTGGCGATTGCCGCTGTCGGCGTCTTCCTGGCGTATGGCATGAGTGCGTTCGGCTGGCTGGGCGGCACGCAGAGCGCCGTGTACCTGGTCCCGTGGCTCGGCATTCTGGGCGGCCTGTGGCGAGGCGCTGCAGGGCTCTTCAGCCGCTGAGACAGGAGCGAAGATGCGGGCTCTGCTGCAGCGGGTATCCAGGGCGCAAGTTCGCGTGGACGGGCACCCGGTCGGTGAGATAGACCGCGGCCTGCTCGTGTTTCTGGGAGTGGCGCCGTCGGACGACGACTGGGTGGCCTCGGGGATGGCGGCCAAGGTCGCCGGGATGCGCATCTTCGCCGACGCCGAGGGGCTGACGAATCTCTCGCTCGCGGAGGTGGAGGGCGCGGCGCTGGTCGTCAGTCAATTCACGCTCTATGCCGATGCGCGGCGCGGTCGCCGGCCATCGTTCGTCGGCGCCGCCGGTCCGGTGGTCGGCGAGCGCCTGTACGAGGTCTTCTGCGAAATTCTGGCGTCGACGGGCGTTCCGGTGCGGCAGGGCAGCTTCGGCGCGCACATGGAGGTCGATCTGGTGAACGACGGACCGTTCACCGTCTGGCTGGACAGCGCCGAGCTGGGGATCGAGCCGCACGCTTCGGAGTAGAGCCACCGGCGAGCGGCCGCTCGCCGACGAGGCCCCCGACGCGCCGGGATGCGCCGCCGAGACACCAGAAACACAATCGGCGCCGAGCGGGTGCTCGACGCCGAGGAAGATCGAGGGCGATGCCGGCCGAACCGGTGAGGTGCTAGCGGACCCCCCGCGACATGGTGCGCTGGCAGCGGGTGCAGACCAGCGTCTTCACCGACTTGCCGCCCTGCTGAATCGTCGTCTGCTGAAGGTTCACGTGGAAGCGGCGGTGGGCGCGGACACGGTTCATCCCGGACGACTGCGCGTTGAAGCCGTCCATTGAGACCTTCCCGCAGATGGCGCAGGAGCGAGCCATGAAGTCCTCTCGAATACTTGCTCGGAAGGCGTGGTCCCGACCGGGACCAACCGGGGCGGTATGATAGCACACCGTTTCCGCCGCTCAGGCTGGAGGTCGTGCTAGCACATGCCCGAGCGTTCGGTGGCCGGCAGATCGATCGTCACTCGCCGCGCCATCGTCGACATCGTGCGGATCGCCGTGCAGGGTAGCTACGGCGTGACGGGCTTCAGCGACCCCTCGTTCGGCCGCCGCGTGCTGCGCTGGATCGGCCTGGATCGACCCGGGATCCGGCTGACCACCGAGGGCGGACTCACGCTGGACGTGTTCATCACGGTCTCGTTCGGCGTGCCAGTCGCGGAGGTCGCTCGCCAGGTCGATTCGGCAGTCCGCTACTCGCTGCGCCAGTACGTGGGCGCCGAAGTGGCGTCGCTGTCGATACACGTCGATGGGCTGCGCTACCAGCCGAACGCCGTAGAGCGAGCCGAAGCCATCGAGCGAGCGGAATCGATCGACGTCTCGGGCTCGTCGCCCGAACAGCCGCCCGTGGAAGCGAGCAACCGCGAACCGGCCGTGGGGACGGCGGCCAGGGGGACAACGAGGGCCAGGAAACGCAAGGCAACATGACCACGCGAGCCCATCGATGACGCGCCGATCGGGGGATGGAGCGGGGCTGCTGGCTGCCTTCCGCCACGCCGTCGACAACCTCGAGCAGCACGTCGACGAGGTGAACGCTCTCAACGTCTTCCCGGTGCCGGACGGTGACACCGGCACCAACATGCTGGCGACCGTCAAGGCCGCGTTGGCCCAAGCCGAAAGCGTGTCGAGTCCAACTGCGGATCGAATCGCCCAGGCCATCAGCTTTGGGGCGCTGATGGGAGCCCGGGGCAACTCGGGGGTGATCGCGTCGCAGATCTTCCGCGGCATGGCGGAGGCACTGGGTGGCAAGCATCACTTCAACGGACCTGACCTGGCGTACGCCCTGACCCAGGGCACCGCCACGGCATACAAGGCAGTGGGCAAGCCAGTTGAGGGCACGATCCTGACGGTCATCCGCGAGGCCTCGGCTGCGGCAGTGGTGGCGGCCGAGAAGGACGGTGACGTCGAGGACGTCCTGACGGCGGCGGTCGAGGCCGCGCGCGAGGCGGTCGCCAAGACCCCCTCGCTGCTGCCGGTCCTGCGCGACGCCGGAGTCGTCGATGCCGGCGGGCAAGGGCTTTACCGATTGATGCAGGGCACGCTGCAATACCTCGTGTCCCGCACCTCGGCCGTGCGCCACGGCGCGGCCCCGACGGTGCCACGGGCGTCGACGATCGCGGCCCATCCCGATGAGGGCTTTGGCTACGAGACGATGTTCCTTCTGCAGGCCGGCGGCGCCCCGCTGGACGTGGATCGGCTGCGCGCCGCGCTCGAGGCGATGGGGGAGTCAGTGCTCGTGGCCGGCGATCCTCGCCGAGTCAAAGTCCATGTCCACAACGACCGACCGGACAAGGTGATCGCGTTCGGCTTGTCGATGGGCTCGCTGACGCGGATCACCGTCGAGAATCTGGATGCCCAATCGCACGAGGTCCGCGAGAGTCGTGCCGCTGACGCCGGCGTACGCAACGACGGTCACGCTCGCGGGCCGCGCGTCGAGGGCAGGCCGCACGTCGATCTCGAGACGTTCGGTGCGGAAGTCGACCTGGCCGACGAAAGCGGTCGCCCCGACGGCTCGAACGGCTCGTCCGGCTCGAATGGGTCCGGCGCCGGAACGGCGCCGCGCGAATTGGCCGCCCTGGCCGTGGTAGCGGTGGCCGCCGGCGAGGGCCTGGCTCGGATCTTCGACTCGTACGGGGTCGCGGCGGTCGTACGCGGCGGGCAGACCAGCAACCCCTCGACCGGTGAGCTCCTGGACGCCGTCGAGAAGGTCGATGCGACCGAGGTGTTGCTGCTGCCCAACAACCCCAACGTGGTCCTTGCCGCGCGTCAGGCCAGCGAGATGACGACGCGCCGGGTTCGAGTCGTGCCGACGCGAAACGCCGCCGAGGGATTTGCGGCCCTGCTGGCGCTGGACCCTTCTCGCGACGCGACGGCCAACGCGGAAGTCATGACGCTGGCCGGACGGGCCGTGCAGACGCTCCAGGTAACCGAGGCGGTCCGCGATGCGGTCATCGGCGGGCGCAAGGTACGCAAGGGTCAGACGATCGTCCTCGATCCCGACGACGGACTGCTCGCCGTCAATACGGACCGGATGAAGGCGATCCTCGAAGCTCTGAAAGCCCTCGAGCCGGGCTTCGAGCTGGTGACCCTCTACTACGGCGCCGGCACGGACCTGGCCGAGGCCGAGGCCGTGGCCCGTCGAGTGGGGGAGTGGCGATCCGGCGTGGAGGTGGAGGTCATCCACGGCGGGCAGCCCTACTACCGGTATCTCATCGCGGCCGAGTAGCGGAATGGCCGGGAGGGAGTTCGGGAGAGGGACGCGGACCGCCGGAACGGCGGCGCCTCGTAGCCGCGGCCCCGTGGGGCCCGATACGCCGATCGGGATGAGCGGTTTCGCCGGGGCGACGGTCCTGCGACGGGTGGGGCCGCGTCTTGGGATCCGCACCGTGCGCGACCTGCTATTCCACCTGCCGCGCCGTTACGACGACCTCCGCGAGCTGAGCAGTGCACGCGAGCTGGCCTCGGTAGAGGAAGGCGCCGCCGCCAGCGCACGTCTCCTGGTGCGTGGCGTTCGCAAGGAGCAGACGTTCCGGCGGCGCGTCGAACGCACCACGGCATACCTGGGTGACGAGACGGGCGAGGTGGAGGCGACCTGGTTTGGGCGCCGCTTCATCGACAAGCGGTTGCGCGAGGGTCAGTGGATCGTGATCAGCGGCAAGGTGAGACGGCGCGGCTTCACCACCACCCTGGACAATCCCGACTTCCAGCTCGACGACGGATCAGCCCTGCTGCACGCGGGCCGTATCGTGCCGGTCTATCGGCTCACGGCTGGATTGACGGCCGTCACGTTGCGGCGGGCCATACGGCAAGCTCTCGACGGCGTCGGGGCCGCCTACGCGGAGTACCTGCCGCCGGAGGCCTCGGCCGGCGCCACGGCAGCCGGCCCCGGCGAGCCGCCGATGCCGATCTCCGTTGCGCTGGAGAACGCCCACTACCCGGACAGCTTCGATTCTCGCGACGCTGCCCTGCGCCGGCTCGGATTCGACGAGCTCCTGGCCCTGCAGGTCGGCATGGTGGCTCGAGATCGACAGCGCAGGCTGGCCGTGGGCGAGCCCGTATTGGTGGCTCCCGCCCGAGTTGCCGAGGCGATCCGTGGCGTGGAGGGCGCCATCACGGATCAGATCCGCGCCCGGATAGGTGCCTCGGAGCCGGCCGTCCTCACGCCCGACCAGGTCACCGCCGTGGACGCGATCGTGGCGGATCTCGCACTTCCCCGGCCGATGATGCGGCTGCTGCAGGGCGACGTAGGTTCGGGCAAGACGGCGGTCGCGGCACTGGCCCTGGCTTTCGTGGCGGATGCGGGCCGCCAGGGCGCGCTGCTCGCACCGACGGACCTGCTGGCCCGCCAGCATGCCGTGGCTCTGAGCCGGCTGCTCAATCCGCTCGGCCACGGCGTCACGCTGCTCACCGGCTCGTTGCCGGCGGCCGAGCGACGCGCGGCTCTCGAGTTGCTGGCCTCGCCGCCCGCCGGGGCGGGACTGCACGACCTCACGAGTGGCCGGATCGTCGTGGGCACGCATGCGCTCGTGCAGGAGGCGGTCCATTTCGCGGACCTGGCCCTGGCGGTCGTAGACGAGCAACATCGCTTCGGCGTCGCCCAGCGCGAAGCCCTCGGAGCGAAGGGCCGCTCGCCCCACGTGTTGCTCATGACAGCTACGCCGATCCCGCGGACGCTCGGCCAGATCATGCTCGCCGACCTGGACGTCACGGACCTGCGCACCCCGCCGGCCGGCCGGCTGCCGATTCCTACGGGGATTCGCCGCACGGACGACCTGCCGGGGCTGGCGTCCGACCCGTCTCGGGGCGCCTATCCGCTGGTCGTGCGCGAGGTCCGGGCCGGGCATCGGGTATTCGTCGTCGTCCCGCTGGTCGAGGAGGACGAGGAGACCGCCGCCCGTTCCGCCGACGAGGTCGCTGCGGCCCTGCCGGCCGAGCTTGCGGAAGCCGCCGCACGCATGGGCCTTCCGGAAGAGCCGGCGGCGCGCATCGGAGTCGTGCACGGCCAGATGAAACCGTCGAAGCGCGATGCCACGATGGACCGGTTCCGGCTGGGCGAGCTGGATGTGCTCGTCGGCACGACCGTTCTGGAAGTGGGAGTGGACGTCCCCGAGGCCACGGTAATGCTGATCCTCGACGCGGACCGTTTCGGTCTGGCCCAGCTCCATCAGCTTCGCGGCCGCGTTGGACGGGGAGAAGCTCAGGCCTATTGCATCCTCGTCTCCGACTCGGAGGACGAGACCGCGAAGGCCAGGCTGACAGCGCTGGCTACTCACATGGACGGTTTCGAGCTGGCCGAGATGGACCTGGAGCTGCGCCGCGAGGGCGAACTCCTTGGGCTGCACCAGAGCGGCCTGCCGACTCTGCGCATCGCCTCGCTGCGCAACAGGGAAGACCGGGAGATGGCCGCACGGGCGAGAGAGGTGGCCGAGCGTCTCGTGGACTCTGACGGCGCGCTGCGGCCGGGGAGCGAGGCCCTGGCGGTGGAGTTGCAGCGCGGCTGGCTGGCGCGAGTGGGCGCAGGGGAGGTGCTGGCGGAGGTCGCGGAGGCGGAGACCGGGGCCGCGAGCGGAGAGGCCACCGCCGCCGACTCGGGTGAGGCGCAGCCATGACGGACGCGGGAAGGGTCATCGCGGGTTCCGCCCGCGGAACTCGGCTCCTGTCTCCGGGGACGGGCACTCGCCCGCTCGGGGACCGCGTCAAAGAGACGCTCTTCGCCATCCTGGAGCCCGATCTCGACGGCGCGAGGGTTCTGGACCTTTTCGCCGGCTCCGGAGCCGGCGGCATCGAGGCGATGTCGCGCGGAGCCGCCGACGCCTTCTTCGTGGAGCGCGATCCGGGGGCATGCCAGGCCATCGTCGAGAATCTGCGCCGCGCCCGCGTTTCCGAGCGAGCCTCCGTAGTCTGCGTCGACGCCATCAAGTACCTGAGGGAGCGTGCGACCTCCGACGGGCCATTCGACCTCGTCCTGATCGATCCGCCCTACGCCGAGCCGCAGCTCCTGGAGGCCGCTCTGGTAAGCGTGGCGGCAGCGCCCGCACTTCTGAGTCCACGGGCGTGGGTCGTGGCCAAGCACTTCTGGCGCACGCCTCCACCACAAGCTGTCGGACTGCTAGCATCCGTGAGAACCCGGCGCTTCGGGGAGACTGCCCTGGCGTTCTACCGCCAGGTGGGCCCGTCGCTTACCGAGCCGCCACCAAGGCCACAGGAGACAGCCAGGTGAAGATCGCCGTCTACCCGGGCTCGTTCGACCCCATCACCTATGGACACCTGGACGTGGCGTCGCGAGCCGCCGCGGTCTTCGATCGAGTTGTGCTCGCCGTGCTGGTGAACCCGCACAAGTCGGTCCCCGTCTTCGAGACAGACCTCCGCCTGACCGTCATCCGCGAGTCGGTCGCCGAATTCTGTCCACCCGACGTGGCCTCCCGCATCGAAGTGGAATCGTTCGACGGCCTCACGGTCGATTTCTGCCGCCGTCGCGAGGCCACCTTCGTGGTTCGCGGACTGCGGGCCGTCTCCGACTTCGAATCCGAGTTGCAGATGGCTCACACGAACCGAAAGCTGGCTCCCGAAGTCGACACAGTCTTCTTCATGACCGCGCTCGAGCACAGCTACCTCAGCTCGAGTCTGGTCAAGGAGATCGCGGCCTTCGGGGGAGACGTGACTCAGATGGTGCCCCCGGCCGTTTACAGGCGTCTGTCGGGCGGGGGACGGAGTCTATAATCGCCCCAACCGGCAGCGCTCGCGACCTGCCCAAGGAGGGCCCGTCCGATAGACATCATCGTGTTGATCGAGCGACTAGAAGGGCTCGTGGCGAACGGCAGGAGAGTCCCCTTCAGCAGCAGCGTGCTCGTCGACCAGGCCGAAGCGCTCGAGTGGATCGACCAATTGAGGGTAACCATCCCCGAGGAGGTCAAGTCCGCCCGCCGCGTCAACAAAGAAGTCGAACGGCTGCTGGAACAGGCGCGCGAGGAGGCCGAGCAGATCCTGGCCCGGGCCCAGGAACAGGCCACGTACCTGATCGAAGAGCGTGAGCTGACCCGGCAGGCTGAGGAGTTGGGCCAGGAAATAGCGCGGCAGGCCCATGTGGATGCCGACGCGGTCCGTCGCGGCGCCGACGACTACGCATCCGAGGTTCTCCTGGGGCTGGAGACCGACGTGATGCGGACACTGAAAACCATCCAGCGCGGTCTGGAGCTGCTGGAAGATCGGCGTGCCGTGGAAGTGGCCCCTGCCACTGAAGACGGCAAGGGAGACCTCGACGAGTACGACGAAGCGGACCAGGAGCAGCCTGTCGGCAGCTGAGGCGCTCACCTTCAACGTGTCCGGGCTCCTGGCTGAGCCCCTCGGCACCATCCGCCACTTCGAGGTCTCGGCGCCCGCGCTGGACCTGGGCCCGGACCTTCGGCAGACCACAGGTGTCGAAGGGGAGCTCCGCCTGACCAAGACGAACCGCGGACTGCTCGTCCACGGCCGGCTCTCGACCGCCATCCAGCAGGTCTGCAGTCGCTGCCTTCGCGAATTGGAATGGCCCGTCGAGATCGAGATCGACGAAGAGGCGTTGCCCGTCATCGATTTCGCGAGCGGCCTTCCGGTCGATGCCGAAGCCGAACCGGATGCCCTTCGACTGAACGATCACCACGAACTCGAGCTGGAACGGGAAGTAGGCGACGCGATCAGGCTGGCCGAGCCGATCGCTCCGCTGTGCCGGGAGGATTGTCCGGGGCTGTGTATCGAGTGCGGACAGGAGCTCCCCAGTGGGCCGCACGACCACGCCGGCACCGAGGTCGATCCCCGCCTGGAGGTCCTGCGCCGTTTCGTGGCCGATCCCGAGGAAGGCTAGCTACTCGTCTCGGCCCGCGGCCCGCGCTGGTCGACCCGCAGCGGTGGCCCCGCCTGCCAATCCCGCGGGAATCCATGACAGCGGCCCCAGGAACCGCTACACTCCCGCCTCGGTCCCATGCGCAGGGTATGATTCATCGCGCCCCGCCACGGAACGGATGTCGCGCCCCGGCGCTCTCCCGGCCCAGCCGTCTGGCCTCGCCAAAAGGTCGCCGCGCCGGAGCGATAAGGAGTAACCACACCAATGGGTGTTCCCAAGAGGAAAGTCTCGCACGCCCGACAGGGCGATCGCCGCGCCCACCTGGCGATTTCTGTGCCTCACCTGGAGCCGTGCCCGCGTTGTCACCAGCCCAAGCTGACGCACCACGCCTGCAAGGAATGCGGCTACTACGCCGGTCGGCCCACGCTCGAGATCAAGCAGGAAAAGCCACAGCAGACGGCCTGAGCCGGTGGATCTGACCACGATCCGAACGCTCGATAGTGGAGCCGTCCGAGTCGCCGTAGATGCCATGGGCGGCGATCACGCGCCGCTCGAGATCGTCCGCGGGACGTTGTCCTGGGCCCTCTCGCACCCGAGCGACACGATCCTTCTGGTCGGCATCCCGGAGCGCATCGAGAAAGCCGCAGGCGGACCGATCCCGGCGAACGTCGAGATCGTTCCGGCGAGCCAGGTCGTGGAGATGGACGAACCGGCCCTCGCGTTCAAGACGAAGAAGGACTCCTCGATCATGGTTGCGATGGGCCTGATCAAGCAGGGCCGAGCGGACGCGCTGGTGACGGCAGGCCATTCCGGCGCGGGTATGGCGGCCGCCGTTCTGCGCCTGGGGCGTCTGCCCGGGGTCGACAGGCCGGCCCTGGCAGTCCAGATGGTTACCGAGACGGGACCGTTCGTCCTGCTCGACATCGGCGCGAACATGGACTCGACCGGCCTGAACCTGTACCAATTCGCCCACATGGGATCGCTCTACGCCGAACGGGTCCTGGGCGTCCAGAAGCCGCGCGTCGCCCTCCTCTCCATCGGCGAGGAGAAGGGCAAGGGCGACCTCGCCATCCAGCAGGCGACACAGATGCTCGATGACGATGGCAGCCTCAACTTCATCGGCAACGTCGAGGGTCGCGATCTCGTGAAGCATATGGCCGACGTGGCCGTGTGCGATGCCGTCGTCGGCAACGTGACGATGAAGTTCTTCGAGGGTCTGGCCGGCTTCATCTTCAACGTGTGGCGCCAGGAGTTCCAGCGCGGCATCCGGGGCAAGATCGGGTACCTCTTCATGCGCCCCTCTGTGGGCCGCATCCGCAACCTGTTCGACTACGAGAAACTGGGCGCCTCGCCGTTGCTCGGCGTGAAGGGCATGGTCCTGATCACCCACGGCTCGGCCAAACGGCGCATGATCGAGTTTGCCGTCGAGGCGGGCGCCACCGCGGCGCGGGCGCACGTACCGGACCTGATTGCCGACTCTCTGGGCGCAGGAGCGGGGTCGAAACGGACTTAGGCGAAAGCGGAGATAGACGGAGGCGCGCGCGATGGACGGTCGAGGATCCGACGGGACGACCCGCGCGAGAACGGCGGACCCGCTGACGGTGAGTCACTCCGTGATCGTGGAGATGGTCAGGGTGGCAGCTCTCGAGGTGCCGGGCGTCCTGAAGGTAGGCCACGGCGGGCCCCTTGCCTGGCTTGCGGGCTCGCCCGTTAGGGCTCGCCTCGTGAACGGAAGGGTCTCCGTCCGCGTCTGGGTGGTGGCCCGGCCGGGCCATGCCCTGGGTCCGCTTGCGGCCCAGGTACGCAAGGCAGTCGGGGCCACGATCGAGCGTCTGCTGGACCTCGAGGCGGGGGAAGTGACCGTCGTCGTGGATGGGGTGGAAGGCTGGGGAAAGTGACCCCTGCCGCGAACGGCCCGGGATCGGGCTCGCGCCGCGACAAGGGGGCGACGGATGAGGTTAACGCCCATCGCATGGCTCGGCGCCTGGCCCTGGCGTCTCTCTTCGAGGCTGAGTTCGGGCAGCGCACCGCGTCGGCCGTCCTCGAGCGCCACCTGGCGGAGAGCGCCGCGGACGACGCCACTGCCGCGTTCGCCCGCGACCTGGTCGAAAGCGTCGTGGGGGACCGCGATAGCATCGACGCCTTGATAGAGCGGCTTGCCCCGCAGTATCCCGTCGTCCAGCTGGCTCGAATGGATCGGACTCTGCTGCGTAGCGGGATCGGCGAGGTGCTACACTCCGGCACGCCGTCCCGGGTGGCGATTGCCGAATGGGTCGAGCTGGCTCGCACGTACAGTGGCGAACCGGCCCGGCGTCTGGTCAACGGCGTACTCGGGAGGATGACTCGCGACTCCGTCGCCGGTGCGCGCCGCGCCCCGGAGCCGGGGCCGCAGTGACCCGTCCATTTCGAGCCCAGGAACCCCGAGGAGGGCGTCAGTGGCCACTACCTACGAGCGACTCAAGAAGATCGTCGTCGAGCAGCTCGGCGTCGACGAGGATGAGGTCAAGCCGGAAGCCTCGTTCGTCGACGACCTGAACGCCGACTCGCTGGATCTCGTCGAGCTGATCATGAGCCTCGAGGAAGAGTTTGGGACCGAGATCTCCGACGAAGACGCCGAGAAGATCCGGACCGTGCAGGACGCCGCCGACTACATCGACGAGCACGCGTCCTAGCCGCTCGACTGATGCGCCCCGCGGCCGCTCTTGCCGAGCGGCTGGGGCTCCCGGTCCGTGACCTCGACCTGCTGCAGCAGGCGCTGATTCACAGTAGCTATCTGCACGAGCATCGAGACCTGGCCGCGGGCCACAACGAGCGCCTCGAGTTTCTTGGCGACTCTGTAGTGAGCCTGGCCATATCGGACGTCCTGTATCGTCGCCATCCGGACGATGACGAGGGAGTTCTCTCCGCTCGGCGAGCTTCGATCGTCAGCACCGCCGGCCTTGCCCGTCTGGCCGGCCGTTTGGGTCTTGGCGAGTATCTGCTGCTGGGTGAGGGAGAGGCTCAGCGCGGTGGCCGGCTTCGGCCGACCCTTCTCGCGTCCGCCTTCGAGGCCCTCGTCGGCGCGATCTACCTCGATCTGGGGTACCTCGCCGCCAGCGGCTTCGTGACCTCCCTCGCCGCCCCCGAGATCACCAGCGATCGCCCTCTTGGGGCGCTGAAGAGTCCCAAGAGTCGACTGCAGGAATACACCCAGCGCCTCTCGGGAGAGCGCCCGCAATACCGCCTCCTCGACGCCGTCGGGCCGGACCACGACAAGGTGTTCCGAATCGAGGTCGCCGTCGGGGGTCGCATCATCGGCATGGGCCAGGGCCATTCTCGGCGCGTGGCGGAGACAGAGGCCGCGGCCAGGGCGATCGAAACGCTGAGATCGCAGCCGGGCGATCTCGCCGAGGGCGAGGCGGGAGCGCCGGAGCTGGCGGAGTTCGGCGAATCGGAGCCTGATTTCGAGGACGCTCCGAGTCTGCGATGGGCGGCCGCCCCGGCGGATCGGCGCGAAGCCGAACCGTGGATCGAGATGGACGTCGGCATCCTGGATGTCGGTCCGCAGGCAGGTCAGGGCGAGGGGGCGGACGAACCGACCGACTCACAGCCTGCCGGAGAGGACCATCGGTCGTGATCCACTCGGGCCGCAAGCCACGCCGGTGCTCCAGGAGTGACGGCCGGGGCTGCCGCCGGCACCCATGAAAGCTCCCGCTCGCCTGCTCGCCCTTCGATTGCAGGGCTTCAAGTCGTTCGGGGAACGGACGATGGTCGAATTCGGCCCGGGGATCAGTGCCGTCGTGGGGCCCAACGGCGCGGGCAAGAGCAACCTGGCCGACGCGCTTCGTTGGGCCCTGGGGGAACAGGGTCGAGCCCTGCGCCTTCGCAAGTCCGAAGACGTCATCTTCGCCGGGTCGGAGAAGCGGTCCGGTGTAGGCATGGCGGACGTGACGCTGGTCTTTGGCAACTCGGACCGGCTGCTGCCCATCGACTTCGAGACGGTGGAGCTGGGACGCCGGCTTTTCCGCTCGGGCGAGAACGACTACCTGCTGAACCGGCAACGGGTCCGGCTCAAGGACCTGATCGATCTGCTCGACGCGGCCCACCTGGCCGACAACGCCTTCCTCTTCATCGGCCAGGGGATGGTGGACCAGGCCCTGGCGCTGCGGCCCGAGGAGAGGCGCCCGCTTTTCGAGGACGTGGCCGGCGTCCGCCGCCACGAGCGGCGCAAGTCGAGGGCCGAGGACCAGCTCGCCGAAGCTGAGACGAATTTGGCCCGCGTCGAGGACGTTCTGGCGGAGCTCCGGCCGCAGGCGAGGCGTCTGGGTGCCCAGGCGGAGCAGCAGGCCTCTCGCCAGACCGCGGGCCATGAGTACGGCCGTGCAATCATCACCCTGGCCAGGTCTCGGTGGCACCAGGCTGCGGCACGCGCTCGGGATGCGGACCGCCAGCTGGGCTCGTGCCGTTTGCAGATCGACGCCGCCCTGGGCGCTCTCCGGGAGGCCGAAGAGCGAGCGGCGGAGGTGGCTCGCGAGCTGGCGTTCGGGTCGGAGACCGAGGCGGAGCGCCGGATCGCCTACGAGGCGGTCCGAGCCGTGCTCACGGAGTTGCAGCTTCGCGAAGCCCGTGCGGTCAGCGACGTCGGCGCGGCGGAGCGCGACAGGCAGCGGCTGGAGGCCGAGCTCGCGGCCGTCGAGGCCGATCTGGGGCTTGCGCGCCGCGGGCTTGCTTTGCCGATTCCTGCACGCGACGTGGCTCTTTCGGCGGCAGTGGCCGACGCGGAGCGTTCGCTGGCAGAGGCGCTGGGGGAGCTTGGGGCGATCCGCGCCGCGCAGCAGGTCAAGGGAGAGGCGCTGGCGGCCCTGCGGCGCGTCGAGGCGGCCCGGACGGCCGAACTGGAGACCGCCCGTCGCAGGCTGGCGGATGCCGAGAGACAGGCCGCGGACGAACGAGCGCAAGCCGACGAAGGGGCTCGCCGGATGGAGGAGGCAGAGGCGTCATGCGCCGGGCCCAGGGCGGCGCTGGTGCGGGCCGTCGAGGAGGAGAGAGCGGCTGTGGCGGCCCGCGAGGCGGCTCGCGCGGAGCTGGATCGGCTTGAGGGCGCCCGTCAGGCATCGGCTGAGCGCGCTGCGGCGACGGCCACCAAGGCGGCCGGACTGCGTGGCCGGCTCGACGCCGCAAATGCCAGACTCGCCGAAGACGAGGCGCGCGGCATCGCCAGGGCTGCCCGGAAGGTCGGCGGCCGGCCGCTGGCGGAAGGGCTTGAGGTCGAGGCCGGATTCCGTGTAGCGGTCGAGGCGGCCCTGGGCGAGGCGATGCGCGGCTACGTGGTGGGACGGGACGCCGTAGCCGGACTCGGCGGTCAGCGCGGGGTGCTGGTGCTCGATGCGGAGGTGCCGGTCGGGGTCAGCCAGCGCGGATCTCGGGCGGAGGGCCGCGACCACGTCGCGGAGGCCGGCGAAGCCGCGACCGCCGCGGCGGTCGCACAGGGCGGTGGCCGGCTGCTCGAGGCGGTCCGCGTGGATCCGGGCGGCGCCGCGAGCAGGCTTCTGGCTCGCAGCGTCTGGGTGCCGGACATCGTCGCGGCCCTGGCGGTGCAACGGCGGCTGCCGGCCGGATGGATCGCCGTAACGCGTGACGGGGTCGTCGTCACCTCCTTCGGGGTCGTGACGGTCGGCCGCGCGGAATCGCTGCTGGAGCGGCGAGCCGAGATCGACCGGCTGGGCGAGGAGCTGGCACACGCGGAGTCGGATGCGGCGCTGGCCGGCGCGGCGGCGACCGAGGCTGCCGATGCCGCGGCCGGAGCGAGGGTCGCGCTGGACGCTGCCCGCGAGGCGGAGCGTCGAGCGAGAGCAAACCGGCATGAGGCGGAGGAGGCTGAACGGCGAGCTACTCGAGCGCTGGAGGGCGTGGCCAGGGAGGCTGCATGGTGTTCCGCGCAGGCCCTCCGCGTCGAGGCCGAGCGAGATCGGCTGCGCGCGGCCGTTCGTGAGGCCGCCGGTCCAGATGCCGAGACGGCCATGGCCGGAGCCGCCACTGCAGATCTCCCCACTGCGGACTCGGGCGACGATCGTGCGAGCGCCCTGAGGGAGTGGGAGGCTCGAGCTGCCTCGCTGCGCGCCCGACGAGACGAGCTGGCCGCCGAGGAGGCGACGCTCGATGCCGATCGCCGCGAGGTCGAGGCCCGGCGGGCCAGGGCATCCGCAGCCGCCAACCTGGATCAGGATCGAATGGCCGGCCTGGAGCGCCAGATGGCCGAACTGGCCGAACGAGAGCGGCATATCGGCTCCGAGCGCGAAAGCCTCGGCGAGGAGCTGGCCGCGGCGGTCATCCGTGAGGCGGCATTGCGGCTCCAGCTCGAGGAGCTGCGGACGGCAGCCTCTGCCGCGCGGACCAGATTGGCCGAGGTGGAGGCCGCGGCGTCGCGCTCGCGGGAGCGTCTTCGCATCTGCCAGGAGGAAGTGAGGTCCGCCGAGGTCGCCGAGATGGAGGCCCGACTGGTTCTCGATTCGATCCGGGAGCAGGTGCTGCTCGAGCTGGCGGGGCTGGGCGATCTCGGGCTCCGCCTGCTCGCGAGCGAGGGCGAGGGAGATGCCGACGTCAGGGACGTCGCAGAGCGGCAGATCGCCCCGGCCGGCGGGGCGTCCGAAGAGTCGGAATCGATCTCGACCGAGTCGCTCGAGGCCGCTCTCGCCGACGCGACAGCTCGCTGGTCCATGGAATCGCCTGTGGAACCGCCGGGCCCCGCGAGACTCGCGGCGTTCCGCCGCCGCTTCCACGAACTGGGTGCGCCGAACCCGTTCGCGGCCGAGGAGTACGAAGCCATCAAGACTCGACTGGATGGCCTGGAGGCGCAGCGCTCGGACCTGACGCACGCGATCTCCAAGACGCGGGCCCTGATCGAGCAACTCAACGCAATGATCGCCACGCAGTTCCGGTTGACCTTCTCCGCCCTGGAAACCGCGTTCGGCGCCCGCTTCCGGCAGCTCTTCGGTGGCGGCTCCGCCCGTCTCAGCCTGACCGATCCGGATGACCTGGCCGCGACCGGGATCGAGATCGTGGCCCGTCCGCCCGGTAAGAAGGCGCAGCCGTTGAGCATGCTCTCGGGCGGAGAGCGCGCCCTTACGGCCGTGGCGCTGCTCTTCGCCATGCTCGAGGTCCATCCCGTGCCGTTCTGCGTTCTCGACGAGGTGGACGCGGCTCTGGACGAGGCCAACATCGGTCGTTTTGCCGAAGCCCTGCGCGGCCTGGCGAACCAGACGCAGATCATCGTGATCACTCACAATCGCGGAACGATCGAGACCGCGGACGCGCTGTACGGCGTGACCATAGGCGACGATGCCGTCAGTCGAGTGATCAGCCTGCGCCTGGAGGAAGCCCGCGAGCTGGCCGACCAGGTGACCACGGAGAATGCCGCTTCAGCCGCCGGCTGATCGGGAGGTGTCAACTGTTCCTCCGTCGCAAGCCGAAAGAACCGAAGGACGGCGCGGAACCCGCCGCATCTGAAGTCGTTGCGGACGAGACTCCGGCGCCGGTCTGGATCGAACCTGCTCCGGAGCCGGGCGATCCGCCCGCAATCCCGTGGTCCGTGGAGGAGCCGTCTGCCGAAGACCTCGCTCCTGGTGACCTGACCGCCGGCCTGCAGAAGAGCCGCGGCGGGTTCATGTCGCGGCTAAGGGGGCTGCTGAGCGCCGGTCCCGGCGCTGCCGACTGGGATGCGGTCGAGGAATTGCTCATCTCCGGCGACGTGGGTGGCGAGCTTGCCATCGAGGTCGTGGAGCGGGCTCGCCGCCGGAAGTCAGAGGAGACGGCGGAGGCTGCAGTTCGGGCCGAGCTCGCCGCGCTTCTCCTACCGGTGGAGCCAGGCTGGCGGATGGAACCGGCGGCCCCGGGGCAGCCGGCGGTCGTCCTCGTGGTCGGAGTCAACGGGACCGGCAAGACCACGACCATCGGCAAGCTCGCCCACGGCTTCCAGGCCGAGGGCAGGACCGTGCTGCTCGCTGCAGCGGACACGTTTCGGGCTGCCGGCATAGCCCAGCTGCGAATCTGGGCGGACCGCTCGGGCAGCCAGTTCGTGGCTCATGCCCCCGGCGCGGATCCCGCTGCCGTCGTCTACGACGCCCTGGACGCCGCCCTGGCCCGTCACGTAGACATCGTCATCGTCGACACGGCCGGGCGGCTGCACACGAAATCGAGCCTGATGGACGAGCTGGCCAAGATGCGCCGGGTGATCGACCGGCGGATCCCGGGCGCCAGGCCCGAAGTGCTCTTCGTCCTGGACGCGACCACCGGCCAGAACGGTCTGGCCCAGGCCCGGGTATTCCACGAGACCGTCGGCCTCACCGGGATCGTACTGACGAAGCTGGACTCCACTGCCAAGGGCGGCATCGTCTTCGCCATCGAAGATGCCCTGAAAGTGCCCGTGCGATTCGTGGGAGTGGGGGAGAAGCTGGGCGACCTGCTGCCCTTCGACCCCGATGCCTTCGTAGCCGCTCTCTTCGCGTAGCGCCCGCCGCCGGTCCTTCCGAGGCCGGGGCCACGTCCGCTCTTCTCGCCGCGGCCGAGCGGCACGTCGCCTCCTGTTCGATCCAGCCTCGATGCGGTACACTCCCCGCGCTTTCGGTGCCGCCAGAATCCGCGGCCCAACGCCATCCCCACCTCGGGACGGCGACACGGATCAGGAGTCCGAGCCACCCATGTTCGACGCTCTGAGCGAGCGGCTGCGCAACACCCTCGGCGCCCTCACGGGCCGCGGTCGGGTCAGCGCGGCAGACGTCGACACCGCCATGCGCGAGGTTCGGCTGGCGCTCCTGGAGGCCGACGTCAACTTCAAGGTGGTGAAGGACTTCGTCGCCCGGGTTCGTGAGCGTGCGGCCGGGGCGGAGATCCTCGAGAGCCTGACGGCCGGCCAGCAGGTCGTGAAGATCGTCAACGAAGAACTCGTCGGGTTGCTGTCCGCGGGCGATCGCACCTTCCGCCTGACCGGCTCGCCCGCCGTCGTGCTGCTCGTCGGTCTGCAAGGCTCCGGCAAGACCACCACCGCGGCCAAGCTGGCGCGGCATCTCCAGCACCAGGGTCGCCGGCCGTTGCTCGTGGCGGCCGACCCGTACCGCCCGGCGGCGGCCGACCAGCTGCAGACGCTCGGCAAGAGCCTGGAGATACCGGTCTACCGAGCCGCGGCCGGTGTGAGTGTCCTGGCCATCGCCCGAGGTGGCATGGAGGCGGCTCGCAAGCAGGTTCGCGACGTCGTCATCGTCGACACCGCCGGCCGCCTCACCGCCGACGCGCCCCTCATGAAGGAGATCGCGGAGCTATCGGCCGCGGTCAAGGCCTCCGAGACGCTCCTCGTCGTCGACGCCATGACCGGCCAGGAGGCTGTTGGCGTGGCCGAGGCTTTCGCGGCCGCCGTCCCGGTCACGGGGCTGATCCTGACCAAGATCGACGGGGACGCTCGCGGCGGGGCAGCTCTCTCCATAAGCGCCGTGACCGGTATCCCTGTGAAGTTCATGGGCACGGGCGAGAAGACGGACGCCCTGGAAGTGTTCCATGCCGATCGTCTGGCCGGTCGCATCCTGGGGATGGGCGATGTGCTCACCCTCGTCGAGCGGGCCCAGGAGCACTTCGACGAGAAGCAGGCCACCAAGATGGCCGAGAAGCTGCGCAAGAACAGCTTCACCCTGCAGGACATGCTCGAGCAAATGGAGCAGGTCCGGAAGCTGGGGCCAATGGGCCAGATCATCGAGATGATCCCGGGGTTGGGTGGGATGGCGAAGGAGGCCCAGGCCTCGGTCGATCGGGGCGACCTCAAGCGCGTCGAGGCGATCATTCGATCTATGACAGCCCAGGAACGGCAGGATCCGAACATCCTCAACGGCGCGCGGCGCAGGCGCATCGCTCGCGGTTCGGGGACGCGACTTCAGGACGTCAACCAGCTACTGAAGCAGTTCGGCGACGTGCAGAAGATGATGAAACAACTCTCCGGGGGCCGGCTCGGGCGGCGGATGCCCGGTATGTTCGGCCAGGGCTAGGGGAGGAATTCTCCATGGACGAGACAAAGAACGTGGTGCGCGGGGAGCAGCCACAGGCCGCCATGCCCCAGGGTACCGTGGTTCCCATGGGCGACGGATGGGCGACCGGCGTTCATCCGGTGGCCGTATCGGCGCCGTCTCGGCGGTTCCGCTGGGCCGTCGCCGGCGCGATCGTCGTGATCCTGGCTCTGGCCACGACCGCCGGCGCTTTCGTGCTTTCGGGCGCGGCCGGTGCCAAGTCGCTGACCGCGGGCATCGCGCCGAGGAACTCCATCTTCTTCATGGAGGTCCGGACCGACCTGCCGGGCGACCAGCGCACCAAGCTGGCCGGCTTCATGAGCCACTTCCCGGGGTTCCAGGATCGGGCCCAGTTCGAGAGCGGCCTGGATGAGCTGCTGAACATGGTCACCGGCAAGGTCTCGCCGGACCTGCGCTACACGTCGGCGTTCAAGCCCTGGGCGGAAGGCGAGGTCTCGATCGCGATCGGCGATCTGGGCAGCCTGGACGCCGCGGGCGCGCCCGCCTGCAACATGCCCTCGATCGATCCGAATGGCCGGGGGTTCTTTGGCGGACTGTCCTTCACGAGGGCACCGAGCGCGGTGGCGATCTTCGCCCTTAAAGATCGCGCGGGCGCCGAAACGTGGATCACCGGCGAGCTGAGCCGGCAGAAGCTCACGGCGACGTCGCAGGACTATGCCGGCAGCAAGCTCTACACGATCGGGTCTGGTGTCATGCAGGGTGCGTATGCGCTCACCGACCAGGAGCTTCTCCTCGGTACGGTCATGGGCGTGAAGGCGGCGCTCGACACGCGGACCAACGGCTCGCTCGCCGACAACCCCGACTACCAGGCGGCGATGAAGTCGCTTTCCGGCGACAGCCTGGCCCGCTTCTACGTCGACGGACGCGCGATCGTCCGGCAGGCGCTCGGTTCGTACGAGCCGGTCATGTGCGGAGTAATGGGGGCGAAGGGCGAAACGCCGCCGCCGGCGTTCGACCCCAAGGCGATGCCGGCGTGGATCGCCGGCGCCGTTCGAGCCGAGTCCGACAGGATGGTTGTCGATGTGGCGATGCCACAGACGGCGACCGCGAACCTGGGCAACCACGTCAGCCGCATCGCCGCGAGTCTCCCCGGCAACACCGTCGGCGTCGTGGAGGTGCATTCGCTCGGGCGAGTCGTGGATACGGGCCTTGGCGCCCTCGAATCGATGGCGCCGCTGCCGGGTCTGGACGCCGGCTCCATCGACGGCGTCAAGAGCGCACTCTCTCTCGTCGGTGGGGTCGACTGGATCGGCGACGGAACGGCCGTCGTCACCAAGGACGGCTCCATGTTCGATGGCGGCATCGTGGCCGAGGCAACCGACGCCGCCACGGCGCAATCGAAGGTGGGGATGATCGGCAACCTGATCGGCCTGTCTGGCGTCGCCACAGGCTTGAAGACCCGAGCAGAGACGTACAAGGGCCACACGATCACCGTGGTGAGCGTCCCCGCCGGCGCCGGCAACGGCCCGCTCCAGCTCGCGATCGCTGCCAAGGACAACCTGATCGTGGTCGGATACACCGACGCGTTCGTCAAGAACGTTCTCGACACGACGCCGGCTTCCTCACTCGCTTCCCAGGCCGACTACTCGACGGCAATCGGTGCGTCGGGCACTGCCAACGAGGCGTCGGTCTATGTCAACGTACCGGCGCTGGAGGACCAGATCGGCACTGCCGCCTTCTCCTCCCAGAACTCAATCGACTACAAGCCCTACCTGGACCACGTGGGCGGCATCGTCGGCTCCGTGATCGACGGCAATCCGGTCATTCTTCGGTTCGTCGTGACGGCCAGATAGCGCCGCCGGACGATGAGCCGCCAGTACCTATAGGAGGAACCAGCTCGCACATGGCAGTTCGAATTCGTCTCTCCCGCGTTGGCGCCACCAAGCAGCCTGCTTATCGCGTCGTGGTGATGGATAGTCGCGGCGCCCGCGACAGCCGAGCCATCGAGACGCTCGGCCACTACAACCCCCGGACCGACCCGGTCGAGTTCGCCGTCGATGCCGAGAAGACCAAGAAGTGGCTGGCCCAGGGCGCCCTTCCATCCGACACGGTTTCGCGGCTCCTCCAGAACGCGGGCGTCCTGCCCAAGGTAGCGCGCAAGGCCGCTCCCTCCACCAAGTAGCCAGGGCCGCACGGCGGCGCGAACTACGTACCCCGAATCAAGAACACGAGGAGGCCCATGGCAGCCAAGGATCTCGTCGAGTACGTCGCCCGGAATCTCGTAGACGACCCCGACGCAGTTGTTGTCGAGGTTCACACAGGCCCCGACGGGACCGTCATCGAGCTTCATGTCGCCGAAGAGGACATGGGCAAGGTGATCGGGCGGAATGGCAGCGTGGCCAAGGCGCTGCGGACTCTGCTCAAGGTCCTGTCGGCTCGAGAAGGCGAGTCCGTATCGCTGGAAATCGGCTGAGCTTCGCGTTGTGAGCCCCGGCGACAGGCTGGTGGTCGGACTGGTTCGAGGCTTCCACGGGCTGCGAGGCGCGGTCCGCGTCGAGTCTCTGACCGACCGAGCGGAGGAGCGGTTCTCGGTGGGCCGCTCCCTGTTCGTGGAGGGCGGCG
This sequence comes from Chloroflexota bacterium, assembly GCA_003141455.1. Lineage (GTDB taxonomy): Bacteria > Chloroflexota > Limnocylindria > Limnocylindrales > CSP1-4 > Fen-1039. The sequence continues at coordinate 205,878 of PLMA01000067.1, read as the reverse complement.
ACACGCCCCTGACGATAGCCGAGGCGCAGCCGGATGCGCAGGGCTGGCGACTGCGTTTCGCTGAGGTGGCGGACCGGACCGCGGCCGAGACGCTCCGCGACGTCTACCTGGAGGCGATCGTCGCCCCCGCGGAGCAGCTTCCGCGGGGCGAGTTCTACTGGCACGAAGTAATTGGCGCCTCGGTAACCGATGTCGACGGCACCGCTCTCGGCAAGGTCGCGGACGTCTACCGGGCCGGCGGTGCCGAAGTCGTGGTGGTTCGCGGCCCGGCCGGCGAAGTCGACGTGCCGCTGGTGAGGGCGGTCGTCCGAATCTTCGCGCCGGCCAGGGGCGAGATCGTGGTGGACGGCGAGGCTCTGGGGCTGCGCGGTCCGGGCGACGAGGCGGGCCGAGAGTCGGAGACGGCCGGCACGGCCGACACAGCCGGCACGGCCGACACAGCTTCTGCCGGCGAGACTGCCGCCGAAGCGGGGACTGCCGATGTCGGGACCGCCGCCGCAGCCGAGACCGTCGAGGGCGAAGGCTCGGTGCAATCGTGACCGCGGAGGAGCCCGAGTCGCCGAAGCCGGCGTCCGCACCGGCCCGGACTCCGCTCGAGGTCGAGATCCTGACACTCTTCCCCGGCATGCTCGAGGGACCGCTGGCGGAGAGCATTCCCGGGCGGGTCCAGGCTCGTGGACTGGCCTCCGTCCGAGTCCACGACATGCGCCACTGGGGCCTGGGCCGGCACAAATCGGTTGACGACTACACGTACGGCGGGGGAGCGGGGATGGTCCTTCGCCCCGAGCCGGTGGCGGCCGCGCTGGAGGCGTTGCGGCGGCCCGACAGCACGGTGATCCTTCCGGATCCAGGCGGCGAGGTCTTCACACAGGCTCGGGCCCACGATCTGGCCGGGAGGACTCACCTGATCATCCTGTGCCCCCGCTACGAGGGCGTCGACGAGCGCATCCGGTCGATGGTGGACCTGGAGCTGTCGATCGGGGACTACGTGTTGTCCGGTGGGGAGATCCCTGCGCTGGTAGTGGTGGACGCGATCCTGCGTCTTCTTCCCGGGGCCATCGACTCCGAATCCACGGCCGAGGAATCGTTCACCGGAGGATTGCTGGAATACCCGCAGTACACGCGTCCGCCGGTCTTCGGTGAGACGGCCGTGCCCGATGTACTGACCAGCGGCCATCACGAGGCGGTCCGCAAGTGGCGGCTCAAGGAATCCCTGCGGCGGACCGCGCGGCGCCGGCCGGAGCTCCTGGCCGATCGGCAAATGAGCAAGGAAGAGGCCAGGCTGCTGGCCGAGCTTCGCGACGAAGCCTCGGCCGAGGCCCAGTCCGACGCCCCCTCTCCTGAATAGTCATGGCCCCCGGCTTCCCGGACGCTGGCTCAGACGATGCGCCCCTGAGCGACGCCGCGCGGTTATGCTATCCTTCGCCGTCGGCCGCGCAGGCGGCCATTCTCGCGCGTCTTCATCGCAGCCTGGCTGCGGGCCGTCACCAGACACCGAGCGCGGACGCGGCGCTTGACGAAGAGTAGGGACCGATCGTGAGCGTGCTCGAAGAGATCACCCAGGAACAGATCCGGACGGACCTTCCGGAGCTCAGCCCGGGCGACACCGTCCGCGTTTCGGCCCGCGTCGTCGAAGGTACCCGCGAGCGAATCCAGGTCTTCGAAGGGACCGTGATGCGTCTTCGGTCCGGCGGGATCCAACGCTCGATCACGGTTCGTCGCATCGCCAGCGGCGTGGGCGTGGAGCGGACGTTCAAGATCAACAGCCCGCGCATCGACAAGATCGAGGTCGTCCGCCACGGCCAGGCGCGACGAGCCCAGCTGTACTTCCTGCGCAAGCGCGTGGGCAAGGCTGCCACGCTGCGCGAGCGCCGCGTAAACAGCTAGCGAGCTGGAGCGGCATGCCGAACGCCCGTCGCTCCGCCGGTTCGATCGAGGTCCCCGTCCGGTCGCCTTCTGAGGCACGACGGGGCCCTACTGTACTGGCCCCCGGTTCGGCCGCAGGGCGGCTCCAGGTGGCGCCCTGGCACAGGGCACGCCTCGACCCGGACTTCGCCGAGGAGAGGATCCTCTGGTCGCGCGGGTATCGCCACGTTGCCGGCATCGACGAAGTCGGCCGCGGCTGCCTCGCCGGTCCCGTGACCGCGGCCGCGGTCATCCTCCCGCCCGACTGGCAACCCCGGGGACTGCGTGACTCCAAGCTGCTCAAGCCCGAGGAGCGGCGACGGCTCGACGTGGAGATCAGGCGTCATGCAGTGGCCTGGGCGATCGCCTTCGTAAGCCCGGAGCTGATCGACCGCATCAACATCCTTCAGGCGACACTCCTTGCCAGCACTCTGGCCGCGGCCCGGCTGTCGATCCGCCCCGACGCGCTCCTGCTGGACGCCGTGGCACTACCGGAGGTCCGCGTTCACCAGCGCGTGCTCGTCTCGGCGGATCGCCTGTGTGCGTCCGTGGCGGCTGCGTCGGTGATCGCCAAGGTGGCGCGTGACGCCTTGATGGTGGAGTTCGACGCGATCTATCCGGGCTACGACCTCGCGGGGAACAAGGGCTACGCCGCGCCGGAGCATCGCGCCGGTCTGGCCGTGCTGGGCCTCTGTCCGATCCACCGGCTCTCGTTCGCCCCGTGCCGTGATCGGGAGCAAATGACGCTATGGCAGGATTCCGCGGCGGACGCGAATCCCGACGACGAGATCGACGAGCCGGATGAGCTCGAGGTTACCGAACTCGCCGAGTAACGGTTTCGCCCGCAGGGATGCGCCGATGGATCGAATGGCCGACGGACCGGCCGGTACTCGCACCAGCCGCCAGCTGCTTGGGGACGCGGCCGAACGCCTGGTGGCAGAACGCCTGACAGCTCGAGGCTGGCGAGTGCTGGCTCGAAACGTCCACGCCGGCCGGAGCGAGCTGGACATCGTCGCCGTGGATCCCGGGCCGCCCAGACGGCTCGTGGTCGTCGAGGTGCGCTGGCGTCGTTCGCGCGAGTTCGGGTTGCCTGAGGAGACGCTTGATCACGCAAAGCGCGCTCGGCTACGCCGCGGCATCGCCCGCCTCCTGGGTGGGGGTCATCTGCCCGATGGCTCGGAGCTGCCGCATCTGCCGATCGCCGTAGATCTGGCCGTGGTGGAGCCCGGCGTCGGCGGCAGGCCCACGGCGCGGCTCTATCGCGACGCCCTGGGCGATTGAGGTCGAGATGAGCGCTCCGAAGGCGCTCTGAACTGCGCGCCAAGCATCGGAGGGCGTGTCGATGGTGGAAGCTGGGTCGGCCGAGCCCGGGGTCCGGGGCCGTTGCTGTGCTACACTCCCCGCCGGTCGCCGCATGTCGACGGCCGTCGTCGCATCTCGACGACAACACCCGATCGCACCCGCCGCAACGTGGGCGTGAACGGAGATCACACGCAGAGCCGCCGTGTCGGGGCGGTGCCGGACGGGCCGTCCAGAGCGGCTCCCGGTTCCCGACAGGAGCGCTGCGGAGGAAGCAACCGCAGGAGGTCCGTTTCATGCCGTCCGTCTCGATGCGAGCGCTGCTGGAGGCCGGTGTCCATTTCGGCCATCAGACCCGGCGCTGGAATCCCAAGATGCGCCCGTTCATCTTCGCCGAGCGAAATGGGATCCACATCATCGACCTAGCCCAGACCGTGAAGCGGCTGGACCTCGCCCTGAATGCCGCCCGCGAGACGGTTGCCCGCGGGGACGGCGTCCTGTTCGTCGGGACCAAGAAGCAGGCCCAGGAGCCCGTTCTGCAGGAGGCGACCAGAGCCGGCCAGCCCTTCGTCAATCGCCGCTGGCTTGGCGGCATGGTCACCAACTTCGTCACGATCAAGAAGCGCATCGCCCTCCTCGACCAGCTCGAGGCCCGCCAGGCGAGCGGCGACTTCGAGCGTCTGACGAAGAAGGAGACGGCCAAGCTCGTAGAGCAGATGGAGCACCTGCGAGACGTTTTCGGCGGCATTCGCAAGATGAAGCGGCTGCCGGGTCTGATCTTCATCGTGGACCCGCATCGCGAGCGGATAGCCGTCACCGAGGCTCGCAAGCTCGAGATCCCGATCATCGGCACGGGCGACACGAACGTGGACCCGGACGAGCTCGACTACATCATCCCGGCCAACGACGATGCCATCCGCGCCATCCGCCTGCTGTGCCAGCTCGTGGCCGACGCGTGCATCGAGGGCCAGCGCGAGCGCGGAGCCCGAGTTGCCGGCGAGGCCGAGCAGCCCGAAGCGCCGGCTGAGCCGGAGATCGAGGAGGCCGCTTCCGAAGAGCTGGTCGCGGCCTTGGCGGGCGGCGCAGCTCTGTCGTTCGAGCCGGATGTCGAGGAGGAGGAAGTCCTTCTGCCGGGTGTGCGCGCCGTTCCGACTCACCCCAAAGACGGCGAACAGGAAGAGCCGCACCGGCCGCACTGAATCGACCCCGACTCGCCCGATTGTGGCCGCCTGAAGGGGGGCCGGTCGGTAGGGCGAACGCAGAGGACAGGAGAACAGAGCAACCATGGCGAAGATCACTGCGGAGATGGTGAAAGCTCTCCGCGAGCTGAGCGGCGCGGGCGTGATGGAGTGCAAGCGCGCGCTCGAAGAGACGGACGGAGACGTCGAGAAGGCCGCCGTGCTCCTTCGGGAACGCGGCCAGGCCGCTGCGGCCAAGCGTTCCGAGCGTGAGGCCAATGAGGGGCAGGTTGCCAGCTACATCCACCCCGGTGGGAGGATCGGCGTTCTGATCGAGGTCAACTGCGAAACCGACTTCGTGGCCCGAACGGACGAGTTCCAGAAGCTCGTGCGCAACCTTGCCGTCCAGGTCGCCGGCCTACGCCCGCTCTACACGACGATCGACGCGATCCCGGCCGATGAGCTCGAGGCTAAGCGAGCGGCGCTCCTCGCCGACGAGAACACGCTCAAGAAGCCGGAAGGCATTCGAGCGCAGATCGTGGAGGGCCAGCTGAAGAAGTGGTTCGCCGAGGTCGTGCTCATGGAGCAGCCGTTCCGCGATCAGGACCGGACCGTTGGCGAATTGGTCACTGAAACGATCGCCAAGACAGGCGAGAATATGAAGGTCCGACGCTTCGTTCGGTTCGAGCTGGGGGAGTAGATGAGCGACGCCACCGCGGCCAAAGGCGAGGTCTCAGGTTCGGTCGAGGCCGGGCCGGCCGGTGGAGTCGCCAAGAAGCCGGCCTATAGCCGCATCCTGCTGAAGCTGTCCGGAGAGGCGCTCCTCGGCAAGCGGCAGTACGGGGTCGATCCGGATTTCTGCGCCTTCATCGCCGCCCAGGTCGCTGAAGTCCATCGGCTCGGCGTCCAGATCGGCATCGTCGTCGGAGGCGGCAACATATTCCGCGGCCTTGCAGCCGCCGCCAAAGGCATGGACCGGGCCACAGGCGACTACATGGGCATGCTGGCCACGGTTATGAACGGCCTGGCTTTGCAGGACGCCCTGGAGAAGGCCGGCGTGCCGACCAGGGTCATGAGCGCGATCGCCATGAACGAGGTCGCCGAGCCCTACATCCGGCGCCGCGCCGTTCGGCACCTGGAGAAGAGACGCGTCGTCATCCTCGCCGCGGGAACTGGCAATCCCTACTTCACGACCGATACCGCGGCGGCTCTTCGAGCCGTCGAGATTGGGGCGGAGGTCATTCTCAAGGCCACGAAGGTCGATGGCGTCTACGACTCGGATCCCCTGACCAATCCCGGGGCGAAGCGCTACGACCGGTTGACCTACTCGCAGGTGCTGGCGCAACGGCTCGGTGTCCTGGACTCGACGGCCGTGTCGCTGTGCATGGAAAACGACACTCCCATCATCGTTTTTGACCTCAACAAGCCCGAGAACATCAGGCGGGTCGCCACGGGCGAATCCGTAGGCACCCTGATCACGGGAGGGACCGCCGCATGAGCACCGAAACGTTGGCCTCCACAGAGCACAAGATGATCCGGGCGGTGGAGGTTCTCGAGCGCGATCTGCAGGGGATTCGAACGGGTCGCGCGTCAACCTCGATCGTCGATCGGATCCTCGTCGACTACTACGGCACGCCTACGGCGCTGAACCAGATCGCCGGAATCAACGTGCCCGAGGCTCACCAGATCGTCATCCAGCCCTGGGATCGCAGCATGGTCGCCGCCATTGAGAAGGCGATCATCAAGAGTGACATCGGCCTGGTCCCCAACGTCGACTCGACGGTCGTTCGACTGAACATACCGCCCCTGACCGAGGAGAGGCGCAAGGATCTGGTCAAGCAGGTCCACAAGCGCATGGAAGAGGCCCGGGTCGAGATCCGCAATCTGCGCCGCGAGGCCGCCGACCAGCTCAAGAAGGAAGAGCACGACGGCACGATTGGGACGGATGAGGGACACCGCGAGCACGAGAGCCTGCAACGCGTTACCGATAAGCACATCGGGGACGTGGATCGCGTCGGCGCCACGAAGGAGCAGGAGATCCTGGAGGTCTAGTGGCTCGCCGGATTTCGCGCCCTACCGACTCTCCGGCGCTCGTTCACCGGGAGACGGAACGGGCGACGGAGCCACGCCCCGTCGTTGGGTCTCCTGACGCCGCCCCCACGGAGGCCTTCTCGGTTCCTCGAGAGGAACTGCCTCGGCACGTCGCGATCATCATGGACGGAAACCGGCGCTGGGCTCGAAGTCGCGGCCTCAACGAGATGGAAGGCCATGTGGCCGGCGTGGAGGGGATCCGCGAGATCATCCGCCACGCCGTGCGCAGGGGCATCGAGGTCCTTTCGCTGTACGCCTTCAGTCGCGAGAACTGGGCCCGCTCGGACGAGGAAGTCGGCGGGCTCTTCTTGCTCGTCGAGAAGGTGATTCGCAACGAGACCGACGAGCTGCGGCGGCAGGGCGCCCGGGTTCGGGTGTTGGGTCGGATGGAGGAACTCCCTTCCGAGACGCGGGTCTCCATTCAGGAGGCGCTCGATGCCACCGCCGGCGGGACGCGGCTGCAGCTCAACATCGCCTTCAACTACTCGGGGCGGACCGAGCTGGTCGACGCCGCCCGCGCCCTGGTGGGACAGGGGTTGCGGTCCGAGGAGATAGATGAGGACGTCGTCGCCGGGGCCTTGTACACGGCCGGCCTCCCGGACCCGGACATAGTGATCCGAACCGGCGGCGACGAACGGCTCTCCAACTTCCTGATCTGGCAGGCCGCCTACGCCGAGTTCTACTTCAGCCCGATTCTCTGGCCGGACTTCGGCCCAGAGGCCTTCGACGCCGCGCTCGTGGAATATGCGAGCCGCCAGCGCCGATTCGGCCGCTAGAGGCCGGCCGATGATCAGCCAGCGGGCCCTGAGCGCGGCGATCTTCGTGCCGCCTCTGCTGATCGTGCTTGCTCTTGGCGAGCCCTGGTTCGCGGCGTTGATCGCGGTCTTCGTTGCCGTTGCGGCCTGGGAAGCGGTCCGGCTCGTGCGCGCGGCCGGATACCCCGCCATCCCCGCACTGGGTGTTGCCGGTGCGCTTGCCGTGGCCGCGGACATGGCCGCCACGACGCAATTGCGCACCTACGCGGACCTGCTCGTGGCGGCCGTGCTGGTCGTGACCGGGATAGCCGCGTTCGCGGAGAAGGACACGAGGGTCGGCTTCGGGGCGTGGATCGGGACGGCTTTCGTCGCGACGTACGTGGGGATGCTTGGTGCGCTCGTTCGACTCGGCCAGGTAGCGCCGCCGTTTGCCGGGTCGGCTCCGTCTGGCCAGCTCAGCGCCGTGGCCCAGCTCGGCGCGGAGCGCGCCTGGATCCTGCTGGTCATCTTGCTCGTCTGGGCCTTCGACACCGGCGCCTACTGCGTCGGGATCACCCTCGGGAAGCGCAAGTTCCTGGTCCACATCTCGCCCTCGAAGAGCTACTGGGGCATGTTCGGTGGACTAGTGGCGGTCACGGCCGTGGCGGTAGCCGGGCTCTGGCAGCTCGGTCAGCCGCCACTCATGGGGCTCCTGCTCGGGCCGCTGGTCGGGGTCGCCGCGCAGGCCGGCGACCTGGCCGAATCCATGCTCAAACGCGCCGCCGGGGCGAAGGACTCCGGCGGTCTCATCCCCGGGCACGGCGGAATGCTGGATCGCGTCGACTCGTTCATATTCGCGGCGCCGGTCGCAGCGATATTCGTCACCGCACTGGCGCGCTGAGTGGCAGGCGGGGCGGGGCAGGGGAGTGCCGGCCATCCGGATCGCGTGACGCGGGTCGCGCTTCTCGGCTCGGGCGGCTCGATCGGCCGCCAGGCGGTCGATGTCCTGGCCCGGCATTCGGACTCGTTCCGGGTCGTCGCCCTGGCCACCGGCTCGCAAGGGCGATTGCTGGAGGAGCAAGCGCGCCTTCTCCGACCGGCCGTCGTCTCGCTGGCGGACTCGCGAGCTGCGGCCCGTTTGGATCTGCCGCCGGGTACGGCGTTCGCCGGCGGTCCGGACGCACTGCAAGAGCTCGCCACGCGTCCTGACGTGGACCTCGTGATCGTCGCGACGGGCGGGTTGGTCGCGCTCCGCTCGGTGCTGGCCGCGCTGGACGCCGGCAAGATCGTGGCCACGGCGAACAAGGAAACGCTCGTGGCGGGCGGACATCTGGTCATGCCGGTCGTCCGACGCCTGGCAGCCGCGTCGGCCGTCGCGACGGGAGACGATCATGACCCGCTGGCGAGTCCGTTGGGCTGGCTCCGTCCCATCGACTCGGAGCACTCTGCCATCTGGCAGTGCCTGGTCGGCGAGGACCACGCCGCCATCGAACGCTTGCTGCTCACCGCCTCCGGCGGCCCATTCCTGGACTCGTCCGTCGCGGACCTCGCGACGGTGACCCCTGAGCGAGCTCTTCGCCACCCGACCTGGACGATGGGCGCGAAGATCACTGTTGACTCCGCAACCCTGGCCAACAAGGGGCTGGAGGTCATCGAAGCGCACTGGCTGTACGATGTTCCGCTGTCGGCGATCTCAGTGATCATCCACCGGCAGAGCGTCGTCCATTCGGCGGTTCAGTTCGTGGACGGCTCATTGAAAGCTCAGCTTGGGACACCCGACATGCGACTCCCCATCCAGTATGCCCTCACGTATCCGGCGCGACGACCGTCCCCCGCGGCTGCGGTGGACCTGATCGCCTCCGGCCGGCTGGAGTTTCAGGCCCCCGACGAGGGGCGATTTCCCGCCCTCCGGATCGCGCGTGAGGCCGGTCTCGCCGGTCCTCGAGCGAGCGCGGCCCTCATCTCGGCCGATGAGGTCGCGGTGGCCCGGTTCCTGGGCGGTCGGCTCGACTTCAACGCCATCGCCCGGCTGCTCGGCGCTTCGGTCGAGCGCTTCGGGCAGACCGGTGCCGCTGCGCCGTCCCTGGAAGGGCTCTTCGCCCTCGACGCCGAGGTTCGCGCCTTCGCAGAGGCCTACCGATGAGCCTGGACGGGATCCTCTTCTGGGCCAGGGCGGTGCCCGTACTGCTGATCATCCTCGTTGGGCTGGTCCTGGTCCACGAGCTGGGCCATTTCATCATGGCCCGGCTGACGGGGGTTCGGGTCCTGGAGTTCGGCATCGGCTTTCCGCCGAAGGCGAAGGTTCTGGGGCACGATCACGAAACCGAGTACACGCTCAACTGGCTGCCTATCGGCGGCTTCGTTCGCCTCGAAGGCGAGGAGACTGAATCCGAGGATCCGCGGTCTCTGAGCAATGCGCCGCTGTCGCGGCAGCTGCTGATCATGGTCGCGGGCGTCGCCATGAATCTCCTGTCCGCGGTCCTGCTCTTGTTTGCGGTGGCGTGGATCTTCAATCCCATGGTCCAGCCGGTAGTGGCGGACTTTGCGGCGGACGGGACGACGCCCGCGCAGGCGGCGGGCATCAACAAGGGCGACACTCTGGTCTCGATCAACGGCCGGACGCACTCGCTCCTGGACTTCGGGTCCGATCCGTTCGCGGCGTGGAGATCGGACCTTCAATCGCACGAAGGCCAGACTGTGACCATGGTCGTAGCGAACAGCGCGGGTCAACAGCGCTCGCTGACGGTCCATCTGCGAGTTCCAGACGCCCAGCACACGGGGTCTCTGGGCGTCAGCATGGGCTTCTCGTTCGCGTACACGCCGGGCAATCCGGTCGATGCGATCCAGACTTCGATCGGCGGCACCGCCAAGGCCCTGACCCTTGTACTGGTTGCGCTCGGAGAGGTTGGCAATCAGATCGCCACCAATCCGACCGCGGGACCGTCCGGCGTCGCGGGACCGGTTGGGATAGCCGCGGATGTGGGCCATCTGCTCTCCCAGAACGATGCCCCGATGCTTCTCCTGCTGCTGGCGGGCATCCTGTCGGCCAACCTGGCCCTTATCAATGTCCTGCCGTTTCCGCCTCTCGACGGCGGCAAGGTCGCGATCATGGTGGTGAAGCGGGTCTTCGGCATGCGTGGCGTCGGAGCGCTCGAGATCGCGACCAATCTGATCGGATTCGGTCTGCTGATGGCATTCATCGCCTGGGTGAGCTTCTTCGACATAGTGCGGGCCGGCCAGTAGTCATGGGCGGGCAGGCCTTCGGGCCGCGACGCCGCTCCGCGGCCGTGAATGTCGGCGGCGTGATGGTCGGCGGTGGCCATCCGATAGTCGTCCAGTCGATGACCAACACCGACACGGCGGACGCGGACGCCACCGCGCTCCAGGTCGCGCAGCTGGCGCATGCCGGGTCGGAGCTCGTCCGCATCACGGTCAACACAGAGGCCGCCGCGGCCGCGGTTCCGGAGATCGTGCGCAAGGTCCGCGGGCTGGGAGTCTCCGCGCCGATCGTCGGTGACTTCCACTACAACGGACACAAGCTGCTGGCCGACTATCCGGAGACGGCGCGAGCCCTCGCGAAGTACCGCATCAACCCCGGCAACGTCGGGTCAGGCCGCCACCACGACGACCACTTCGAGGCGATCGTCCGCATCGCTATCGACAACGGCAAGCCGGTCCGGATCGGGGTCAACTGGGGCTCGCTCGACCAGGCGGTCCTGGCCGAGATGATGGACGCGAACGCGCGCCTGCCGCAGCCGAAGAACGCGCGCGACGTGATGATCGAAGCGATGGTCGAGAGCGCCCTGCGTTCGGCCGAACTGGCGGAAGTGACCGGTCTGGGGCACGACCGGATTATCCTGTCGGCCAAGGTGTCCGGCGTGCGGGATCTCATGGAGGTGTACCAGCGGTTGGCGGCCCGCGGCGACTACGCGCTCCACCTGGGACTGACCGAGGCGGGGATGGGGATGAAGGGGATCGTGGCTTCGTCGGCCGGCCTCTCGTTGCTGCTGGCCGAGGGGATCGGCGACACGATTCGGGTCTCGATTACGCCGGAGCCGGGCGGTGACCGGACCGAAGAGGTGGCGGTGGCGCAGCAGGTCCTTCAGTCGCTCGGCCTGCGGTCCTTCATGCCGCAGGTTTCGTCGTGCCCGGGCTGCGGTCGCACCACGAGCGTCTACTTCCAGGAGCTGGCACGCGACGTCCAGTCGTACCTGCGCGAGCAGATGCCCCTCTGGCGAGAGAGACACCCAGGCGTGGAGGAGTTGCGCGTTGCCGTGATGGGCTGCGTCGTGAACGGCCCGGGTGAATCCAAGCACGCGGACGTCGGCATCAGCCTGCCGGGGACGTTCGAGGAACCGGTTGCGCCGGTCTTCATCGACGGAGCCCTGGATCGGACGCTGCGCGGCGACCACATCGTCGACGAGTTCAAGGCGATCCTCGACTCGTACGTGGATCGCCGTTTCCCGGCGCCGGGGGCCCTGGCCGGGCGATAGGGCGAGAGCGCGACAGGGCGACTAGTAGCCGTTGCCGCCACTGCCGCCGTTGTTGCAGGCCGCCACGACGAGAGGCAGCGCGGCGAGGGCGAACCACAAGATGTGGGCGCGGACCCATGCGATCCCGGACTTCAGTTTGGTCATCAGGGGTGTCTCCAAGGGGTTCACTAGTAGTACGCGTCCCCGGCCGGCGACGGCTGGGAGTTGCGCCGGGCGCGACTCGCGAGCCGGCGATGGGGCAGAACGCGAGCCGGCGATCCCTCCGCTCACATATTCGTGACGCGACTGCTATCCGCGTCCGCGCTCTTCAGGGCGGACACTGCGGGCGGCAGATGCCCCGGCCACGCTCGGGTTTCGTCGACTTCGTCCGCCAGAAGCCCGACCATGCTTCGGGAACCGCATCGAGGTTTGGATAGCAGTCCCTCCACGCATAAATGCGACCCCGGACCCCTGCCTGCCGCGGCCGCATGCAGTGGTGCCTTCAGGCGGTACGATTGCGCGAAGTTGCCCGAGTTTCGATCTGTCGGAGGAGGAGTTGTGCCCAGCGAGGGTTTCGTCACCAGCATCGCCCGCCAGTCCGAGGATTTCCCCGGCTGGTACAACGACGTGGTCCTGAAAGCGGAGCTGGCCGACTACTCCCCGGTTCGCGGCTGCATGATCATCCGGCCGTACGGCTATGCCATGTGGGAGTCGATGCAGGCCGAGCTCGACGGCCACATCAAGCGGACCGGCCACAGCAACGTCTACTTCCCGCTCTTCGTTCCCAAGTCGCTTCTGGAGAAGGAAGCGGAGCACGTCGAGGGGTTCAACCCACAGGTCGCCTGGGTGACGCACGCCGGCGGCAAGGCTCTGGACGAGTGGCTTGCCATCCGGCCTACCAGCGAAGCCATCATCGCCGACAGCGTGAAGGACTGGATCCAGTCCTACCGCGACCTGCCGCTGCTGATGAACCTCTGGAACAACGTCGTGCGGTGGGAGCTGCGAACCAGGCTCTTCCTGCGAACGACAGAGTTTCTGTGGCAGGAAGCCCACACCTTCCACGCCACCGAGAAAGAGGCGGCCGACGAGGTCGCGACAGGTCTCGAGTGCTACCGCCTGGTGTCCGAGGACTGGCTCGCGATCCCGGTCATCAAGGGCCGCAAGACCGACGCGGAGAAGTTTCCCGGTGCCGATTGGACCTGGTGCATCGAAGCCATGATGCGCGACAAGAAGGCGCTCCAGGCCGGCACGAGCCACATGCTCGGCCAGAATTTTGCCAAGGCCGCCGGGATCGAGTTCCTGGACCGCGACAACGTCCGCAAGAACCCCTATGGAACATCGTGGGGTTTCTCGACCCGTATGGTCGGGGCCACCATCATGGCCCACGGTGACGACTCTGGGCTAGTCCTGCCGCCCAACGTAGCGCCCGTCCAAGTCGTTGTGGTGCCGATATTCCGCAAGGAAGAGGAGAGGGCCGCGGTTGCCGCGGCGATCGATCGGCTCAAGGAGTCCCTCGCGGAGACGCCCGACGGCAGGGCCGTCCGCGTGCACGTGGATTGGCGCGAGGATTCGCCGGGATTCAAGTACAACCACTGGGAGCTGCGCGGCGTGCCGTTCCGGCTCGAGATCGGGCCGCGAGACGTGGCCGCGGGCCAGGCCATGGTCGTGAAGCGCGTGGACCGTTCCAAGGAGGCCGTCCCACTCGATCGACTGGCGGCCGAGCTGCCCGCTCGCCTGCGGGACTACCAGGCCGAGTTGTTCAAGCGCGCGTCCGATTTCCGCGAGGCGAACACTCACCGCGTGGACACATACCAGGAACTCAGAGACGGGCTGGACGGCGAGGGCGGCTTCTTCCTGGCGCCCTGGTGCGGCGACGGCAAGTGCGAGAAGCAGGTTAGCGCCGAGACCGGCGCGACAATCCGCTGCATCCCGTTCGATTCGCCGGACGAGACGGGCAAGTGCATCGTCTGCGGCGTGTCCTCGGAGCGAAGGGCGCTGTTCGCCAGGGCCTACTAGCCGGCGCCGAGGGGAGGTCATCCGAATTGCACCATGCGGGGCGCGATCCCACAGCTGACGAGGTCTCAGGAACGCGGTCTCGACGCGCCGCCACACCAGGACTGACCCGACGACCGGCCGAGCTGGCCGACGTCATCGTCGTCGGGGGCGGGATGACCGGGCTCGCTGCCGCGGATGCCCTGGTCGCGCAGGGTCTAGGCGTTCAGGTGGTCGAGACGGCCCCCGCCGTCGGCGGCCTGGCCCGATCCATCAGCGTTGAGGGCGAAAGTATCGAGGCTTATTACCACCACGCTTTCCCCCAGGACCGTGAGCTAAGGGATCTGATCGATCGGCTGGGGCTGGCCGACCGCTTCGAATGGCGGCGGGCATCCACGGCGGTCCTCGATAGCGGGCGCGTCTATCCGTTCGACAGCCCCATGGATCTGCTGCGGTTCGCGCCCCTGTCGCTCCCTGCCAGGATTCGATTGGGTATGGGCGCCGCCGTGGCGATCGTCCATGGACGCAGCCGCCGAGCGGCTGGCATGAGGGTCGGCGAAGCCGGCCCACTCTGGTTCGGTCGATCTGGCTACGACGCTCTGTGGCGGCCGCTCCTGGAGGGGAAGTTCGGATCGATGGCGCCTGACGTTGCGGCGGCCTGGCTGGTGGCCAGGATCAGGCAGCGTGCCCAGGCGCGGAAAGGAGGCAAAGGAGATCGGCTCGGCTATCTGCAGGGCGGCTTCGGCGTCGTGGCGGAGCATCTGGCCGAGGATCTCGCCAGGAGTGGGGTTAACATCGCCTGCGGTGCCCCGGTCGACTCCCTGACCCGGGAGGGTGGCCGCTGGCGTGCCCGCTTCGATGGACGTGAGGTCATCGGTAGAGCGGTTGTCGTGGCCGCAAGCGGCGACGTGCTGTCGAATCTGGTGCGCCTGCCGGAGGATTACCGGCGTGCGATCGAGGGGATTCCATACCGCGCTGTCGTCTGCGTCCTCCTCGAGCTCGACCGACCACTCAGTCGCCACTACTGGATCAACCTGGCGCAGCGCTCCGATCTGGCCTGCGTCGCCGTGATCGAGCACACGAACTTCATTCCCGCCGAGCGGTACGGAGGGAGGCATTTGGTATACCTCACGCACTATGTCGAGCCAGAAGGCCGGGCCTGGAACGCAGAGGCGGACGAGATAGTGGGGGCGGTCGAGGAGATCCTGCGGGCGATCAACGGCAGATTCGAACGCAGCTGGATCGTGGCTACCCACATATCGCGTGACCGGTGGGCTCAGCCCGTGCCGCTCGCGGGCGGTCCCATGCCCGGCCTGCCGCTGGCAACGGGGTTGCCGGGCCTCTTCCACGCCAGCCTCGCGCACATCTACCCAGACGACCGGGGCGTATCGCTGGCCCTTGGGTTGGGGCGGCGGGTGGCCGCCACCGCGACTGCCTGGCTTGCTGAAGCGGAGCTGACCGAATCGGAGGACCGCGTCTGATGCGGGTGTGGGGATTTGCGCGGCCAGCCTCGCTGGTCGTGCTGACGGGGATCCTGTTCTCACCCGGACTGATCTTCGGGCCGTGGGTTGACGCCGCCGTCTTCATCCTGGCCGGCGCCCGCATTCGCGAAGGGTTCGTCCCCTATCGAGACTTCTGGGATCACAAGCCGCCCGGAGGGTACCTGCTCAACGCGCTCGGCCAGACGGTGTTGCCGTGGATCGATCCGTGGCTCGTCAGCTGGCTCATGACCGTCGTCTTCACAGCGGCGGCGATCCTGATCATCTGCAGCTTGCTTGGGCGCTGGCTGTCACCAGCCGCCGCGTGGCTCTTGAGTTTGTTGTGTCTGGTAGGGATCGCGTGGTACTCCGTCGCGCAGGGCGGAGGCTTGACCGAATCGTTCGCTTTGCTGCCGCTCGTGACTGCTCTCTGGGCGATCGCCAGCCGCCCTCGAACGTTGCCCGCGGCGGCCGGCGTGGGAGTCTTGTTGAGCGTCGCCTGTTTGATATCCCTGCAGTCGCTGGCCCCGGCCCTGGCCCTCGCGGTGGTGGCAGCCATAGGCGATCAGGGAGCGTGGAGGACTTGGGAGGTGGCCCGGCGCGCCTTCGCGATCGTCATCGGGGGCGCTGTCCTGCCGTTGGCTGTCCTGGGCTGGCTACTCGCTGCGGGCGCCGTGGGGGATGCCTTCGATCAGCTCGTGACATACAACGCGGCCTACGCCAAGACGGGCACGGGCTTCATAGAGGTCTTGCTCGTGGTGGCGCTGCTCCTTGGCCCTTTGCTGCTACTTGCCGGCGTGACCGCTGTCCGGATGGTGCGCACGCCCCGGGCCTTCGATAGCGTCGACTGGTCGGCGCTTCTCTGGACGATCGGCTCCACACTGTACGTTGGCTATCAGGGGCGCCTTCTATTCCACTACCTGATTCTCGCGGTGCCGCCGCTCATCTTCCTGGCGGCGAAGGGCATGCAATGGCTGTGGGCCGCCGCTTCGTCTGGGAATCCCAACCTCCGAACCCAGGCCCTCGCGCTCTCCGTCGTGACCGCGTGTCTCCTTGTGATGTCGGCCTACGTCGCCGGTCAGTCGCTGGCCGTGACGACGAGCGATGCCAGCGCAGCACAGGCCGGTGCAGGTGGCACTCCTGCCTGGATACGCGCGAACACACCCGCCACTGCCACCCTATTCGTGTGGGGAGACGACCCTGCCCTCTACATCTACTCGGGCCGCGAGCCGTACGATCGCTTCGTCTATCAGTACCCCCTCGTCACGCCCGGCTACTGGTCGACTGATCGAACGGCGGCTTTGCTCGCCGAGTGGGAGGTTTCGCCCCCGCAGGTGATCGTGGAGGCACCGGCCGCGGTTCCGATGTTCTGGCCCCGGGCCGTTGGTTCCTACGGGTTCGACCTACGCAACCTGGACACCCTGACCCCTCTGCGCGACTATGTCCGAGGGCACTATCGGCTGGCGGCGAGCTTCCCGGATAGCGATGTGTACGTCTACTCGCCCGCCACCACGGCACCCAGTCGGAGCGGTGAGCCGCCGGGCGGAGGGCACTGAGCGCAGCCAGCAACCGCGCTGGGACGAGGTCCGGGCGGCGGCGCCCGAGCTCGTCCGGGCCGGACGGCGGCTCTTCGAGGTCGACGGCGTCATAGCCGGCAGGCGAGACTCGTGCCAGCCGTCTCGTGGCATACCCACACCGTCGCTGGAGGGGTCGATGACGTCACCTCGAGATCCGAACGCTCCGCAAGGCTCGGGTGAGCCGTCTTCCGGTCAACCGGGGGTGCCGCCGGACCAGCCCGGCTGGGCCGCTCCGCCTCCGAATCAGCCTGGCTGGGGCGCGCCTCCACCTCCTGCCCAGCCCGGATGGGGCGTGCCGCCGCCGAACCAGCCCGGATGGGGAGCGCCGCCCGGGTATCCGGGTGGATGGCAGCCTGGTTGGTCTGCTCAGCCCCAGAAGAAGGGCCACGGCTGCCTGATCGCCGCCCTGATCGTCTCGGGACTGATCGTCTTGCTGGTGGGCGGCTGCGCCTTTCTATTCGTCCCCATCATCCAGACGAACGTGAAGCTGGACCAGGATCTGGGACCGCGGGCCAGCAGCGTCGATTTCAGCTGGGTGAACGGCCAGACGACCTTCACGATCCACCTGGCGTCCGGCTACGAAAGCCAGGCGGAAAGCATCGCCTGCCAGATCGTGAGGCCGGACATCGTCACCAGCTCCACGCCGAACGCCCACTTCATCATCGTGAGCTCCAGTGGGTACGTGCTGGCGGACGAGACGACCCCCTGCGGCTGACGCGCCCGATCAGTACAGTAAAGCCTCCCGGCCGGTCAGGGGCACCGGTCCGGAGTGGCCGATCGCACCTACTCGCTCCCGACCGACCGTTGGATGGTCCGGGGGCGATGTGTATACTCTCAGTAATCTACCGGCCGCTCGTGACGTGGGTGACCCCCACGTCTTTTGTTGACCGGTTGTGATCGGACGGACGATCCAGGGCCGAAAGCACGAACGGGAGGCGCGCAATGAGTCGAGATTTCGTCGGCGCCCTCCTTCAGCTGAACGCTGAGAAGGGCGTCTCGCGCGAGCAGCTCGTTCGGACCGTGGAGGAGGCGATCCAGTCCGCCTACCGGCGCGTCGCCGGCGACGAGGATATCCAGGTCCGCATCGACGCCGAATCGGGCAAGGTCCGGGTCTTTCGGGCCCGCCTGGTCGTGGAAGAGATCGACGATCCCACCACCCAGATGACCGTTGCAGATGCCCAGGCCCACCAGCCCGGCGCCGAGATCGGCGATCTAGTCGAGACCGAGCAGCTGGACCAGGAAGCCTTCGGTCGTATTCACGCCCAGACCGCCAAGCAGGTCGTTCTGCAGCGGCTCCACGAAGCGGAGCGAAACGTCGTCTTCGACCAGTACGCCAGTCGCGAGGGCGAACTGATCACCGGCACGGTCTCAAGGGTCGAGCCGCGGGCCATCGTACTGGACGTGGGCAAAGCCGAGGCGATCCTCGCTACGACCGAGCAATCGCCGCTCGAGCACTACCGCATCGGCCAGAACGTCAAGGCCTATGTCCTGGAGGTTCGTCGCAGCGCGAAGGGACCGCAGATCTACGTCAGCCGGACCCACAAGGGCTTCCTGCGCCGCCTGTTCGAGCTCGAAGTACCGGAGGTTCACGCCGGGACGGTCGAGATCAAGGCCATCGCGCGCGAAGCCGGCAGCCGCTCCAAGGTGGCCGTCGCGTCGCGCCAGCCTGGTCTCGATCCGGTCGGTGCCACAGTCGGCCAGCGCGGGGCGCGCGTCCAGGCCGTCGTCGCGGAGCTAGGCGGCGAGAAGATAGACGTGATCGAGTGGTCCGAGGATGCCTCGACCTTCGTGGCCAAGGCCTTGAGCCCGGCCCAGGTCATCGAGGTCCGGATCGACGAGGAGCACCGCATCGCCAACGTGGTGGTGCCAGAGCGAATGCTGTCGCTGGCAATCGGACGCGAAGGCCAGAATGCCCGGCTCGCGGCCAAGCTGACCGGCTGGCGGATCGATATTCGCAGCGACGTCTCAGTCGCCGAGGCGGCCAAGGCGGAGGCGGAGGGTAGATTGCTCGAGACAGCCGGGGCCGCCGATGCCGCGGAGGCGACGACGACCGAGGCAGCAGCTCCAGAATCGACTCCCGCACCGGAGTCGGAGTCGGTCGCCGCTCAGCCGGCTGACGCGACACCGGAAGCACCGGCCAAGCCCAAGCGGCGGAAGGCGGCGCCGTCCGTGCCCGAGCCCGCGGCCGAGGCCGAGCCCGCTGCTGCCCCATCTGCCGAAACGACACCAGCAGCACCGGCCAAGCCCAAGCGCCGAAAGGCCGTGCCGGCCGAGCCCGAGCCCGCGGCCGAGGCCGAACCCGCTGCTGCCCCATCTGCCGAAACGACACCAGCAGCACCGGTCAAGCCCAAGCGCCGAAAGGCCGTGCCGGCCGAGCCGGCCGGCGACGGGGAGGTATCCCCGTAGCCCGGGGCGCGCCTCCGCGGCGGTTTCCGACCAGGTCCTGCATCGTCTGTCGGACGGCGCGGCAGAAGCGCGACCTGCGGCGGGTCGTGAGGACGCCGGACGGCCGCGTCGTCGTGGATCCAACGGGCAAGATGGACGGCCGGGGCGCCTATGTATGCAACAGTGAAGAGTGCCGCAGGGTGGCATTTGACAGAGGCTCGCTGGAGCGCGCGCTTGGGGTGCCCATCCCGGCCGAGCTCCGGGCCGAACTAACCGGGGAGGCGAGCGGGATCGAAGAAGGAGACAGCGGTGGCCAAGAGTAGGAGCGGTACGAGGGGCCGGCGTGGACCTCGCAAGCCACCGCGCCGCGACAATGGAGTCCCGGGAGTGGCGCCGGTCGGCGATCCGCGCGAACGCGGAGCGATCGAGCTGCCGTCGAGCATCACCGTCAAGGACCTCGCCGACATGCTCGGCGTCAACCCTGCCGATGTGATTCGCGAGCTGATCAAAAGCGGCATCTTCGCCAATATCAACCAGGGGATAGATCGGGAGACCGCCTCGCTCGTGGCGGAGGAGCTCGGCTACGAAGTCGCGGAGGCGGTCGCAGCAGGTTCGACCGCCGGTTCCGACGGCACGGCCGCCGAGACGGCCCCGGTCAGCGCCGCCACCAAGGAGCAGCTCTTCGAGGAGGACGACCCGTCGCTCCTACAGCCGCGCGCTCCGATCGTGACGGTCATGGGTCACGTCGACCATGGCAAGACGTCGCTTCTCGACGCCATCCGCACGACGAAGGTCGCCGCCGGCGAGCGCGGCGGCATCACTCAGCACATCGGCGCGAGCGAAGTGGTCAAGGACGGCCGCCATATCGTCTTCCTGGATACCCCGGGCCATGAGGCCTTCACGGCCATGCGTGCCCGCGGCGCCAAAGTCACGGACATCGCGGTGGTAGTCGTCGCCGCGGACGATGGCGTCATGCCACAGACCCTCGAGGCAATCGACCACGCCCGCGCCGCCAAGGTGCCGATCGTCATCGCTCTCAACAAGATCGACAAGCCGGACGCCAACCCGGACCGGGTCAAGAACGGTCTGGCGGAGGCCGGCGTCGTCGTCGAGGAGTACGGCGGCGACGTCCCGATGGTGGCGGTCTCCGCGAAAGCGCGGACGGGCCTGGATGAGCTGCTCGAGATGATCATCCTCGTAGCGGACCTTCTGGAGCTGAAGGCCAATCCCAAGCGTCCCGCTATCGGCACGATCGTCGAGGCGGAGCTGGACAAGGGACGCGGCCCGGTGGCGACTGCCCTGGTCTCGACGGGGACATTGCGGGTCGGCGACGTCATCGTCGTCGGCGAGACCTATGGCAAGGTTCGCGCCCTGGAGAACGGTCTCGGCAAGCGCATCACCAAGGCCGGTCCGTCGAGCCCGGCCGTGGTCCTCGGTCTGGCGGACGTCCCGCAGGCCGGCGACATCCTGCGCGTCGTCGCGGACGAGAAGACCGCTCGGACCATGGTGGAGGAGCGGCGTACCGCGACCGCTGCCCGCTCCGAAGGGAGCGGCCGAGCCACCCTCGAGGATCTCTACGCCCAGATCCAGGCCGGCCAGACCAAGGAGCTCCGGATCATCCTCAAGACGGACGTTTCGGGCTCGCTCGGCGCCATAACCCACGCCCTGCAGCAGCTCTCGACGGACGAGGTCCGGATCAACGTGCTGCATGAGGCCGCGGGCGACGTCACCGACAACGACATCATGCTGGCCGCCGCTTCGGACGCAATTGTCGTGGCCTTCAGCACGAAGGTCACGGACACTGCCCGCCGGGCGGCCGAGTCGGAGAAGGTCGACGTTCGCCAGTACGACATCATTTACAAGCTGACCGATGACATCTCGGCGGCCCTCCGCGGCATGCTCGAGCCCGAGCAGGTCGAGACGGTCGAAGGCCGAGCCGAAGTCCGCCAGATCTTCAAGGTGGGCAAGGTCGCTGTGATCGCCGGCTGTTACGTCACCGATGGACGCATCGTCCGCGGCGGCGGGGCCCGCGTCTGGAGGGGCGGCAAGGTCGTCCTGACCGACAGGATCGAGTCCCTGCGCCGCTTCCGCGACGACGTTCGAGAAGTCGCGACCACCTTCGAATGCGGAATCGGCCTGGCCGGTTCTAATAACTTGATCGAAGGTGACATCATCGAGTGCTTCACCCAGCAAATGGTGAGCCGGGCGGCCGGTTGAGCCGGAGAGGCCAGCCTCGATGACACAGCGAACGCAGAGAATCGACGAGCTTCTGCGCCAGGAGATCGGTCAGGCGCTGGAGCGTGAGGTGACCGACCCGGGTATTGGTTTCGTCACCGTCACCAAGGTCGAAACCGCCCCCGACCTTTCCCATGCCCGCGTCTGGGTCAGCGTCATCGGTTCGGACGAGCGACGCAAAGAGGCGCTCGCGGGGCTGCGACGGGCCATGCCGTACATCCGCCGGGGCCTCGGCCAGAAGATCCGTCTGCGCCGGATTCCCGAGCTGGATGTCCGGCTGGACGACTCCCTGGTGCGTGGCACCCGCGTCCTCCAGATCATCAACGATCTGGAGGCGGGCCGGGTACCGGAGGATGTCGGCACGACCGGAGAGTCGCTGCCTACTCCGGTTCCGAGGCTGCCCCACGAAGGCGACGTCGAGCCTGAAGAGACGGTGCCTCAAGCCGGCCCGACCCCTCGGAAGAAGCGAGCGTGGCGGCCGGATCGTGGCCAGGAGCGCGGATCAGATCGCGGTCCCGAGCGAGGCAGGGGCGGCCCGGGTCCGGGCGCCCGGCCGACCAAGGGTTCGTCCACGCGGAGGCCCCGTTGAGCCAGCTCGATCCGAGCGTGAACCTGTCCGCCTATGCTGCGGCCGTCCCCGAGGCCGTGATCCAGCGGCTCCGGTCCGCGCGCCGAGTTCTGACGGTCTGCCACGAGAACCCAGAGGCGGACGCACTCGGCTCGGTCCTGGCAATCAGCCTGCTCGTCGAAGCGGGCGGGGGAGTGGCGACGCCCGTTTGCGCCGATCCCGTCCCGGCGATGTATGCCTTTCTGGCCGGCATGGAGAGGTTCCGCCAGGAGCCTGATCCGGCGATCGAGTACGACCTGATCGTCGTCGGCGATTGCGGCGAGCTGGAGCGGGTCGGGCCGATCCTGCAGACCCACGCCGAGCTGTTCGGACGCGTCCCGATCCTCGACATCGATCACCACATATCCAATCTGCACTTCGGAGAGGTGGATTGGGTCGATCCGGCGAGCTCGGCCACCTGCGAGATGGTCACGTTGCTGGCCTTTCGCCTGGGAGTGCCGCTCACGGCTGGGGATGGGATGCTGGCCGCGGCTCTGGCCGGTGGCGTAGTCATGGACACCGGCAACTTCCAGCACCCTAACGTGACGCCGCGGACTCTGGTCGTTGCCGCGGCTTTGCGCGAAGCCGGCGCGCCGCTTAGTGAGATCGCCCGGCGCCTCTACCGGAGCAAGCCGAACACACAGCTGTGCCTCTTTGGGCGCGTGCTGGCACGACTGGAATCGGACCTGGACGGTCGGCTCGTCTGGTCAACGCTCGAGCTCGCCGATCTTGCGGCAAGCGGTGCGGATCCGGCCGAATCCGAGGGCCTCGTCGACCTGCTCGGGCAATCGGAGACCTCTGAGGCCTCGATCCTCTTCAAGGAAGCCGACGGCGCCACACGCGTCAGCGTCCGAACGCGCGACGGCGGCGTGGACGCGACCGTCCTGACCGGCTCGTTCGGCGGGGGCGGGCACGCTCGGGCGGCCGGAGCCACGCTGCAACTGCCGCTCGAGGAGGCACGCCGGGCCGTTCTGGCGCGGGCGGCCGAGCTCGTCGCGGCGGTGGAGCGCTAGCCGGTGTCGGATCGCCCGCGCGGCATGGACGGGATCCTGGTCGTCGCGAAGGATCCGGGTTTCACTTCGCACGACGTCGTTGCCCTGGTTCGTCGCCTGACGGGGACGCGCCGGGTGGGCCACGGCGGGACTCTCGACCCCTTCGCCTCGGGCGTCCTGCCGGTCTTCCTGGGTCTGGCGACGCGGCTGGTCGAGTACCACATGGGCGACACGAAGGCCTACCGGGCCACGGTCTGCTTCGGGTCCAGCTCTGATACAGACGATCGCGACGGTGAGCTCGTGCCCGGCTCGGGGGCCGCCCCCACGCGCGAGGCCGTCGAGTCGGCGCTGGCCGAGTTCCGCGGACCCATCCAGCAGCGACCGCCGACGTACAGCGCCCTCAAGGTCGGCGGCAGACGAGCCTATCGACTCGCCAGGCAGGGGAAGCCTCTGGAGCTCCCGCCGCGAGCGGTGACGATCCACCGGCTGGAGTTGGAGGAGTGGGACGCCTCCGATCCCGACCGCCCGATGGCCGTTCTGGAAGTCGAGTGCGGCGCCGGGACCTACATCCGGTCGCTCGCCCGGGACCTCGGGGAGCGGCTGGGGTGCGGTGCCTACCTCGGAGCGTTGACGCGGACGGCCAGTGGGCCGTTCCGCCTGGCGGCCGCGTACTCCCTCGACGAGATCCGCGGGGCGGCCGCCGAAGGGCCCGCGGCGCTGGCCGCGCTTGCACTTCCCATCGACGCCGGGCTGGAGGGGATCGCGGAGGCCGTGCTGACCGACGCCGAAGTGGCTGCCGCCTCACGCGGTCAGCAAGTGAAGCCGGCCCATCGGATAAGCCTCGAGGACGGAGCTCGCGTCCGGCTGCTGGCCGAGGATCGAGCCTTGATTGGCGTAGGCTCGTGGAAGAGCGGCAGGCTCGTGCCGGACAAGATCTTCGTGGCCGCTCCGCCGCCTGCCGGCGCCACAGCCGGTCCGCGTGGAACCGAGGGCGGATCCGACGGCGCGGAAGGGGCGGCTCGCGGAGCACCGTCCGGCGCCATTCATGCTACGGAGCCGCGGCTGCGCGTGGTGGACCGACGCAATCGGATGCTGGTTATGCCCGGCATAGACGCCCTCGGACCCGAGCTTGGCCGCCTCTATCTTGCGGTGGGCGTCTTCGACGGCCTTCACCGCGGTCACCAGTACCTGCTGCGCGAGCTTCGACGCGCCGCTCAACGCGCGGAGGCGCGCCCGGCGGTGATCACCTTCGACGCCCATCCCGAGGAGTTGATCGAGGGCATGGCGCCGCCGCTCCTGTGCGACCCGGACGAGCGCCTCGTGCGCCTCGAGGCTGCCGGCGTCGAAGTCACCGTCGTCCAGCACTTCGACCATGCCCTTCGCACCACCCCATACGACGCCTTCGTGGCCACCATCCGGGAGCGGGTGGACCTCGCCGGCTTCGTCATGACCCCCGATGCAGCCTTTGGCTTCGAGCGCGGCGGCACTCCTTCGACGCTCACGGCGTTGGGCGAGAAGACGGGCTTCGCGGTGACCGTAGTGTCGTCTTTCCTCTCCGACGGCGAGCAGGTCCGCAGCTCAGAGATCAGGCGCCGCATCTCGGTCGGCGACCTGGCGGGAGCGCGCAGCCTGCTTGGCCGCTCGGTCGGGGTCACGGGCCGGTTGACCGGCGAGCCGAAGGACTCGGCCGTGGATATCGAGTTCGAGCTGCCGGTTTCGCTGCCGCCCCCGGGCCGCTACGCGGCCATCGTGGGCCCCGCGTGGAAGCTCGGGCGCCGGTCGGAGCCGGCGTCGGTCCGTGCCATCGCCGCCGTGGCAAATGGGAAGGTCGAGCTGGAATTCACCGGCGACGACCTGAAGACCGGCGATGTCCGAGTCGTATTGATCGGGACAGCCGCGGAGGCCAGCCCAGGGTGAGCCCTGCGGCGAGCGCCTGGGAATTCGCGGTTTCTGGGCGATCCTGATCGAGAAGCCTGCCATCACGAGCGGAAGGGCTACTGGGTGTCGGGCAGTCCTGGCTGGCGGAGGACGGCAGGTCAAGCGTGCACGGTCGCGCCTGACGGGCCTGGGGGCCCACGGGCTCAGGGCCGCCCTGCCTGAGGACTAGGCTGCCGGCACCCGGTCGCGAACCGTGTCGCTGCGTCGCTCGCCGGCCGGGCTCAATGGGAGGGCACCGCAAGTGACGACCGCCGAGCTCGGGCCGGAAGCCGGCGCCGAAAGCCAGCACCAGGAGTGGTACAAGCCATCCGCCGCCGTAGTCGAACAAGCTCATGTCAGAGACTGGGACGCTCTGGCCAAAGCTGCCGACTCGGACCCGGTGAGCTTCTGGGAGGAGCGGGCGCGAGAGCTGATCGACTGGCACGAGCCGTGGACCACCGTGCTGGACGAGTCCGCAAAGCCGTTCTTCAAGTGGTTCGTAGGCGCGAAGACGAACATCGTCTACAACGCCATTGATCGACACCTCAAGACCCACCGGCGGAACAAGCTCGCCCTCATCTGGGAAGGTGAGAACGGCGAACAGCGCTCGTTCTCGTACCACGCGCTCAACCGTGAGGTCAGCAAGTTCGCCAGCGTTCTGAAGGCCCTGGGCGTGAAGAAGGGCGATCGCGTCACGATCTACATGGGCCGTGTGCCCGAACTCCCGATTGCGATGCTGGCGTGCGCGAAGATCGGCGCCGTCCATTCCGTGGTGTACGGCGGCTTCTCGACCGAGGCGCTGCACGGCCGCATCGAGGATTCGCAGTCGCGAGTCGTCATCACCTGCGACGGCGCGTTCCTGAACGGCAAGGTCGTCGAGCTGAAGCGCATCGCCGACGAAGCCATCAAGCGCGCCCCTATCGTCGAACATGTCGTTGTCTTCAGGCGCACAGGCCACGACGTGCCGATGGAAGAGGGGCGCGACATGTGGTGGCACGACCTGATGGCGTTGCCCATCGCAGACTGGCGCTGCGCAACGGAGATCGTCGACGCGGAGGATCCGCTGTACATGCTCTACACGTCCGGCACGACCGGCAAGCCGAAGGCTATCGTCCACACCCACGGCGGCTATCAGGTCGGCATCGCGACGACGCTGAAATACGTTTTCGACCTCAAGGACGACGACCGCTGGTGGTGCGCGGCGGATCCGGGCTGGGTCACCGGACACTCCTACATCGTCTATGGACCGTTGATCCTGGGCGCGACCGGCTTCATGTATGAGGGCGCGCCGACGTACCCGTATCCGGACCGTTGGTGGGCGATGGTTGAGAAATACGGGATCAACGTCCTGTACACCGCTCCGACGGCGATCAGGGGCCTGATGCGCTTCGGCGAGGCGTGGCCGAACAGGCGTGACTTGTCGTCTCTGCGGCTCCTTGGATCGGTCGGGGAACCCATCAATCCGGAGGCGTGGCGCTGGTACTACTTCAACATCGGGAAAGAGCGCTGCCCCATCATGGATACGTGGTGGCAAACCGAGACGGGCATGTTCATGATCACGCCGACGCCGTCCGTGGATCTGAAGCCCGGCTCGGGCACGCGTCCGTTCTTCGGGGTGCGCGCCGACATCTATGACGATGAAGGCCACCCGGTGAAGGACGGTGAGGAGGGCTTCCTGGTCCTGACCCGACCGTGGCCGGCGATGCTGCGTACGATCTACGGCGATCCCGACCGGTACGTCCAGCAGTACTGGAGCAAGTATCCGGGCGTCTATCTGACCGGCGACTCGGCCAAGCGCGACAAAGACGGGTACTACTGGATCATCGGTCGGGTTGACGACGTGATCAAAGTGTCGGGCTATCGCCTTGGCACCGCCGAGATCGAATCGGCCCTGGTGAGCCACCCGGCGGTGGCGGAAGCCGCGGTCATCGGCTTGCCCCACGAGCTCAAGGGCACGGCGATCCATGCCTACGTCCTGTTGCGCGAGGGCTACGCCGGATCGACCGAGCTGGCCGAGGAACTGCGCCTGCACGTCGGGACCGAGATGGGGCCGATCGCGAAGCCGGAGGACGTGAAGTTCGTCGATCAACTTCCCAAGACGCGATCGGGCAAGATCATGCGGCGGCTGCTGAAGGCACGTGCCCAGGGCTTGCCCGAAGGCGATATCTCGACGCTGGAAGAGTAGGCGCCGCCGAGTCCCGTCTTCGGGCACGGGCCAGGGAGGGGCTGGAGGGCGCCCTGAACTCGCATAGCCGTGCGAACCCTGCTACCATCCGCCAGGCATTTAGAGAGTTAGAGAAGCCACAGTCACACAGAGCTATTCGGAGGATCGTGTGCCGCTCGCGCGGGAGACGAAGGAACAGGTGATCTCGGAGTACGCCGTCAAGGATGGCGACACAGGCTCAGC
This sequence comes from Chloroflexota bacterium, assembly GCA_003141455.1. GTDB lineage: Bacteria > Chloroflexota > Limnocylindria > Limnocylindrales > CSP1-4 > Fen-1039. Next base: position 178,609 of record PLMA01000067.1, on the reverse strand, counting down.
AGAGGTGCAGATCGCGCTCTTGACCGAAAGGATCAAGGAGCTCACGGAGCACCTGCGAAGCTTCCCGAAGGACAACCAGTCCCGCCGCGGCCTCCTCAAGCTCGTCGGACAGCGACGCCGCCTTCTTGCATACCTGATCAAGAAGGACAACGCTCGCTATCGGGCCGTCATCGCACGGCTCGGTCTGCGCCGCTAGCGCAACTGCCTTCGACGCGAGGCTGAGGCCTCGTCAAGGCACTTCTCGCGCCCGGCTCGCCCAGGCGAGGCAAGGACACATTCTTCCTCCTAGCTCAGGAGGAAACAAACCCGTGTCTCAGACATTCGAGACGCAATTCGCCGGCCGCACCCTGACCGTAGAAACCGGCAAGATGGCCTTACTGGCCGGTGGAGCGGTAACCGTCCGCTTCGGCGACACCATGGTCCTGGGGACCGCCAACCGGTCCGACCCGCGACCGGGCCTGGACTTCTTCCCGCTCACCGTCGAGTTCGAAGAGCGCATGTACGCCGCCGGAAAGATCCCGGGCGGCTTCATCAAGCGCGAGTCGCGCCCGTCCGAGCAGGCCATCCTGGCATGCCGGCTGACGGACCGACCGATTCGGCCGCTCTTCCCCGAGGGCTACAAGGACGACATCCAGATCGTGATCACGGTCCTATCGACGGACCAGGAGAACCAGACTGACGTCCTCGGCACGTTTGCCGCCTCGTGCGCTCTGACGATCAGTGCGATCCCGTTCCTTGGGCCAATTGGCGCCGTGCGCATCGGTCGCATCGACGGCGAGCTCGTGGTCAATCCTACGATCAGCGATCTCGAGCGTTCCGACATCGACCTCATCGTTTCCGGAACTCGCGACGCCATCATGATGGTCGAGGCCGGCGCCTCGATCGTGCCCGAAGACGTCATGGCCGATGCCATCCTCTTCGGCCACCGCGCCCTTCAGCCGCTCATCGACATCCAGGAAGAGATGCTGGCTGCCGTCGGCAAGCCCAAGGTCGCGGGTTACCTCGAGCCCGGCACCGGCTCCGTCCTGGAGTTCGTCAAGAAGGTCAGCGAACGCGGCTCCGAGTTCGTCGTCATCGACACCGAGACGACCGGCCGCGATCCCAAGGTCGCGGACTTGATCGAGATCGGCGCAGTTCGCGTCCGCGACGGCAAGGTCGTGGATCGTTTCTCGACTTTCGTCAGCCCGGGCCGAACGATCTTCGGCGCCCAGATGCACGGCATCACGGACGCGGACGTCGCAGACGCCCCGGTTGCAAAGGAAGCGGCCGAGAAGCTGCTCGCTTTCGTCGCCGGCGCCCCGGTCGTTGGCCACAGCGTGGGCTTCGACATCGGCTTCCTGGACATGGCACTGGGCGAGACTGGCAAGTTCATCGAGGGCGGCTACTTCGATACGCTAGTGATCGCCCGCGAGGGCTACCCGGACCTCGAGTCCTACAAACTGGGCGATATCGCCAAGTTCTTCGGCATCGCCGTCGAGACCGCTCACCGCGGCCTGGCCGACGCCGAGACGACCGCCGCCATCCTGGCCAAGTTCGCGGAGGACCTCCCGAACCGCATCCAGAACCTGATGGACGGGATCGCCATTTCGATCCGCGCCAACCGCAAGGAAGGCGAGGATCCGGCCGGCCTGCTCGAAGCGGCTCGCCGCCAGGTCCGCGTCAGCAAGGGTCTGTTTCAGCTCGTCCAGAAGAAGACGGTCCGCAAGACGGTCCTCGACGAGGGGATCCGCATGGACGGCCGCGGCGTAGACGAGATCCGGCCCATCTCCGTGGAGGTCGGCGTTCTGCCGCGCGCCCACGGCTCCGGACTCTTCACTCGAGGCCAGACGCAGGCCCTCACCGTGGCCACTCTCGGTCCCTCTTCCGACGTCCAGCGGATCGACACGATCAGCCCGGAGACCGAGAAGCGGTATCTCCACCACTACAACATGCCGCCCTACAGCACCGGCGAGAACAAGCCGATGCGCGGCCCCGGCCGGCGTGAGATCGGCCACGGCCACCTGGCCGAGCGGGCCCTTCTGCCCGTCCTGCCCTCCGAAGAGGAGTTCCCCTACGTCATCCGGCTGGTCAGCGAGTGCGTGACGTCAAACGGCTCCACCTCGATGGCCTCGACGTGCGGTTCGAGCCTGGCCCTGATGGACGCCGGCGTGCCGATCAAGGCGGCCGTCGGTGGTGCTGCCATGGGTCTCATCAGCGAGTCCGACGGCCGATTCGTGGTTCTGACCGACATCCTCGGCAAGGAGGATGCCTTCGGCGACATGGACTTCAAGGTCACCGGTACCCGCGAGGGCGTTACCGCCCTGCAGATGGACATCAAGGTCAAGGGCATCAATGAGGCGATCATTCGCCAGGGTTTGCAGAAGGCCCACGAGGCCCGGCTGGCGATCCTGGACAAGATGGACGCCGTGATCTCAACCAGCCGGTCCGAGATGAGCAGCTTCGCGCCGCGCATCATCACCATCAAGATCAACCCCGAGAAGATCCGCGACATCATCGGCAAGGGCGGCTCCGTGATCCGCAAGATCCAGGAGGAGACCGGGACCGAGATCAACGTCGAAGACGACGGCACGGTCCAGATCGCCGCGGTGTCGGGCGACAGCTCGCGCAAGGCGGTTCAGTGGATCGAGTCGCTGACTCGCGAGGTCGAGGTCGGGGGCCTGTATCTGGGCAAAGTGACCCGGATCATGGGCTTCGGCTGCTTCGTCGAAATCCTGCCCGGCAAGGAAGGCCTGGTCCGGATCGGCGAGCTCGCCGACTACCACGTGCCCACAGTGGAAGACGTGGTTTCGGTTGGTGACGAGGTCATGGTCGTCGTCATGGAGATCGACCGCCAGGGGCGGGTCAACCTCTCGCGCAAGGCCGCCATGCAGCGGCATCTGGCGCGAGGGGACGCCGAGTAGCGTCAATCGCGGGGGCCGGCCGGTAGTCGATCGGCCCTCGCCAACGACTGCATAGAACGCTGCATATGCGTCCCCGTATGCATCCGCGGGGGGCGGCGAAGCGGGGCGCTGGTATACTTGTCGGGTGCCCGCTGTCTGAACCATCCTGAGTGGAGCCATGTCCCGAGAGCCCCAATCACTGACCGTCGCGGTCGTCGGTGCGACCGGCGTGGTCGGTCGAACGATGATCCAGGTCCTCGCCGAGCGCCGCTTTCCGGTGGGCGAGCTTCGGCTGCTGGCATCCGGCCGCTCAGCCGGATCGACCGTCAGCGCCGATGGGCGGACTCTCACGGTCGGAGAGGCGACTCCCGAGGCCTTCGAAGGCGTCGACATCGCCCTCTTCTCGGCGGGCGGCGACGTCTCGCGCCAGCTCGCGCCCGAGGCGGCAGCTCGCGGCGCGACCGTCATCGACAACTCGAATGGATGGCGGATGGATCCCGCGGTGCCTCTCATCGTCAGCCAGGTAAATCCTGAGGACGGCGAGTGGCACGAGGGGATCATCGCCAACCCGAACTGCTCCACGATGCAGCTCGTCCCGGTCCTGATGGCCCTTCGCGATAGCGTCGGGATCGAGCGGGTGGTGGTCGATACGTACCAATCCGTCTCCGGTACCGGCGCGGAAGCTCTGGCCGAGCTTGAGACGCAGATTCGAGCTCACATCGCCGGAGAGCCGAAGGTCGCCGGCGTCTACCCGCACCCGATCGCCTTCAACGTTCTGCCGGAGATCGACGTCTTCCTGGAAAACGGCTACAGCCGAGAGGAATGGAAGGTCGTCACCGAGAGCCGGAAGATCCTGCACCTGCCGGAATTGCGGATTTCGTGCACGGCTGTGCGGGTACCGGTCTTCGTCAGCCACTCCGAGGCGGTCCACGTCGAGACCGGCAGGCCGATGACCCCCCAGGAGGCGCGGCGAGCCTTTGCCGCAGTCCCGGGCGTGGTGGTGATGGACGATCCGGTGGAGCACCTGTACCCGACGCCGATTCAGGCGGCCGGCAAGGACGACATCTTCGTCGGACGAGTCAGGACAGACCCGTCTGTGGAGCGAGGCCTGGCCTTCTGGGTCGTGAGCGACAACCTACGCAAGGGCGCAGCGACCAATGCGGTGCAGATTGCCGAGCTGCTCGTGGAGCACGACTGGGTGAAAGCCCGATCTCGGCGTCCGGAGCCCACCAGGGCAGGGGAAGCATCGTGACCGACGCCGAGCGCAAGGCGGCGCTCGATGCCATAGGGGCGGAGGTGGCGGTCTGCACCCGCTGCCGGCTGCATCAGACCCGCACGCTGGCCGTTCCCGGAGAAGGCGCGGCAGCCACGGAGGTCATCTTCGTGGGCGAGGGCCCGGGCTTCAACGAAGACCGGCAGGGGCGCCCCTTCGTGGGCCAGGCGGGCGCTCTCCTGACCGAGCTCCTGGCATCCGTGGGCTGGTCGCGCCAGGAGGTCTTCATCACGAACGTCGTCAAGTGCCGGCCTCCGGAGAACCGCGACCCGGAGCCGGACGAGATCGCCGCGTGCGCGCCATTCCTCACTCGCCAGCTGGAGGCGCTGGATCCGGCCCTGGTCGTGACCCTGGGCAGGTTTTCCATGGCTCGCTTCAGCCCCGGCTCCCGCATCGGGCAGGTCCACGGCACGTTCAGACCGGCCGATGCCGCTTGCGGTGCTCCCCGCGCGATGACTTTCGCGATGTATCACCCGGCCGCGGCGCTTCACCAGGGATCTCTCAAGGAGACGCTCTTCCGCGACATGGCCGGGGTGCCCGCGGCACTGCTCGAAGCGCGAGCCACACGGACCGAGGACTCTGCGCGGACCGAGCCCGGTAACCCTCGAGGCACTGTCGACGAAGGGCCGAGCGAGCCCTCAGGTGCCCTTGCCGACCCCGGCGAATCCGACCCTACAGCGCAGCTCCCCCTCTTCTAGGATGAACACAAGCGAACGGTCCCGTCACGCGAGTATCGATGCCTGACAACCAGATCCCGCTCCGCATCATCCCCCTCGGAGGCGTGGGGGAGATCGGCAAGAACATGTACGTCTTCGAGTACGGCGACGACATCGTCGTGGTGGACTGCGGGCTCATGTTCCCCGATGAGGAGATGTTCGGCATCGATCTCGTGATCCCGGACGTCACCTATCTCCGGGAGAATCGCGACAAGGTGCGGGCATTTCTGATAACCCATGCCCATGAGGACCATGTCGGCGGCCTGCCGTACGTCCTGCCGTACTTCCCAGACGTGCCGGTCTACGCCTCCACGCTGGCCCGTGGGCTGCTCGGCATCAAGATCAAGGAGCACAAGCTCCACCACAACCCGCTGCTGCCGCTCGACCCGGGAGACAACCTGGAGATCGGCCCGTTCCGGGTAGAGCCGTTCCGGATCAGCCACTCCATCCCCGACGCGATGGGCATCGCCCTTCACACGCCCATCGGCACGGTCGTCACCACGGGCGATTTCAAGTTCGACCACACGCCGGTGGACGGGCGCAGGTCGGACTTCGCGATGCTGTCGCGGCTCGGCGAGGACGGGGTCGTCTGCCTGCTCTCCGACTCGACCCGCTCCGAGAACCCCGGCTACACGCTTTCCGAGCGGACCGTGGGCGAGACTTTCCGCGAGATCATGGAGCCGCTGGACGGCCGCGTGATCGTAGCCACGTTCGCGAGTAACATCGCCCGCATCCAGCAGGTTCTGGACGCGGCGAATACCTTCGAGCGCAAGGTGGCCGTCGTGGGACGGTCGATGGAGCAGAACTTCCGCATCGCCACGGACCTGGGCTACCTGAAGTTCCCGCCCGGGCAGGTCGTGGGCAAGGACCAGATCGGCTCCATGCCGGCCGGGCAGATCGTGATCGCCACGACGGGCTCTCAGGGCGAGCCTATGGCAGGCCTGGCCCGCATGGCCAACCGCGACCACCGTTTCGTGGAGATCCAGCCCGGGGACACCGTCATCGTCAGCGCCAGCCCCATCCCCGGCAACGAGGAGTACGTGGCGCGCACCATCGACAACCTGTTCAAGGCGGGAGCGAACGTCTACTACCACGCCGTCAAGCACGCCCACGTCTCGGGTCATGCCAGCCAGGAAGAACTCAAGCTGATGCTCGGGCTGACGCGACCCAAGTACTTCATCCCGATCCACGGCGAGTTCCGGATGCTGGTCCAGCACGGTCGTCTCGCGGTCGAGACGGGCGTCGCGCCGGAAAACGTCTTCATCATCGAGAACGGCCAGGCGGTCGAGTTCTACCCCGACGGAACGGCGCGCCGCGCGGCCCCCGTCACCTCGGGATACGTCCTCGTCGATGGCCTGTCGGTTGGTGACGTAGGCGAGGTCGTCCTGCGCGACAGGCGGGCCCTTGCCAGTGACGGCATGTTCATCGTAGTGATCACCGTGGACAAGCAGACGGGCAAGGTGGTCGCGCGGCCGGAGATCGTTACCCGCGGCTTCGTCCACGGCAACGAGAGGGATCCGCTCATGGACGGCGCCGTCGAGCACATCATGGCGGCGATCGAGAGCCCGGGCGATCGGACGAGCGAAGTCGGGCTGCTAAAGAGCCAGATCAAAGACGAGGTCTCACGCTACCTGTACGAGCAGACTCGCCGGCGGCCGCTCGTCTTTCCGGTCGTGGTGGAGGTGTAGATGGCGACGCGCTCGTCTTCTGCCTCCAGCCGCTCCTCGTCCAGCCGGAGCACGCGCCCGCCCGCGGTGCGCCGGCGCCGGCGCAAGATCCATGTGGCCCCGGATCTGGTCCGTCAGCTCCTGGGTGTGCTGTTCCTGATCCTGGGAGTGACACTTCTCATCGGGCTCACCCTGAAGGGCGGTCAACTGACCGACCTGGAGTTGAAGCAGATTGCGCCGTACTTCGGTTCCATGCGCTGGCTGCTGCCGTTCATCCTGATCCCGCTGGGCTACTACCTGGAGCGGGCCAACGGCGAGCACTGGGACTGGCAGCTGACCGTGCTCGGCTCTGCGGTCGCGTATGCGGCGGCGGTAGGTCTCGCAGCCCTCGCGAACCATAAGCAGCCGTGGGGCGGTACCGTGGGCAGGGCGATCGCCGACTTCCTGGCTCCGCTGATTACGGCTCCGGGCGCCGGCCTGATCCTCTCGATGCTCGTGGTGGGAGGTTTCCTGCTGGCGGTCGACATGTCGCTCCCCGCGGTCGTCGAGCCTCCGGCGCGTCTGATCGGACGCGCCTTCGTCAGGCTTTTCCGGCCTGCGCCCAAGCCTGCAACGCCCGGCGGGGCATCCCAGCCCGCCCGAGCGGACCGTGCGGGCAACGTGTCAGGCGAGTCGGCTGCGTCCGAGGCGCGTGGCAGGCTTTCAAACGAGCGGACGGCCTCGATCCCGGTGGCCACACCGAATGTCGGGCCGACCTCGCAGACATTCGCACCGCAGGCCTCGCCGGCTTCCGCGCTGAGAGATGGCGGCCCGCTGAGGGAGACCCCCACGGCGGCCGAGGCCGCGTCCTCCGAAACCGCCGGCCGCGGAGGGCTCTCGATACGTGACGGCGTCCCGGCGCGAGGGCAACGGCCGGCCATCGGGGACCTATCTTCGGCCGGGCTCGGTGGCGGCGTACTGACGACGACCATGGCGCTGCGTCGCGAGTACCATCTCCCACCGCTGGCCCTGCTCGAGGACATCGCCCCGAGCAACGGCGATAGCACGATGGACCACGCCCGCAACGCCGCCATCATCGAGGGCAAGCTCGCCAGCTTCTCGATCCCCGCCCGCGTGACGGTCTGGAACGCGGGCCCGGTGGTGACTCAGTACGAGGTAGAGCCCTCGCCGGAGATCAAGGTCAGCCGCATCGAAGCTCTCGCCGACGATCTGGCCATGGCTCTGGCCGCTCGCACGATCCGGATCGAGGCCCCCATCCCCGGCAGGAGCGTGGTCGGTCTTGAGATCCCCAACAAGGACTTCAACATCGTGGCCCTGCGCCGGATCCTCGAGGAGGTCGACTTGCGGGACGCCTCCAAGCTCACGTTCGCCCTGGGTCGAGACGTGGCCGGCCACGCTCGGGCGGCGGACCTGGCCAGGATGCCGCACCTTCTCATCGCCGGGGCCACAGGCTCGGGCAAGAGCGTGATGGTCAATGCCCTGATCACGAGCCTGCTCTGCAACGCTACCCCGGACGAGGTGAGGTTGGTCCTGATCGACCTCAAGCGCGTCGAGCTTTCGGCCTACAACGGCCTCCCGCATCTGATGGTCCCGGTCGTCACCGAGCCGGAGCGGGCCAAGGCGGCCCTCAAATGGGCAGTGTCCGAGATGGAGAACCGCTTCAGGCGATTCGCGGGGGCGAGCTCGCGCAACGTCACCGGGTTCAACGAGACGCGCGCCGATCCCGCCGACCGCATGCCGTACCTGGTCGTCATCATCGATGAGCTGGCGGATCTGATGATGCGCGAGGGCAAGAGCGTCGAGGAGCCGATCGTCCGCCTTGCCCAGAAGGCGAGAGCGACGGGCATCCACCTGGTCCTGGCCACTCAGCGGCCGTCGGTCAACGTCGTCACGGGCTTGATCAAGGCCAACTTCCCGAGCCGGATCGCCTTTGCCATGGCGTCCCAGATCGATTCGCGGACCATCCTGGACATGCCGGGCGCGGAAGACCTCATCGGCCGGGGTGACATGCTCTTCCAGCCGGCCGACCTGCCGCGACCGATCAGGCTGCAGGGTGTCTTCGTCTCCGACAAGGAGATCGCCAACATCGGTGAGCACTGGCGAGCGGAGGCAGAGCCGCACTACGACATGGGCATCATCGAAACGGACGAAGAGCCCGAGAACACCGAGCCGACGATCGACGACGAGGCCGACCGGCTCCTGCTCGATGCCATGGGCGTCATCCAGGAGTACGATCGTGCATCGGCGTCGCTCCTGCAGCGACGCCTGAAGATCGGCTACGCCCGAGCGGCCCGCATCATCGATCAGCTGGAAGCTCGCGGATACATCGGGCCCTTCGAGGGGTCGAATGCGCGGCAGGTGCTGCGCCGAAATGTCACGCCGTCCAATCCGGCCTTCGGAAACGGCGAGGATGAGGAATGACGAACAGCAACCCATCGCGTCGAGCTGCAACTCGACGCCCCGTCGGCTCACACGGGGGTCATGGCGGCTCGGGGGTGGACGGCAACGGCCGCTCGCCTGTGGGGGAGCAACTTCGCGGGGCCCGCGAGACAAAGGGAGTGGATCTCCACCGCGTCGAGCGCGACACCAAGATCCGCATCAAATACCTGGAGGCCCTCGAGAGCGGCGATTTCGGCGACCTTCCGGGAGAGGTCTACACTCGCGGATTCCTGCGGAACTACGCCACGTATCTGGGCCTCGACGCGGACGACATCGTCGCCGAGTGGCGTCACGAAGCCGGTGAGCCGGAGCCGTTCCTGCCGAGGCTCGTAGGTCCGCAACCGATGACGATCAGGCGGGGCGTCGTCTTCCAGCGCAGCCATGCCATCATCCTCGTGGTCGTTCTCATCGTGGTCGCGGTCGGGTCGTACTTCGGATTCCAGGTAACGCGGTTCCTGCAGTACCCGTCGCTGGCGGTCTCGGATCCGTCTGGACAGCGGGACCTCCAGCTCCCCCCGGGAACCACGAGCTACGTCTTGAAGGGCTCGGCCACGGCGGGCACCACCGTGCTGGTTTCCTGGGATGGTCAGGATCCCACCACCGTGACGGTCGACGACTCGGGCCACTGGACATACACGGCGCTACTCCACTTCGGTAGCAACCAGTTCGACATCAAGGCGATGAATCTGGACACGAGCCACGCCAGCGGCACCTTGCGGGTGATCATCACGGTTCCGGTGGTAACCCCCAGCCCGCCGGCACCGGAGATTGCGTTCGTTACGCCGGCCGATGGTTCCTCGGTCAAGGACGGCGCGGTCAACGTGAGTGGCACGAGCTCAATGGTCACCAGTGTCACCCTGACTCCAACCTATCTGGGCCCACCACCAGCACCCGGAGCGACGATCCCTCCCAGCACGGTTACACCGACGCCGGCCGTCTCGTCGAGCCCGAACGCCAGCTCGGCCGCCTCGGCCGCCTCGGCAGGCGCCTCGGCCGGGCCGAGTCCGTCGCCCGCTCCTACGCCGGCGACGGTCAAGGCGGCCGCGGACGGAACGTTCGCGGTTTCCTTGCAGCTCAACCCCGGTCGCTGGCAGCTGACGATCGTGGGCTCGGACACGAACGGACACGCAACGGCAGCGCTATCGCGGACGGTGGTCGTGCCGTACAAGGGCCTGAACATAGTCATCCTGATCGACGGCGCCGGCGGAGCGTGCCCGAACTACTTCGTCGACGGCGGAGCGCAGAAGGGGGGCTGTTCTGCAACTGGGTCCACGACCACGGTCACGGCAAACAAGTCGTTCTGCATAAACGTTCCAGGCCGGCCCGACTTCGTGTTCCTGACCGTCAACGGCACGGCGCTCGGGTCCGTCAGCAAGTTCGGCGGACAGCGCCTCTACATCGACACGACCAGCGGCGCCAGGAAAGTCAGCTCCTGCTGACCGACCATGGAGAATGAGCCGCTGGCCCAGCTGGTCGCCCGACTCCAGGCGCTGTGCCTGGAGCGGAGGCTCACCCTGGCCACTGCCGAGTCGTGCACCGGTGGCCTCGTCGCGAAGCTGATCACGGACCTGCCCGGATCCAGCGGCTACTTCCGGGGCGGGATCGTGGCCTACGCCAACGAGACCAAGGAGCTGCTCCTGGGTGTCCCCGCCGATCTCCTGGCCGCTCACGGCGCGGTCAGCGCTCAGGTGGCACGGGCCATGGCCCAGGCCGCGACCGCCCGGACCGGAGCATCTCTGGCCGTGGCGGTCACGGGCGTCTCCGGGCCGGGGGGTGGAACCGCGGCGAAGCCCGTTGGCTTGACCTACGTGGCCGTTGCTCACGCCGGAGGCGTGGAAGTACGGCGCCATGCGTGGGCCGGCGATCGATCGGCGAACCGTGAAGCTACTGCCCGTGCGGCCCTGGAACTGCTCCTCGAATGCGTGACGTCGGCGGAGACGGTGGCCCCGGCGGGTGGGCCGGCTTGACCGCCGTCCGCGGCGCGGCCTCGGTCGGAAGCGGGCTCCAGCCGGGCCGGGTGGCGCGCCCGATCCGCCGGGGAGAGCGAATCCACGTCGTCGGCGCGGCCGGGGCCGGTGCTAGCGCGGCTGCCCTGCTCGCTCACTTCAGCGGAGCCGCGGTCACGGGCTGCGACCCGGGCGGGCCGTCACCCTACACGCCTCCGTTGGAGGCCGCGGGTATCGCGCTGGCGTGGAGTCACGACCCGCGGCACGTCACCGGCGGCGAGCGGCCTGAGCGGCTCGCTGTCACCAAAGCCCTGACTGCCGTCGATCCTTACAACGCCGAGCTGGAGGCGGCGCGGGCGGCCTCCGTGCCTCTGGAGCCGTGGCAGCAGGTCGTGGCCGACGCCGCGGCCGGCAAGCTGCTCGTCGGCGTCGCCGGAACGCACGGCAAGAGCACCTCGTCCGGCTGGCTCGTCCACCTGCTCGCCACCGCCGATCTCGATCCGTCGGCGTTCGTGGGAGCCTTGATGCCGGCCAGCCTGACCGGCGGGCTGGCGGCGACGGCCCGGTGGGGAAATGGCGAGCCCTTCGTCGTCGAGGCGGACGAGTATGCCGGCAACTTCGATCCATACCGGCCGGCGATTGCGGTCTTGACCTCGGCAGAATGGGACCATCCCGATGTCTTTGCCGACCGGGAGGCGGTCGTGGCCTGCTTCACGGCCTGGCTGGAGCGTGCCGCGCTGTCGGTCCCCAGGCCGCTACTGGTCGCCAACGTGGCGGATCCCGGAGTGGCAGCGGTCGTCGAGCGCCTGCGGGACTGGCCGGGGCGGGTGCTGGCTACTGTGCTGGCCGGCGACTCCTCCGGCATTCTCGATGCCGGAGCGCAGGGCGATCTGCGGGAGCGTTTCGCCACCGGCGGAGGGCCTGCGGACCTCCTTACTGGGCGAATCCTCGAGGCAGGACCAGAAGGCACGACTCTCGAGATTCGCGGTGCCGGCATCTCGATCGGCTCGCTCACCGTACGGCTGCGGCTGGCGGGCCGGCACAACGCCGCCAATGCCCTGGGTGTGGCCGGGGCCGCGGTGGCGCTGGGTGTTTCGGGCGAGGCGATGGTCGCGGGGCTGGCGAGTTTCCCGGGCGTGGGCAGGCGCCTGGAGAGAAGGGGGGGGGGTAGCGGCGTGATCGTCTACGACGACTATGGGCATCACCCGACCGCCATTCGAGAGACCCTCGCGGCGCTCCGCCAGATCGAGCCGGGGAAGCGCGTCTGGGCCGTCTACGAGCCGCTGACATACCATCGGACCGCGGCCATGCTGGAGCAGTTCGCGCAGGTTCTGGCCGCGGCGGATTGCGTGGCCATCGCCGACATCTGGGCCGGTCGCGACCCGGACACTTCGGTTACGTCCGCCGCGGCGCTGGCCGATGCCGTGGCCCGGCAACGGCCCGGCATGGTAGCCGTCGCGCCGGGCTCAGTCGAGGCGACGGCCGCATGGCTGGCGAGGGAGGTGCGGCCCGGCGACGCCGTCCTGGTGATGGGCGGGGGCAGGAGCTATCGGATCGCGGAGCTGCTCGTTCAGGCCCTGAATACCTGACGACGCGGCTTTCGGGCAGAGGATCTTGGGCGTGCGGCGGTCGAACGGGCCGGACGGGACACACGTGGCGAACGCGTAGAGATCCCGAACATCCGGCGAGTACGGCACAATCAGGAGGACGCACACTCACGACGCACAGTTGGTGCCCGGATCGCGGCGATTGCGCCGCGGCCTCGGCCGCCATGGCGCGACTGCCGGGACCATCGTCAGCGCGCGATGCAGGGAGGCAGGTGGCATATGGCAGGAGAGTCCTCGTTCGACGTGGTCAGCGACTTCGACGATCAGGAGATGCGGAATGCGCTCGACCAGGTCCGCCGCGAGGTTCAGCAACGCTATGACTTCAAGGGCGCGACTGTCGAGCTGACTCAGACCCCGACGGAGCTGGTCCTGCTCACGGACGACGAGTTCCGGGCGAAATCGGTGCGCGATCTGATCGAATCGAAGGCGATTCGACGTAGCCTCTCCCTGAAGATCTTCGACTGGGGAAAGCTCGAGCCGGCCGGCGGGAACAAGGTCCGCCAGCACATAGCTCTGCGGCGGGGCCTGGACGAGAACCTGGCTCGCAAGTTGAGCAAGCTCGTGCGCGAGGAGTTCCCCAAGGTCAAGCCGCAAATCCAGGGCGACGCTTTGCGCGTCTTCGGCAAGAGCAAGGACGACCTCCAGCGGGTGATCAACCGGCTCAAAGAGCTCGATGAACCGGTCCCATTGCAGTTCACGAACTATCGGTGAGCGTTGCCCGGGCAAACCGGCGCAACGATCCGAAGGAGTGCGGCAATGTCGATGACTGAAGACCAGGGCGCGACCACGACGGTCGGCTCTGTCCTGGCCGAAGGACTTGCCCGAGCGGGCGTGAAGATCGCCTTTACCGTGCCCGGCGAGAGTGTACTGGGGCTTCTGGAAGGCCTTTCGGCGAACCACATTCGCGTGGTGGCCACGCGGCACGAAGGGTCGGCGGCCTTCATGGCAGAGGCGGTAGCACAGCTGACCGGGCGGCCGACTCTGTGCGTTGCGGCGCGAGGACCCGGCGCATCGAACCTGGCGATCGGGTTGCACGCCGCGCAGGCCGACTCCGCGCCGGTGGTGGCCATCGTTGGCCAGGTCCGCCGCGAGGTGAGAGGCCGCGAGGCGTTCCAGGAGATGGACGTGGTTCGCGCTTTCGAGCCCATCGTCAAGTGGGCGGTGGAGCTGCGCGACGCGGCCGATGCCGCGCCGATGATCGAACGGGCCGTCGCCACCGCCACCGCGGGCCGGCCCGGACCGGTGCTGTTGGCGGTGCCCGCGGACCTGTTCGACGTCCGCGTGCCCGCCGCCGAACCGGGCCAGCGTGCGGGAGTCCATCCCGAGCACCATCCCGAACCGGATCCGACGCTCGTCCGCAAGGTGCTGCATCTCCTCGCCGACGCCCGCCGGCCGCTCATCCTGGCCGGAGCCGGAGTGCTGCGGGCTCGTTCCACTGACGCCCTGGTTCGCTTCTCGCAGGCGATTCGCGTCCCGGTGATGAGCTCATGGCGACGGGCCGATGTCTTCCCCAACGACAACCCGCTGTACCTCGGTATGACGGGCCTGGGCGCGCCCCACACCGTGCTCGACAGGCTCGAGGAAGCCGACGCGGTTCTCGTCCTGGGGTCTCGTCTCGGAGAGATCACGACCTACGGATACCGCGTTCCCGGACCCTCGACGAAATGGGCGCACGTCGACCTCGAGCCGGGCCTCGCGGCATCGTCCCATCGCCCAGACATTTCGATGGCCACCGACGTGTCCGCCTTCCTGCGCGTTGCCCAGCGCGTGCTGGCCCGGGCCGCCTTCGACGCGGCAGCCCTTGACGAACGGACCGCGGCCAATGCCGCCGACCGCGAGGCGTACGAACTTGCATCCGTGGTCGACGCGGTGCCGTGGACCGGCCCCGGAGTGCATCCTGGCCGGATCGTAGCCGCGCTCGCCCGCGTGCTCCCTCCCGACGCGATCGTCAGCACGGACGCGGGCGATTTCGGAACGTGGGCGGCGCGGGGCTACCGCTTCCGCAGACCGGGCACATTCCTGGGCTCCACCGCGGGGCCGATGGGCTACGGCCTGCCGGCGGCAATCGGGGCGACCCTGGCCCGGCCGGGACGGCTGGGAGTTGCCCTGGCCGGCGACGGCGGATTCGCGATGACCATGGCCGAACTGGAGACCGCGGTTCGTGAGCGAGCCCGTGTCATCGTCGTGGTGTTCGACAACGGCCGCTACGGGACGATCTGGCGAGCGCAAGAGGAGCGTCCTGCCGGAGCCGGTCTGGGCACGCGGCTCGGATCCATAGATTTCGCGGCCGTCGCGGCCGCCTGCGGCGCGCTGGGTCTGTCAGTGTCAACCGACGACGAGTTCGAACCGGCTCTGCATCGGGCGATCGAGAGCGGTCGTCCGGCTCTGCTGCACCTGACTATGGACCCGGCTTGGACGACCCCGGACTTCGTCCCATCTGTCCGGCCGGCGACTCCCATGGAAGCGGTCGAGGAGGCTCGCCAAGACGCGGTCGATGGCGTGGCGCAAGAGGCCGNNGAGGCCGTTCTCGAAGTCACGGAGGACCTCGCCACCGAGGTGGCCGCCTCGGAGAGCTCGACGCAGGAGGCCGTCGGCCCCGAATTCGAGCCGGCGATCGCGGAAGGTGGGCCGGGCGAGGTCTCGGCCGAGCCGCTGGAGACCTCGGGAGAGGCCGATGCGGCGGAGTCCGAGGCGATCAGCGCGCAAGAAGACCCGCAAGCGCCATCTGAATAGAGGACCCGGCCCGAGCCGGGAAAGCGGTCTGGATTCGTCAGGTGGAAGGCTGGAGCAACCGTCTCTCGAGAACCTGGCTGACGCGCCGTTCGTGCAGTCGGCGCTCGAGCCCTACGGGGTACGCGTGCGGGTTCATGAGGCGGCGGATGGCCGGATGCAGACTGTCGAGCTGGGCGCGGGCCCGAGATCGGATGAGATCCAGGTCCGGCGCCGGCGCGACTCTCTTGCCGCGTCGCAGGGCCGGCATGACTAGTTCTTCCGGGCGCCAATCCGGCTCGATGGCGCGCATGTGGAGCGCGTCGGCCGGGTCGACTATGACGTCATGATCGGCCGCGGATGGCAGGTCTTCGTCATAGATCATGTCGGCCCTGAAACGGCCGGCCCCGTCGACGAACCGCCGTACGCCTAGCACTCCGGGGATCGAGATCTTCGCGCTGTGCTCCGACAATTTCACCGGGTACCGCCATCCTCCAGAGGGATCGCAGAAGGCGGTGAGCTTGTAGACCGCGCCCAACGCCGGCTGGTCGAAGCAGGTGTCCAGCCTGGTGCCAACGCCCCAGATGTCGATGCGGGCTCCCTGAGCCCGAAGCGACGCGATCGTGTGTTCGTCGAGGTCGTTGGAGGCAACGATCTTGGTCTCGGTCAGCCCGGCCTCGTCGAGCATCCGACGGGCTTCGATGGAGAGGTAGGCCAGATCGCCTGAGTCCAGCCTGATGGCGGCCAGCGAGCCGCCCGAGGCAGCCAGGCGCAGGCCGGTGGCGATGGCGTGGCTCACGCCAGAGAGCGTTCCGTACGTGTCCACCAGGAGAGTGACGTTGTCCGGTTGAGCGTCGGCGTACACGTCGAACGCGCGTTGCTCGTCGTCGAAGACCTGGATCCACGAGTGAGCGTGGGTGCCGCGCACTGGAATGCCGAACAACCGGCCCGCCAGGACGTTGGAGGTCGCCGCCACGCCGCCGATGTAGGCGGCCCGGGCGGCCGAGAGTGCCCCGTCCGGGCCCTGAGCGCGGCGGAGGCCGAACTCCAGGATCGGGCCGCCTCCGGCTGCCTCGACGACGCGCGCCGCCTTGGTTGCAACGAGCGTCTGGAAGCCGATGACCGTCAGCAGAACGCTCTCGACGAGCTGTGCCTGTAGAAGCGGGCCGCGGACACGGATCAGTGGCTCGTTGGGGAAGACGACGGTCCCCTCCGGGATGGCATCTACGTCGCAGGTGAACTCGAAGGATTCCAGCCGGTCAAGAAAGTCCGGGCGGAAGATCGGTCGACCGGCAGCTCCGCGCAGGCCGCTCAGGTATTCGAGGTCCGACTTCTCGAAGCGCATGTGTTCCAGGATCTCGAGGGCGTCGTCCAGGCCCGCGGTCACCGCGTACCCGCCCCCGAAGGGCAGGTCTCGGAAGCTCAGGGCGAAGACCGCCTCGCGATCCGCGACTCCGGCCGCCTCGTATCCGGCCCCCATGGTGAGTTCGTAGAGATCGGTCAGCAGCGCGAGATTGGTCTTGTAGAGCTCAAGGACGGCGGACATCGCGCCCTTCCTTGGGCTTGGCGGGAGTCGTCGGGGAGGGTTTGGAGGGGGCCCTGGCACGCGAGTCGAGTTTGGGCCCTATGAGCTCGGCGATTGCCTCCAGCGTGGCGATGATGGTCGCGACCAGCAGCCCTACGGTGGGTTCGGAGATCGTGATGGGCTCCGCGGCGCCCGGTCGATGGCTCTCGAAGAGGGTGACCTCGCCGGGGTATACGGTCTCGAGGGAGGCGCCGACCAGCAACGCCATCGCGGCGTCCACGGCCCGTCCTGCGGCGGCACGGAGATCGACCTGTCCCTCCATGATGAGGGGTACGGGTTCACCTCCGGCCTCCAGCGGGAGTGGGAAAGGAAGCGCTGCCAGGAGATCGGCGATGGTGGCCTGGGTCGCTGGATCCAGGCTGGGACCGCGTCGCAGGACGCCGGCGCGGCTGGGCCAGTTGGTCTCGATCCTTGTCCTGATGGAGACCAGGCGCCTCCGAGAGTCGTCAACCGAGTCGAAGCGGCGCAGTTCTGCGATGCGTTCGTCCATTGATTGGGTGACCGGCGGATTGCTCACCGCGCGCCTCACTGTGTGGGGATCGTCTGCCGACTCTCGTACGCTCAGGATAGCGACGCCGAACGAGACAAGCATGCCCCGGCGGGGTGGGGGATCGCCGATCGGGTCTCCGGCCTGTTCCGGTCGTGCCGCGGGCGATGAGTCTCCGTGCCCAACGTGACCCTTGGCTGGGCTTGCCCGATCCAGGCGCGCAGGGACTGGGTGTTTGCGCAGGCATGCGACCCAAATGGGCAGGTGCCACTACCCGCATGTGGCTATCGCTGCAGGTAGGTTTGGGAGAACCTGTCGCGCGGCGCGCACCGTCGAATGCGCGGGCCGGCACACCATCCGGAACGGGCCGCGCTGCGGGTAGGGTGACCGGGTTGGCAGCGCGTCTATGGGAGTCCTCTTGGACCGGCGCTGCAGGAGGAAGAGAATGTCATCGCGGTCCTCCCGGCGGCGAGCTACGAGGCTCGGTGCGGGGCTGGTCAGCATTTTTCTGGCCCTGACTGCGGCGGGGCTGGTCAACGCAGATACGGGCTCGTCGGGCGCCGTCGACGTCTCCAGGAACGGCCTGGCCGTGCAGGTTTCCGGCACCTGGTCCTGGCCCCACAATGCGTCAAACGGGAAACTGCACTACGCCGGGTTCGCGATCGACTGGGGCGATGTCACCAGCGGCAACCAGGTGGGTCCTCATCACATCGGTGACGGCACTGCAGCTACCAACATCGTCATGCAGCCCACGGTGCCGGATCTCGGAACGAGCGGGTCATGGGGCCCGGTCAGTCATACATACGCCACGGCCGGAACGTACACGGCCTGCGTGATCATGTACGACATCGGTGAAGTCAAGCCCTTCAAGACGACCGGTTACCACAGCCTCCAGGCCGGCGGGACGGGCCACAACACCGACAACGCAGTCGACGCGGGCCCCACCACCGGCGTCGCCTGCGCGACGTTTGACATCGTAGCGCCTACGCCTACTCCCACCGTCGCTCCGTCCGTGACGCCGACCCCGGTCCAGACGGTCGAGGGTGCGACGGCCACGCCGACCATGGCGCCGACTCCAACTCCATTCCAGTCGGTCCAGGGTGTGACGGCCGTCCCGGTCTCTTCAGCCCCTCCGACCGCAACGGATTCGGGATCGGTCCCGCCCAGCGACGGCGGGCCGGCGGTCCCTCTCTTGCTCCTCGCCCTTTCGTGCCTCTTCGGCGCGATCGCCCTCAAGCCAGCTATAGAGGCTCGCCGGTAGCTCGAACAATTCCGCTTCGGCCAGCGCCGAACACGGATCAGCCCCACTCGACAGACAGAGGGACCGCGAAAGTGGGGATGCCCGAGACCCTGTCCCAGGACCTGGACCGCCTGGAGGAGTTCCCAGCGAGGTCTGACCGGGAGGAGTTTCGGGCATCCCAGAAACTGTCAGTCGAACGAGTCGCCTAGAAAATGAAGGACAGGAAGCCAAAGAACAGGCCAAGGTCGGTCCAGTCGATCTTGGCGTCGAGTGTCACCCACCCGCCGTGCGTCACTACGGCAATCGCGAAGCAGATGCAGGCCACGACGACCAGGATCGACTTGTTGCTCTTGAGCATCGGAGTCTCCTTCGAAGTTGGGCTACCTCGCCCGGCGACCTACGGGGCAACCTTCCCCGATAAAGGCTGCCCTGCCGACCGGTGGCAGGCAGGGCATTGAGTACAACGGGTGGATACGCCTAGGCATCGCTACAGCGAGGCGTCGCGGTCCTAGAGGTGGGCGCGACTTCTGCGCCCGGACGTCAGAGCGTGCCAGGTGACGATCACGGCGAGCGCGCCGGCCGTCGCGACGACGCAACTCTCGAGGTTGATGCCATCCATCGTGCCGAAGTGGAAGACGTTGAAGGCAACGTAGCCGCCCACCAGTCCGCCAACGATCCCGAGTAGGATCGTGCCGAGGATTCCCTCGTTGCCGCCCAAGATCAGCGTAGCGACATAGCCGGCGATCGCGCCGACCACGATCCATGCGAAGATGCTCATGGTGTGATCCTTCCGAGGCTTCGCAGGCGACTCCGCCAATCTGACGATTGTTCTTGCGACACCATCATTACAGTATGGTATCGTATGGAGTATGTCAACCGAGTACTCGACCTACGAAACGCCGCAGCTGACGCCCACCTCGTATCTCGTGCTGGGCCTCCTTGCCCGTGAAGGCCCGTCGACGCCCTACGACCTGAAGCGCTATGTGGCGGCGACGATCGGCCACTTCTGGTCCTTCCCGCACGCCCTCCTGTACAAGGAACCGCCACGCCTGGTGGGGCTCGGGTTGCTGACTGAAGAGAGGGAGGAAGGAGGGCGGCGGCGGCGGCTCTTCTCGATCACCGATCCGGGCCGCCAGGCGCTTCGCGCGTGGCTCGCTCATCCAGCCCGACAGCCCACGGAGCTGCGAGATCTCGCGTTGCTACAGCTCTTCTTCGCGGACCTCGAGCCGACGACGGCAAGACTTGCCATCGCCCATGAGCAACTGGAGGTGCACCGGGCCCAGCTGGCCGAATACGAGGCTGGGCTGCGCGCCGAGGCCGGGAAGAACCGCTCAGGCGGCGTCACCCGAAGTCTCGAGCATTGGCGCGGGGTTACGCTGCCGATGGGCTTGCTCTACGAACGGGCAGCGGTGGAGTTCTGGGGAGGCGTCGCGGGCAGCGTGGCCGCCGAGGAGACGGCTGCGGATCGGGCGCGGGCCGAGGACGACGGAGCCTCGATCGCAACGAACGGGGCCGCGAGGGTCGCTCGCGGCGAGGTCTAGACGGACTGATCGCCTGCTCGCGGTCGCCCGGCAGCGGCCGGCCCGAAGCACAGACTCACCAAGCGAACCGCCTGGCGGCCACAGCGCGGCGGCGTCTGCGCCGCAGGCTGCATCCGGCGGGGTACTGCGGAGCCGTCAGCGCGAGGGAAGTCTGATCCGTGACGGACGCGTGGCGATTGCGCTGCCCGCAATGACCGCGGGCACCATGGCCGCGAGGGTGATCGGACGCCTTGCGCCCGCGAGGTAGAGCCCAACAGCCAGGCCGATCGAGCCCGCAGCGAGCAGCCGCAATGTCGGGTCGGACATCGTCTGCATCGTCGTTGCCGTCTCGTGGGCACCTACGCGGGCGCGCTCGACGGCGTCCGGCAAGTGATCGGCGACCTGCGATGCGCCGTTGCGTGCGGTCCCAAAGAGGTCGGGCATGTGCTCGAAGGCGCCCATGACGGCGACTCGCGCGCGGTCCGTGACCGAGCGTCCTTCGTCTGCGATCTCGCCGCCCTGTTCGCTGGCGGCTTCGTCGAGGGTCGTGGCGGCCCGGGTAGGGGCTTTGGTAGCGGTCATCTGAGCTCCTCAGAGAGACGGCGCCCTTTCGGGCGCCGTCTCTCTGTTCTCTGGCGGTGGTGCGAGCGGCTAGCGATGGATCGCGCCAAGCCGTCTGATGGTCACGAACGCGGCGCTCGCGGCGAGACCAGCGAAGAGGATCATGGTCGATGGATTGGTGCCCGAACCGCCATCGCCAGACCCGTTCGTGCTGGTTGGCGGCACTGTCGCGGCGGGTGTAGTACTCGCTGCAGCGGCGGGGGGTGGAGTGGGCGTGGCCGTGGCGACCGTGCACGCCGACGGGGCGATGACATTGGTGTCCAACGTCACGGCGCCGGTACGTGCCAACGCTCTACCGTCCAGTGTTGCGCTGGTCGTGAGCGTGATGGATTCCTGCGCCAGGATGTTGCCCTTGAGGGCGGAGCGGGTACCAAGAGTCGCGGAACTGCCGATCCGCCAGGTGACGTTGCAGGCCTGAGCTTGGCCGCTAAGGACCACGCTGCTGCCTGACGCCGTCGTCAGCGTGGACGCGGCCTGGAAGATGAATACGGCGTTTGGATTGCCCTCGCCGTTGAGGGTGAGAGCCCCCGTCAACAGGAATGCGCCGTCCTGGGAGGCGTAGACCCCGGCCACCAGGACCTGTCCACCGAGCTGGGCGGCAATGGTGGTGATAGGCGTTCGGCCGGCGGCGTCGTTGTAGGCGGTGGTCAGGGCGTTCTGTGCCTGCAGCGCGGGGGCATCGGCGACGTGCTGGGTCCCGTGCAGCGTCACGGTCTCGAATCCAGTCACCGAGGTCCCCGGGGACAGGCCGACATCTCCGGTGATCGTGGTGGCACCGGTGTTCGTGACGGTCGAGCCGGCCAGGACCGCGAAGCCACCGGCCGTGCCAAGCCCTACTGGAGCCTGCGCGGCAAGCGCCGGTCCTGTGAGAAAGACGGCCAGGAAGGCCGTCAAGCCGATGATGCGCAATGCTTTCATGAGAGGCCTCCCTTACGTTCTCGATCGTCGTGAGACGGACATCGCCCCACGAGTGGTAGTCGCGTCCCGCTCAGGCGGGTTCGCGCCGGAAGATCCCGATTGCCGCGACGACGAGGAGTTCCACGATCGTCCAGCCCACGAGGGCCACTACGGCGGCGATGTCAAGGATGGAGCCGCCGGCATGCAGAGCATTGGTGTGGAGGATGCCGTCGAACGGCGCGACGAAGACCTGGCTGACGTTGAGGATCCCGGCAACGAGCCCGTTGGCCTCGCGAGCGTCAAGCACGAGGAGCACGATCCGCAGAGCGATGAGGCCCTGCACGATCCCGAACGCGAAGAGAGCGATGCGGCGAGCGAACTCGCCGTTGCTCGGTCCGGTCGTCTCGACCTTGACGTCTTGTTCTTCGATGGCCATCTGCCTGTACCTACCTTCCATAGTCCCACTTGACTGATCCGCAGCATATGGTATCTTATGGACTATGTCAACCGGACAACTAAGTTCGACGTCTTATCTGGTGCTGGGCCTCCTTGCCCGTGAGGGCCCGTCCACGCCCTACGACCTGAAGCGCCACGTTGCGGCGACCATCGGCAACTTCTGGTCCTTCCCGCACGCTCTGCTGTACAAGGAGCCGCCACGCCTGGTGGAGCTCGGGCTTCTGACCGAAGAGCGTGAGGAGGACGGGCGGCGACGTCGCCTCTTCACGATCACGAGTGCCGGAAGCGACGCCCTGCGGGCGTGGCTTGAGCGCCCATCCTGGGAGGCGACAGAGCTTCGGGATCCCGGGTTGCTACAGCTCTTCTTCGCGGACCAGGGGTCGTCCGAGACTCGGGGCGACATAGCGCGCGAGCAGCTTCCGATCCATCGAGCCAAGCTCGCCGGCTACGAGAAGGAAGAACGGGTTGAGCGCGGCTCCGACGGTACGAACTCCGGGCATCTGACGCTGGAACACTGGCGCGGCCAAACGCTGCGTATGGGCGTGCTGTACGAGCGCGCCGCTGTGGACTTCTGGGAAGGGGTCACGGCCGATGTCCTCGCCGAAGAAGTGGCCGTCGCCGCGAGCGCGGCCTGAGGATTGTGTAGCCGTCCTGTTGCCTCGAGCGACATGAGGGCGGGCGTCGCCGGCCAGGGCTGGTGAGTGGCGTCTGGCAATACCTGGACACGCGATCCGAGGGGTTCTCGCGTACCGAAGCCCGAGACTGGTGTGGGAGTAGGGAAGTACAGCAACCGAAGAGCCCGATCGTGAGACCCAACTGTCGAGGGATGTGCTGTGCTAGCCGACACGGGTCCGCCACATGGCCCTTGTCCCACCCTCACTCGAGTCGAAACTGAAACTGCCCTGCCTCCTAGGGGAGGCCGGGCAGCTGGTGTGATATGGCGTGAAGGGACTGTCCGGATGTGGTCCGCGACATCCCCGTGGCCGCGGCTTCGGAAGCCTGCGGCAAGTACGGCTAGATGATTCGAATCACAAGCAGGACGATGACGACAACAACGATTACTTCGACGATTCCCATGGTGCATTTCCTTCCGAGGTTCTCGCAGGCAAGCTCGCCAATCTGACCGTCATGTCTGCGACCATCCATAGCATCCTGCCTATCGGGCGCCTGCGGGGGATGGGTCGGAGCCCATGAGCCGATCGAGGAACCGTCCTGCGCTGCCTGGCGGTGGCCCACGGACCCAGGATGCGGTGCCTCCGCGCGCCGCGACGATCCGTTCGGTCGGATGTTCATGCGTAATTGCGGCCTGGCGCGCGTACAATCCCCGGAGTTGGCCGCCCGGCGCCGAAGTCGGCGGGGCTGACACCGGTGGCGCCGGCCGTGGGGGGCTCTAGAGGGGTAGGTGTGCCCAGGAAGCGTCGTGAGGTCGTTCCTGCCAGCCTCGGGGAGTCTGTAGACGCACGTCGTAGCGAGGAGTCCGTCGCGGCGCTCGCTGCCCAAGAGCGGGCCGAGTACGCCCTGCGCGCCTCTGAGGCCAGGTACCGCCAGGCGCTCGTCGAGGCTCAGGCGGCGCTGAACAGGTCCGAGGCGCTCTATAAGGTCACCCGATCGCTCGTGGCCGCGGAGACGGTCGTGGCCGTTCTCCAGCGCGTGGCGGACGCGGTTGCGGATGCCTTCAGGACCGACCGCGTGAACCTCTTCGCCCTCGACATGGACCGCAGGCTCGTCACCGGCAACTACCGGGGCGGGCCCGGATCGGAGCGTGAGTTCTTCGCAGAATTCGACGAGTTGATGGACGGGCTCGTGGGGTGGGTTCTGCGTGAGAGGAAGGTCACGATCTCTCCGGGCGGGGTTCGAGATCCGCGGGAGCCCCAGCGCATCCATGACCACCGTGCGGAATTCGGCCATGGGCCGATGATGGTTGCTCCCATCCTCTACCGGGATCGGACGCTGGGTGTGGTCACAGTGACGAACCTGCCCGGCGAACGCCAGTTCGAGCAAGCCGACGCGGACCTGCTTTCGGCCATGGCGACTGAGGCGGCCGTTTGCGTCGAGACCGCGACGTTGGGCGAGCTGCTGGAGGCGGCCCGGTCGCAGCTGGAGGCGCGCGTCGCTCAGCGCACCGCGGCCCTGGCCGAGAGTGAGGATCGGTACCGCCGGATCACCGAGACGATCACCGACTACCTATTCCACGTGGAGCTGTCCGGCGACGTGGTCACCAGCCGCAGGCACGGGCCCGGATGCATTGCGGTCACCGGGTACAGCCCCAACGATTTCGAGGCGGACCCGATGCTCTGGCTGGACATCGTTCGCGTAGACGACCGCGAGCTCGTCCTTCAGCACGCTCGCGATGTCGCGGCGAACCGGAAGACGCATGCCATCGAGCACCGGATCGTGCGCAGGGATGGTGCCGAGCGGTGGGTTCGAAGCACGCCCGTGCCGCAGTACGGGCACGACGGCTCGCTGGTCGCCTATGACGAGCTCATTCAAGACATCACCGAGCGGCGGGCGTTGCAGGAGGAGGTCGTCCAGGCCCAGAAGATGGAGGGGATCGGCCGTCTCGCCGGTGGCGTGGCCCACGACTTCAACAACCTGCTGACGGCGATCCTCGGCAACGCGGAGCTCGCGCTCCTGGATCTGGACCCGGACCACCCGGCGCGGGCGAACATCGACGAGGTCACCAAAGCGGCTGAGGGTGCGGCCCGGCTCACGCGCCAGCTGCTCTCGTTCGCGCGGCGCCAGGTAATCGAGCCGATCCCGCTCAATCTGAACGAGGTCATCGGGAGCTCGCTGGAGATGCTCGCGCGCCTGCTGGGCGAGGACATCGAGATCACCACCGCGCTCCACGATCCCCTGGGGGTCGTGGAGGCGGACCCCGGTCAGATCCAGCAACTCCTCGTCAATCTGGCGGTCAACGCCCGCGACGCGATGCCGAACGGCGGGCGACTGGCGATCGAGACGTCCAACGAGACGGTCACGGACGAGTATTCCGCGAGCCAGCCGTCGATAGCGGCCGGACGCTACGTGACCCTGGCGGTGACCGACACGGGAACCGGCATGAGCGAGAAGGTCCTGGAGCATCTCTTCGAGCCGTTCTTCACGACGAAACCCCAGGGAAAGGGCACAGGCCTTGGGCTGGCAACCTGCCACGGCATCGTCACCCAGAGCGGCGGCAACATCTGGGTCCACAGCGAAGTGGGCCAAGGGACGACGGTCACCATCAACCTGCCCCGGCGTGCTCCCTCTGCCGACAGGGCAGGGGAGCCGGCCGCGCCCGAGCGATCGGGTCCAGGAACGGAGACGGTCCTGGTGGTGGAAGACGAGGCCAGCGTCCGCCGTCTTGCGGTGCTCGGTCTCCGGTCGAAGGGTTACGTCGTTCTGGAGGCGAGCAATGCTGCGGAGGCGCTGCGCATCGCTGCGACCGAGCACCAGATCGCGCTCGTGATAAGCGACGTGATCATGCCGGGCATGCGCGGGCCGGAGCTGGCGTCCCGTCTGCACGAGCTCCGCCCCGACGCGCGGGTGATCCTCACATCTGGTCACACCGATGTCCCAGAAGCGTTCCGCGACGACGACGGGCAGCTGATCCCGTTCCTGCAGAAGCCCTTCACTCCCGACGGCCTGGCCCACAAGGTGCGTGCGGTCCTGGACGGGAGCGGCGACGCTCGGGTGATCGGCCGGAGACGACCGGCCCGGGACGGTCAGCCTGAACGCGGGCCGCTGTCGGGAAGCTAGCGCGGCCGGGCGACAGCCCGACGCAGTCGGCGCGGAGCGGGTCAACAGAAGAGGACGGCGCCCTTTCGGGTGCCGTCCTCTCGTTCTGTGGCGATGGGGGAGCGAGCCGGCTAGCGGCGGATCGTGTCGAGCCGCCTGACGGTCACGAACGCGGCGGCCGCGGCGAGACCGGCAATGAGGACCATGAGCGCAGCGCCCGGGCCCGAGCCGCTATCCCCGGATCCGCTCGTGCTGGTCGGAGGAGGGGTGCCACCTGTTGTCGGGGGGAGAACTCCACCCGGCACCGGCGTCGTGCCGGCTGGGGGCTGAGCCCCACCGGATGTCGAGCACACTGCTCTGGTGATGACGTTTGTGTCCAGCGTGACGGCACCGGTCTGAGCCAGCGCACTACCTGTCAGCCTGGCGCCGGTGGTCAGAGTGATGGACGCCAGAGCCAGGATGTTGCCCGCGAAGGCGCTGGACGTGCCAAGAGTCGCGGAGCTGGTGACCTTCCAGAAGACGTTGCAAGCCTGAGTTGCGTTGGCGAGGGCCACACTGCTGCCTGAGGCCGTCGTCAGCGTAGACGCAGCCTGGAAGATGAACACGGCGTTGGGATCGCCCTGCGCGTCGAGCGTGACAACGCCGGTCAACCCAAGCTTTCCGTTCTGGGTGTTATAGACGCCGGCGGTGAAGGTGTGCCCACCGAGCTCGGTGCCCACGGTCGTGGGCGTCCGGCCGGCGGCGCTGTTGTAGGCAGTGACCAGGTCGTTCTTGGCCTGCAGGGCAGCGGCGTCGGCGACGTGCTGAGTGCCATGCAACGTCACGCTGCCGAATCCCGTTACCGCACTCCCGGGGTGGAGGCCGACATCGCCGGTGATGGTAGTGGGACCGGTGTTCGTGACGGTCGAGTAGGCCAGGACGGCGTAGCCGCCCGCCGTCCCAAGTCCTACTGGAGCCTCCGCGGCCAGCGCGGGTCCAGTCAAAAAGACGGCCAGAAAGGCCGTCAAGCCCATGATCCGTAGTGCTCGCATGAAAAGCCTTCCTCGCGTCGCGGGTGGTCGTTGTAGCGGTTCCACCCCACGGCAGATGGGTAGCGCGCCCGCTCGAGCGGGTCTTCGCCTAAAGATCCCTATTGCTGCGACGACGAGAGGTCCGCCTTCGCCAGGATCGATCGCCTCGATTCACGATAGGCGACCGTCTAGCGAGTATGGTCGGCTATGGATGGTAGTCAATAGGCAATAGATCATGTGCCGCTGACTTTCCGGTTGACGCGCCTACGCAGTTGAGATGGGCGGCGCGTTGGGGACGACGTCATTCCGCGCCGCTGGAGCGGCCGAGCCGCGAGCCCGATGGGCGAGTCGGGGCTACCTCCGCGAGCCGAGCGGCGGACCGCACATCTATCGCGGTCAGGAGGGGATCCGGACGGCATACGGTGCTTTCTATGCCGTGGGGCCGATCCACCTGCGCCATTGCTCCGTGATCGACGATGGCGCCGCTTGCGGGGTGGAGTTCATCGCCGACGGCTGGGGGCCCCGGAAGTTCGAGCCGCAGGCGGGGATCGGCGTGTACGAGCGCGGTGCCAGCGGCAAGCTGGCGGCCGCCCGGATCTACGACGACGTCGACGTGGACCTCGGCCTCCAACCGTAGGTCCGGCTCAACGGATTCTGCCTCCCGCGCGGCGGCTCCGGCCGCCCGGGTGCCGGGGCACCGGTTGCCCGTGGACACGCGAGCCTCCGGTTCATACGATTGGGGTCGTGGCGTCATAGCGGTGCGCGTTCCGCAAGAGGAGACCAACGGCAGTGAGCGCAGTTCCAAACATCCTGCTCAACAACGGCGTCGAGATCCCGCAGCTCGGGTTCGGCGTCTTCCAGATCAAGCCGGAGGAGACCAGGGCGGCGACGCTCGAGGCCCTGAAGGTTGGCTACCGGCATATCGATACGGCCGAGATGTACGGCAACGAGCGCGAGGTCGGGGAGGGCATCCGAGACTTCGGCATCGATCGAGCCCAAGTCTTCGTAACGAGCAAGCTCAACAACGGCTTCCACGCCCACGACAAGGCTCTTGCGGAGTTCGCCCGATCGCTCGAGGTCATGAAGCTGGACTACCTCGATCTCTTCCTCATCCACTGGCCGCTGCCGGGCGTCGGCGATTTCGTCGAGACATGGAAGGCGCTCGAGGAGATCTACAGCTCCGGCCGCGCCAAGGCCATAGGCGTCTCTAACTTCCAGCCGCACCACATCCAGCGGCTGGCCAGCGAGACCACCGTCGTTCCGGCTATCAACCAGATCGAGATCCACCCGTATTTCACCCAGGAGGACGTACGGGCGTTCGACAGGGAACACGGGATCGCCACGGAGGCGTGGTCGCCGATCGCTCAGGGCCAGGTCCTCGACGATCCTACGATCGTCGGCATCGCCGGGCGGCTCCGCCGGACACCGGCGCAGGTCACCCTCCGCTGGCACATCCAGCGCGGCGACATCGTCTTCCCCAAGTCGGTGACGCCGGCGCGGATCGCGGAGAACTTCGCCCTCTTCGACTTCGAGCTGACGGACGAAGACATGGCGGCGATCACGGGTCTACATCGAAACGGCCGCCGCGGCCCGAACCCGGACGAGTTCAACTGGATCCCCTGAAGACGCCGAACGACTGGGACTACCGATAGTCCTGGGCGCTGAACCACTTCCCGCAGGTGCCGTCTTCCAGGAGCACGGGCACCAGGGCGCCGGGCAGCACGGATTCCACCGGGTTGGGCGCCTGGAGTCCGCCCAGATCCGTGCGCAGCCAGCCGGGGTCCAGCAGATTCATGGTCACGCCGGTGCCCTGAAGGTGGGGCGCCATGTCGTAGACGTACTTGTCCAGGGCGGCCTTCGAGGCGGCGTAGGCCATCATCTGGGGCTGATCCTTGACTCCCGAAGTGACGTTCACCACGCGCCCGAACCTTCGCTCGATCATGCCCGGCAGCATCAGGTTGCACAAGGTGATCGGGGCGATCGTGTTGACCTGGAAGCTCAGCGTGTACTCGTCCAGCTCCGTGGCGAACATGTCGTCGTGCCAGCCCGACTGGATGGCGGCGTTGTTGTACAGGATGTCGATGCCGCCCGAGATGCGGAGGGCTTCTTCGCTCAGGGCGATGACCTGGCTCTGGTCGGAGAGCTCCGCTTCCAGCGGGTGCACGGTCAAGCCTCGGGCCCGGAACTGCGCCACCAGGTCGGCCGTGTGCTCGCGCGTGCGGCTGTGCAGGATGAGACGGCAACCCCTGTCCGCCAACGCGCCGGCGACCTGCCGGCCGATGCCGCGGCTGGCACCCGTCAGAAGCACCCACTTGCCCGAGATATCCAGCATGGCCGTTCCTTCTAGAAGGCGTTCAACTGACGATCCCGGCTGCGCGGCCCTACGGCTGGTAGAGCTCGGCCAGGGCGAAGACCTTGTCGCCGTCCCAGCCTCCGGCGATGAGGACGCGGCCATCCTGGAGAAGCGTGGCGCTCTGGCGGTCGCGAGCGCTGGCCAGGGAGCCTGCCGGACTGAACTTGCCGGTCGCGGGGTCGTACAGCTCAGCTGAGGCGGTGAAGGTAGGGCCGTCGGAGCCTCCGGTGACGAGCACGTGGCCATCCGGGAGAAGCGTGGCGGTGTGTGTGTCGCGAGCGGTAGCCAGCGAGCCGGTGGAGCTGAAATTGCCGCTCTTGGGGTCGTACAACTCAGCCGACGAGAAAGCCGACTTGCTGTTCCAGCCTCCGGCCAGCAGAACGCGGCCGTCTGGAAGAAGCGTGGCGGTGTGGAAGTCCCGAGCGGTAACGAGCGAGCCGGTGGCGCTGAACTTGCCGGTCGCTGGGTCATACAGCTCGGCGGAGGCAAGCTGTGTCGAGCCGCCGTATCCGCCGGCGATGAGGACGCGGCCGTCTTGGAGCAGCGTGGCGGTGTGGAAGTTTCGAGCGCGGACCGACGAGCCCGTCAGTGTGAACTTGCCGGTCGCGGGGTCATACAGCTCAGCTGAAGGCACCTGTGCGTCACCGCTCCAGCCACCCACGATGAGGACGCGGCCGTCTGGGAGCAAAGTGGCGGTGTGGTCGTCCCGTCCATTGGTCATCGAGCCCGTCAGTGTGAACTTGCCGGTCGCGGGGTCATATAGCTCGGCCGAGGTGAGAACCGTAGTGTCGTCGTCGCCTCCGGCGATGAGGATCCGGCCGTCTTTGAGCAGAGTGGCAGTTGCGTAGTAGCGTCCGGTGGACATGGAGCCGGTGGCGGTGAACTTGCCGGTGTTCGGGTCGTACAACTCGGCCGAGACCACGTCCTTTGCGCCATCGATGTTCTCGCCGGCGGCGATGAGGACGCGACCGTCGGCAAGGAGCGTGGCCGTGTGGCTATCGCGCTCGGCGATCATCGAGCCGGTCGCGGTGAAGCCGGCGGGCGGCTTGGTCGGAGTGGGGGAGGGCTTGACGGTCGGCTTGACGGTCGGCTTCACAGTCGGCGCGGGGGTGGGCGAAGCCGGCGCGGAAGTCCGCGTGCCGACAGCAAGCCCGGAGGGGGCAGGCGAGCCATGAGTACCACCGCCGGACGCGACGAAGAAGGCGCCGACAACCACGATCCCGACGACGCCCAGGCCCAGAAGAAGGGGCATGGAACTGCGGCTGGCGGGAGCCGGTGGGTAGCTCGCTCCCGGCGGATATCCGGGAGGCGCACCGTACCCCTGTGGCTGCGGGTATGCCGGCGGTTGAGGGTAGGCCGGAGGCTGGCCATACGCCTGGGGCTGCGAGTACGTCGGTGGCTGCCCGTAGCCGGGCGCCAGCGGCGGCACGGCTGCCGGGGTTGGGGGCGCAGGGACCCCTGCCGGTGCGGCGGGCGCTGCCCATCCAGGTTGCGTCGCGTCAAGTCCCCGGCCGCAAACCGGGCAGAACCTGGCACCGACGGGAGATTGGGTGCCGCAGTTGAGGCACCGTATCGTGCCCTGGCTCGAATTCCCAGTCACAAGGCACCACCTCTATGACGGACCACCTCGGGTCCGAATCCACTCCGGCAACACGTGCGGCACAAGGGGACGCCGCCTGCCGTCGAGTCTAGCTATCGCGGAAGGCCGGGGCATGCCGGCCACGCATGCGTCGGTCTCCGCCCCAGCCTGATTCCGGCTAAGCCGGTCGTCCGCCTCGATCGCTTCGGCGGGCGATGACCGCGAACTCGGACGACGACGGCTCGAACGGGCGCCCGGCGACGTCACCGAGTACGGACGCGACTTCCAGGCCGGCCCCGTGGAGTTCCGCAGCCAGAGCCTCCCGGTCGAAGTACTGGAGCCAGTTGTAGATGGTCCTCGTTCGGTCGGACTCGACGATCTCGTACTTGTCGAGGGTGACTCGGTCCTCGGGGTATGCGAGCTTGTTGCGGAACTCGAAGTACGGGCCCGGTGACCAGAACCCGCCGGTGGCTGACGCCGCGTATGAAGCCGACTCGACCCAAGCGTCGAACGCGGTGAGGGAGCAGACGTCGAAGAGGAACGCCCCCTCCGGCTCGAGGAGCCGCGCGATCTTGCCGAGGAGAGCGCGTCGCTGGACGGGCGCCAGGGCGCAGTAGTCGCAGTAGATCATCGTGATCAGGTTGAAGCGCCGGCTCGACTCCCAGGCCACGTAGTCCTCGTTCACGTATGTCACTTGCAGGCCATCCCGTGTGGCCGCCTGGCGTGCATACGCGATGGATCGGGACGAGAAATCGATCCCCGTCACGTCGGCGCCGATCCGCGCCAGGCGATTCGTGTAGAGTCCCGGCCCACAGCCGAGATCGAGGACCCGCGACTGGTCGGTCAGATGGAAGGCCTCCGCGATCCAGGCCACGGAGGCGTCGATGAATTCGGTCCGCCGGGACGAGACGTCGACCGATCCATCGAGGTGGAACCGCAGCATCTGCTCCGAGGTGTGCGGGTCCGTCCACAGGGCGGGGGTCGTGAGACGCGAGAAGACGGCCGGCCGCTCGTTGATTCGCTGAAGCTCGTCGAACATGATCGTCTCTCCAGGGTCAGCGGGGTGGGGGAGCGCGGCCGCGGCCTGAGCAGGCGGATGGTGCCACTCAGGGGGCGCGCAACGCGACTGAAGCCGAAGCTAGACGATCATGGCCGGTGAAGGATAGGTCGCGGCGCCTCGCGTTTCAAGGGACGGCGGGACCACGGCGCGGAGAACCGGCGTCTCGGACGAATTGAGCGAAACCGCGTGCGCTAGGATGCTGCTTGTCTGTGCGAGGAGACCGAGGGACCGGCGGTCGACAGACGAACTCTTGCGACCTGAGGCCGGACACGTCGACTGGACTTCTGGTGGTCTAGCAAGACGCGCACTTCTCGGATCGCGACGGCGATGTATACCGTTGGGATTTCCGGATAGCTGGATCCACAATCCCCGGCGCGCAGTCACAAGGTGGGGAGCTGAACATTCCTAGTGCGTTCCAGAAGGCCGGAGCGGTCGCTACAGCAGAGTGGATATGTGGAAATGGTGGCTACTCGATACCTCTCGAGGTCACATTCACGGACAGGGCCAATCATCAGAGCGTGCCCTATGAATACACCCTGGACTGCGTTGCGACCGGGTAGGCAAAGAGCTCGTCCGCTCATCCTGGCGTTGGCGCTCTTGGGGGCCGTAGCGGCTTGTAGCGGCAGCCACGGTTGGCCCACCCTCATCCCGCCGCCCACCTTAGCGCCCACCCCCACACCGACTCCGACACCCACTCCGACGCCGACCCCTACCCCAACTCCGACACCGACACCGATGTCGACGCTGGACAGTTTCAAGGCCAAGGTCGCCAGCAGCGACTTCCAGGCCCAAGGACCCGTGGTCGGTTCAATTGCGGTGACTACGGTCCTCGGCTCAACCTCAGGCTCGGTCTCGGGAACGTTCAAGGTCAAAGGCGCAGACAGCGACTTCTCGATCACCTCCAAGGTCCTGGGAATCACGGCCACGAACGACAACATCGTCGTAGGCGACTCGTCGTATTTGCGGACGAACGGAGGTGAATGGACCAAGACGCCTGCCTCAGGCAAGACGCTCCAAGGCTTCGTAGGCAGCGGCATCCTCTTCTTTGATGCGGGCGTGGGGGCCAAGTTCGGCAAACAGCTTCATCAGCTCACCGTCGCGAACATGGCGGGCGTAGACCTGTCTGCGTTCGGCATCAGCGCCGGTTCCGGTCAGGAGAACCTCAGCGTCAGCAGTCTGTCCTTCTGGGCGGAGGACGAAGGGACCCCGGCCGGCCTGACTATTCGGGCGTCGTTCGATCAGAAGATCGTCAGCACGCCGTCCCATGAGACGGTGACGCTGGACATCAGCATCGACACGTTGTGGGGCGTGACGATCACGGCACCAACGAGTTAGGCCTCACCTGTCAGCCGCCTCCTCTGCATCCCTGTGACTCATCGCCCAGCTCCTTCTCTGCCAGGCTGCGGGCGCGGTAGCATCGGGATGCGGGAGCGCCGCTGCCGGCGTAGTGCGACGAGTTGCGGGACAGGCGCCGGCAATGAGCGCAAAATGGTCGCTCCAGTCGACGGAGATCCCTGGTACCCAGACGAGGACCAAATGACGAAGAGGTCGAGACACGAACGCGAGCAGCGAGCGGCGGAGAATGTGCGGGTCAAGCAGATCACTGCCGATTGGGAGCGCGCCATTCCACCTGAGCGCGCGGCAGCCTTCGCGGCCCAGGTAGAAGCGGCCCGCGCTCGTGGGCCGCTGCCGCCCCCGCCGGACATGGCCCCCGGGACGGCTCCGCGCCCTCCGCGCCCTGGCCACGAGCCGCGCCCGCCGAAGAAAGAAGAGACGCGCCGCACCAGGTACTAGGTCGAGCCCGGCTCAATCCGTCGTTTCGGCGAGCTGCTCGACGCCGCCCGCTCGCGGTTCGAGCGAATGGAGCCGCAGGCCGCATTTCGCGCTCAGGCCGCCGGTGCGCTGATCGTCGATACTCGGTGCGCCGAGCTCCGTCGCGAAGACGGCGTGATCCCCGGATCGGTCCACGTGCCGCTGTCGGTGCTGTACTGGCGACTCGATCCCACATCTGGCTACGCGGATCCGGAGCTGACAGATCCGGACCGCCAGGTCGTCCTCTGCTGCGCCCGCGGCTATTCGTCGAGCATCGCCGCGGCCACGCTCCGAGACATGGGCTTCGCGCGCGCGACGGACATCGCCGGCGGCTTCGAGGCGTGGGCCGCGGAAGGACTGCCTGTCGTGTCGGGGCGGCGCGCCACGCGGCCGGCTCTGCGCTCGTAGGCCCGCACGACGTTCAGGCGCGCTCGTAGACAGCGACGTACCAGAGCCCGCGCGTTTCGTGACCGCGAAGCGAGAAGCCCGAGGCGGTGAGCGTTCGGTCGAGCCGGTCCAGGTCGTGAACGAAGGTCTTGCACGAGCGCCTGCAAAGGCCGTTCCAGCCGTTGTCGAGCTGTCGTCCTACGCGCGCAGCCAGTCCGCGCCAGCCGCGCGAGTTCGGGACCGAGAAGGCGAAGAGCCGGCGGGCGGCCGGGACGGAATTGGCGACGAGCCCGTCGGCGTCCGGGTAGCAGCAGATGACCCGGTCCAGCACGACCCAGTCGGAGGGCTCGAGAGGCATCTTCGCTCCGTCGCCAACCTCCAGGGTCACGCGATCGGCCAGCCCGGCGGTGGCAAACCTGTGGCGAGCCTGATCGACGCTCGCGCTGGAGAGGTCCAGCCCCCTCACGCCGGCCGCGCCTGAGCGCAGCAACTCCAGCAGCAGGCCGCCTCGGCCGCATCCAAGCTCGAGGATCGTCCGTTCGGTCGGGTCGCCCATGAGCCCAAGGAGCGCCACAGAGGTCTTGTGCAGGGACGATCCCGCGCCCGGTCCGGCACGCTCGACCTTCGAGTCGAAATGGTCGCCGATGCGGCTTCCGACCGAGCGCCCGGGATCGCAGGCGCACTGATCGGCGTCGCGATCGCAATCGATCTTGTGGCGTCGATCGTTCACGTTCGCTCCATCGGCGATTGACGGAACGGCCATCTGGAATCTGAAGACGGGACCGATCCGTTCGCACCTAGACTCTAGCGATCCTTCGACCGCTGCCGCGCTCGAACTCCGCGCAAGACCGCCTGGCAGAAGGCCCGGCCTTGCGGGCGCTCGCGGCCGAGGGGTCCATTTCGACCGGATGGAGACGCTTCGGAGGCGGAACTCATCGCTAGAATGTACATGCAGTAATCCGGTACACCTTTGCCAGGAGGATTGGCCACGTTCTCCAGGTGGTGTTCGAAGAGACCCGGGCTGTTGCTCTTCCTTGCGGTGATTCTGGCCGGCTGCGGCTCTGCTTCGCCGTCAACCACCGGACTCGCGACGGCGCCGCTCACTCAATCCCCGGCGGTCTCGGCGAGCGTTCCGTCCACGAGCGTTCCGTCGGCCAGTGTTCCGTCCGCGGGGGGAATGCAGGTGCGCTTCGTCAGCCTGACAGAGGGAGGCACCGCGGCGGGCACTCTCAACGCGAAGGGCCGTCCGCTGGTCGTCGTCCAGATCGAGGTGACCGGCAAGGCTCCCTTGATGATCGACTTGACCGCCAACGGCCTGCCTGCGGTGGACGAAGGGGGCCATGCTCTCGCGGCGCAGAACGCCGGTCGCGTCGTTCCGTATATGGGGGAGATCGCCTGGTCGCCGCCCAACGGCGGCGGGGCCTACACCCTGACTGCGACGGCGATGGACAGCGACAAGAACATGGCGGAAGCGACCATCCACATCACCGTTACTGGTGTCCCGGCCTTCACACTGCCGCCGGCACTCACCCGCGAGCAGGCTTTGAGCCGGGTGAGGCAGCTGCTCCAGGACACCTACAAGGTGAACATTCCGGCACCCTCGCTGCAGCGTTTCGAGTTTCCTACTAACCCGACTCGCTCGCGCTGGATCGGCGCGGCTTACTACAAAGGGACGCGCTACTACGTTCAGGTATTCGATGACGGACACGTGGAGTGGAGCAACGGGCCGTACGCCGATCCGGCTCACCGTTCGACGACAGGCGCATACACGTACTGCCGCCCTGCGGGCACATACCGGGTGCTTGTCGTGTTCGTGGACTACGGCAACACCGGGACGGTCAAGCAAGACGCCCTGGCAAACGTTCCAGTCGTGGTGGCCTGGCTGAACGGTCTGTATGCGAGCTTCGCCACCAGTCACGGGTCCTCCTCCGCGCCGATGCGAATCGAAGCCGATGCGGCATATCTTGGGTCGCCCCCTGTGCCCGGCCAGTTGTTGACCGCTCAGCAGATCCGAACACTGACCGGCAAAGACGCGTCCGCGTACGACTTCATCATGCAGATCGATCTGGACGCCAACGGCACATACGGGTCCCGCAATTTCCCAGGGCTGATCGAACCGGGCGGCGGCTTGGCCCTGGAGGCCTGCGGGACCGGCAAGTTCGGGGCGATCAACATCTGGTCCGGCGTGACGGGTGCCCGCGAACTGCAGGGCGGGCTGGTGATGGACTTCAACCACGAGCTCAGCCACATGTTCGGGATGATGGACGACTGGCCATATCAGACGGGGGTGGCCGGACCGGATGGCAACCTCATGGACGACTGGATTCCGTACGTGATGTTCGGCTGGACCGATACCGATGGCGATGGAATCCGCGAGATCGTCGACACGACGCCGTACGGCACCTCCGGCCCGCAGCCGTGAAGTGACGCAGGGTGGGGGAGGGCTCGCGCCTCAGCGGCCGCGGCGGGTTCGGCGGGGCGGGCGGGCGACTCCCGCCCGTCAGAGCCAGTGGACGAGCAGCACCGCTAGCGAGACCGCGAAGATCGAGAGCCACAAGATGGAGAGCGCTCCTTCGGCCGCGCCGATGAGTCCGCGCGCGTCGATAGATTCCTTCGACCCGTCCGAATAGACGATCTCGCCGCTAACCGTCACGGCGCGACGCCGGATCGAGCGCGCGCGAGTTGAGAGCCGCCGCTGCGCGAGGCTCAGCAGCGCGGCCGCGAGGGCCGCGAGCGCGGTCGGCACCGGATGAGCGCCTGTCGCGTACGCGGTCGCCGCGACGGGGAACGCGCCCCATGCGATCGCGAATCCGACGTCCGTGTGCACGAGGGGCGCCTCGAACGCATAAAGCAGCACGACCGCGGCACCACCGATCACAAAGAGAAGGAACAGCGGTCCTACCGTCGTCGCCCCGGCGAGGCCGATCGCCACCGCGAGAATGAGCGCCACAGTGCCGAGGCCGACGAGCACCGGGGATGGAATCCGCGTGCGCAGAGGCCGGCCGTTCAGCTCGTCGAACGCATGCGCGCCGACGCCCACGGCGAGCCCGAACGCCACGAGCGCGCCCGCGACGATCTTGGGGTCGGGCGAGGGTGCCAGGGCCGCCCCGAGGAGCACGTACGACAGATGCCACACGGTGTAGGGCGGATGGATGAGCGTCCAGTAGTCGCGCCATCCGCCGCCTGGCCGCGCATAGAACGCCGGCGCGAGAGACGCCGGGGTGGGGGAGCGCGGTGGCTCGACCCGGGTAGGCGCCCGCGGCGCCTCGCGCTTCGTCGCGCTTATGACGACACCGCCACCGACGCTCAGTCGCTGTGTGCGCACGTCGCCGAGTCCGGCCTCGCGCCAGTATCCCTCGACGGCGGGAAGCGAATTGCGGGCGTAGAAGCGCTCGATACTTGGACCCAGGAAGGCGCCCACCGCGGACCACTTTGCGGAGAACAAGCGGCCCGCCACCGGAAGCCCGATGCGCGTGTAGAGCCACCACAACGGACGCCACACGCCACCCGGCAGGCCGAACTCGACCATCGCCACCCGACCTCCGGGCTTCACGACTCGGGCCAGCTCCCGCATCACGGCCGCGGGATCGTCGACGTAGCGCAGGAGATACGTGAAGGTGAGGTGGTCGAATGCCGCGTCCGGAAACGGCAGCTTCTCCGCGCGCCCTTCGACGACGGTCTCGTAGACGCCGGCTCGCGTCCGTGCCACCGCCAGCATGTCCGAGCTCTGGTCGAGCCCCACCACGGTGCAGCCGTATCGAGCGTGCACCGCCGCGGCGACCATTCCGGTCCCGGTTGCGACGTCCAGGACGCGGTCAGCCGGCGTAGCTTCGATTGCGTCCACGAGCGCCCGCCGCCATCGCGGATCCTGTCCTAGCGACAGAATCGTCGCAACACGGTCGTACGCCGCCGCGACACCGGTGAAGATGCGCATCGGATCGTCTCCGCTCATGGGGCAACTCTCGCAGATCTGCGGCCCGGTCACCAACGGCGCGGCCATAGCGCCGCCCGACGGTGCGAGTCTGCTGGCGGGGCTGGCGGCCGCCAGGGCCTGTTTCGACCGTCACGCAACCGGGGTAGGGGATGTGGCGTATGGGAGCGCCGCCATCCTCGAGACGGCCGCGCTTGTCCGGTTTGTCCAGGTTGCGCGTTGTACATGTAGGCGACAATGCCGCAGGAGGGAAGCGTGACCGGGATCGAAGCGGCGGAACTCGATGGCTCGGGGGCGGCGGAGGAGCCGGAAGAGGACCTGGCCACGGCTGTCCGACCTTCGGATGCCTTTGCCCTGCTCTACCGGCGCCATCACCTGAGCGTCTTTCGCTTCCTCCGTGCCAGAACCGCGTCGGACGACGAGGCGGCGGAGCTCACGGCGGTCGTCTTCGAGCGGGCGTTCGCGGCGATGGGGCGCTATCGGCCCATGGGCGGAGGCGTCATCGCCTGGTTGTTCACGATTGCCCGAAACGCAGCCCTGGACGCCGGGCGGTCCAAACGTCGGCATCGGCTGGTCGTCGAGCCGGCTGCAGGGTCGGACTCGGAGACCGAACCGCGTGAGCCGATCGGGCTCGAGGATGCCGTCATGAAGCGCGAACAGATGGCGGACCTTCGAGCCCGAGTTGACCGCCTCTCTGCCGTCCAGCGAGACGCTACCGTCCTTCGCTACGCCGGCGGCCTCACCGCTCGCGAGATCGCCGGGGTGATCGGCAAGAGTGAGGCTGCAACCCAGAAGCTCCTGAGCCGTGCGCTCGCAGTCTTGAGGGAGTCCTACCGTGACGATGCATAGATCCTTCACCGGAGGCAAGCCCGAGGATCTCGAGTCGCTCCTCGCTGAGGCCTATGCCGCGGAGATTCCGGCCGACCTTGCGGCCGCGCTCGAGAAGCGATCGGCAGCCGCGATGCAATGGCACCCGCAGACTCCCCGGTTCCCGCGCCTGGCTCTTCCGCGCCTGAGACTTACACGCCGGCGCAGCCTGGCCATCGTCCCGGTGCTGGTAGCGGTCCTCCTTACGGCGGCTGTGCTGATGAGCACGTCCGCATCCGGCGGTCCCGCTGCGTTCTACAACGCCGACGGCGGCTATATGTGGGATCACGCCCAGGTGCTGGGCCTGACCAAGACCGTAGATGGCTACCAGATCACCCTGGAGCGGGCCTACGCCGACGCCAACCGGATGATGGTCGGCGTCACCGTCGTGGACACACAGAACAGGTGGGATCTGATCAACATCGGCCGCGTGTCCGTGGCCGACACCGCTGGGGGCGAATGGAGCGAGTCCACGGGAGCTTCGAATCCGGTCAACGCCACGACGACCGCCAATATCTTCTTGTTCGAGCACACGCCTGGGCTCGCTCCCCCCGGTCGACGGGAGTTCTCAGTGACCGTGTCTTCGGTCGTCGGTGACGATGGGCGGACCCCGCCTCCCACCAACGACCCGTCGTGGGCGACCGGGCATGAGGTTGCCGTAAACGCGACGTTCTCCTTCGAGCTGACTGTGGGTGGTGGTTCGCAGGCGACGCCACTCGTCTCCGCCCAGAGCAACGGCGTCACGATCACCCTCGAACGGATAATCACCTCACCATCGGCGGTCCGGCTGGAACTTCGCTTGGCCGGAGCCCCGTCAAGCGGGAACAGTTGGATGCCGAACGTATACGTCAGCCACGCCGGCCGGAGCCTTGACGGTCTGATGTCGACGACAGCCACCGGCGGATCGCTGACGACCGTATACACGGCGGGTGTCGAGGACCCAACCGGCGACTGGACCGTGACTGCCAGCGAGCTGATTGGCAACGCGCCGACCGAGGGGAGCCCATGGGGGCACGAAGTCCGGTTCCAGGGGAACTGGACGCTCCACTTCTCGCTGCCGTAGGGCGCTCGGCCACACGCCGACAGTCAGGTGGCGGCAGTACATCCGGCGATTGAGGATTCTCCGCTCGTACGGTTTGAATGCGGCGGCGTTTGCCCGACAGTCCATGTATGCGCCAAACTGCGGCCCCGCGGTCGTCCCTCGATGCCCTGGGTCAATGGGGTATCCAGTTTCCGCTGCTCCCCGAGGATCTTGCTGGGCTCGTACAGCCGACCCCATCGAGCTTCGCCCAGGCCATTTCCTCCTGGCGCCTTTCGATCCCGACGTTGCTGCCGAGGCATGGCACCGCGCTCGATCAATGGGGCATCGAATTCCCGATTACCTACGACGAACTGGTGGCATTCGGCGCGAACTGCCGGGGCGGACGTAGTCAGGCTCGAACGTCGGCCATCCTGGCCGGCCGCCTGCGTGGCATCTCCACGTTCGGTGCATACGCTACCGTCGTGGCGGTTCTGGTCGCCGGCAGTGCCTCCGCCGTCCCTTCGACTGCCTCGGCCGATGCCCTGCCGACTCGCAATGCGCCGGTTCTCGTCGTTGTCGCCGACTCGGCTCAGATAGCGAGTCTTCCATCGATCACCGAGCAGCCGCCGGCGACCTCGAGCCCGACAGCCGTGCCGACGCCGGGCCCGACCTGGAACCCGACACCCGGACCGACGCTCGGTGCGACCTCCAACCCGACGCCTGGACCGACGCCGGCCCCGACCTCGAACGCGGAACCAGTCAAGCCGGTACCGAACACTCCGGCGCCCGCCGTCGTCGAGGCGCGGCCACTCCAGGTAGCGTCGGTCGCTCTGCCAACGGTCCAGGACGCGAGGAACTATCTGGGCGCCCGATTGGGCGCCGGCGTGGATCGGCACTGGGGCCGGTCTCAGTCTCAGTGCGCCAGCCTGATATTCGAGTACGAAGCTCGCTGGGATCCGCATGCCACCAACAAGAGGTCGGGCGCGTACGGCTTGCCTCAGGCCTACCCGGCGAGCAAGCTGGGAAAGTGGGCAGAGGCCAAGGCCGCGGCAGCGGCAAAGGCCGGCGATCCCGAGGCCGCACGGCTGTACCGGGCGTGGCGGGATAACCCGGTAGTGCAGGCTGAGTGGGGCGTCGACTACATGACCGAGCGTTATGGATCGCCGTGTGCCGCCCTGGCATTCCGGACCGAGCACGGCTGGTACTGAACCTCCGGCTCCGGGGCGTTCTTGAGCGCGGCCAGTCGTCGAGCGGAGTCTCCGCGGAGTATCAGAACTGACTGATGAAAGCCCACACCTGCGGGGGGTTCCAGCTGGTGCTCTGGCCGCTGTCGTGCGGATTCGGGTTGTGGTCACCGTCGAAGGCGCACCATTCGACCGGGTGCTGGGCGGAGCCCCCCTTGTACGTCGTGCAGATGTGCGTCCCGCTGCCGACCGCAGGCTCGGGTGGGTCCTGTGGTGTTACGCCGTTGACCTGCACGAAGTGGCCGCGTAGGGCCCGCCCGTTCGAGATGTCGAGGACGCTGTCGCTCAGGCCGTGCGATGCGTAGAAGGCGATGGGCGTTGTGCCGCCGCAGGAGCCGCTGAGCGCTCCGCCCGAATAGAGCGCGACTCCCCGGAACACGTCGGGCCTGGCGCACGCGAGCTCGTAGGACATGCCGGCGCCGTAGCTGAACCCGGTGGCGAAGATCCGGCCCGTGTCGATGCAGAGCCCGGCCTCGAGCTGGGCGAGCATTGCGTCGGTGAATGCGACGTCCTGGCCGTTGGTGTTCGGCCAGCCGGTGTTCGTGCCCGAACCCAGGCCCACCGGCGCCACGAAGATGGTGCTGTTGTTGGCCGGGTTCCAGAGGCCGTAGAACGGGGCCTCCGTGGCCCCGGTGCCGTCGGCCACTTGCTGCGCCGTTCCGCCCATCCAGTGGTAGGCGAGGACGAGCCGGTACGGATGGTTGCTGTCGTAGTTGTCCGGGGCGCGGAGGATGTACGAGCGCGTGCCGTTGCTCTGGATGGTGATCGACCCGTTCGCCAGCGCGGGGGTCTTGCCGCAGCCGGCGCTGGGCTTGACGTCGGCGCTGTTGGTGGGCGGTGCGGCGGGCGTTGGGGTCGGAGTCGGGGGCGGGGGCGTGGGGGTGCTACCGCTGCCGCTGACCGTGATGCCGTTGATCTTGGGGTTCTCGGTGCCGGATATGAACTGGATCACCACCTGGCCGCTTGAGTTGGCGGTGGTGGTGAACGTCTTGGCGATGGCGCGGTTCGGGCCTCCGGCGCCGGCGTAGATGTCGAACTTCGAGAGGACCGTCGTGCCGTTGATGGTCACGTCGAACAGCCGCTGGCCCGGGCCCGACAGGTATGTCTCGGCGAAGTAGAGGGTGACGGCCTGCGCGCCCGAGCGGTCGGGGATGGTGTACGTCATCGCTCCGTACCGCTCGGTGTTGAAGATCGCCGCGGGCGGCGGGGTGGACGTGATCTGCGACATGTCGCTGGTCGCGTTGTTGCCGTAGGTGGCGCCGCCGGTGAAGAACTGATCGGCCGCGAAGCCGCCCGTCTGCGGGCCGCCGCTGTTGATGGAGACGACGCTGGCCGGGCCGGCGGCGCTGGGGGCGGCGGTGCCCGACGACTGGACGGCAGTGGCCGTCCCAGAGCTGCCGGCACTGACGGGGACCGTGCTGGTCGCGCCGGAGCACGCCGCCACGCCGACCAGGAACGAGAGCCCCACAAATACCTTCAGGAGTCGTGTCGCTTCCATTTCTCTATCCTAGCGCGCGAGGGCCGCCGACATTGAGTCCCTCAATCATGCACAGCGTGTGTGCTCTCGTGTATGCTCAGCGAACATGAGCAAGACATCTCGCTTGAACGTGGTCCTTGACGAAGAGCACGCGGCTAAGCTCCGTCGTCTGGCCGACCGAACGCACACCAACCCCGGGACAATTGCTCGTTCCATGCTGTCGACAGCTCTCGAGGAGGCCGACCCGGATCCTCAGAACATCGCGGACCTGCTGGATCGGATCCCGGGTGCGTTCGACCGCGCCCAGCGTGGGGTAGGGGAGGCGCGGGCCGGCCAGGGCACCCCGCTGGAGGATCTCTAGACGGTGGCGACCGTCGTCGTCACCCCCACGGCATTGGCCGATCTAGACAACCTGATCCGAACATTGAGTCTGCCGCCCGATACGCGCGACCGGCTGAAGCGATCGCTTCGCCCATTGGCTCGGTTTCCGCGCCTGGGCGCTCCCCTGGAAGGCCGCTGGTCTGACCTTCGCTTCGTCCTCGGGCCCTGGCGCTGGATGCTGGTCGTCTACGTCTTCGATGACGCGACAGATCGAGTCGCTATCGTCACGATCCAGGACGCTCGTTCCGCCGCCTCAGCCACGTCGGCGCGTTGACGGACGGGTGCCTACGCCCACCGTGGCGGCTGCGCCGCGTTACGGCGTCAACGTCACCGACACCGGCATACCCTGCGTGACTTCGAGCACGGCGCGATTGCCGAGAGGGGCCGATAGCGTCGCGTCGGCGGTGCGAAACTCGGCTTCGGCGGTACACCCTAGCGAGATACCGAAGCCGGGATACTCGGTCACGATCACGACCACCGCCGTCGTGGATTCGACTGCCCGGGCCGTGTAGTCGGCTCCGCACGACCCGCCGGCATGCTTGGGCGCCTCCAACCGCCGCGGCCTCCCGCTCATGTCCGTCCCTCCCTCCGGCGTGTTCCCTCAGTCTGTATACGCGCCGGCCTCAGTGTGGGACCGGCCGCTCGCGTGCCTAACCGCCCCACAACCGGGAGATAAGCGCCCGTGCTCACAATCGCCAGCAGACTCACGGCAGCCAGGCGGCCCTTGACGACTGCATTGTGTCCGACATAATTACGAGGTGGGAAGACGATCCGCTTTCATCGCTCGGCCTCGAAACACGGGATCGGCTCGGACCGGGCGCGCTATGTCGTGCGCCACTGCCTGTGCCCGCTGTACCAGCCCAATCCAGAAGCAGGCGAGTCCGATCTCGTCCTGTTCCTAGGTCCCGACCAGAACGGCGTTCCGTTGGAAGTCGTTGCTGTCGAGCAGGCGAATGGGGATCTCCTGGTGATCCACATCATGCAAATGCGCCCGAAGTACACCGAGACCTACGTCAGGGAGATGCGATGGCGAGAACAGTGACGACCGGGAAGGTCATCGCCAAGAGCCGACGAGCCCTGTCCGAGACCGATCTCGACCGCTTGGCCGAGAGGGCCGAAGAAGGCTTCGATCTTTCGACCTGGAAGCCTCGCCGAGGGCGGCCCTCCTTGAGCGCAGCCGCTGGCGGCCATTCCCCCCGGATCGAAGCCCGGGTTCCCGACGCGCTCCATCGTCGCGTGTCGGCGCGCGCAGCGAGCGAGGGCAAGAGCGTCAGCGCGGTGGTGCGCCAGCTGCTCGAGGAATACGCGCAGGACTGTTGACGCAACCATCTCGGCTTGCCCCGTCTCGCTAGAGTAGGGGAGCACCGCCACGCACTCCGGGGGAACCAGTTGGCCTTCGGCCGAATGGGCGGGAGACTGCCGGTGGACGTCTGCCTGCGCGCCAGCCTGCAGTCGAAGGCAGACCATTGGAGTCGCCGCGCCGGGACCACAGGGATCGCCCTGCTTCCCGCCCCGGGCCAGCTTCACCGTAGCGTTGCTCAGGCCCACGGCGAACTAAGAAATGGTCGCGACGTCCCTCCGGCCGGACGCATCCTCAAAGCCAATGACCAGCTTCTGCCCGAGCGCACGCCCTATCTTCACGAGCGTCTCCACCGAAGGCTTGTGCTGGCCACTCTCGAGCCGGCAGATGGCGGTCTTACTCGTGCCCACGCGCTCGGCGAGAGCCATTTGGGTCAGCCCCTGCTCAATGCGGTAGGCGATCAAGAGCCTGGCCAGCGCCTCCATCGGAGCCAACTCGGCCTCGGCTGCCGCATACGCAGGGTCGCGCCGCCTCAACTCGCGAGACGCGGCGAACTCGCTGCCA
Source organism: Chloroflexota bacterium (assembly GCA_003141455.1). Taxonomy (GTDB): domain Bacteria; phylum Chloroflexota; class Limnocylindria; order Limnocylindrales; family CSP1-4; genus Fen-1039. The sequence continues at coordinate 133,867 of PLMA01000067.1, read as the reverse complement.
ATGGGATTGAACGGGGTCGACACGGCCTGCTTGTTCATTCGCTCCCTTTCTCGGGGCAGGTTATCACTTCTGATAACCCGTCAAGGCTGAGTGAACGCTATGGGGCGTCGTGACCTACGGCCCGAGGCGGCCGGCGGCTCCACTACCGGCTCTTCTGCCTTCTGGAGCGTCAAACGGCGGCGAACGGCCTGCCGGGCCCGTCCCTGATCATCCTGGGAGGCATGACCAAGCCATACCTGACGGTCTTCACCACGGCCGACTACGCGCGGATCCGAGCCCTTGGAGACGAATACCTCAGCCGGCGACCGCGGTCCGTGGCGCTGTAGCCCTCGTCGGTGCTGCCGGACTTCGACGCTCCACGGGTGCGGCAGCTTCGGTCGTGATCAAAGGCTGACCGACAGCAGAGGCTATGGCAACAGTCACCGACAGCGTGGGATTCTGCGGGCTCTGCGTGAAGAAGCGGCGAACCGATTGCGCGGGGAGACCGGCAGCACGCGCCACGTCGGCTTTCGTCATGCCGCGCTCCTGCCGGGCCGCGTCCAGAGCGTGAACGATCCGGTCGATAGCATCGATCCGCCTGCGCTCCAGGGCGTAACCGTCTGCGAACTCCGGATCTTGCATCCAGCCATCGAAGTCGCGATCGAATTCAGTCTTCACGCCTGTCTCCTGGTGTAGCGCATATGCTACACGTCGACGATGGCGTGTCAAGACTGTCGCTCGCCGGCTGGGCAGTTCGAACCGTGCCGCAACTGGCTAGAGTAGGGGAGCACCGTCACGCGTTCCCGGGGGTATCAGTTGGCCGAGGGCAGCGCCGCCACGAATCACGCCGCGCCCACCAACCACGCCGGCCTCATCTGGGCCATCGCCGATCTGCTGCGCGGCGATCACAAGCAGTCCGAGTACGGCCGGGTCATCCTGCCGCTCGTCCTGCTCCGCCGGCTCGACTGCGTCCTCGAGCCCACCAAAGCCCAGGTCCTCGCCCGCGGCAAGACCCTGACCGTGCAGACCGTCGGCCCCGTCTTGTAAGACCGTGACCGGCATCGAGGCCTACTACACCTCGCGACTGAACCTGCGGGCTATCCTGGCGGACCCCAGGCAGGTCGCCGGCAACCTGCGCGCCTCGATCGCCGCCTTCGACGCCGACACGCACGACGAGACGCCGCAGGCGAGGGGAGGAGTACATTGAACCCGCGTCTCGAACAAGGAGCGGGGTGAGGGTGGCAGATCGGGTCTGTTCCAACTGCGGCGGCCTGGTGGCCGCGAGCGACAAGGCCTGTCGCCATTGCGGCGCGTCCTTCGACGCGGTCATCCGACCAAGCGGCAGCTTCCTGCACGAGTTCCTTCGGCTCGCGCTTGGGATATGGGCGCTGACGTTGCCGGTTCTCTGCCTGTGGGCCGCGCTGACGGCGCCGAAGGGCTTGAGCGACTTCGCCGCCTATTTCACGAGCCAGGTCTACTTCATCCCGTGGATCGTCATCATCATCCCCCTGGTGATCCTCACTTGGTTGACCGAGGAACGCCGGTGAGCTACTCAGCATCACCTGCATTCCCCAGTTCCCGGATTGCCGCGGCACGCGCGAGATGGTCGGCGGCGCATCCGATCTCGGGCTGGCGGCCGTGCGCGAAGTCCAGAGCAAGCCCGCTCGGACCCGAGGTATTCATCTCGACCGGTTGGTCCTCGCGTGCGGCGCTGTCGGGCTTGTGATCGGGCTTGGGTTCATCGTCGGCGGGCTGACTTCGGGACCCGGTATCTATGCGGCGATCGGGGCAGCCGATCTCTTCCCTATGGCTCTCCCGGTGCTGCTTTCGCCCTGGCTTCCGCGCGGCTACGCGAGAAGCGCGTCGTTCAAGATCGCTTGCTTCATCGTCTTCACCACGCTCATGCTGACCTTCCTAGTGCCCATCTCGGGACTCGTCAGCCAGTACCTCACCGACGTGATAATGCGAGGGATTCCCACTCATTCGCCGGCGATTCCCTCGCCGCACTGACGCACAAGCGCGAGCATCGACTGAACCAAGACGGGCCTGGTTGGAGAGGTATCCGGGTCGCTGGGACCTGCTCCTATCAGAGCGCGGCGGCCTGGGCCGGTGGTCCTTCTTGGAAGTCACCGATCCCTGGGACGCGGCCAACCTCGTCCGCGCGCACGTGAGCTCGCTGCAGAGGGGGGCGTGTATCTAATGATAGTGATGCTATCATAACGACATGAGCGAGCGCGAGACTCCAATGGAGCTCCTGGGCACCAAGGAGGCTGCCGAGATCTACGGCGTCAACGTGCCCAACTTCATCCGCGACTGGGCCTCCAGGCCTGATTTTCCCGCGCCGGCGGCCATCGTCGCCAACGGCCGAATCTGGAGACGCGCTGAGGTGGAAGACTACCGGGCGAGCTCCGGGCCAAAGAGGGGAGCGAAGAAGCAGAAGCTGCGTCTGTCGCAACAAGCAATCGAGTGGCTGCCCTTGATCAAGCGCCGCATCGTCCGTGGCTTCAAGCCGGAGAAGATCATCCTCTTCGGTTCCCAGGCCCGGGGGGAGGCTCGTCCCGACAGCGACGCGGACCTGCTGATCGTTGTGTCCGGCGTGCAGCGAGGACGAGACATCGAGGTAGCCATCTACCAGGCGCTCCAGGGTATCCCGCTGTCCACTGACGTGATCGTTGCCACGCCGGAGCAGCTTGCGCGAGGCGCCAATCTCGCTGGATCCACGCTGCGCCCGGCCCTTCGGGAGGGGGTCACCATCTATGCGCGCAGCTGAGCAGCTTGCGGTCGCGGAACTCTGGCTTGCCAAGGCCAAGACGGACCTCGCGCTGGCCAGGGTCATCCTGAAGAGGGGGCCCGACATGGAGCCTTGGGCAGCTGGTTTCCACGCTCAGCAGGCTGCCGAGAAGTCGATGAAGGCGGTGCCAGTGGCCGAGGGGATCGAACCTCCGCGCGATCACAACCTGGTTGCCCTCAAGTCGATGCTGCCTGCGGATCTGAACCTCGGCGTGTCGATGAAGACGCTGGCGTCGCTCAGCGCGATGGCTCGAGGCGTGCGATACGTAACCGAGCTGGGTGATCCGGACGAGCCAACGTGGACGGAAGCCGAGGAAGCAGTGGCAGGCGCCCAAACGATCATGGATGCGACGGCAGCGAAGGTAAGCGGGAAGTAAGCGTTGGCCAGGAGAATTGGCAAGCCGGCCGCGCCGACCTCCGTCGGGGGCGCTCGTCGTGCCGGCGATCCCGATCCACATCCAGGTCCAGAATGATCTACGTGGACCCCAGGCGGCTTCATCGCTCCGAGCACGCCGAAGCTGGGTGAGTAGTGGGCGGCACATCGATGGAGCGCCTTCGCGGGCCAGGCACAAGTGGGTATTCCGCGAGAGTCCGCGCCCTCGTAGACTCCACGAGTGCGGTACTGGGTCGCGAACACAGACTCTTCCTGGGTCAGCTACCTCACTTCGGTCGCACCTATCGACGAGGTGAACTTCTGGCAGCCCAACAATGTGCGCCCGGTCACTCTGCCCGAAGGCGCACCGTGGCTCTTCAAGCTCCACGTCCGCAACGGCGGATACATCGTCGGCGGCGCGCGGTTTGCGCACTACTCGACCTTGACACCGCAGCTCGCTTGGGACGCCTTTGGTAAGTCCAACGGTGCTGCCTCCTACGACGCATTCCTCCAACTGGTTCGCAGGCATAGCGAAAGGGCTGTGGATCCGCTCAGCACGCAGATTGGCGCCTCGATCCTCGTCGAGCCATTCTTCCTGCCAAGGGAGATGTGGATCGAGCCGCCCGCCGACTGGTCCTCGAATCTCACGCGCGGCAAGACATACGACACCGAGATCGGCGAGGGCCAGCGCCTCTGGCTGCGCGTCTTGGAGGCGCTGGCGGTAGTCAGTTCCGCGCAGCCAATCGCGGATCTCGCGCATGCGACCAGTGACGGCCCGGCGGCATCGTACGGTAGCCCACTCCTCGTTCGCCCCCGGCTTGGCCAGGGCGCATTTCGCGTCATGGTCACGGATGCCTATGACCGTCGATGCGTCGTGACGGGAGAGCGGACGCTGCCGGTGCTGGAGGCCGCGCACATCAAGCCCTACAACCTCGTCGGCCGCCACGAGGTCTCGAACGGGCTCCTGCTCCGATCCGACCTGCATACCCTCTTCGATCTCGGCTACATGACGGTGACGCCCGATGACCTGCGGGTTCGTGTCAGTCGGCGGATCCACGAGGAGTTCGAGAACGGACGGGAGTACTACGAACTCGATGGTTGCCCAATCCGATTGCCGCAAGCCGCATTCGAGCAGCCTTCGCGCGACATGCTCAGCTGGCACGGCGAGGCCAGGTTCCGGCCGTAAGCGCGGCCGACCGCAGGTCGGGTCTCTCCGGGGCCGCGCCGAGGGGCTACAGTAGGGGAGCACCGTCACGCAAGCGGGGGAAGGCCTTGAGCGATGCACAGGGTATCGGCCGTCATGTCTGCGGCTTCGCGTTCGACGCCCGTGCGGACGAGGAGACCGGCAAGGCGATGCGCTTCGGCAACCTGACCGTCCTGGCCGTTCGAATGAACCCGGACCTCAGCATGGGCGAAGACCTGCTCAAGAAGACGCGCATCGGCAACCTGTTCTCCATCTTCGGCCAGCCCGACGTCGACATCCGCAGGGTAGGGGAGGGCCAGCTCCAGGTCGAAATCCGCGGCCTCGACACCTACAAGCCCACCAACGGCGAGATAGTCCCCCAATCCACCGCCGACATCGCCTGCTGGTTCATAGATACCGCCTACGACAACCGCCAGTTCTTCGTCCGCCACGCATATTTCCTCGGCGATGACGACCCATACGACAAGCTCCGCCGCGCCCTCCGTGCCGACATCGACGAGGCCGCCTGGTCCTCGCTGAACTCAACGGTTTCGCGCCCGTTCCGAGTCCCGGATTCCGGCTGCATCGCCATCAAAGTGATCAACCACTACGGCGACGACATCCTGAAGGTGTACGGGGTATGAACAGTGCCCCTAAGTCAGCAATCCTGCCGGAGTACCTGGCCGGGGTCGCCGCAGAGATGCGCAACCAGTCTGCTGCGATCCGTCGCGACTTTGCTTCTCACCATCTGTCGGCCGGTGAAAACCGCCAGGACATCGTGGGCCGGTTCCTTGAGCAGCACCTGCCGCGGAAGTTTGGCGTTCGATCAGGAATGGTGATCTCTTCTGAAGGGGAGTTCTCTAGTCAAGCCGATCTACTCGTCGTGGACGTCCTCAACAACGCACCGCTGTACGGCGGCAGTCGAAACGAGCTGTGGCCCGTTGAGGCTGTGTACGGCCTTGTGGAGGTCAAGACGATGCTGTCGCCTCAGGAGATGGCGGATGCCATCAAGAAGGGACGTGCGTTCAAAAGACTACAACGGCGATTTTGCCTCGCGCCAGCCCAGTTGCAGCCCCTCGCGGAATCCCTGTTCGTGATTTGGGGATTCGATTGTCCCGCTTCGGCGACTTTCCAGGCGAACTACACGCAAGCCCTCAAGGAATGTCCCAGATCGGAACAGCCTGATCTTCTTGTTGTGCCTGATCGAGTGGTGGCGCGAGCAGGCACCTACCTCGAGCTCGCCAAGCTCGGTCAACCAGGCAGCCCGCAAAGAGCGCGTCTCCACGCCACTCACGGGCCAAGCCTCGAGGCTCTTATGCCCAAACCAGCTGAGACGTACGACCTCGGCGAGAACGCCTTGTTGGCGTGGTACGTGTGGTTCGACTCGTGGCTAAGGCAAGCAGGTCCCCGCCTGACCGATCCCGTCCGATATCTGCCCATCGACCGCGTCTTTGGCAAAGAGGTCCTGTAGTTCAAGTAACGGACATAACCTATCTTATCGGCAGCACAATGGGAGGCCTAGAGACCTCGACTGTTGCCTGACGCTCAGTCGGGACTATGGAGTTGGAGTCCGCTTCCTGCCCCCGCTTCGCTCGATCTGGCTGATGCGCTGGTTGCTGACGCCGAGGAGCATGCCGGCATCGCGCGCCGTGTAGCCCGAGCTGCGGATCTCGCTGACCGCGTGGCGCATGGCTGTAGACGATACCTCTTGAGCTTGCTCGGCCGCCTGGCGGGCTCGTAGCGCGTCCTCAATCGCGCGGCCGAGGTCGCCAAGGGCCCCGATCTGCGGCTCAACGATGACATCAAAGGAGTCCTCGGGGACATCTTGTATGAGTGCGATCGCCTCTCGGGCCATCGCCCCCACTTGATCCAGCCGTCGCGCCTGTGAGTACACGCCGGACACGTCCGGTACTTCGATGGCCCACCATCGACCGCTCCGAACTGCCGTGGCTGTGTAGACCGGCTTCACCGTCGCCACCAGTCCTTCCCAAGCACCCCTTCGAGCTTCCTAGAGATCACCTTCAGGCCGTCACACCGCCAGATCTCGTGGCTGGCGCCTTGTCGGTGGAGTTGCCACACAACGCCCTGCGCCCGGGCCGCTCTTGCGATCCCCCACAGGAGCTCGTGGCGCTTCACGTCGCCAAGCCTACTACACTAGGCGCCGTGTGGCAAGGGCGCTAGGCTTGCGTGGAAGGGCCCTTGGGCTTCGTTCTCTCAGCTGACTAGCTCGAAGCCCTCTGCCTCGAAGTCCGGGTCAAGGGCGTAGGCGCGCGAGATGCCGAGCGTGCGCATGAATTCGAAGCTCGTCCGGTCAACGAGAGAGATGCTCGAGGAGACGGCCGCGCGAAACGCTGCGACCGCGCGTCCTCTGAGAGCCTCGTCCACGTCGACTATCTTGATTGCGGGCAGCATGTCGTCGATGAGGCGGGCCGCCGCTTCGGCTCCGAGTCGGCGCCGGACAAGCGATACCGCCTCGACCATCACGTAGCTGTGCGTGAGTAGTTCCTCGCCCAGGATGAGTTCACTCCCGCGCAACGCGCGCTCGTGGCCGGCGTCGGCAGCGTCGAGCAGCGCGTAGAGGGCGCTCGTGTCGACGAATACGCTCACCAGCGCGGCTTTTCCGCGAGAATCTCGTCATGGCGCTCGGAGGTGTCGCTGTGACCGGACGAGAAGGTGCCGGCAAGCTTGAAGGCTCGCTGCTGCCGCGCCAGCCGGTCAGCCCCTTCGTCAGGCACTGAACGATCCACGGCCTCGCGTATCACCGACGCGATGGACACTCCCCTAGCGCTCGCCGCGCGGCGGAGGCGGTTCATCTGCTTCTCGGTCAGGGAGATCTGCGTTCGTATCATGCTTGGATGATATCACCGGGCGCAACAGTGATGTAAGAAGTGGACGAGGCCGGCGCGCAGCAAGCGGCCCGCCGGCGTGCGGGCTACGGCGGGCCGCCCTGGAACGGACATGGAGCGCCCGAAGGAACCGCGACCCCGCATCGTTCGGCCGATCCTAGAATCGATCGAGTCGTTCGGGTGTCCGTGGCCCCTCCGGGCAAGAACGAATCTAGTCCGCCGGGCGTCCGATGCCAACCGCCTTATCCACCTGTTTGGAAACTGGTCGCCCTCGTGACGGGTGGTATCCACGGCTCGTGCACAGGTGGCCATCCGGCACGCGGCGGACCACGAGGCGAGTCGAACGGGCGTGCTCGGGGGCCTGCGACGTCAGGCGGCGGACCCCGGTCGGGTGCGCTTGCGGCGGCGGAGGTTCGTGACTCGCAGGGCCAGGACGAGCAGGAACGCCTCCATGAAGATGTTCATGCTCATCTTCGACTGGCCCGCCCTGCGTTCCTCGAACGTGATCGGGACTTCGACGATGCTGGCGCCGCCCTGGCGGGCGCGGAAAGTGGTCTCGATCTGGAAGGCGTAGCCGCCTGCGTGAAGCCGGTCGAGATCGATCTCCTTGAGCGCGCTCGCGGACCAGGCCTTGTAGCCGCCCGTGAGATCTCGGAACGGGAGCAAGAGGACGACGCCGGCGAAGACACTCCCGCCCCGACTGACCAGGCGGCGCAGGATGTTCCAGCGCGGAATGTGGCCGCCCTTCACGTAGCGCGAACCCAGAACCAGGTCCGCCTTGCCCGTGCGCAGGGGCTCCAGGAGCGAGGGCAGATACCGGACGGGGTGGCTGAAGTCGGCGTCGATCTGGACCACGATGTCCGCGTTGCGGCCGATCAGCTCTCTGAACGCAGCCACGTAGGCGCGCCCGAGGCCCTGCTTGGCCTGGCGGTGGAGCACGGCGATCGCCGGGTTACGGCCGGCCATCTCGTCGGCCAGATCGCCTGTGCCGTCGGGCGATCCGTCGTCCACGATCAGGATGTGAGCCTCTGGAACGGTCTCCAGGATGGCGTCGGTGATGGGGCCGACGTTCTCGCGCTCGTTGTATGTCGGGACGATGAACCAGATGGTGGGGCCGGGGAGCGCCATCGCCTTCCTTGCTGCACGGGCGGGTCGCGGCCGAGGATACCTCCTGGGTCCCCTACCCTGCTCGGCGGGTCTCGCATGCCCGGGCTGACGGTGCCCCGGGCGCCACGGCGGCAGACGCCCTCGCCGGACACACGAAAACGCCCGAAGGAACCTGTTCGATCAGACTGCGGTCTCGCGTGTACCGGCCGCTTCGACCTCCGCGAACAAGGGGTCCGAAAACTCCTCGCTCAAACGGCGGACCGCGCTCCGGCCACTGCCGGGACTGCCACCGACCCTCTACATTCCGACTTCCGCGGTTCACGATCTGCTTTCCGGTTCAGAAACCCTTGCGGGTCCCTGGACCTTCCGGTAGATCGCTACACCGTTTCCGTCGAAACCGCTGAGTCGGTGATGATCTCGCTGGCCCCTCCGGGCAAGACAGAATCTAGGCTTCTGGCCCCTGCCGCGATAGTGGCTTATCCACCAGTTTGGGTTGGGGAAACGGTTGTTTCGCTACTTATCCACGGCCTGCCAACACGGGTGGTCGCGAGGGTCGATCTCCGGCGATTGCATGAGAACGTCCGTTCTGGATCAGCCCTCCCCTGCCGGGAGCAACTAGTGGAGAGGCGCCGCCCGCCTCGCGAAGGACTGCTCCAAGGCCCAGGGAGTAGAGGATCGAACGGTTCGGCCACGGCTACAATGCCAAAGGGCCACCCGTCCCGGCCCTGTTGATGGGGGTGCAGGCGGGGTGTACGACCCGAGCGCCGGTACCTTCAGTCCGGCCCACGCCATGGCCGCTGCTCGCATGGACCAGACCGCGACGCTCCTGCGCGACGGCCGGATCCTGATAGCCGGCGGCGGGTCTCCTTCGGCCGAGTTGTACCAGCTGTAAGGCGTCGAGTCGCTCACGTCCGGGGTGCGCCTGCTGGACGTGAGCGGCCGGCAGCGTCAGGCGTCCGGAGCCGCCCCGTTGTCGGTGCGCCCGGCTTCGCGCCACCTGGCCGCGACCGTCTCCAGCTCTCCCGCGAGAGGCGGGCTGATTCGCCCGCGGACCCGGACGTCGGACGGTCGGTAGTCGAGCTCTACGGTCCCCCGCTCCCGGACCCGTGCGAGGAGCTCGCCGGCGCTGTAGGGAACCGCGACGTCGACATCCACCCACAGCGACGCCAGCAGGGCGGACAGCTCGGCCTTCAGGGTCTCCAGCCCATAGCCGGTCACGGCCGAGATCAGGACCGTGCCCGCGATGGCGGGACCTGGCGTCTCGCCGTCTTTCGCGGCGGGCTCGATGAGATCGGCCTTGTTGAAGGTCACGAGGCGCGGCTTGTCCCCGGCTCCAAGATCCGCGAGAACCGTCTGGACGGTGGCCCGGTGCTCGGCGAAATGACGGTCCGATGCGTCCACGATCTCGAGCAGGACGTCGGCGCGCGTCACCTCCTCGAGGGTGGCGCGGAACGCGTCGACCAGCTGGTGCGGGAGCTTGTGGATGAAACCGACCGTGTCGGTGACTATCGCCGTCTGGCCGTCGCCGAGCTTCACCTGGCGCGAGGTGGGATCGAGGGTGGCGAAGAGCTTGTCCTCCGCCTTCACGACCTCCTGGCCGACGAGGGCGTTGAGGAGCGTCGACTTGCCGGCGTTCGTGTAACCGACGATAGCCACGGTGGGGATCAGGCGACGGTCGCGGCCGCGAGCGGCGGTGCGCCGCTGTTCCCCGATCTGATCCACACGCTCCTTGAGCTTCTTGATTCGGTCGCGAACGATGCGCCGGTCCGTCTCGAGCTGAGACTCGCCGGGACCGCGGGTGCCGATGCCGCCGCCGGTGCGCGAGAGGTGCGTCCAGAGGCGAGTGAGGCGCGGCAGCTGGTACTCGAGCTGGGCCAGCTCCACCTGGAGGCGCCCCTCATGCGTCTGGGCGTGCAGGGCGAAGATGTCCAGGATGAGACGCGACCGATCGATGACCTTGGTCTTGACCGCCTCTTCCAGGGTTCGCTGCTGGGCGGGCGACAGCTCGTCATCGGCGACGAGAAGGGTGTAGCCGGTCTCCGATTTGGCGGCGACCAGCTCGTCCACCTTGCCCTTGCCGACATAGGTGTTGGGGTCCACGTGGCGGCGGTTCTGCCACTCCGCGCCGACGACTTCCGCGCCGGCGGTGTCGGCCAGACTGGCCAGCTCCACGATCGACTCCTCGGCCGTCCAGCCGGGGTCGTCGCCCGTGTCCACGGCGACGAGGAAGGCGCGCTCCACGGGCGCGGTGAGGTCGATCATGTCTTTGGTCATACGGGCAAAGGATACGCGACCTGTCGGGCGCGGCCCTGGGGGCCCCAGCTCGCGCGGCCCGCGGATCTCTCCGTCTTCGCAGCCTGCCCTATGGCGCGAAGTAGCCGGTCACGTCGAAGATCCCCTGGGCCGTGGGGCCGCTGCTCGGAGCCACGAAGGTGATCGAGAGGGTGCCACCGCCACCGAGGGCGACGGTCACCGCGTTGGCCCGGTCGTCACCGACCGGGAAGTTCAGAGTCGAGCTGCCCGGGTTGTCCGTAGCGACCGGGCCGATGGAGAAGTAGCCACTGCTCGTCTGCCCGGTCACGGTCAGGTTGCCGGTGACGGCGATGGCACCTGCAGGAACCCCGCCGACGGTGAAGGTTCGGGCGGCATGGTTGGTGAAGGGACCACCGAGACCGCCGGTGCCGTTGCGGGTATCGAGGACTCTGGTCGGGGTCAGCGGGACGTAGGTGGCGCCGCTCATATCGGGGGTGAAATAGCCGGTCACATCGAAGATGGCGTGAGCCGATGGTCCATTGCTCGGGGCCACGAAGGTGATCGAAAGGAGACGGTTGTGGTCTTCGCGGTTGACATCGAGCCAGTGTCGCCGGGCCGCCGCAACGTGGCGACGCCGACCCCTACCCTGAATGGTAGTCCAATCGGATGACCGAAGGACTCCCAAGATCAGCAAACAGGGTGGGGCAGCTACCCCTGGCCAAGGCTCGCCAGGTAGCTCTCGACCACCCCGAACACATACGGGCAAATGAAGCTCAGCCGTCGCCCAACCCTCTCGCCCCAATCGGCCGACGAACCCTGCGCGACCGCTGCGTCCGGAGGGCGGCCCGCTGCGTCGTGAGCGCCTGGGTGAGGCCGGCAGCTTAGCGGTCCTTCTCCCTGGTCCAGCCGACATGCTTGCGGAAGAGCCCGACCATCCCCAGACCGAACCCTCGTTCTTCCGTGTGCTCGGGCAACGCGCCGATCTCAGCCGCGCTCAGGGACACATCCACGTGGCTGGCCGTCAGGAGGACGACGTCGTCCGCCGGCACAAAGACTCTGCGAGACCCCGACCGGAGCTTCACGACGATGCCGTGGAAGATGTCTTCCTCGTGGGAACCGAGGAGGTCGTACAGCGTCCCGACCGGCTGGCCGTCCGAGCGCACCTCCACGTCTTCCGGGACGGCGCGCCAGGCGATGGGCTCGTCGGCTCGTGGGTTGGGGTTCGCATTCGGATCCATGCGTGCTCCTCACGGCTTGGGGTGCCGTCGTCGAGTGGGTGATGCTTCGCTCGCCACGCGACTACAGGGCCTTCTAGGCTACCGAGGCAGGATAGCGGAACCGCTGGCCGGACCTGCTCGGCCGGTCGGCCTATTCCGGTTCTGTCGTGAGTCTGGCGGTGCATCCCGCGGGCCCGGAGGGCGAGTCCGCCCCGGAGGCGTGAGCCCGCCATATGCTGGCCGCATGTCGGTCGAACGATTTGACATCCGGCTCGGGCCGCGGTCGTTGCCGCTCCTTCGGCTGTGGGGCGTCAAGCCGGGCCTTGCCTACGCGGAGCTGGGCGAAGGGCCTGACGGCGAGTTGCAGGCGCGCTTCGGGCGCGTCCGCTTCGCCACGCCTCTCGCGAACGTCGCGAGCTGGCGCATCGAGGGTCCATTCATCTGGGTCAAGGCAATCGGCGTAAGGCGATCGATCCGCGGCGGCGACGTGTCGTTCGCCGGGGCCGCGCACGGAGGCGTACGAATCGACTTCCGCAAGCCGGTTAGGTGGTCGATCTTCCACGTCCCCGCGCTCTACGTAGGCGCCGACGACCTCGCTGCCTTCGCGGCCGCGCTTCGGCAGAGGGGCATACCGGGCGAGGACGTGAGGCGGAATCAGTAGCAGCGTGGTTGGCCCCGGCCAAGTACAACAGCGTCCGCCCTCCTGTCCGACCACGTCTGGAGGGCCGACTCCTTCGCCCCGATCACATACGAGCGAACGAAGCTCAGCCGTGGATCAACCCTCAGGCCCCAATCGACCGATACTTGGGTCTTGCGCAAGAAAGGGAGATCCCGATGGCGACGCAGACTGGCCTCGTCTGTCCCAAGTGCGGTGGACGGATGCTCGGGTACGAGCGGACTGGCATCCTCGTCGAGCAGTGCCAGGCATGCCGCGGCATCTTCCTCGACTACGGCGAGCTGGAGAGACTGATCGACGCCGAAGGCGGCGGCTGGTCGGGCCGCATCGCCCCGCCTTCGGAGGAACCCGGCGATGCCAAGCCCGTTCGCGGCGATCGCGCCCGCCTCCGACGCGAGAGCGGGGAGCAACGCGAGCAGACGCTCCGCGACCTTTTCGGCGACTGACCGGGGCCGGGGGCCCGCCGCCTGCAAGAGACATCCGGGCCGCCAGGCCCAGGGCAACGACCCTACTGTCGAATGCCGTGCTCCGGGCCCGAATGGAGCGCGGCGAGGATGATGCGGTTATGGCTGGTGTGGCGTCGATGACCTGGAGGCGAGTCGCTACCTGGACAGATAATCGACGCCTGCACGTAGCGCCTCCTCGAGCGGCAGCTCGTGCGTGGCGTCGAGCCACTGGACGTCCGGCTCGCCGCGGAACCAGGTCGCCTGGCGCCGGGCGAACAGGACGTTGCGGCGGGCGTCCACGGCGATCGCGGTCTCGAGGTCCAGGCGGCCTCCGATGACTGCCAGAGCCTCGGCGTAGCCGATGCCGGAGAAGCTGGGTAGCGACGGGTCGAAACGAGCCGCGAGCGCTCGCGTCTCCTCGATGAGGCCGGCGTCGAATTGGGCCCGGGCGCGAGCGCGAATGCGCGCGCGCAGGACGGCCGGCTCTACCTGGAGACCGAGCCACAGAACCGGCCGGCCGTAGCCCCGAGGCGCGGGGAGTGGCGCGTCTCCTCGGAGGCGGGCGATCTCCAGGGCTCTCACGACGCGGCGGGGGTTACGCAAGTCCACCTCCGCGGCTCGGGTTGGGGCGACGCGGCTCAGCTCCGCTACGAGCGCGGACAGGCCTTCGTCCGCGAGGGTGGCCTCGATCCGGGCGCGCACGTCCGCGTCCCACGGCAGCTCGTCCACGGCCAGGCCGCGGGCCACGGCCCGAAGATAGAAGCCCGACCCGCCGACCAGCAACGCCACGGCGCCGCGTTCGGCGATCCCCGCCAGTGCCCGCGCCGCGTGATGCGAGTAGTCGGCGACGCTGAAGGCCGCATCTGGGTCCACGATGTCGAGGCAGTGGTGGGGAACCCGCGCCCGCTCCTCAGGCGTCGCCTTTGCGGTGCCGATGTCCATGCCGCGATAGACCTGTCGGGAATCGGCGGAGACGATCTCAGCGGCGACACCGCGGGCCGCCAGCTCTTCGGCCAGGACGAGCGACAACGCGGTCTTGCCGGTCCCGGTAGCCCCGGCCACGACCACGAGCGGCGGGAGCCCTTCGGCCGTGCCCGCGTGCGGCACAGCGGCGTCCGGCGTGCCCGCGCCCGGCGTGCCACCCTCAGACGCGTGTCCCTCAGGCGAAGACATCGGGCTGGTCCTGCGCCTCCACGAGGTGGCCGCGCAGGGCGAACGGCCCGGCGTACTCGATGTGGACCCTCACCCGCTGGCCGACGAGATCCGGATGGCCGGCCAGGTGGACCAGTTTGTTGTGGCGCGTGCGGCCCGCCAGGGCGACGCTCCCCTCCCCTGCGGTGCCCGCCAGAACGGGGACCGGTGAGGCGGGAAGGTCGGCGTCGTCGGTATCGCCGTCGGTCGGGTCCAGGCGGCGGCGGGTGGGCGTGACCTGCTCGACGAGGACCTCGACGTCACGGCCGAGCCATTCGCGGTTGCGCTCCAGGCCGATCGCCTCCTGGCACCGTAGGAGCTCGTTGAGGCGCCGTCGCTTCTCCTCCGGTGGCACGTCGTCGGCCAATTGCAGGGCCGCGGTCCCGGGCCGCGGTGAGTAGGCCGCCGCGAAGACCGTGTCGTAGCGGACTTCCTCGAGGAGTCGCAGCGTGGCTTCGAACTGGGCCCTGGTTTCGCCGCAGAAGCCGACGATCACGTCGGTGGAGACGGCCAGCCCGGGGATCGCCGAGCGGAGCCGTTCCAGGCGCTCGAGGTAGTGAGCCACCGTGTACTGGCGACCCATCCGTCGGAGCATCTCGTCGTCGCCGGACTGGATCGGCAGATGAAGGTGCTCGCAAACCGAATCGCATTCGTCCATCGCCTCGATGAGCCGGTCCGAGAGGTCCCAGGGGTGCGACGTGATGAAGCGCAGGCGCGGAATCGCAGGCTCGCCGTCCTCGCCACGGATGGCGTCGACGGCACGCATCAGCTCCGCGAGATCCGGTCGGGCTCGCAGGTCCAGGCGCCGGCCGGCGGACCGGCGGGTGTCGATGTGGCCGAAGCGCTCTTCGGCCGGCAAGTCGTGGCCGTAGCTGTTGACGTTCTGGCCGAGCAAGGTCAGCTCCACGTAGCCGGCCGCGGCGATCTGGCGAGCCTCGGCCACGATCTCGTCGAAGGGCCGGCTGCGCTCGGGCCCGCGGGCGAATGGGACGATGCAGTAGGTGCACGTCTTGTCGCAGCCGTAGACGATCGGCAGCCAGGCCGAGAACGTCGAGGAACGGGCCACTCGGCCCTCGGTCACGGCGCTCGCGCGGCTGGCGGCCAGGCGGTCGGCGGCGCCGACTGTTCGGCCTCCAAGAACGGTGGTCGCGGCCGTGTCCGCCGTGCGGAGACCCACGGGAGCCTGAGCCGAGACGAGTCCCAGTCGGAGCGCCAGTTCGGGCTCCTCGTCCGGTCGCAGGAAGAGGTCGACGGCGGGGAAGCGTTTGGCCAGACCTGCCCGTTCGGATTGTCGGACGCCACAGCCGGCCAGCACGACGCGCATCCCGGGCTTGGTCCGCTTGAGGTCGGCGAGCAAGCCCTGCCGTCCGATCACTTTGGCCTCGGCGTGCTCGCGCACGGCGCAGGTATTGATGACGACGAGATCGGCGTCGTCGATGGAGGCGGAGCGCTCGCACCCGACTCCGAGGAGCTGGCCGGCCATCTCCTCGGAGTCGCTCTGGTTCATCTGGCAGCCGAGGGTCCAGACGAAGAAGCTCGGCAGGGCCGGCGCCTCGGGACGGAATTCCGCCAGGGTCGGATCCAGGGCCGGCTGCGGGGCCTGGAGATGCGGCAGCGTCGCCAGGGGCGTGAGTTGTCGTTGGGTCATGGCATGGGCTGGTCGAACGGGAGGCCAGCCGCGGACCGGCCCAGCGAGGCGAAGACGAGCGTGGCGTCCTCCTCGGGTACGAAGATCGTGGCGTGAGCCTGCGCATAGGTCTCGCCGTCGCCATGGTAGTCACTGCCCCCGGTCGGGACCAGGCGCAGCTCTGTGGCGAGAGCCTCCATCTCCGCGACCGTCTCGGCGTCGAAGCGGCGATAGTGGACCTCGAGTCCGCGGAGGCCGGCCCCCATCAGCTCACGGACGAGATCCATACGATCGCGGGCGTCGGGGAAATGAGCTAGTACCGGCAGCCCGCCGGCGGCCGCGATCGCCGCGATGGCCTCGCGCGGTCCGAGCCCGTGGCGCTGAACGTAGGCCGGCCGGCCCCGGGCCAGCAGGCGCCGCATGGCGTCGTCCACGCTGGCCGCGTGCCCGGCGGCCACCAGCGCGCGGGCTATCTTGGGGCGGCCCAAGGCTGTTCCGACCACTGTGCCCTCATCAGGCAGATAGGCGTCGACGCCGAGCCCGAGCGCGCGCAACTGTTCGAGCATCACCTCGAACCGGTGAGCCCGGCCTTGGCGCTGGCGCTCGAGGGTCGCCTCGAAGGCGTCGTCGAAGGGGTCCACACCCAGCCCGAGGATGTGCAATTCGCCCTCCCAGAGGCGGTCGATCCCCGTGGCGACGCTGTTGATCTCCACGGCGGGCAGGAGCTCCAGGGCAAGCGGCCGCTCGCCCGCGGCGAATAGCTCGCGAACCCCGGCTAGGGTGTCGTGGTCGGCCAGGGCGAGACATTTCACGCCGGCCGCGGCGGCGGCCTCCACGAGCGCCGGAGGCTCCAGCACACCGTCGGAGCGGCTGCTGTGGGTGTGGAGGTCCACGCGCGACGAATGGGGCGGCACGACCGGTGCGCCGGTAGTGGCCCGGTAAGCGGTGCCTCGGTATCGGGACGATCCGGTGGCCCCGCGCCGGCCCTCTCCGTCTGGCCCGGAGCCGGTCAACTCAGACCTCGACGACGCGCTGGATTCGCTCAATCGCCACGGCCCGGCCGGTCGCCGCATCCACGTCGATCTGGCAGGCGTTGAAGACGACCGGCCCGGTCCCGACCTCGAAGCGCGTGGGCAGGCCGTTCGTGAAACGCGGAATGACGGTGGCGGGGTCGAAGCCGATGACGCTGTGGATGGGGCCGACCATGCCGAGGTCGGACTGATAGGCCGTCCCCTTGGGCATGATCCGCTCGTCGGCCGTCGGTACGTGCGTGTGGGTGCCCATGACGGCGCTCGCCCGGCCGTCCAGGTAGATGCCGAAGGCGCACTTCTCGCTGGTCAACTCGCAGTGGAAGTCGACGATACGAACGGGCGGCAGCGGCTCGGAGGCCTGGTCGACGAGCCGATCGAACTCCGTGAAGGGGTTCTCGATCGGGATCATGTATGTCCGGCCCTGGAAGTTCAGGACCGCGACCTCCGTGCCGTCGTGGGCCTGGTAGATGCCCCAGCCTCGTCCGGGGACCCCGTCGGAGCCGTAGTTGTGGGGACGCAGGATGCGCTCGTCACGGTCGAGCTGGGCGTACATCTCGCGTTTGTCCCAGATGTGGTTGCCGGACGTGATCACGTCTACGCCCGCCGCGAACATGGCCTCGGCCGTGGAGGCGGTGAGACCCATGCCGCCTGCCACGTTCTCGCCGTTGGCCGTGACGAACGCGATGTCGCGCTCGCGCCGGAAATCCGGAAGGATCGCCTCGAGGGCGAGGCGGCCCGGCTTGCCGATGAGGTCGCCGATCATCAGGATCCGGCAGATCCCGCGCGCCGGGGCGTCCGAGAGAGGCGAGCCCCCTGTCGTGGCCACGCCGCTACTTGGCGTATTCGACGGACCGCGTCTCGCGGATGACCGTCACCTTGATCTGGCCCGGGTAGGTCAGGCTGGCTTCTATCTTCTTGACCACGTCGCGAGCCAGGTGGGCGGCCATGACGTCGTCGATCTGTTCCGGCTTCACGAGGACCCGGACCTCGCGGCCGGCCTGGACCGCGAAGCTCTTCTCCACTCCCTCGAAGCTTTCGGCGATGGCCTGGAGATCCTCCAGGCGACGGACGTAGGTCTCCATGGACTCGCCGCGGGCTCCCGGTCGCGAGGCGCTGATGGCGTCCGCGACCTGGACGATCGGGGCCTCCTGCGAGGCGAAGTCGACCTCCTGGTGATGAGCGGCGATTGCGTTCACAACCTTGGGAGAGAGGTTGTGGCGCTGCGCGATCTGGGCCCCGATCTGGGCGTGTGGCCCTTCAGTCTCGTGATCGATCGCCTTGCCCAGGTCGTGGAGCAGCCCACCGACCTTGGCGGCCTGGACGTCCGCGCCGAGCTCGGCGGCGATGATGGCGGCCAGTCGGCTGGTCTCGACCGAGTGGACGAGGACGTTCTGGCCGTAGCTCGTGCGGAACTTGAGACGGCCGAGCAGCTTGACGATCTCCGAGGGCAGGGCGGGGATCCCGGCATCGTAGATGGCCTGCTCCCCAGCCTGGCGCATCGTCAGATCGACTTCGGCGCGGGCCTTGGCCACGACCTCCTCGATGCGGCCAGGGTGGATCCGGCCGTCTGCCATCAGCTTGGTCAGGGCCAGTCTGGCGATCTCGCGTCGGACCGGGTCGAAGGCGCTGATGACCACCGTCTCGGGAGTGTCGTCGATGATCAGGTCGACGCCGGTGGCCTGCTCGAGGGCTCGGATGTTGCGGCCCTCGCGGCCGATGATGCGGCCCTTCATCTCGTCGTTGGGGAGGTGGACCGTCGAGACGGTGTGCTCGGCCGTGTGATCGGCTGCGATGCGCTGCATCGTGGTGATGACGATCTCGCGGGCTCGCTCCTCCGCCTCGTCGCGCGCCTGGCGCTCGATCGACTTGGTCAAGCGGACGGCGTCGCGGTCGGCCTCCTCTCGGACGGCCTCCAGCAGCTGGGCCTTGGCTTCCTCGGCGCTCATGCTGCTGACGCGCTCGAGAGCCGCGACGTGGTCCTGCTGGGCTCGGAGGAGCTCCTGGCGGCTGTTCTCCAGTTCCCGCTCACGATCGAGTAGCTTGCGGTCCCGTTGCTCGAGCATGTCCGAGCGGAGATCGAGCTGCTCGTCCCTGGCGAGCAGCCGTGTCTCCAGTGTCCCAAGCTCCGCTCGCTTGGCCCGGGCCTCGTCCTCGGCCTCGCGACCGAGCCGAAGCCTCTCGTCTTTCGCCTCGAGGATGAATTCCTTCTGCTGGGCGCGAGCCTCGGCGACGATCCGAGCGGCTTTCTCCTGCGCGCTCTTCACGCCCATGTTGGCCACCTGGCCGCGAGCCACGAGACCAACGAACACGCCCACTACAACGGCGGCCACGACGGCCGCGGCCACCAGGGCGATATCCATATGAACTTGCCTCCCACCCGGTCGAATAGCGCGACCGGAGGTACGTCGAAGTAAGTTGAAGCGGCTCCGATCTGGACCGATCCCGCTCCCGGGGAGGCCGCGTTGAAGCCGCGTTGAAAGTGATTCGAGCTGGCGTCGCTGCCACGGCACTGCGCCGGCGACGCGTTGTTCGTCTCGTCGCGTAGTCTACGGCGCCTGCGAGAATCGAGTCACGCGGCCGCCACGCGGGGAGATTCCGTTCCACAGACCGATTCGGCCCTGGAGGGGGCGCGGCCTCAGGGCTCGTCCACCGTGTCTGAATCGGCGTCTCCGTCGTCCGATGTGCCCTTGGCGACGAAGCGGGCACTCGCCTCGCGGCAGATCTCCGGGTTGAAGCCGTTGCGAGCCAGCAGCGCGTAGGCTCGCTGGCGGCGGGCTCGGGGGTCCACGACCCGTGTCAGGGCGGCGCCCCGCCGCGCAAGCAGCTTCTCCGCGGCCCGCCGGTCTGCTCCCGGCTCGACGACCCGTGTCGAGCCGAAGACGTCGTCGTCCGGCTGACCCTCCCCGGCCCGCTCGGCGAGGATCTCGGCGATCAGGTCGCGATCCAGGCCCTTGAGGCCCAGCTCCCGCTTCAGGGCCTGCTCGCCCCGGGGCCTGGCACGATCCCGTGATTCGACCCAGGCGCGGCCGAAGGCCCGGTCGTCCAGCATCCCCAGCTCCAGCAGGCGGACGATGGCGCGTTCGATCAGGTCGGCCCGGTAGCGGGCGGCAGCCAGATGCTGGCGCATCTCGTCCACCGATCGCGATCGGAGCTCCAGGAAGCGCGCTGCCGCGTTGAGAACCACAGCCGGGTCTTCCACCGCGGCATGGCGCTCGAAGCGCCGCCGCCGCGCTTCGAGCCGCTGCGGTCCGGTCGGCCGTGGCATGCCGGCTATTGGGCCTCTTCTATCCCTTCGACCGGGAGCGAAACCTCGGACATCTTGCCGCGGATCTGCTTCTCCACCTCGGCCGAGATCTCCGGGTTGCCCTTGAGGAACTCCTTGGCGGCCTCGCGGCCCTGGCCCAGGCGGGTCTCACCGAACTGGAACCAGGCGCCGGTCTTGCCGACGATCCCCATGGCCACACCGACGTCCAGCAGGCCGCCTTCTCGCGATATGCCCTCGCCGAACATGATGTCGAACTCGGCGACGCGGAACGGCGGCGCGACCTTGTTCTTCACGACCTTGACCCGGACCCGGTTGCCGACCGACTCCGTGCCCACCTTGATCGTTTCGATCCGCCGGATGTCAAGCCGGACGGTGGCGTAGAACTTGAGTGCGCGGCCGCCGGGCGTGACCTCGGGGTTGCCGAACATGACTCCGATCTTCTCCCGCAGCTGGTTGGTGAAGACGAGCGCGGTGTTCGATCGACTGACTGCGCCGGCGAGCTTCCGCAGGGCCTGGCTCATGAGGCGGGCCTGGATGCCCACGAACGAGTCGCCTATCTCGCCTTCGATCTCGGCCTTGGGCACCAGAGCGGCGACCGAGTCCAGGACCACGCAATCCACGCCTCCGGACCGGATAAGGGTCTCGGTGATCTGGAGCGCATCCTCGCCGGTGTCCGGCTGGCTGACGAGGAGATCGTCGACGTTGACGCCGCAGGCGCGTGCGTAGCCCGGGTCTAGGGCGTGCTCGACGTCGATGAACGCAACCACGCCACCCCTGCGCTGGGCCTCCGCCAGGATGTGCTGGCAGAGCGTGGTCTTGCCGGAAGACTCGGGCCCGAAGATCTCCGACATCCGGCCGCGCGGGATCCCACCTACGCCGAGGGCGAGATCCAGCGCGATCGAGCCGGTGGGGATGAAGTCGACGGCCTGACGCTCGGACGAGCCCAGGCGCATGATCGAGCCGCGACCGAATTGCTTCTCGATCGATAGGATCGCGGCTTCAACGGCCTTGGTGCGCTCGGCGGATCGCTCGCCGTTGGTGCGAACGTCGGCTCCTCTCTCGATCATCGCCATCTTGCTCGTCGCTCCTCGCCTCTCCGGGATTGGCGGAGCGGTCGCCGGATGGCGTCCGTCCGCGGGCTAGCTCTCCGCCTCTTCGGTTCGCGGCTTTCGCTTGGGCTTCCAGACCTCCACGTTGGTCGGCGGTTCCAGCAAGGGCTGGATCTTGGTCTTTGCGGCCGCGTCCTTGGGCTTCTTCTTCTCTTGTCGGTGGGGGCGGTCTCGGCTGGCCATCTGGTGCGCCTCCGCGTGCTACAGACTACGGGCGGGCTCTTCACTCCGACTGCACTGCCAATGCACGTGAGCTCGACGGTTGGACGCGTCCTCGAAGCTCGGACAGGTGCGCGGAGAACGTGCCGGAGCGCAGAGCGGAGCGGATTCCGGCCATGAAGTCTAGGGTGAAGGTCAGGTTGTGACAAGTTGCCAGGCGGTAGGCCAGCAGCTCCTGCGAGCGGAAGAGATGGGCCAGATAGGCCCGCGAGAACTGCCGGCAGAGGAGACAGCGACACCCCTCCTGGACCGGGCGCGGGTCGTCCACGAACTGGGCGTTCCTCATGTTCAGGCGGCCCTCGGGAACCCACAGCTGACCGTTGCGAGCGACTCGCGCGGGCAGTACCGAGTCGAACAGGTCGATGCCGCGATGGACGGCCTCCAGCAGGTCTGCGGGTGAGCCAAGGCCCATCAGGTAGCGCGGACGGGGATCCCGCTGGAGCAGTCCGACGACCACGTCCAGAGTGGCCTCGCGTTGGCCGGCCGTCTCGTCGCCGGCCAGGCCGCCGATGCAGATGCCGTCGAACGGCAGGCTCGAGGTGAACGCGGTCGACTCGGCCCGAAGGTCTGGATCGAGGCCGCCCTGGACGATCCCGAAGAGGGCCTGATCCGGCCTGGTGTGTGCGTTGAGGGATCGCTCCGCCCAGCGATTGGTCCTGGCGGTCGCCTCCGCGACGGCCTCGCGCGTCGAAGAGGCCGGCGGCACCGGTTGGTCGAAGGCGACGGCGATGTCGGCTCCGAGCGCCTCCTGGACGGCGATCGAATGCTCGGGTGTGAAACGGTGATGCGAGCCGTCGAGGTGGCTCTGGAACGTGACCCCGTCGTCGTCGATCTTGCGAAGCTCGCCGAGCGAAACGACCTGGAAGCCGCCCGAGTCGGTCAGGATCGGTCGATCCCAGGCCATGAACCGGTGGAGGCCCCCGAGGGCCGCGATTCGCTCGTGGCCGGGCCTCAGGTAGAGGTGATACGTGTTCGACAGGATGATCGTGGCCCCGACCTCGCGCAGGTCGCCCGGGTCGAGCGCCTTGACGGTCGCGTTGGTCCCGACGGGCATGAACTGTGGAGTCTCAACGACGCCGTGAGGCAGTGTCAGGCGACCGAGGCGAGCCCTCGTCGAGCCGTCGGGCGGCGGAGGTACGAGCACTTCATACCGCGCCGGCGAGTCCGCTCGTGGGCTCGGCACGTCGCCAGGCGCGCTCGGCGCGTCGGGAGTCGACTCCATCAACGGGCGGGCGGTTCGACTTCGCCGGAGGTGCCGTCCCAGAGGGCGGGCTGCTCCTGCTCCGCCCGGCGTTGCGGCGGGACCTCGAAACCCATCCGGACCAGGTGCTGGCGGGCGCCTTCCGTGGCGATTCGCCCCTGCGGCGTCCGATCGAGGAAGCCGAGGCGCAGTAGGAACGGTTCGTAGACGTCCTCGACCGTCTCCGGCTCCTCGGCCAGGACGGCCGCCAGGGCCTGCACGCCGACCGGCCCGCCGCCGAACTTCTGGACGATCGCGGCGAGGAGCTTCCGGTCCGTGCCGTCCAGCCCCTGATCGTCGATCTCGAGAGCGGCAAGAGCCTTGTCCGCGGTCGCGGCGTCGACATGGCCGTCGCCGTTGATCTGGGAGTAGTCGCGAACACGGCGCAGGAGGCGGTTCACGACGCGTGGCGTGCCCCTCCCCCGCCGGGCGATGGCAACGGCCCCGTCCGGGCTCACCTCCACGCTCAGCAGTCTCGCCGACCGCTCCACGATGGCCGTCAGGTCCGCCACGTCGTAGAAGTCCAGGCGGTATGTGGCTCCGAAGCGGTCCCGCAACGGGCTCGAGATCCGGCCCGCGCGCGTAGTGGCGCCGACGAGAGTGAACGGCTTCAGGCTGAGCCGCAGACTCCGCGCCGACGGCCCTTTCCCGATCATCACGTCCAGGGCGAAGTCCTCCATGGCCGGATAGAGAATCTCCTCGACCGCGCGGTTGAGACGGTGGATCTCGTCTATGAATAGGACGTCGCCCTCGTCCAGCGAAGTCAGAATGGCGGCGAGGTCCCCTGCCCGCTCGATGGCGGGACCGCTGGCGTACCGGATGTTGGCGCCGAGCTCGCGGGCGATGATGGTGGCCAGCGTCGTCTTGCCGAGGCCGGGCGGCCCGTGGAGCAGGACGTGATCCGCCGCGTCCCCTCTCTGGCGGGCGGCGCCGAGGAGGATCGACAGGTTGGCCTTGAGCTCCCGCTGGCCGATGTACTCGTCCAGGGTTCGCGGCCGCAGCGTGCGGTCGACGGCGACCTCGACCTCATCCTCCGCGTCCGCGGCGAGTATTCGCGAGATGTCAGTCACGGGGCCGTCGGTCATTGGCGGATCATACCAGATGGAACGCGCGTTCTAGTACGATTCCGGCGCCGGGCCCCACCGCGTCCGCTGCATGTGGCGGAGCCGACTTGTCGGTCGACCGTGGGCCCTACGTGATAGCGGGAATGCAGGTTTCGGGGTACGGCTTCCCGGACATGGGGGCCAGAAGGTCGATGTGGCCCTTCGTACCGTTGTCGTCATCGGTATGGTGACCGCCCAAGAGGCCGCCTTCTTCGCCGGGACCAGAGATGTATACACGCCGTTCTCGGTCGAGGTAGATCGAGTGATACGCGGCGACGCCCACGTCGGTCGGATGCTGGTCGCCGTTGAAGGCGGCACGGTCGGTTGCTATGCCGTCCATGTCAACGAAGCGCCGCTCGTCGAGACCGGGAAGCGTTACGTGTTCTTCCTGGGGGAGTCGGTGGGGGCCGAGTCCGCCCGGGTCTTCTGGGATGTATGGCTCGTCGGCGCCGACAACGTCGTTCAGACCGCCCAAGGCCCTATGCCACTAGCCGAGCTGATCGACAGAATCCAACGACTCCCGGCCCCCCGCGGGCTCCGCTACCCCCTGACGAGGGTCCTCAGCGCCGCCTTGACCCGCTCCTCCAGGCCCGAGCCCGCGGTCAGGTCCGTCAGCGCCTCGCGGGACGCCTGGCGCGCCTCACCGGCCGAGTAGCCCAGGGCCAGCAATGCGGCCACCACCTCCGACTCTCCGCCGGCGGCCCCGCCACCGGCCGCTGCCCCGGCGGCCACACCCGCCGACGCGACCTTCTCCTTGAGTTCCAGGACCGTGCGAGCGGCCAGTTTCCTGCCGACTCCGGGCACGGCCGTGAGGAGTGCCAGGTCGTCCGAGAGGATCGCCAGCTGTAGATCGCCGATGGCCCGCGACCCGATGATCGCAAGGGCCACCTTGGGACCGACGCCGGTCACGGTCAGCAGCAGGCCGAAGAAGCCCAGCTCCTCGGGCGTGAGGAAGCCGTACAGGGCCTGGGCGTCTTCCCGCACGAGATGGTGCGTGAAGAGCTTCGCCCGCTCCCCCGTCCTGACCGTCGACAGCGCGGCGGGCGCGCAGAAGACGCGGTAGCCGACGCCTCCGACCTCGAGGATGAGCGAATCTGCGAAGACGGCGCTGACGAGGCCATCCAGCGATGCGATCACGGCCGGCTCCCTCGTGCCTGCCTACGAGGCCGTCTTGGTCTTGGGAACGCGCGAAGAATGCCCGTTGGGCCCTATCCCCAGGCGCTCGCGACGAAGAGCCTCGCGCACGGCCTTCTCGTAGGGGGTGACTCCGGTGGCGGCGGGGGTGATTGCCGATCTGTCCAGGGCGCCGGTCGGGATGCGGCTGACCGAGCGCTCGCGGTTGGCGACGCAGATGGCGATCGCCAGTGCGTCGGCGGCATCGTCGGGGGTGGGCAGCTCGGCCAGGCCCAGGATCGCCTGAACCATCCGCTGCACTTGTTCCTTGGCGGCCGAGCCGTGGCCCGCCGTCGCAACCTTGACCTCGTTCGGAGTCGCCTCACGGATCTCGAGATCGTGCATTGCGGCAGCCAGCAGAACCACGCCGCGAGCCTGGCCGACCGCGAAGGCCGTCTGGACGTTCTTGGTGAAGAAGAGCCGCTCGACGCCCACGATTGCGGGAGCGTGCAGCTCTATCAGGTCGGTCACGGCCAGGTAGATGGCCTCGAGCCGCACCGGCAGTGGCAGCTGCGACGAAGTCGTGATGACGCCGTAGTCGACGGCGCGCAGTCTGGGCCCCGTCCGCTCGACGAGCCCGTAGCCGACCATTGCCGTCCCCGGGTCTATCCCCAGGATGATCACGAGTCAACCTCGGCGTCGCTGAGGTTGACTCGGAGCTCGGCTATGCCTCGCGCAGATCTCATGCGCCGACCTCGGCCAGAAGCGCTTCCGGAATCTCGAAGTTGGCGGTAACGCGCTGGACGTCGTCCTGGTCTTCGAGGATCTCGACGAGCCGAAGCGCCTGCCGGGCCTTGCTGACGTCCAGCTCGACCGTGTTCTTCGGGCTCATCGACAGTTCGGCCGATTCGATCTTCACGCCGGCGGCCTCGAGCGACCGGCGAACGGCCTCCAGCTCGTGGGGCTTGGTGTAGACCTCGACCTCGTCGCCGCTGGCATCGACGTCGTCGGCGCCGGCATCGATGGCCACCAGTTCCAGCTCTTCTTGATTGCCGCCCGGGGCCAGGATGATGACGCCGCGCTGTTCGAACTGCCACGCGACGCTGCCGGGCGCGGCCAGCTGTCCGCCGGCCTTGGTGAGAATGGATCGGACCTCCGCCGCGGTCCGGTTCTTATTGTCCGTGGCAGTCTCGACGATCATGGCCACGCCGCCGGGCCCGTAGCCCTCGTACATGATCTCTTCAAACTGCTCGCCCTCGCCGCCACCGGTCGCCTTCTCGATGGCGCGCTTGATCGTTTCGAGCGGCATGTTGATGGCGCGGGCTCGTTCGACAGCGAGGCGAAGACGGAAGTTGCCGTCCTGGTCGGCTCCGCCGGCTCGTGCCGCAACGCTGATCTCACGGCCCATTTTGGTGAAGACGGCACCGCGCTTGACGTCGTTCACGCCCTTCTGGCGCTTGATCTGGGACCATTTCGAGTGACCTGACATCGGCCGGAGTATAGCGCCCGAGGTGTTTCCCGGACGGGTCCGGTAGCCCGGGAGGCTGTCGGCGGGTCCGCGAGCGTCGTGGCCCGCTCGTCCCCGCAAGCGGTCCCCGCTATCATGGCCTGACCGCGGCCTCCGCTCGTCACGCCACCTATCCGGCGCTCTCCAGCGCCACCAGAGGATCGATTGCGCAGATGCCAACCAAGAGTGTCGACCTCCCCCACTTCCGCAGCGTCGTCGTAGCCGCGCACGCCGGTGCCGGCAAGACGACGCTGTGCGAACGTCTCCTATTCGATGCCGGGGCGATCACCCGGCTCGGCCGCGTCGACGACGGGTCGGCCAGCCTGGACTACGAACCGGAAGAGCAGAAGAGACGGCAGTCGCTGAGCCTGGCCGTCACCTCGCTGGATCACGAGGGCACGCGGATCCAGCTGGTCGACACCCCCGGATACGCGGACTTCGCGGCCGAGGTCGTGGAGGGTTTCGCGGCCGCGGACGCAGCGGTCCTGCTGATGGACGCCTCCGGCAACGTCGAGGCGGGTCTGGAATCGACCGTGTCGCTGGCTCGCAAGACCGGCCGGCCGGCACTCTTCTTCATCAACAAGTGCGATCGCGAGAACGCGAATCCGAGCAGCACGATCGACAAGCTCAGGGCCTCCTTCGGACAGAAGATCGCGCCGCTGCACGTGGCGATCGGCTCGGGCGAGTCGTTCACCGGCTTCGTCGACGTCATCCACCGCAAGGCCTACCAGGTCCAAGGCGGCAAGGAAGTCGAAGTCCCGGTTCCGGCCGGCCTGGTGGACGAGATCGCGACCCGCCGCGACCAGCTGATCGAGGCCGCTTCGGAAGCCGACGACGACGTGATGGCCAAGTACCTCGAGGGCGAGGAGATCACGGATCCCGAGCTCGCGGCTTGCGTCAAGAAGGCCGTTCGGGCCGGCATGGTGGCGCCGGTGCTGGTCGGAAGCGCGTCGAAGGACATCGGCGTCCGGGCATTGACCGACGCGATCGTGCGCTATCTGCCGTCGCCGGCGGATCTTGGCGAGATGGTGCTCACAGATCCCAAGAGCGGCAAAGAGACGCGAATCGTGCCCGACGCGGCGGGTCCGCTGGTGGCGCGAGTCTTCAAGACCACCGCCGACCCGTTCGTCGGCCGCCTGACCTACATTCGCGTGCTGTCCGGGACGCTCCAGGGCCAAGCTCATGCCTGGAACTCCACTCGCGCTGAGGACGAACGTCTGGGCCAGCTCCTCCTGCTTCACGGCAAGGACCAGGAGACGGTCGGACAACTGCACGCCGGCGAGATCGGAGCGGTGGCGAAGCTGACCGTCACGGGCACCGGCGACACGTTGACGTCTTCGCGCGAGAACCCCTACGCACTCCCTCCGCTCGATTTCCCCGTGCCCACGCTGCAGGTGGCGATCGAGCCGCAGACCAAGGCGGACCTGGACAAGATGGGCTCGGCGCTCCAGCGAATGCTGGAGGAGGAGCCGTCCGCTCGCGTGATCCGCAGCGAGACCGGCGAGCAGGTGCTCGTGGCGATGGGCGATGCCCACATCGCCGTCCTGGGCGAGCGCCTCAAGCGCAAGTTCGGTGCCGCGATCGTGACCGCGCTCCCAAAGGTGCCCTACAAAGAGACGATCCGCGGCAAGACGCAGTCCCACGGCCGATACAAGAAGCAGACCGGCGGCCACGGAATGTTCGGCGACGTCTGGATCGAGATCGAGCCGAATCCGGGCGGCGGCGTCGTCTTCGCCGAGCACGTCGTCGGTGGCACCGTGCCCAAGAACTTCTTCCCGGGCGTCGAGAAGGGGGTTCGGGAGACGGCAGCCGAGGGCGTGCTCGCCGGCTATCCGCTCAGCGACTTCAAGGCGACTCTCTACGACGGCAGCTTCCACGCGGTCGACTCGAATGAGCTCTCGTTCAAGCTGGCGGCCCGGCTGGCACTGAAGAGCGGCGTCCTGGAGTGCAAGCCGGCGCTCATGGAACCGATCATGACCGTGGAGATCCGGATTCCGGAGGCCTACATGGGCGACGTGAACCGGGACCTCAACGGGCGCCGCGGGCACGTTCTGGGCATGGATACCAAGGACGGGTACCAGGTCATCACTGCTCAGGTCCCGCAGGCCGAGCTCTTCACCTACGCCACGGAACTTCGCTCGCTCACCGCTGGTCGCGGCACCTTCACGGCAACCCTGGACCACTACCAGGACGTGCCGTCGCACATCGCAGAGAAGGTGATCGGGGAGCATCGGAAGGCCCAGGAGGCCGAGGAGCACTGAGCCGGGCGTGGGACTCCGGCCTTCCTGAAGGGCGGTCCGCCGTGCGATGGCAGCCGCTTCCCGGATCGCCCGGGCGTGCGCCAAGCCGGCGTGGGGCCGACATAATTCAGCCGTGAAGCCGAACCGCCACCCAATCGGTCTCCTGACCGCCGCCGCCGCCTCGATCCTGCTCGTGGCAACTTCGCTCGCGGCCTGTGGGTCGCCTGCGGCGTCGTCTACGCCCTCTTCCTCGTCCACGCCCGTTGCGATCGTTCCCGATGCCGCTACCGCCACGGCCGGCCTCCCGGAGAGCCCCAACCCCACGGCCTCTTCGGCGATGGCCGCGGCAACCGCGTCTCCGACCGCCGTCCCGGCACCGTCGGGGAGCGCCGTCCTCGTAGGCGCCGGCGACATCTGCCAGGTGTTTGCCAGCGGCAATGCACTGCATACGGCGACCCTCGTGGAGGCCCTGCCATCGGCCGGAGTCTTCACCCTGGGGGACAACTCGAACGATTCGGGAACGGCCGCGCAGTACGCGACCTGCTACGGCAGCACGTGGGGCGCGTTCAAGTCCCGAACGCGCCCGACCGCCGGCAACCACGACCACCTGACCTCCGACGGCGCCCCGTACTACGCCTACTTCGGCTCCGCGGCCGGGCCAGCGGGCAAGGGCTACTACAGCTACGACCTCGCCGCCAACTGGCACGTGATCGTGCTCAACGCTATCTGCGCGGAGGTTGGCGGCTGTGGTGCCGGCTCAATTCAAGAGACCTGGCTCCGCGCCGATCTGGCTGCCAATTCGGGCAAGCACGTTATAGCGATGTGGCACATCCCGCGGTTCAGCTCGGGCCTTCATGGTGGCTCGACCGACTATCAGACCTGGTGGCAGGATCTCTACGACGCCCACGCCGAAATCGTGCTCAACGGTCACGACCATGAGTACGAGCGCTTCGCGCCGCAGTCCCCTACCGGCGCTGCCGATAGCAGGGGCATCCGGGAGTTCGTGGTGGGCACGGGCGGGGCGATACCGGCGCCCTTCCTAACGGTCAGAGCCAACTCCGAGGTTCGCCGCGCCGGAACGTACGGCGCCCTGAAGCTCACGCTCACTGATCGCAGCTACGCCTGGCAGTTCATTCCCGTCGCCGGCAGTTCGTTCACGGACTCGGGCGAGACGGCCACGCACGACTGAATACCGGTCTCCCAGGGCTCGATGGGCGGCCCTGTAACGCGCCGAACCTCCTGCCTTCCGTCACGCCGCCGCGGCCCTCCCCGTCGTGAAGGGTGTTTCCCCCCAGTCGATGCTAGAGTGGTTTGTAGTGTCTGACCCCAATTCCGTGCCCGTACGCACGTCGCGATCCCCGGCTTTCAGCGCGCTGCTCTCGTTCCTGTGGCCCGGGCTTGGCCAGCTGTATGCCGGTCGCCGCCTCCTTGCGGTGGTCTTCGCCATTCCCGCCGTCGTCGCCGTAGCCGTCATCTTCTACGAAGCGCGAGAGGGAATGGCGGTCCTGGCCGCCCGGTTCCTGGACCCGGACTTCGCCTGGGCCGCGTTCGTCGCGGTCGTGGCGTTTGGGCTGTGGCGCCTGTTCTCCATCCTGCATGCGTTCGTCGTGGGTGACCGTCGTCTGGTGACGCGGACCGGCGAGCGCTTCGTCCTGGTGGTGCTGCTCCTTCTCGTGGTGGCCAGCCATGCCGCGGGGGCCGTCTACCTCTGGTCCGCCCACGACATCGGCACTCATACCTTCGGTGGTGGCAGCTCGAACGACGAAACCGCGGTCGTACCGGTGACCGGGACACGGACCACGATTCTTCTGACCGGCCTCGATCAGTTCTCGGGGCGCTCCGAGCAGCTGTACGACTCAATCATGGTCGTCAGCTTCGACTCGGCCACCAACAGGGTGGCCATGGTCAGCGTCCCAAGGGACACGGCTGGCTTCCCGTTCTACTGGGGCGGCACGTCCAAGATCAAGATCAACGCCGTACCCACGTACGTGAGGAACGGCTGGATCAGCTCTCCGGATCAGCCCTTCCCGACGCTCGTGAAGGAGATCAGCTATCTGGTGGGCGTTCCAATCAACTACTACGGGGTCGTGAACCTGGCTAACTTCATGACGATGATCGACATGGTGGGCGGGATCGACATCGCCAATCCCGCGGCCATCAACGATCCAACCTACGACTGGCTGGATGGTTCGCCCTACGGCTTCAAGCTCGCGGCGGGTCAGCAGCATCTGGACGGACGCCACGCCCTCGCGTATGCGAGATCTCGCCACGGCAGCGGCAACAGCGACTACGCCCGCGCCGGGCGGCAGCAGCAACTCCTGGTTGCCCTCGAACACAAGATGGCGACGCCGAGCGTGGTGGTGAATCTTCCGAGCTGGACACAGCAGGCCGGATCGCTCATTCGTACCGACTTCCCCGCATCGAAGGTCGCCGACATGGTGGCTGCCGGTCAGAAGATCCCGCCCGAGAACATCGATCGGTACGTGCTGGGTCCTCCCTACAGCGTCTCGAGTTCGACCGCGACCGCGTCCACCAGCTGCCTGATGCTGGACAAGGTGGCACCGCTCTCGATCAAGCTCTTCGGTCAGGACAGCCGCTACTACGGGAAGACGCAAGCGCCTACCTGCTGACGCGTGGCCCCGGCTGCGGTGCCGGGTCTTCCCCGTAGACCAGCCGCACCGCGGCGGCCAG
The DNA here is from genome assembly GCA_003141455.1 of Chloroflexota bacterium. Lineage (GTDB taxonomy): Bacteria > Chloroflexota > Limnocylindria > Limnocylindrales > CSP1-4 > Fen-1039. Next base: position 102,661 of record PLMA01000067.1, on the reverse strand, counting down.
ATCCACGCGACCCTCGTACAGGGCACGGCCCACGATCGCCCCGGCACAACCCAGGGCGCGGACGGCGGCGACGTCCTCGAGCGACGCAAGGCCGGCCGAGGCGACTACCTCGCCGCGCCCGAGTGCGACCATCCGGCCGAGCAACTCCAGGTTGGGACCGCCGAGGAGGCCGTCGCGCTCGATGGCCGTGACGATGAAGGTGCGCGCGCCCCGATCGGCGAGCACTGTCAGCGCCTCATGCGCGGGCATTCCCGGCTTGCCCGGAGCCCAACCCTGGCCGACGGCCATCCCATCGCGCACGTCCAGGGCAATCGCGATGCGCTCCGGGCCCAAGCGCGTCACCAATCGCTCCACGAATCCGGGGTCTCGCAGGGCCGCGGTGCCGATGACCGCTCGCGCCGCCCCGGCGGAGAGAGCGGCATCCACGGCCGCCTGATCGCGAATGCCGCCCGCTACTTCGCATGACACACCGGGTCCGGCCGCGGCCACGATCCGGGTCACGACCTCCGTCTGGCGGCGCTCGCCTTCCCTGGCCCCATCCAGGTCCACGATATGGATCCAACGGGCGCCGGCCGCCGCGAACCCCCGCGCCACCTCCTCGGGATCGGTTCCGTAGACGGTCTCGCGCGTAAAGTCGCCCTCCGACAGCCGAACCACCAGGCCGCTGCGCAGGTCGATGGCGGGCAGGAGCTGGAAGACGGCCGGCAACCCGACTTGCTTGCGTTGTAACATGCTACTATGCTACTACATCAGCTCAGTCCGGATGGAGCCATGGCGGCATCCACTTCCGGCGAGACGGATCGACGAGGAATCCCATGAGCGCTATGGACGCCTGGCGCGATGAAGCCACAAGCGAGCTGTTCGAGGCGATTGTGCGCCTGGAGACGGCCGACGAGGCCTCGGCCTTCTTCCGCGACCTCTGCACTCTAGGTGAGCTGCACGACATAGCCCAGCGTTGGGCCGTGGTCCGGCTGCTCGACCAGGGTATGCACTACGCCGAGATCTCGAATCGAACCGGCGCAAGCACGGCCACGATCACCCGTATCGCCCAGTGGCTGCATCACGGCGAGGGCGGGTATCTCAAGGCCCTGGAACGGTTGCGAGCGGCAGCCGGCCAATCCCCCACCCCGACTGGAGAAGCGACTCGATGACTCGCCGGCTGCGCCTGGCCATTCCGAACAAAGGACGCCTCGTCGAACCGACGGTCAAGCTGCTGCGCGACGCCGGCCTGGTCTTCGAAGCCGGCGAGCGAGCGCTGATGGCGCGCGTCCAGAACTACGACCTCGACATTCTTTTCGTTCGGACCAACGACGTCGTGGAATTCGTGACCGACGGGGTCGCGGAGCTGGGCGTGACCGGGCTGGATCTGGTGGCCGAATCGGGGTCCGACGTCCCCCAGCTTCGCAAGCTGGGCTTCGGACGGTGCCGACTCACAGTCGCCGTACCGAACGACTCCGCCTTCCGCGCCGTTGATGATCTGGCGGGCTTGCGCGTAGCCACGTCCCACATGAGCCTGACCCGCCGCTTCTTCGAGAGCCGCTCGATTCCCGTGGACGTGATCCCCGTATCCGGCGCGGCCGAGGTGGCGCCGCGACTCGGCCTGGCCGAGGCGATCGTCGATCTCGTCTCAACCGGCTCGACGATGGTGGTCAACGGCCTGCGACCGATCGAGGAGATCTTCTCGTCCGAGGCGGTGCTGCTGGCGAATTCGACCGCCCTGGGCGAGCGCGCCGACGTGCTCGACTCGATACAGACGATGCTCAGCGCCACGCTCGCGGCGCGCGATCGCAAGTATCTGATGATGAATGCCCCGGTCGGCAAAGCCGCGGAGCTCGAGGATCTTCTGCCCGGGCTGGAGTCGCCGTCGGTGATCCCGCTGGCCCACGAAGGGATGATCGCGATCCACGCCGTCGTCGATGCGGACGCGGTGTGGTCGCTGCTCCCGAGACTCAAGGCGGCCGGAGCCTCCGGCATTCTGATCCTGCCCATCGAGAAGCTGGTCCCATGAGCGCCACGTCTGTTGAACTGCGCCGCCTGGAGCTGTCCCGCGCTGCCACCGAACCGGCTGTCGCGGCCGAGATCAAGGCCTTGCTTCGCCGTGGCGCCGTACCCGATCCCAAGGTTCGCGAGGGCGCAAGGGCAATCCTCGCGGCCGTCAAGAGCGGTGGCGACGCGGCGGTCCGTAACGCCAACGCCCGCTTCGGCGGCGGCCGGGCCGACGGGTCCCTGCTGGTCGGCCGGGCCGAGATGGAGGCCGCCCGCGACAGCCTGCCGCCGCGCATCCGGGCCGGCCTTGAGCAGATGATCGCCAACATCCGCCGCTTCGCCGAGACAGAGCTGCCCCAGACGCGCTTCACGACGATCGTCCCCGGGGTGGAGATCGAGCGCCGCTGGGTGCCCCTCTCTCGGGTCGGCGTCTATGCGCCGGGCGGTTCGGCCGCCTACCCCAGCTCGCTCCTGATGGGCGTGGTTCCGGCGCAGGTCGCCGGCGTGGGCCAGATCGTGGTCGCCTCCCCGGCCGACTCGGAGGGCCGCCTGAACGCGACGATGCTCGGCGCGGCGGGGCTGGTCGGCGTCGAGGTGTTCGTCGTCGCCGGCGGGGCCCAGGCCGTCGGGGCGCTGGCCTACGGCCTGCCGGAGGCGGGTGTGGAGCCGGTCGACCGGATCGTGGGACCCGGCAACGCGTGGGTGACGGCGGCAAAGCTCGAGGTCTTCGGCGAGTGCGGTATCGACCTGCCGGCCGGTCCATCCGAGGTCATGGTCGTGGCCGATGCCACGGCCGACCCGGTTCACGTCGCCGCGGACCTCCTCTCACAGGCGGAGCACGGTCCCGACTCCCCTGCCCTGCTCGTCACCTGGGAACCGGCTGTTGCGGCGGCCGTGGAGCGGGAGCTTGCCCGCCAGCTGCAGACCGCGGCCCGGCGCGAGATCCTCGAACGTTCCCTGGCGAGCTGTGCCCTGGTCGTGCTGGCGCCCTCCCGCGCCGAAGCCCTGGATTTCGTCAACGGCTACGCCCCGGAGCATCTCTCCGTCGTCGTGGACGATGTCGAGGAGGCCGTCGCGCGGCTGCGGAACGCGGGCTCGCTCTTCGTCGGCCCGTATGCGCCGGAGTCGGCCGGCGACTACGCCTCGGGCGCGAACCACGTCCTGCCTACGGGCGGCCTGGCCCGCTCTTGCGGTGCGCTGTCGACCGAGAGCTACGGCAAGTTCGTGCAGGTCCAGCGCATCAACCGCGACGGGCTGGCGGCCATCCGCGACGCCGTCGAGTCGGTCGCCGAGGCAGAGGGCCTGATCGCCCACAAGCGCGCGGTGCAAGTGCGGTTCGAGGAGGCCGGCCGATGAGCGCCGCGGCCACCCAGAAGCTGCCCACTTACGTCTGGGAGCCCACGACCGACTTCCTCGCAGCTCACTACGGACTGGCGCGCGAGTCGATCGTGCGCTTCGACGTGAATACTTCGCCCCTGGCGCCGGATCTTCGCGACGTGCTGGCCGGGTCGTTCGATCCGCCGCTTTGCGAATACCCGCCGAGTGACTACGCCTCGCTCGTGGCCGCGGCCGCCGCCTCGTACGACGTGACTCCGGAGGAGGTTCTACCAACAGCCGGCGCCGACGAAGCGTTGGACCTCACCGCTCGCGCCTACCTGCGCGAAGGCTCCGTGGCCGTCGTGGCGACGCCGACCTACGCGATGTACCGGATCGTCTCGGAGCAGCGCGGGGCGCGCGTGGCAGCCGTACCGCGGCTCGGCCCCGAGTCAGGCTTCAGGCTCGACATTCGAGCGCTGGCCGAGGCCGCCCGTGGCGCGCAGCTGGTATGGCTGTGCGAGCCGAACAATCCGAGCGGCGCCTTCGAGCCTCCCGAGCGGATCGGCGAGCTGCTGGCGGCCCTCGAGTCCGGGGCGGTGCGCGACCGGCGGGAAGCCCCGATCGTGGCCGTGGACGAGGCCTATTCGGAGTTCGTCGGTCGCACCGTGCTGCCGCTTCGATGCGACTACTCGCGCCTGGTGGTCATCCGGACGTTGAGTAAGGCCCATGCGCTGGCAGGGATTCGCGTCGGCTTCGCCATCGCGCGGCCGGAGACGCTGGCGCCGATCCTCTCGTTCCGAGCTCCGGCCTCGGTGGGTACCGTTTCCGCGGCGCTTGCCACGGCGTCGCTGACCCGCCCGGAACTGGCGGCGGACAACGTGGCGCGGATAACGGCGCAACGCAAACGCCTGGCAGACGAGCTGTCGGCCATCGGCTGGCGCCCGTATCCCTCGCAGGCCAACTTCATCCTCGTCCGCTTCACGTCGCCCGGCTCGGCGGCCTCGGCCGGCGACGCTCTTCTCCGAAAGGGCCTCGTGCCACGCACGTTCGGTCTCGATCATCCGTTGGCGGACTGCCTTCGGCTGACCGTGCGGTCGGCCGAGGAGAACGACCGTCTCATCGATGCAGCCAGAGGATTCCCAGCATGAGCAGCCAGATCGGTACCGTCGTCGCGTCCGGCAAGCGCTCCGCCACCGTAACCCGAAAGACTCGCGAGACGGAGATCACGGTGACCCTGCGCCTGGACGGCACCGGCGAGACCAAGATCGCAACCGGAGTCGGTTTCTTCGATCACCTGATGAGCTCGCTGGCGTACCACGCCCTCTTCGATCTCGAGATCGAGGCGGCCGGAGATCTGGAGATCGACGAGCACCACACGGTCGAGGACGCGGCGCTGGTCTTGGGCGCGGCCCTGGCGGAGGCTCTGGGCGATCGCTCCGGCATCTCCCGCTTCGGCGATGCCGCGGTACCCATGGACGAATCGGTGGCCACCGCCGTCGTGGACGTGGGCGGCCGGCCCTACGCGGTAGTCGATCTACCGTTCAGAGGCAAGCGTGCCGGTAAGCTGCCGCTGCAACTGATCGAGCACGTCCTCGAGTCGTTCGCTCGTGCCGGGGGCGTGACGCTCAATATCCGCGGCCGTGGCCGCAACGACCACCACCTGGCCGAGGCCGCCTTCAAGGCACTCGGGCGGGCGCTCGGCGATGCCTGTGCCGTGGACCCGCGAAGGAGCGGGCCCGCCTCCACCAAGGGAACGCTGGGCTGATGACTGGATCGAAACCCAGGATCGCCATCCTCGATTACGGCGCGGCGAACCTGGTCAGCATCACACACGGTCTGGCGGCCGTCGGCGCGGACGTGGTCGTTGCCGCCGAACCCTCGGCGCTGGCGGGTGCCGACGCTCTGGTCGTGCCGGGAGTCGGGGCCGCAGCGTCGGCCATGACCCACCTGCGCGAACGCGGCCTGGTTGAGCCATTGCGCAATTGGGTCCGTGCCGGTAAGCCATGCCTCGGCATATGCCTTGGGTTCGAGCTCTTGTTCGACGCCAGCGATGAAGGCGACGCCGAAACGCTGGGCTTCCTGGCGGGCCGGACCGTGGCGTTGCGCGACGCGCCGACGTTGCCCCACATCGGTTGGAACGTCGTGCGGGCCGTGCGGCCTCACCCGCTGTTCGATGGCATCCCCGATGGCTCGTATTTCTACTTCGTCCACTCGTTCGCGCCGGTGCCGGCGGACGAGGGTGTCGTCGTGGCCCGCACCGACCACGGGCGTCCGTTCGTAAGCGCGGTCGCCAGGGGCTCGCTCTACGGGTTGCAGTTCCACCCCGAGAAGTCGTCCGACGCAGGCCTGCGCCTGCTCTCCAACTTCCTGCGCCTGGTCGCGGCAAACGCGGAGACGAACGCTCGAGCCGGGGCCGCCCTGGGCTCGGAGGTGGCGTGATGCTGGCCCGAAGAGTGATCCCGTGCCTGGACGTGGACAAGGGACGCGTCGTCAAGGGAACCAAGTTCGTGAATCTGACCGACGAAGGCGACCCGGCCGAGCTGGCCGAGCGGTACGCCCGCGAGGGCGCGGACGAGATCGTCTTCCTGGACATAACCGCGGCTCATGAAGGGCGTGCGACGATGCTGGACGTCGTGCGTCGCACTGCCAGCCGCGCGTTCGTGCCACTTACGGTCGGCGGGGGCGTGCGCAGCGTCCAGGAGATGCACGACGTTCTCCGAGCCGGCGCGGACAAGGTCTCGTTCAACACCGCGGCCGTGGCCGCGCCGGAGTTGCTCACCGCCTGCGCCGAACGTTTCGGCAGTCAGGCCGTCGTCTGCGCCATCGATGCCCGCCGCCTGCCCCGGACCGACGGAGCCGGACAGACATGGGAAGTGGTCACGCACGGGGGGCGCCGCGCCACGGACCTTGACGCGGTCTCGTGGGCGCTGCGAGTCGTGGAGCTGGGCGCGGGCGAGCTGCTGGTCACGTCGATAGACAGGGACGGCACCCGCAGCGGCTTCGACACGGAACTGCTGGCGTCCATTGCGTCGCGGGTACGCGTGCCGGTGATCGCGTCCGGTGGAGCTTCCAGCCCCGAGGACTTCGTGACCGCCGTACGCGACGGAAAGGCGGACGCCGTCCTCGCGGCATCCATCTTCCATCGCCGCATGCATTCGATCGCCTCGGTCAAGGCCGCGATGGCCGCGGCGGGTCTGCCGGTGCGACCCGTCGGAGAGGCGGTCGCATGAGCGCGAAGCAGCTGCTGCCGGAAGAGGTGACGTGGGGACCGAGCGGCCTTGTCCCGGCCGTGGTCCAGGATGCCGCGGATGGCCGCGTCCTCATGGTTGCCTACGTCGATGCGGAGGCACTCGCCGCGACGCTGGCCACGGGCCAGGTCCATTTCCACTCGCGCTCCCGGGACTCTCTCTGGCGGAAGGGCGAGACGAGCGGCAACGTTTTGCGCCTCGTGGACCTCGCGATCGATTGCGACGGCGATGCCCTGCTCCTGCAGGTCGACCCGGCCGGTCCGGCCTGCCACCGCAATACGCGCAGTTGCTTCGATCCGGTGGGATCCGAGTCGGCCGCGACTTCGGATGCGACCGCGAGCGAGCGCGCCGCGTCTGCGAGCGGCACAGCCCTCGAGACCGACGCGTCCGCCGGCCCTGCGCCCGGAGACCTCGGCTCCCGCCAAGGGTTCGAGTGGCTGGAAACGCTCTGGACAACGATCGATCAGCGCGCCGGGGCCGATCCGGCTGCGTCGTACACCGCCCGTCTGCTGGCGGCCGGCGTGGACGGCCCGGCCCGCAAGGTCGCCGAGGAAGCCACCGAAGTGCTCATGGCCGCCAAGGACGATGCCGCCGCGGCCCCCGAACGGCGCCAGGCCACCCGCGAGGCGCTGGCGGGCGAAGTGGCGGATCTGCTGTATCACACCCTGGTCGTGCTGCGCGAGCGCGACCTGCCGCCGGCAGCGGTGATCGCCAGGCTCCGCGAACGCCACAGGCCGTAGAACCGGCCAGCCCAGGTCCCTGTCTGCCCCTCGCCAGCCAGTCGCGCGAGCGACCTCGCGGGCGACGCCGGCAACCGTGCCGGCCCCGCACCCGTCTCGGGACCCGCGCGGGACGCGGCGGAGGCCCTGGCTCCTAGCTCTTGAGGCGCCCGATTCGCAGGCTCTTCTTGCCGGACCGCAAGACCAGATAGCGGTCGGCGATCGGCGCTGGGACGGCGTCTTCCGGCGCCTTGACCCGCTCGTCGTTGATCGATAGGCCGCCCTGGGCGATGGCCCGCCGCGCCTCGCCGTTGGAGCTGTACTGACCGCTGATCACGGCGATCCCCATGGCGCCGCCGGCCACGTCCTGGTCCGTGAACTCGAAATGGTCCACGGCGGCGAACAAGGTTGCGAGGACCTCGGGGTCGCGGATCGGCTCGCGCGAGAAGGCCGCCTCGCTGACCCGAACGGCCCGCGCCGCCTCGTCCTTGCCGTGAACGCGCGCGGTCAAGTCGTAGGCCACGGCTCTCTGGGCGACCCGCGTCTCCGGGTGCGCCGCCTGCTCGGCTTCGAGCGCTTCGATACGGGCACGATCGAGGAGGGTGAATGTTCGCAGGTACTTGCCGACGTCGCGGTCATCGGCGTCGAGCCAGTACTGGTAGAACTGGAACGGGCTCGTCTTCGCAGGGTCGAGCCAGACGCTCGTACCGGCGGCCGTCTTGCCGAACTTCGAGCCGCTCGGGTTCGTCAGGAGCGGATAGCTGATCGCGAACGCGAGGTCCTGCGCCTCACCGGCGCCGAACTCCTTCCGGATCAGCTCGAGGCCGGCGGTGATGTTGCCCCACTGATCCGCCCCGCCCATCTGTAGCTCGACTCCGGCTGCGCGATACAGGTGCAGGAAGTCGGCCGCCTGCAGCAGCATGTAGCTGAACTCCGTGAAGCTCAGCCCCTCGTTGAGTCGAATCTGGACCGAATCCTTGGCCAGCATGTACGGGATGGTGAGGTGCTTGCCGATGTCGCGCAGGAAGCGGAGCAGCGAATACGAGCTCAGCCACTCGTAGTTGTCCACCAGCTCGGCGCCGTTGGGGCCGTCGAAGTCCAGGAACCTGCCCAGCTGGGCCTGAATGCCGACGATGTTCTCTTCCACCGTGGCCCGGCTCAGCAGCAGTCGCTCGGCCGACCGCCCGGACGGATCCCCGATCATCGCGGTTCCTCCGCCCACGACCGCGATGGGCGTGCCGCCGGCCCGCTGCAAGTGGATCAGCCCGAAGATCGGGACCAGGCTGCCGATGTGCAATGACGTGCCAGTCGGGTCGAAACCGACGTAACCCCGGATGGGCGTGCCGGTCGCCAGGCGTTCGGCAAGGCCGCTGCTGAACTGGTGGAGCATGCCCCGCCAGCGCAGCTCATCGAGCAGTCCGGCCAACCCACCGGGGATCGTCGAGGTTCCCATTCCTTCGGTTTCGCCAGCCAGAGTCATGGCCCGAGTGTGCTCCACTTCGTCACTTCACGATGGACCTGCTCGTCCGAAGCCCGGCGGTGGGGGTGGAATGGCCGCCTCTGTACCTATGCTATCTTGCGAGCCGCCATGAAGACCAGCATCGCCCAACGTGAACGCCGTCGTCGCAACGGCGCCGGCACTCATCGCCCAGGCGGTGGCTCCGGCAGCCGGGTAGCCCTCGTGCTTCCGCTATTCCTGCTCGCGACCTTCTTCGTTCTCAGCTCGGTGGCTTTCGTGGGCGCGGTGCAGATGTACCACTCTTACAGCGCGGACCTCGAGGACCCGAAACAGAAGCTCCTGGCCATCCCGTACAACCAGCAGACCGTCCTGCTCGACCGGACCGGCACTGTCCAGCTTGCGGCCTTCGGCTCGGAGAACCGGCGCGTCCTCGGGTTTGCGGAGATCCCACCGGCCGTCCTCGATGCCACGACCAGCGCTGAAGACAAGACCTTCTGGTCCAACACGGGATTCGATCCGGCAGCCGTTCTCTCCGCGCTCCGTGATGCCTTGTCAGGCCACGCTCGAGGCGCGTCGACGATTACGCAGCAGCTCGTTCGAATGCAGCTGCTGCCGCCGACGACCAGCACCATCGACCGCAAGATCAAGGAGATCATCCAGTCGATTCGGCTGACGCAGGAGTACCCGGGCGACCAGGGCAAACAGTCGATCATCACCGCTTACCTGAACCTCAACTACTTCGGCAACCAGAGCTATGGCATCGCGGCCGCCGCGCAGGGCTACTTCGGCGTCACGGACCTCAACCAGCTGACCGTCGCGCAGGCCGTCATCATCGCCGCCCTGTTGCAGGCGCCCTCGGCGTACGACCTCGTGGCGAACGCCGAGCAGAGGGATGACGGGACGTGGGTGGTGCCCCCCGAGGCGGTGATCGTGGGCCGGCGCAACGTGATTCTCGAGGACATGCGCCAGAACAACCGCGATGGCCTGCTGAAGGGCAAGTACGACGACGCAACCCTCCTGCTGGCGGAGTCGGAGCCGGTGATCCTCCACCCGACGTATCGCCCACCGAACATCGCGCCGCAGTTCGACCTGCTGGTGCGCCAGCAGCTGGCGGACTTGCTCTGCAACCCGGGTATCGATCCCGCCGAATGCCAGAAGGTGGACACGGGTGGTCTCAGGGTGATAACGACGCTGGACGTGAACATGCAGCGCTCGGCCGAGAAGTGGCTCAAGGCGTACGTCTTCGGGCCCAATCAGGGCACGCTCGCCGAGGACGTCGCCTACCTCGCCCAACCCGGGATCGGTATCACCGCCAAGAGCGATCCGTACAACTACACCCGGATCATCGGTCCAAGCTCCACCAGCAGCGTTGGTCTCCGTACCGGGAACATCCACAACGGCGTGCTCATCGCGGTCGACTACCGGACCGGACAGGTGCTCGCCTATGCCGGCAGCGCCGGATTCTACGAGAAACCAGTCAAGGATCCGGCCAAAGCCGGCCAGAACTACTTCGACCCGGAGTACGACGCCCTGTCTTCCGGAGTGGGCCGCCAGCCCGGCTCCGCCTTCAAGCCGATCAACTATCTGATCGGCATCCAGGGCAAGGGCCTGACTGCGGCCTCGCTCTTCATGGATGTGGCCACGGACTTCGGCGGGGGCTATACGCCGCACGACGCCGACGGCTTCGAGCGCGGCCCCGTCCGGCTGCGCGAGGCTCTCCAGTACTCGCTGAACATCCCGGCGGTGAAGGCCGCTTCAATTACCACGGTTGCGCGCGTCATGCAGCGGGCCCAGGACTTCGGGCTGCAATTCCCGGCCAACGCGAACCCGGGCGTCTCGGTAGGCATCGGCACCCTGGAGGTCCACCCGGCCGATCTCGTATCCGCCTACGGCGCGATCGCCGACTCCGGAACACTCGTCCAGCGGCGGATGATCATGTCAATCGCGGACGCCAGCGGGAAAGAAGTCGTGCCGGCAGCTGCCCTCACCCCAAAGATCACGCATCCGTCCACGCCTCAGGCGAGCTACGTGATGACGAGCATCCTGGCCGGCAATACCGACCCGGCACAGAACAACTGGTGGAGCCAGTACCAGCTGGTCGAGGGCAAGGCGCGGCGGCCGGCGACGTTGAAGACCGGCACGAGCGACCAGACCGAGGATCTCTTCGCCGTCGGGTATGTGGCCCCGCCCTCAGACCCAAATGCTCCGGCCATCGTGGCGGGAGTCTGGGCCGGCAACAGCGACCACGCGCCCGGCCATAGCGTGATGTCGCTCGAGATGGCGGCGCCGATCTGGCACGCGTTCATGCAGGACGCCACGGCGAAGACCCCCGTCGTCGACTTCAAGCAGCCGAGCGGCGTCACGTGGGCCACGGTGGACGCCAACAGCGGAATGCTCCCGGGCCCGTACACGACGCAGACGGTCAAGGAAGTCTTCATCGACGGCACGGTGCCGCAGCAAGTCGACAACACGAAGGTGCCGGTCGACGTGGACACTGTCAGCAACACTCTGTGGACGTGGGATTGCCCGGGGGTCAAGGCAACCCAGGGGCTGCTGGACCTGAGTCAGGTTGACTCCGGCAACAGCAACTTCCAGAAATACGATCAGATCTGGATTGCCAGAGCCAGGCAGGGCGTCGGCATACGCGGCGGCCCCAACAACGGGGCCACGATGTACTTCTACCAGACGGGGTTCTGGACGCCGTTCGGCAAGACGTGGGGCGCGCCGTTCGCGCCGACGAACACATGTACGTCCAACACGGGCTCACCGCCGCCGTCGGCCAGCCCGACCGAAACGCCGACTCCTACGCCGACTCCTACGCCGACTCCGACCGAAACGCCGACTCCTACGCCGACTCCTACCCCGAAGCACGTTGCCACTCCGACTCCTACCCCGAAGCACGTCGCCACCCCGACTCCCACCGCCACTCCGACCCCGACCCCGACCCCGACGCCCACGCCCGCCCCGCAGACTTCTGCGCCGGTGTTCGTGCCGCTCGTGCCGTTGTCGGCCTCTGTGATCGCCCGGCTACGACGCGGGGTCGGATTCCGTCGAGGGCCCCGGCGCGGCTAGAAGCCCGGCGGTGGCTGGCCATTTCCGCGCCGCCGGCCAGGGTGCCCGTCAGGCCTTGGAGGGCTTCGGGCTGGTTCCCTTCCCCCGGCCGAGTACCGTGCGGACAAGCTCGAAAGCCGCGTCGAGCTCGGGCAAACGGCAGGCTCGGGCCCAGGCGACGTATACCGCCAGGCCCACGAGACCCGACGGGACAAGCTCCGCGATCCGCGCAAAGAACGAGGTAGGCCCGCCCGTGTATTGCTCGATGAACCGGTCTGCCAGGTAGGCAGCCGCGGCGGCCACCAATCCCCCGCCCACGAAAGCCACCGCGTGGCGGGCCATGGGCCGCAGATCGAACCCGATGCGGCGCTCCATGAGGGCTACCAGCATCACCACCTCAACCCAGGCCCCCAGCCCTATCGCCAGGGCCAGGCCCTGCAAGTGGAACCAGGGGAAGAGGACGAGAGCAGCGCCGATGTCAACTGCCACGGCCACCAACGCGGCCGTCACGGGTGTCCTGGTGTCCTTCCCGGCGTAGAAGATCGGAGCCAGGAGGGAGATCATGACGTGCGCCACCAGACCGGCCAGGAAGACGATGAAAACCGGCACCATGGCCGCCTGATGGGCAGCGGTGAGCTTCCCATAGCCGTACAGGAGGGCGATCGTGGGGGCGGCCAGGGCCAGCATGAGACCTGTCAGCGGGATCGTGACGAAGAGGAGAAGCCGGAGCGATTGGTCGGCGAGCGCTCGAAACTGACCCTGCTGGCCCAGAGAATAGGCTCGCGACAGCGGCGGCAGCAGCACGATTCCCAGGGGCACGCCGAGCAAGCCGACGGGGATCTGCAGAGCCATGAACGAGTAGTTGAAGATCGTGACGTCGCCCTGAGGTAGGGTCGACAGGAAGACCGTGTAGACCAGGAAGACGAGCTGCGTCGCTCCGAGGCCCAGCGCCCGCGGACCCATGAGAAGGAGGGTCTCTCGAACCGCCGGGTCGCCGAGGTTCATAACGGGCCGGTAGAGCTGGTGGTCGACGAAGGGCCGGGCCTGAGTCAGGACATGACCCAGCGCACCCAGGACCACGCCGATGGCAAGAGCCTGGATTCCGAAGAACGGCGTCAGAACGATGGCCGCGGCGATGATGAGCACGTTGTAGACGTTCGGCGCCATCGCCGGCGGGCCGAATATCCCGAGCGAGTTCAGGCCCGCGGCCATCACGGCGCCCACCGCCAGGAAAATGGGCGAGAGCAGCATCAGCCGAGTCAGGTCGATGGTCGTCTGCATCCTGGCGGGCTCAAAGCCCGGTGCGATCAGCGGCACCAGGGCCGGAGCCGCGAGCCAGGCGATGGCCGCGAGCGGCGCCAGCACGAGGATCATCAGGTTCGTGATGGTCGAGATGAGCCGGCGCGCCCCCTCGGTGTCGCCGTGGGCAATCAGCTCGGATGCCACGGGCACCACCGCGGAGCCGATTGCACCGGCGGCCACCAGCTGGAAGAGCGTGTCTGGGATGCGGAAGGCGGCCGTGAACGCGTCGAGGTTGGCGCCCGCACCGAACTCGGCGCCGAGGACGGCCAATCGGACCTCGCCCAGCAATCGGGAGAGCACAACCCCGACGATTACCACCAGGCCCGAGAGGGCGATGGCGCGGCCGCCGAGCCGTGCCGCGGAGATGGCCGCCAGGTCTGTGGACGATTCGTCAGTTGCGAGGATCACGTCGCCGGTGACGTCCGCACCGATCATCGCCGCCATCTCCCGCCGCGCCCGAGGTACGAAGGGCGTGTATTCCTCCCTCGCCGGCCGGGAAGCGCGGGCCTGGCGCGGGTCCGAGGCCATTGGAGTGCGGGCTTCCGGCGGCACCGCTCGGATCGGGATTCGATCCGGCCCGGGCTTCTTGCGCGCGGCCGCCTCAGACGTTTCGCCTCCGTCCCGCGGCCGGCGTGGAAACCAGTCGCGCGGTCGCCAGCCCCGCCCTCGAGGCGACTCGCCCGGTTCGGGTCGATCGCCGCTCAACGAAACCGCCTGCCAAGGCGCCATGCCACGGCGACAACCGCGTTGGGCGCGTATTCGTGGGCCGGGACTCGAACCGCGGGCCGCCCACCGAAGCGGTGCTTGAACAGATAGAGGTTCCAGAGCGGGTGGGATTCGTCCTGGGGCACGCCGGGCGCCGCGTGCGTATCGACGCCGCCCATGTCGTAGCCCCGGTAGCCGGACTCGGCCGCCCAGCGAATGATCCGCCACTGCAAGAGATGGTTCGCCCGCGTTCGACGCATGTCGGCGTCCTCTCGAGAGCCGGCGGCGAAGTAGACGACAAGCTTGCCCGAATGGAGGAGCAGCGCGCCTGTGTCCCGGCCGCCCAGACCGGCGAACCACAGGCTCGCGACCCCAGATTCCCCCAGACTCCGCCACTGCCGCAGCTCGTACTCGCGGTCCCTGACCAGGAATCCTTCGCGCTTGCCTGTTGCGGCGTGCATGTCGAAGAACTCGGCCAGCGCTGCCTCACGCAGAGCCTGGTCGGTCAGGTCGACCCTCTCTGTCGTCACGCCGAGTCCGATGGCCCGATCGATGTCTGCATACGTGGTGTGGCCCAGCAGTGCGCGCTGAGCCACCTCGGACGTCTCGAGGGGCACGATCATCGAGGTGCGCGACACCTGGATCTCTCGTGCGGCCGGTCGAAAGCCGGATCCGGCCAGGACGCCCACGAGGTCGCTCCCCTCCTCCCAGGCCGGATCGATGGTTAGGGAAAGCGCGTGGCGCGCCCTGGCGACGAGCCGCAGCCCCACGAGCGCCGCCATGGCAGCCGTGGGGTCCGTGTCGAGCAAAACAGGGCCGCGGGGCGCGTAGTGGATCCGAAACTGCCCCAGGGGCCCCGCCCGTCGTCCCAGCAGGGAGCGTTCCTGGATGGAGACCACGCCGATCGGTCGACCGGACAGCTCGATCACGTAGCGGAGTGGCGTCCATCCCAGGCTGCGTTTGAGCTCGCCCCAGGCATGAGATTGGAAGGCCTCGCCCATTGCGCTTCGCACGGCCATCTCGTCCCAGGTTGCCGGCGCAGTCTCGGTCGCATCTACGATCCTGACTTCTCGCGCCAGGTCGGCCGGCTCCGCCGGGATCATGGCCAAGATCAATGCCTCCTCCGTGTGGCGACGGCCGTCCGGGCCTTGCCATTGGCTGCGATTGTCGCACCCGGGCGCGCGGTTCTGCCGATTCGGATCAGAGCGAGACGATCGTGGCCCCGTCGCCGCCTTCGCCGCGATCGCCCGGCCGCCACGACCTGACGAGCGGATGTCCGGACGCGTGGTCTCGTACCGAGTCGCGGAGGGCGCCAGTCCCCATGCCGTGGATGATCGTCACCTGGTCAAGACCGGCCAGCAAAGCATCGTCGAGATAACGATCCAGCACTTCGAGCGCCTCCTGAACCTTGGCGCCGCGCAGGTCGAGGGAGGATGCCACGGTCCGAGCCCTCTCCAGCTGCAACCGCGACGCCGAGCTCGGCGTTTGCGCCGCGGTGGAGGACGCCGACGAGCCTGAGGCCGCCGCAGGTGGGACCGCGTCCCCGCCGCCGCCGGATGCCGGCTCCAGGTCCTCCACGGCCAGGCTGAGACGCATTCCACCCGCTTCCAGAGTGGCCCGCCGCCCGTTCTTGTCGAGCGACGCGATCCGCCCTTCGGTGCCTGTAGTCTGGCTACGGGCCCGCATCCCAACTCGCCAGGAGACCGGCACAACGGCCCCGGTCGTGATCGGTTTGCGTTCCGGGGCCGGCAGGCGCTCCAGCTTGCTCCGGGCGCTCTCGAGGTCCTCGTCGAGGCTGCGCTGGGTGACTGTTTCCCGTTCGAGCTTGCGCCGGATCCCCCGCACCTCGGTCCGAATCTCGTCGACCAGCCGCTCGGCTTCCTCACGCGCCGTCTTGACGGACTCGTCGCGCTCGCGCCGCGCTCGACGGCGCTCATCCTCGGCTGCGGCCTGTGACGCCCTGGCACGCTCCTCGGCGATCCGCGCCTGGGTCAGAGACTCGGCCACTTCCGCCTGCGTGGCGTTGATCGACGCGAGGGTCTCCTCGAACGCCTGCTGCTCCTGCGTGAGACGGGAGCGAGCATCGGCGACGATCTGTACGGACAGCCCGAGCCGCTCGGCGATCGCAAAGGCCTGGCTGCGGCCCGGCAGCCCAATCGTGAGCTTGAACGTGGGCCGCAGCGTCTCCACGTCGAACTCCACGGAGGCGTTGCGGGCCGCCGACGTGGTGTGGGCGTAGAGCTTGAGCTCGGCGTAGTGGGTCGTCGCCGCCACGAGAGCGCCGGATCGGATGAAGTAGTCGAGCAGGGCCTGTGCCAATGCCGAACCTTCGGTCGGATCGGTCCCGGCACCGAGCTCATCGAGGAGGATCAGCTTGTTGGGCCCGGCCGCCTCGACGATCCGCACGATGGAGCGCATGTGGCCGCTGAACGTGGAGAGAGACTGGGCCACGGACTGCTCGTCGCCGATATCGGCATAGACGTCCGCAAGGACGGGCAGCCTGGTCCCGACGTCAGCCGGCACGTGCAGGCCGGACTGGTGCATCAACTCCAGGAGGCCCAGCGTGCGCAGCGCGACCGTCTTGCCGCCGGTATTCGGTCCGGTTACGAGCAGGGCCGTGAAGTCGCCGCCGAGCCGGATGTCGATCGGCACGACTCCTCCGGCGAGCCCGGGATGGCGGGCGCCCAGGAGTACGATCTCGGGCCGGTCCGCGATCTCCGCGGGGACGGCATCCATCTCCTCGGCCAGGCGCGCCTTCGCCGCCCAGAAGTCGAAGCGCGCCAGGGCATCCAGAGTCTCGCGCAGAGGCCCGGCCTGGCCCGCCACAACGGACGAAAGCTCGTCGAGGATGCGCTCGATCTCGGCGGCCTCGGCAAGCTGGGCTTCACGCCAGGCGTTGCCTAGCTCCACCGCAACGATCGGCTCCACGAATAGCGTCTGGCCGCTGCCGGAGGCGTCGTGGACGATCCCCTTGACGCGGCCGCGCGCGTCGGCCCGGATCGGAATGACGTAACGGCCGCCGCGCAGCGTGACTATGGGCTCCTGAAGAGAGCCGGCCAGCTCGCTGGAGTGCACTAGTTGATCCAGACGGCTGCGAAGGCGCTCGTAGGCGACCCTGACGGCTCTGCGTAAGCCACCGAGGCGGGGCGACGCGGTATCGAGCAGCTCGCCTGCCGGGTCGAAGCTTCGCTGCAGCGCGTTCCGCAAGCTGGGGAGGGCGTGAACCTCACGTGCCAGGTCGTGAAGCAGAGGCTGCCGGTTGCCGCTGAGCGCCTCGCCCAGTCGGGAGGCCGCCTCGAGGGTGGACGCGATGTCGAGGAAATGGGCCGGATCCAGGCGACCGCCACGGACGGCGCGCTCGATCCACGGTCCGATGTCTTTGCTGCCGCCGATCCCGGCGGTGGGGTGCGAAGCCACGAAGGCCCGCGTCTGCGACGTCTCCTCCAGCCCGCGGGCGACGATCACCGGGTCGGTGGAGGGCTCCAGGGCCTCCGCCAGACGACGGCCGGGCGGGAAGCCTGCCGCGGCTGCCAGGCGGGCGCGTATGAGTGGAAACTCCAGGAGCGCAAGCGAGCGCCGGTCGAGCCCCGGCCGCGCGGGTGAGCCCGCGAAGACGGACGCCTCCGCCGGCACGCCGTCATGGGCGGTCATCCGGCTCGCCTCCGCGAATTGGAGGTCCCCGACACGCCGGCGTTGCCCTTGATCCAGTAACGCCACGGCTTGCTCAGCCAGGGTTCCGGCGCGTAGTCGATCCCCACGCGAGAGCCCGTCTGGATGGACCGCGCCTCGTCCTCGCCGGCCGTCTCCAACCGAAGGTCCGAACCCGGGTCGCAGAGGTCGGTTCCGTCGTCGCTCCGCCCGATCGAGAAGGCCGCGCACACGAGACCTGGTCCCGAGGCGAGGGACGCGTCGGCGAGAGCCGCGATCCGCCCGCCGGCCAGCTCGAGGCGTGCGCGCTCGGCGGCCGTGCTACGGCCGGTGGCTCGGCTTGGCCGCGCAGCGAGCCACTCGACGCGAGCGCGGCGCATCTCGTCCATCCCGGCAAGCGGCTCCACGCCTCGCACGAGCAGGGCGCCCGGTCTACCGGGCTCTTCCGTCACGACGTTCAGGCAGTAGTGCATCCCATAGACAAGGTACACGTAGGCAAGTCCGGCCGAACCGAACATAACCGCGTTGCGCTTCGTGCGTCCGAAGCGTGCGTGGGACGCGAGATCGTCTTGCCCCACATAGGCCTCGACCTCGACGATACGACCCACTCTCGCACGGAAGCCACTACCGCGAACCAGCCTTGCGCCCAAGAGCAGTCTGGCGGCTTCCAGCGTGTCTCCGTCGAGGAGGGCGCGGGAGAACGGCGCGCGGTCCACGGCGTTGTTCGCGCGGCGGCGGTGCACGACGGGCGCGGTGGACGAACTCAGGGGAAGATGGCCACCAGATCGGACGGCAGGAAGAAGGCCAGGACGTGGACGAGCGGCGGCGCGAGCACGTCCTTCACCCCCCCAGCGATAGCCGACTGGTGAATGAGGTCCTGGGCCTGACGCAGCACGCCTACGTCGCCGGTTTCTGTCGAAGTCAGGGTATACGAGTTCAAGACGATGACGACGACGGTCAGCAGGAACGTGCCCTGGAGGAGACCGACCGCGCCGCCGATGATGTCGTCCACGATTGGGTGCCTGGCATAGATATCCGTGCGTTTGTAGAACCCCTGGATGAGGATCGACAAACCCACCGCCCCGGCGACGAAGATGCCGGCAAAGGCCAACAAGTGGTCGTATCCCGACGTGTACTGGGTCCAGTTGTTCGCCAGGATGTTGCCCACGGGGTCCCGCAGGGTCGCAGCCACCAGGAAGGCGAACAGGAAGGAGATGAGGCCGAGGATGCGGCGGATAGAGCCCTGCATCACCCCGATGATGACGAAGAAGAACAGACCGAGGAAGATGGCCAGGTCGACCACCGGCGCGCTGTTGGTGGGAAGCGTGTCCATCGAACCCTCCGACCTGTAGCGAACGTGCCCGAGTGCCGCTTCGGAAGAACCGAGACTAGGGTAGCAGCGCCGTCATCGGCCGTTCAACGGGCCATGCGTACCCGGGTCATGGCCCATGTCCGACCTAGGTGCGAAGATGTGCCCCAATCTCCGACTCGAGGCCCGACCGGACGCCGGCCACGGCCGCGTCCACCTCCGCCTCGGTGAGGGTCCGATCCCGCGCTCCCAGCACAAGGCGATAGGCCAGGCTTTTCTCCGTTGCGGCAAGCGGCGCGCCGCGATATAAGTCGAACAGGCGAAGGCCCCGCAGAAGCGCGCCTCCGTGACGCCGAATCGTGGCCTCGACCTCGGCTGCGGTGTGGCCCTCGGCCACGATGACGGCGAGATCACGCTCGACCTCAGGGAAACGTGGTATCGGCTCCACGCGCACGCGAGCAGGAACGGCCGAATCCAGAACGGGGCTGGCGAGCTCGGCGATGATCACGCGCTGGGCGCGCAGATCCCAGCGAGCGAGGACATCCGGGTGCATCTCGGCCATACGTCCGGATAGCGCCTCTGATCCTGCTTCCGCTCGGGCCACGAGAGCGCGGCCGGGGTGGAACGGGAAGCCGCGCGCGTCGGGCACGTACGAGGGCGTCGGCAGCCCCAAGCGTTGGCAGAGCAACTCCGCGATCCCCCTGGCGTCATCAAGATCGTATGGGCGCGCCACCCGGTTCCACGAAGCGGGTTCCGCCGCACCTGTCATGAGGAATGCGAGGCGGGTCCACTCGCGAGGCCCATCGCCGACGCGCGCGTACCCCTTGCCGATCTCGAAGACGGCGACATCCCCTCGGCCCTGACGCTCGTTCAGGGAAAGGACGTCGAGCAAGCTGGCGGCGAGATGCCGCCGCAGAACGGAATGCTGGGCCGAGAGCGGGTTCGTCACCACGATCTCGTCGCCCGACTGGGCCGCCAGATCGCCCGGGATCGCGGGCTCGCTGGTGTCTTCGGGCCAGAGCAGCCGGGCCTCGTCGAGGGACGAGACCAGAGCATGGGTGACTACCTCCGTGAGGCCGGCGCCGGCCAGAGTCTCGCGGATCATGTCCCGGACTTTGAGGGGCGAGGGTCTGTAGGCCGGCATGAGCGTGGCCGGCAGGTGAGCCGGAGTGCTTTCGTAACCACGGACGCGGGCTATCTCCTCAGCCAGGTCGGCCTCGATCGCCAGATCGCGACGCCACGTCGGTACCGTCGCGACGATGACCAGGTCCTCGCCTGCCGGCACGGCCAGGGGTCTCGGGTCGACCGCCACCTGGATGCGCGGCGCCGTGCCCGCCTCTTCTGTCTCGATCCCAACGCGCCTGAGAAGCGCTCTCTGTTCGGCTGCCGTGACGTCGGTTCCCAGGAGCTTGCTCACCCGTCGCGGTCGGAACGCCAGTTGCGACGAATTGGGCTCGGCCGGAGCCGTGTCGACTCGGCCCCGCGCCACCGAACCTCCGGCCCAGGCGAGCGTCAACTGAGCGACGCGATCGGCTCCGATCCGAGCCAGCCGGAACTCCTGGCCCTTCTCGAACCGCAGGCTTGCCTCTGAGCGAAGAGCGTAGCGATGCCCGGTGCGGCGGATGCTGACCGGATCGAAGATGGCCGACTCGATCGCGATCTCGGTCGTCCTGTCGCCGATCTCGCTGTCGGCCCCGCCCATGACCCCGGCGATCCCGATCGGCCCCCGGGGGTCGGCGATGATCAGCGTGTCTTCGGTCAGCTCGCGATCGACGTGGTCGAGGGTCTCCAGCCGCTCCCCTTGGAACGCCCGGCGGACGATGATCTTGCCGTCGTTGACCGCGGCGCCGTCGAACGTATGCGTAGGCTTGCCGAGCTCGAGCATCACGTAGTTGGAGGCGTCGACAACGTTGTTGATGGGCCGCATACCGGCCGTCTGGAGGCGCATCTGGACCCAGTCCGGTGAGGGACCGATCCTGGCGCCGCTCACCCAGCGACCGACGAAACGGGTGCAAAGCTCCGGCTCGCGAACCTCGACTCTGAGCCGCTCGGCGATGGGACCACCCGCCTCCTCGACGGCGATCTCAGGCCAACGGAGAGCGGCCCCCGTAGCCGCCGCGACCTCTCGTGCCAGGCCGATCAGGCACAGGGCGTCGCCGCGGTTCGGTTTGACGTCCACGTCCAGGACCGCGTCGCCGTAGAGGTCGGAGAGCTGCCGGCCGAGGGGCATCTCCGCGGGCAGGATCAGGATTCCTTCGGCATCGGCGGTGATGCGCAGTTCGTCGCCGGAGCAGAGCATCCCCTCCGACGCGATGCCCATCTTCTCCGTCCGCTCGATGTGCCGGTCGCCGGGCAGGACGGCTCCCGGGAGGGCCACCGGGACTCGCTGGCCTGGGGCGATGTTGTGCGCGCCGCAAACGATGTGGAGCGGCTCGCCCGAGCCGATGTTGACGGTCGTAAGGTGTAACCGATCGGCATAGGGGTGTTTCTCGACGGTCAGTAGCTCGCCTACGACGACGGACCGCCAGTCGGCGCCCCACTGCTCGATCCCCTTGACCTCCATGCCCAGCAACGTCAAGCGCTCGGCTAGCTGCTCAGGCGTCAGCTGGACGTCGACGTACTCGCGCAGCCATGCGAGAGGGACTCTCATCGGAACTGCTCCAGGAACCGCAGATCGTTCTCGAGGTAGTACCGCAGGTCCGGCACCGCGTGACGCAGGTTGGCGATGCGTTCGACGCCCATTCCGAAGGCGAAGCCCTGGTAGCGCTCGGGATCGATGCCGCCGTACTGGAGCACTACGGGATGGACCATGCCCGCTCCCAGAATGGTCATCCAACCCGACCTGGAACAGGCCGGGCAACCGACCCCGTCGCAGACCACGCACTCGACGTCGAAGGCGACCGACGGCTCGGTGAACGGGTAATAGCCGGGACGGAAGCGGGTCTTGCGTGGTCCGAACAACGCGTGGGCGAATTCGTCCAGGAGGCCTTTGAGGTCCGCCAGGGAAGTTCCCTCGTCGACCATCAAGCCTTCGACCTGGAAGAACTCGAAACCATGGCTGGCGTCGACAGCCTCGTAGCGAAAGCAACGGCCCGGCAGGAGGGCGCGGATCGGCGGTTTGGTCGATTGCATCACGCGCATCTGGCCGGGGCTGGTGTGAGTCCGCAGCAGGCGGCCAGGAATGTCGACGTAGAGCGTGTCCCACAGGTCCCGAGCCGGATGGTCCGGCGGCATGTTGAGCATCTGGAAGTTGGTGAGGTCATCCTCGACCTCGGGCCCCTCATAGACCACGAAGCCGAACCGGCCGAAGACTTCGGCGATCGCGGCCATCGTCTCGGGGATGGGATGGAGCGTGCCACGCGAACGGGGCCGTCCCGGCAGCGTCACGTCGACTCGCTCCCCGGCGAGGCGGAATGTCTGAACCTCGGCATGCAACTCGGCTTCGCGGGCCGCCAGCGCGGCCTTGACCGCCTCGCTGACCGCGTTGGCAATAGCCCCTACGCGCGGACGGTCCTCCGCGGGCAGCGCGCCGATGCCGCGCAGCACCGTGGTGATCTCGCCCTTCTTGCTCAGATACCGGATCTGCAGCAGCTCGAGCGACTCCGGGTCCGGTGCCGCGGCGGCCTCGTCCAGCGCTCGTTGCTGCAGAGCCCTGAGATCTGCGCTCAGGCTTTCGAAGTCCACGCCTCGGTTCCTCGTGAGGTGCGGGTCTGGCCCGCCATTCCGTCCGCTGTGAATCTAGAACCCTCGACCGTGCGCGTCCCATCGGGCGTGCAGACGATTCGAGGGTTCGTGGTGCCGCCCCGCTTCCCTACCCCGCGGTCCCGGCCGGATTGCGGCCGTCGGTGACCGGAAGAGCCGCCGCCGGTCGCCCGTGTCCTAGGCCTTGCCGGCGATGGCGGCGACCCGGGCGAAGGCGGCCGCGTCCCGAATAGCCAGGTCCGCAAGGATCTTGCGATCGAGCTCGATCCGGGCGGTCTTGAGTCCCGCGATGAACTTGGCGTAGGAAAGGCCGTTCAGCCGAGCGGCGGCGTTGATGCGAATGATCCAAAGCTGGCGCATCTGGCGCTTGCGCTGCTTGCGATCTCGTGTCGCGTAGGCCAGCGAGTGGAGCTCCGACTCGTGCGCTCGCCTGATGAGGCGCGAGTTGGTGCCTTCGCGGCCCTCCGCCCTGTCGAGTAGGCGCTTGTGACGGTGATGGGCGGTGACGCCCCGCTTGACGCGTGCCATCGACGATCAGGCTCCCAGGTACGGCAGCAGCCGGCGTACCTGATCGAGGGACTCCCCGGTCACGATGGCTTTGCCGGCATAGCGGCGAGTTCGCCGCGAGGACTTGAGCTCCAGGTGGTGGCCGCGCCATGACTTGACGCGAACCGCCTTGCCACCGCCGGTGACCCCTATCCGCTTCTGGGCACCTTTGTGGCTCTTCATCTTCGGCACGTCGGTCTCACACTCCAGTCGACGCCGAGCCGGTATCCGGCTCGGGTCTCGGCGCAGCCGGTGGAGCCGGCGGCGACTCGTTCGTATCTTCTTGCGCGGCCCCGTCTTCGGGTGCCGCATCTTCAACCGTTCTAGCGTGGCTCTTAGCCGCGGCGGCAGGAGTTGGCTCGTGCTGCTTCGGTTTGTGGGTGGAGGCGACGCTGATGTGCATCGACTTTCCCTCGAGCAGCGGAGCCCGCTCGACCACGCCATGTTCCTTGATTTGATCCGCAAACTTATCCAGAAGATCGCGCCCGATCTGTGGATGGGTCAGTTCCCGTCCCCGGAATTGGACTGCGATCTTGACGCGGTCGCCATCCTCCAGGAACTCGATCGCCCGCCTTACCTTTGTGTCGAAATCGCCGACGCCGATCTTCGGCTTGAGCCTGACTTCCTTGAAGGTAATCGAGCGCTGCTTTCGCTTGGCTTCCTTCTCGCGTTTGGTCAGCTCGTACTTGTACTGGCCGAAGTCGAGGAGGCGCGCCACCGGGGGGCTGGCCAGAGGTGCAACCTCGACCAGGTCGAGCCCTCGCTCCTGCGCAAGCCGCAGAGCGTCGGCCGTTCGCATGACACCCAGCTGGCTACCGTCTTCATCGACGACCCTAACGTCGAGGACGCGGATCATCTGATTGATGCGCAGGTCTCGGCTAATGGCGAATCCCTTCTCTGTGATCCAGTTGCCGGCTATTCGGGATTCTGACTCCGAAAGCAGACGAGCGGCCCAACTCGGCGCGCTGATGCGCCGGGCGGTCGCCCGCGGGACTATAGCACAGGGATTCCACGAGCGGCAAACCCCCGCCGGGTGGCCTGGAGAGCGGATAGTAGGCCGGCTCCGGCAAGCCGGGTAGTTCCAGCGATGCCAATATGGCGCTGACGCCGCTGCCGCGGCGTCTCCGGTCGCGGCGATCGTCGTTACCCTTCCACGTTCCAATTCGGAGGACTGAATGCCCCTCGCGTTTCGGCGGTCCGTCGGGTATTTCGCCCTGTTCTTGTGCCTGGGACTGGACATGTCGGTGATCGGGCCAACCCTGCACAATCTGGCCGGACAGACAGGCAGCACCCTGGGCGAGATCGGCCTGATCTTCTTCCTGGGAGCCGGCGGCGTCTCGCTGGGCACACTCCTGGGGGGCTGGACCCTGGACAGAACCTCGGGCCGTCTAGTACTGGGAGGCGCTCAGATCCTCTCTGGGTCGCTGCTCTTCCTCGCCCCGCATGTCCGATGGTATGTGCTCCTGCTGGCGCTCTTCGTGGTCAAGGGCATCGCCGGCGGCGTAGTCGGCACCGGCGCGAACACGCTCCTCCAGTGGACACATGGCGCGAAGGCCGGCCCCTTCGTCAACGCACTCCATTTCTTCTTCGGGCTGGGCGCCTTCCTCAGTCCGTTCATCCTGGGGCTGCTCTTGAGTGCGGGCGCGGTCTACTCGGATATGTACACCCTGCTGGCGCTATTCGACATCTCGGTCGGCGCGGCGGTCCTCGTCCGGCTATCGCCACCGCAGCCTCCGCAGTTGGCGCATCGCGAGGCCGGCGCGACGGGGAATCAAAGGTCTTATCTGGCGCCGATCGTGGTCGCGGCGATGCTTTTCCTCTTCTTCTACGTCAGCGCCGAGATCACATTCGGTGGCTGGCTGTACACGTACGCGGTGAAGCTTGGACTGGCGGATGCCGCACGAGCGGCCTACCTGACCTCCCTGTTCTGGCTGGCCTTCACCCTCGGACGGCTGATTTCCATCCCGGTCGCTGTGCGCTTCTCATCCGCTCACGTACTCGTAGCGGCTCTGATCGGCTCTGCCGCGTTCCTCGCCTTGCTCGTCGTCTTCCCGACCACGCCCGAGGTCATGTGGCTTTCGGCGGCCGGTGTTGGGTTCTCCATGGCTCCGATATGGCCGAGCGGCTACAACCTTGCGGTCCAGTCAATTCACCTGACGGCCCGCCTCGGCGCGGTGATCATGCTCGGCGACAGCATCGGCGGCATGGTGCTGCCCGGGCTGACGGGACTGTTCATGGAACGGGCCGGCCCGGAGGCGATGACAAAGCTGGTGCTGGCCAGCATGGTCGCCACTGCCCTTGCCTTCGGCGCGATCGTCCTATTCAGGGCCCGCCGGCGTGCCGCCCTGACGGTTCCGGTGTCAGACCCCGCTGCGAGCCAGGCGGATAGCGTCTGAGTCGGCGACGCGCTTCCGTCGATTCCGCCAGAGCGTCAAGAACCGGAGCCTCTATGACGGAGCAAATTGGCGGACACGATGCCAAGGCCGATGGCCATGACGAAGAGCGGCCAGACTCGATCCCAGTCGAGCTGCGGCAGCGCCAATCCCAGCGTGTTCGTGAGGAAGTAATAGAAACCGACGCCGGCGACGAGCAGCCCGATCAGTACCCTCCCCACGTCGACGTCGTGCAGCCGCTCCACCCAGATCCTCCAACCTAACTGCGTCCGGAATTCCGACCTGCCGCGACGAGTCTAGCGACCACGACGAGCGGCCAGGCGGCGCCAGCCAGACACCGGTCGGCCCGAGCCCTAGGGCCGCCGGGCAGCCGTCTCTTCCGCCAATCGATCGATGAAGGCGTCCCACGTCACGCCATTCTCCTGCTCGCCAGCGCGATTGCGGATCGCCACCGTCCGGGCCTCGACCTCACGGTCGCCCAGGACGAGCATGTACGGGACTTTCTGCTCCTGGGCGAGACGGATCTTGTTCTGCATTCGACTGTCGGAGCCATCTACCTCCACGTGCAGCTTGCGGGCCCTGAGCAGCCCCGCCAGCTCTTCAGCGGCGGCGACATGGCGATCGGCAATCGGAATAACGACGACCTGGACCGGGGCACACCAGACCGGGAAGGCTCCCGCGAAGTGCTCGACCAGGACGCCGATGAAGCGCTCCAGCGAGCCGTAGATGGCGCGGTGGATAGCCACCGGCCGAACGTGGTCGCCGTTCTCGTCCACGTAAGTGAGGTCGAAGCGCTCGGGCAACATCACCAGGTCCACCTGGATTGTGGCCGTCTGCCACTCGCGCCCCAGGGCGTCCTCCACCTGAATGTCGATCTTGGGCGCGTAGAAGGCTCCGTCGCCTTCCTTCGTGCGGTAGCGCATACCTGAGCTCTCGAGCGCGTCGCGCATGAGCTTCTCGGCGCGTTCCCACAACGCGGGGTCGCCCAACGCCTTCTCGGGGCGCGTGCCGAAGGTGAAGTGGGGCTCCAGCCCGAACCACGAGTAGGACGTGCGCACCTCGCCCAACAGTGCCTCGATCTCCGAACCGATCTGGTCCGGCCGGACGTATATGTGGGCGTCGTCCGTGACGAAATGGCGTACGCGCGTGAGCCCGGCCAGGACGCCGGACAGCTCGTTGCGGTGAAGCTTGCCGTACTCGGACAGGCGCAGCGGTAGATCGCGGTAGGAGCGGGTGCGGCTCTTGTAGATGAACGTGCTCTCGGGGCAGTTCATCGGTTTGAGGCTGAACGTCTGCTCCTCCGTCTCGATCAGGAACATGTGCTCGCGATAGAGGTCCCAGTGGCCCGACTGTTCCCACAGCTTCTTGGCCACCATCGGCGGCGTGTAGATCTCCTGATAGCCTCGGTCCGCCTGCAGCTCGCGCATGGCGTTCTCGAGCGTCCGGTAGAGCGTCCAGCCCTTGGGGTGCCAGAACGCGGCACCGGGCGAGACGTCGTGGAAGCTGTACAGATCCAGCTGCACGCCGAGGCGGCGATGGTCGCGCTTCTTGGCCTCTTCGCGCCTCTGGAGGTAGAGGTCCAGCTCGTTCTGGGTGGGCCAGACCGTCCCGTATATGCGCTGCAACATCGGCCGCTTCTCGGAACCGCGCCAGTAGGCTCCGGCCACCGTCATCAGCTTGAACGGGCCGATCTTGCCGGTGCTGGCGACGTGCGGTCCCTTGCACAAGTCGATGAATTGCCCGTGTTCGTAGGTTGAAGTCGGAGACAGTGGCTCGCCCGTCTCGCTCGCCTTCGCAGCCAGGTCGTCGAGGATCTCGACCTTGAAGGGCTGCCGCCGAGCCTCGAAGAAGGCGCGGCCCTCTGCGAATGGGACCTCTTTGCGGACGAAGGGGTGGTCGGCAGCAATCGAAGCGCTCATGCGGGCCTCGATGGCCGCCAGGTCGTCCGGTGTGAGAGGCCGGGAGAGGAGGAAGTCGTAGTAGAAGCCGTCGTCGATCGAGGGGCCGATACCCAGCTGCGCGTCCGGGAAGAGCCCAACCACAGCCTCCGCCATGACGTGAGCCGCGGAGTGGCGCATTGCGTCCAGGTCGGTGTGCGCACCGGCGTCCAGGAGCTCTTCGACCGAGCCGCGCACCGCGGCTTCGAATTGCTCGTCCGGCCCGGCTGCGGCGCCGCTTGGGGCGGGCGCGACTTGCGCTCCTGTCTGATCGTCGTTGCTCATCTCGTCTCCCGACTCGCCGCTTGCGGCTCCCGCCGCCCCCGCCGAATACAAAGCCTCCCGTCCGACAGGACGAGAGGCATCTCTCGCGGTTCCACCCGCCTTCGCACCGGCGCCGTTCGCTTTCGGCGTCGCCGCGCGCTCTTGTCCGCGCTAACGGGCGGACCCGGACCGGTTGACCGGTCGCTCGCGGGTGGTGTCGTGGCCGGGTGTGATGCCGTCGCTCTCAGCCGCTTTTCGCGGCGGCGGCTCTCTTGGATCGATCCGGCGCGGAGTGTCCCGCTCATCGCTTTCGTTATGGAGTTGGCCGGCGCCACTTGCGTGGCCCCGAATGGTGGGCGGTAGAGGACTTGAACCTCTGACCTCATGCATGTCAAGCATGCGCTCTAACCAACTGAGCTAACCGCCCGAGCGGGGCGGATCGTAGCACAGGCCTGCCCACCAGCGCGGAGTTGCGGTCGAAGCATCAGCGTGACGATCCGTGGCGCTCCAGCGAGAGCCTCAGGGCATCCACACCTGAGCTGTGGCCTTGCCGAATGGCGCGGGCGAGTCGAACTCCTTGACCCATGACTCCGAGCCCTTCGCATACCCGATCTCTCGCACCGAGGTGACCAGTCCGTCGGCGGACACCGTCCCCGATAGCATCGCCAACCGCGTCCCGGCGTCGTCCAGGGCGAGGCCCCACACCACCGCGGAAGGATCGACCGTGGCGACCGTCGCCGGCTGGCCGGTCCCCAGGAACGCCTCGACCGGTCCGGCGTAGACGGTTGTCTCGGTCGCAACCGACAGGTAGCGTCTGTCGTGGGACACGGCGAAGACACGGATCCCCGCCAGGACCGGCGACGGCTCGATCGTCCGGGCTGTCACATCCACGACCGCGAGCCTGGAAACCTGCTGCTTGTCGGTAGTCAGGACGAGCAATCGCGAGTCGTCCAACCAGGCCACGAGTGCGGTAAACGACTGCGACGGGGTTGGCTCCAGGGGCTCGACGCTGCCATCGGCGGCGACGAGCCAGTAGCTATGGGACTCCCCGTCCGACGTAGAGAGGGCGACTTTGCCGTTGGGCGACTGAGCCAGAGCGACGATGGGCGTCGTCGGAGCCGGTGCCTGCCATTTCATCGGAAGCGCCGTCCCCGCGGTGGCCGGCGTCCCGGCAGATCGGACCTCGACGGATCCGCGGCTGGCTATAGCCAGGCTGTTGCCAAACCGAGCGATTCCCGTCGCCGAAGAGAGCGGCGCCAGCGCCGCCCAGCGATCGGGTGCTTCGAAGCTCCACAGCCCGAATCCGCCGCTCACCCCGTCTCCCAGAACGACCAACTGAGGCGTGCCCGATGCGGCAGTCGTCGAAATCGAAGTCGAAACCGGCGACCCCGCACAGGCTGAGGCGAACAGACATAGCGCCGCAGCGACCGCCGCGACCCTGATGCAGCGTCGATCGTCCGTCATGTAATCCCCTTCCCCGTTGCCTCGTAGGAGTTCCTTTGCTCAGTCCTCCGTGGCCGCCATATCGACGGCCACGGACGAACAGTCAGTGACGGTCGAGTCTACTCGACCACGTCACCGCCAAGAATGGTGCCGTTTGCGGCGTCCACGTACAGGGTTACCAGCGAAACGTAGCCTGCCGCGACGCCCGACGGCTTGACATTGGCGACCCAAGCCAGCCGATACGGAGCAGGAGCAGCGGATAGCTTGGCGGCGTCGAACGCCGCATTTGGCTCGACCCACTCGAGGGTCATCTGCTGTACCGCGTAGCTCGAGGCACGACCGGCGAACCAGCGATCGAACTGACCGCTGACCACTTTCCTCGCGTCGTCGATCCCGAGCCGCTCAGCCGGCGCGGCCGCCAGCTGGTGCTCGACGTGGGCGACGCTCTGGATGCGGCCGTCGGGCCATACGTGGACGCGGGTTTCGTCCCCGCGAACCTTGAAGCCGTCCTGCGAGCGATCGCAATGGACGTTCCAGCCGCCCAGGACCGCATCGGCATCGGCCTGGTACTGGCCCGCCACGGCGACACCGGAAGCGGAGAGACCGCGCGTGGCCGCCTTCGTAGCCGCGTCCCTATCGACCTTCGGCGAAGTCGCAGAGGGTCGGTCGAAACGCACCGCCGAGACCAGGCGGCCTGCCGGATCGAACTGCGTCAGGGCCAGAGGCTGGCCCGTGCCGTCGACCTCTTCCACCTCGTCGTAGTCGGTTGGTCTGTAGGTGTCACGGATATGCTTGCCTGTGCGTGTCGCACCGACCGGGAAGCCGAAGGCATCCCTGGCCGACGCCGCACGACGGAACACGTCGGGGCTGTCGTCGGCATTGAGAACTGTGGCGGTCATGACCGGCGGGCCGACTTTCGCGGCGTCGACGCCGCCGACGCCGACGACCGTGTCCGAGCCGCCGGTGCTGGTAGCGATCATCCGATCGGCCGTGGCGGCCAGACCGAATACCACGACGGCAGCGGCCAGGACCGCCTTGAAAGCTCCACTCGTCGTGAAGGTTGCAGCTGTCTTCCTTCTAGTCATCATCACCACCCCGGAACGCCGTTGAAGTTGGGGTTGCCCCACCAATTGGCCTGGAACGGATTGGCGGAGTCCGGATAGGGGTACCCGCCAATGCTCATCGCGTAGGTGAAGGCCTGGTATGCGGTTCTGAGATGGAGGACGTTGGCGTTGAGGTAGCTCCAGAACGCCTGCTCGAACCGGAAGGCGGCGCTGTCGTAGGTGGAGTTCACGTAGCCGAGGTAGAACTCGCGCTGGGTCGATGACTTGGTCTTCTCGATCTGGAACGCGTCGGGCATGGTGCTCGAATTCGCGCCGAGCATGCATGTCGACATGATCACCAGGTTGAACACCCCGCCATGAGTGGCCGACTTGATCGCGCTCGACCGGATCTTGTCCCGCCCGGAGTCGTTGCACCCGCCCGAGCCGGGGTCCTGGAGAATGGCCGAGTCGACGTTCGGATAGCCGGACGCCGCCCAGTAGTTGTCACCATGCGTGTGCGCGTACACCGCCCAGGGGTACGCCACGTTGCCGAGGAATGCCGATGTCGTGAAAGCCGGCCCGAGGTCGCCACGCAACGGGCTGTACCCGAGCTTGGGCAATTGAGCGTTGGCGAGGTTGTACAGCTGCTGGGGGTACGTGTCGGTGAACCCCAGGCAGTTTGAACTGAACCCGTCTGAGTTGGACCAGACGTCGCCCCTGTGGGCGGACACGGCCTGTGCCGTCGCACCGAGCGTCGACGCCGCAAGCAAGATGGAAACGAGCAACACTTCCGCTCGTTTCATGGGACCTCCTGTAGAGGCGGGCGGAAAGCAACCTGCGGCGGGAAGCGGTGGGTGCGAGGCGCGAATGGCGAACCGCCGTGCGCGTCCCCGGAGAAACGCGGCTAGTCGATGGCCCCTCCTGGCAAAGCGCGCCGTCACGAAGGCCGACGGCAGCCGGCCCCAACGCTGCGACCGCTCAAGTCCAACCGGATGGCTCGGCAACGGCAGCGCTGGCGAACCGACTCTACGTGGTCCCGCTTATCTCGGGCTTATCACGGACCGCCGTACCTGCCGCACCGATTCTGCCCAGCAGATCTAGGCCTCGGACCGTCTCGTTGCCGAGGGATCGGACTCGGGCTCGCTCGCGCCGCGATGCTCCATCTTCACGTAGCGGATAGGTCCACGTCGGAAGGCCAGGGCGGCGAGTGCTCGCGGCACGGCTACGAGCCACAGGCCCCCGAAGAGCGATACCCGGAACGTACGCCTCAGTCGCTCGCTCGTGGAAAGCGCTCCGCCGTCGGTGTGGCTCTCCCAGCGAAGAGCGTCCCAGCCGAGCAGGGCGCTTGTGCCGAGGTAACCGCCGACGATCGAGGCCAGTGCCCGGCGCCGTCCGGTCACAACGGCCGATGCCGCAGCCCCCAGGACGATCGGCGGAACGGCCAGCTGCCCGACGTAGGTTACGAAGTCGAGTCGAGCGCCGGCTGAGAGACGCGGGCTCGCCACTACCGCCGGCCCGTGCTCGAAGGCCCGCCTCAGCGCGCCTTCCGCCCAGCGCAACCGCTGGCTCCAAAGGCGCTCTCCGCTTCGAACGGGCTCCTCCCATACCTCCACGTCCAGGGCCCAGGCGACGCGTTCCCCTGCCACGGCAGCGATCCGGCTCGACAGATCGATGTCCTCGGTCAGCGCCGAGGCGCGCCATCCTCCGACCCGCGCCAGAAGCTCGCGACGAACCATGATGCCGTTGCCGCGGAACTCGGAACATCCTCCGAGCGCCCAGCGCCCTCGGTTCAGCTCCCCGTCGAGCGTCTGCTCATCGGCCTGCGCACCCTCCAGCCAGCCGTGGTCCGATTCCAGTATCCGCCGCCGTGCCGTGACGGCATTGGCCCCGGCCGCGAAGTACCCGGCCGCTCTGCGAAGAAACCAGGGCTCCAGGCGCGCGTCCGCGTCGAGCACGAGGATCACGTCGCCGCCGCACTCGTCGGGTTGGGCCGCCGTGAGTGCCGCGCCTTTCCCATCCGGAAGGCCCTCTCCGCGTCTTGGGACGACGCGTGTGACGGCCTCGATGCCCCCGTCCGCGGCTGCCGCGATGACGGCGTCGGCGGTGCCGTCGGTCGACCTGTCGTCCACGACGATGAGCTCGAAGAGCGGCCGGCCGTCCCTTCTCCGATAGTGTTGCCGGCTGACGTCGGCGACCAGCTGTCGGAGAACGGCAGCCTCGTCGCGGGCGGCGACGACGATGCTGAACGTGGGCGGATCAGGAGCGTCGACTAGCGCGTCGGCGGCCTCCTCCGGCGAGATGGGCGGCCGCCGCGAGGCCAGCGCCACCGGAACGGCGCAGCCGAGGGCGACTCCGGCCGTGATCAGCGGGACCGCGCGGCTCATCCGCTTGCCGCTGGCCATGAGCCCCACGGCAAAACCACCGAAGAGGATCCCCATCGCGGCGGCGCGCCATTGGGCGGGCGTGCTCTCTCTGGGCTCCATTCCGGCCTCGGGCGCACTCGCCATCAGGATGACTCTCCGTCTTTAAGACCCCGCCTCGACGCGTGGTGCACGGCGGGATCCGCATCGTCGTCCGTACCTGCGGCGGGGCCCGCCGTCAGATCGCTGGGGGATAGAGCGACGGTGATGGGGTCCGCCGGCGAACCGGTCATCGGCGCACCCGCCCGAGCCTCCACCTCGGCCGGTCGGAGGGAACCGCGATTCACGACGCTGGCGACCCCCCAAAGTGCGGTCACGATCCCGGCGACGAGGATCACCCCCTCAGGCTGAACGAGGTCGGCGATGAACCCCACGACGAGGATAGGGGCGAGGCTGGAGATGGAGACGAGCATGTTCAGAACGCCGAAGACACGGCCCCTGACTTCTTCCGGCAGATCCTCCTGGAGCTGCGTCTGGGCCGATATGGCCACGACCGCGTAGGCGCAGCCGATCAGGTAGGCGATGACGATCACCAGGGACAGGACCGAAACGACCCGGCTCGCCTCACGGAATTGGGCCGCGACGTTGTTCTCGAGGAAGTGAGAGATCGGCCCGGCGACCGAAAGCAGCGCCACGAGAATGCCGAGGCTGATCATCCCAACCTCGATGGCGCGCCGGCGTGGAGCGAGCCGCCCGAAGTAGTTCAGGCCGACGATCCCGGTCACGATGCCCAGCCCGAGCGGCAGAACCACCACGACGAAGTCTTTCTCACCGAGAGCGAGTGTGGTCTCTGCAAATCCCACGCCCAGCACGCCCAGGATCCCGACCAGCGCCCCGGTGATCCCCAGGAACGAGAGCGTCCAACGGACCCCTCGATGGTCGCGAATGTAGGCCATTCCCTCGCCGAGTTCGCCGAGCATCGTCTCGACCGCTCGCTCCGCGTCCGCGACGGCCTGACCGGCAGTCTCCGCACCGTCTTCCACGGGCGGGTCGGAGGGCAGCGTCCAGCAGAAGGCCGCTGCCACGAAGTAGAGGGCGGCGACTATGGCCACCAGCGCCTGAGGATTCGCCAGAGCGATCAGGAATGGGCCGACCAGGGCGAAGCCAAGGGCAAACGCCACGTTCGACGTCAGCGTGAAGAAGCCGTTCGCGGCCACCAGTTGGGGGCGCGGGACGAGGAACGGGATCATGGAGGCTTCCGCCGGCCCGAAGAAGGTCGTGATCGTCGCCACCAGCACCATCAGCGTGTAGAGAAGGAGCAGGTTGTCGCCGACCAGGACGATCGCCAGGAACGCGAGACCCCGGAGTACGTTCGTGACGACCAGCATGTGCCGCTTGTCGACTCGATCGACGAAGACCCCTGCGATGGCCGAGAAGACGATCGCCGGCACAAGGAAGCTCAGGAAGAGCACACTGACCGCCGTGTTGGAGTGCGTGAGCTCCCTGATCAGGATCGTCAGGCCGTAGATGACCGTGTTGCCGCCCACCTGCGTCGAGAGCTGGGCCAGCCAAAGCAGCAGGAACGGCCTGTTTTGAAGTACGGCCATGCCGCCCGGCTCGGCGGCCGGTTGCGTGGTCCGGCGCTTCGAGCTTGGGTTCGTGGTCTTGCGAACCCTCTTCGGAGATAGGGTGCCCTTCATCGGTCGGTGCCCGGGCCGGCGGGTCTTCCGTCGCGAGCCTGAGGCGCGACGGCATGGCTGATGGCCAGATCGCCGCGCGACACGAAGCCCATGAGGCGACGTTCCAGCGTCCTGCGATCCAGCATGACGTGACGATCGCAACCGCGGCAGCGTAGCCCTATGTCGGCTCCCAGCCGGTCCACGAGCCACTCGCGGCTGCCGCACGGATGGGCGCGCCGGAGGGTCAGCACGTCACCGAGCCTGAATTCGACGACCTCGGGCCCAGACGGAGACACTAGGCCGGCCTGCGACGATGGGTCGTGATCGGATTGCTCATCGAGGCCGCTCAATCTATCAGAGCCGGGGGCCCGCGTCGCGGCATCTGGGCCGCGGCGGTTGGCCGGCGGCAACGGACCGGAACGCGGCGCCGGTCCCTGCGCGGGGCCTAAGACGGCGGCCAGGCCTGCGGCGTTCGCTCGCCCTGGGACTGCAGATGCAGGAATATGCCGGCTCCAAGCAGGATCAGGCCCACCAGGGCGATGAAGCCAGCCAGGGCGGTCGAGTCGGGCCGGGTCGGCAGGTTCGCTTGACCGCCTGGCGAGCTCGAGCCGGTCGGACTCGGCGACGGGGGTTCGACTGGAGGGACGGTCTGCGACGAGCCCGTCCAGCCTGGCGGGATCGGGCCCGTCGGGGCCGGCCGCGGGCCGTAAGTGGCGGAGGCGGCGACGCTGTTGTCGGCCAGCCATGCCTTGTTGAACGCGGCCGTATCGATGCCGAACGCGGCCGTGAACGCTTCGTCGTCGGTAGCGCCGTTGCCGTATGTCTTGACGAGCTTCTGGATCGCGGACTTGCCGTACTTGCGAACCATGAGGTCCACCGCCGAGACGGACTCGGCGTACGAGAGGTAGATCCGAGCCTGGTCGAGAGCGAAGTACCCGGCCAGGGCTGGAAGCGGAACGAGGCTACCGTCTTTGACCGCCCGGGAGACCAGCTGGCGGTTGTCGCCGCCATAGCCTTCGGAGAGGTAGACCGCCAGACCTTCGTTCAGCCACCGAGGCGGCGAGTGGTATGGGTTGTCGGTGATGTCGTTGAAGACGATGTGGGTCAGCTCGTGGGGAACGACTGTGCTGCCGTAGGCGAGGTCGTTGGGGGCCACGAGGGCGAAGCAGGTGCGATAGGTCGGCTGGGTTTGTCCGCCGATCGTCTCAGGGACGCTCAGGCCGGCCTGGAAGGCGCTCTGACTCGGGTAGATGTAGAAGTCGACCGGCTTGGTCTCATTGATGCCCAGGAAGGCGGCCGACTTGGCGACGCCCTGCTCGCCGTATGCCAGCAGTTGCTGGGCGTAAGCATCAGTTCCCTGGAACCAGTGGATCGTGACCAGCTTGCCGGACTTCGCTTTCCAGGTGAACCGATCGTCGGCGTAGGTGACGTGAATGTCCGGGCCGGCCTGGACCGTGCCGTCGGAAAAAATGGCCTGGAAGTGCGCCGTCAGCGGCTGGAAAGGAGACAGATCGCCGCTGGATGTGTCCAAGGTGTAGGTGAGCGCGGTCGATCCCAGACTCTGGAGCGCGGACACCGAGGGACCGATATCGCCGGGCAGGTCGATGACGATCTGCGCCTCCTCGATCCGGCCGCCGCTATAGGGCTGGGTGAAGACGATGCCTTTCCCGAACGTGGACTTGGCCGAGGGAGTGCCGAACGAGACAGACGCGCCGGCAACCACGCCCGGAGCCATCAGCAGTGCGACGACGGCACACAGGAGCACGGCAGTGCTGTGGCGGACGATCCGCCGGCGAGTGAGCGGCCTCATGACCCCGAAGCCCACGCCAGGCCCGCGTATCGCACCAGGCCCTGGCTGTTCGGGAATGCGCCCAGCAGACCCTCGGCCGCGAGAGAGTATCCGGCTCCGTAGTCAACCGGGATCACCGGCGCCTGATCCGCAACGATCGCCTGAGCCTGATCGAGTGCCTGCTGCATCGACGCGGCGTCGGTGGCCGACCCGGCTCGCGAGACGGCCGCATCGAAATCGGCGTTCGTCCACCGGCCGAAGTTGTTGGTCTGGCCGGAACCGAGAAGAAGCCCCAGGAAATCGTTGCCGCCCGGGTAGTCGGCAACCCAATCCATCTCCCAGAAGGCAGGTGGATCCGTGAGCAGTCGCCGGTTGTAGCTCGCCCAGTCGAGTGCCTCGAAGGAGATGTCGATGCCCAGATTGTCGTGGAGCTGACGTACGATCGCGCCGTCCACACTGCCGCCGCCGGTCACCAGAGTGACTCTCGGGAAGCCTGCGCCGTTGGGATAGCCGGCCGCCGCAAGCTCGGACTTGGCCTTGACCAGATCCAGCTTGGGCCCGAAGTCCGTGGCGCTGTGGCCCGGCACGCCGTCGGGCACCATGCCGGTGGCCGGCACGGTGAGGGGATTCGAGAGCAGAGCCACGATGCGGTTCCAGTCAATGCCGAGCGCAAAGGCTCGGCGCACGTGAACGTCGTTGAAGGGTGCCTTGGTGGTGTTGAAGCCGTAGAACTCGACTGAGGGCGACGGCTCGATGCGAAGCGACGGGCCGAGCGTCTTGTCGTAGGCGACCCAGGTGGCGTCCCCGCTGGAGATAGGCGTGTAGTCGAGATCGCCGGTCTGGAACATGTCCACCGAGCTCTTGCCACCCGTAGAGCTGAGAAGGTGGACGATGCCGATCGTTGGCTTGCCCGCCCAGTAGTGGGGGTTGGCCGCAAGTGTGGTTTCGGTGTCTGAGAGGCCGCTGAGGACGTACGCGCCGCTTCCGACGAAGCTGCCGGGCTTCAGGAGGCTCGACTTCGAGTCCAGATCAGGTGGAACCACTGCCAGAGTGGGGCTGGAGGCGATCGCCGCGAAGTCGGCCGCGGGGTTCGTCAGGTCAACCTGGACCTGTGTGGAGCTCGGTGCGCTGATGCCGACGGATGACGAGGGCCCGCTCCCCTCTCGATACGCTCGGGCGCCGACGACGTCATCGAGGAGCGATGCCAGCTGACTCGGATTGGCCGGCGCGAGGACCCGCATCCAGCTCTTGACGACGTCATCGGCAGTGAGAGCTGTGCCATCCGAGAACGTCAGGCCGGGCCTCAGATGGAAGACCACGCGCTTCCCGTCCGCCTGCGTCTCCCAGCTGGCAGCCAGCGCCGGTTGCAGGTGCTGGTTCGAGTCGACGGCCGTCAGCGACTCGAACAGCTGCGCCACCACCTGAGCGCTGCCCGCGTCGGATTGGACTGCCGGATCCAGTGAGGCGGCGGCGGGGCCCAGGATAGAGACGCTGTTGCGAGCGGCAACTGCAGTCGAGGGGTGCCAGGCCATCCCGACGATCACGATGACCGCCAGCACGGCGGTTGCGGAGGCGAGGACGAGACGGCCCAGCCTGTCGTTGCGCGACCCGGCGGGCACGGGCCATGGACGCGCGTACATCACGCAGCGATCCGCGGCGACGCGACCAGATCGAGGGTCAGGCCTGACATGGCGGGAGTATAGGTTCGTCCGGCCGCAGACACGGGAGGGGCGACCCCGCGTTCGCCTACGCGGGCCGGCTCGCGCGCTCCAGGGCCGCCGACGCGACTGCCGTCAGCTGACCCAAGGCTGTCCTGCAACTTGCGGACGCCGCCGCCGGAACGACGAGGCCGACTAATCCCGCGACGCTGCCAACGACGCACAGCGGCGCTCCGACAAGACAGACCTCTGGGCCTGCGTCCTCCTGGAGCGAGCCCGCGTCGAGAACGCGCCGCCAGAAGCCGCCGTCGGAGCGGAGTGTGGGGGCGCGCCGTTTGAATCGTCCGGATGCGGCCAGAATCCGCAGCCGTGGCTTCGATGTCTCGGCTGAAGGCCGCCGAGAGGCCGGACTTGGCACGGCCGCGGCCGGCTCGGGCTGCAGGTAGGCCACGAACGCGTCGGTAGCCCCGCAGAACGTGGCCGCGTGGCGGGCAGTCATCTGGGCTACCTCGCTGGGTGTCGCTGCCCCAGCCAGATCATGGGCGGCCTCCACCAGGGCGTCGGACGCGGAGCGGGCCGAACGAGCGGGCTCCGCGGCCGCGGCCCCGGCTGCGAACGGGTCGCTCCGAAGCCGCTTCGCTCTGTACAGGGCCGCGTCGGCCGCCTCCACGAGTGCGGTGTTCCCCGGCCCATCGGCCGGCCAGTGGGCGGCCCCAATGGATACGCCGACGTCGAGCCCCATGCCGCCGACTGGCGAGGCCATGACGCCTTCGCGAACGGCCACGCGGACACGGGCCGCCACCTCCTCGACGTGGTCGCTGGATGCCCCGATGAGGAGCAGAGCGAACTCGTCGCCGCCGTAACGATACGCACTGTCGTTCTGGCGAATGGCACTGACGATCGCTTTTGCCACCGCCGCCAGCAGCGTGTCTCCGGCGGGATGGCCATAGGCGTCGTTGAAGGCCTTGAACGAGTCAAGATCCATCATCAGTAAGGAGAACGGCTTGCCCGCTTGGATTACCGACGTGAGGTCGCGCTGGAACGTGCCGTGGTTCCGCAGTCCGGTCAGAGCGTCCAGGTCGGCTCGGGTGGCCATGGTGACGTGGGCCTCGGCGTTCTGCAGGGCGATCGACGCCTGGCCGGCGAACAGCTTGCAGAGCTCGAACTCGTGCTCGCTGAAGTGGGCCTCCTGACGGCCGACCCGCGTCAGGTTCAGGCTGCCGACCACGTTGCCGTGGACCCTTAGCGGGACCACGATCATGTTCTGCGTGATCCGCTCGTCCTGGTCGGCTCGGCGGCCGGCCGCCAGAACAGATTCCTCAGAGGCCGGCCCGGCCCGAACCGCGTTGTCGAGCCCGACGGCCAGGGCGCCCTGGCCCACATCGTTGGCGCAGACGGCGTCGCCGCGCCCAATGACCCAACTCGTGAGTCCTTCGTCGAAGAAGGCGCGGTCCGGCGTTGGATCGGCGATTTCGCCCGACTTCGCCCGGGACAGGACCGGTTCGATCCCGCCGGCCTGACTCTCAAGGCGGTAGATCGTCAGACGGTCGTAGCGGACGACCATCCCGATCGTGTCCGCAATCTGCTCCAGGACTCTGCGCGGATCCAAGGTCGAGACCAACTTCTCGCTGAGGTCGAGGAGTCTTCGCTGGGCGGCAAGTTGGCGCTCGAGCAAGGCGTGCTGATGTTCCAGCTGCTCGATGTTGTCGGCGTTGACCATCGCCTGCGCCGCGTACCGCCCGAAGATCGAGAGGGCGCGTTCGTCGTCGGAGCCGTACTTGCCGACGCCCTGCTTGGAAACGACCAGGACCCCCTGGACGGTATCGCCGTAAGACATCGGCACAAGCAGCAACGATTCAGGACCTGGGCTCGAGCGAAATATGGAGCGCCGTTCCACGGAAGCGTCGGGGATGATCAACGGCTCGTTGCGCTTCGCGACCCAGCCCGGCAGTGTCTCGGTCTGACCGGCCATCAGGGTTTCGAGCGGCGGCGACTCGATGCCGGCGAAGGTCCCCGACGCGGCCACGGGCCTGAAGAATTGGCCCTGGGAATCGAGTCGATAGACACGGACCGTGTCGCAGTCGACCAGGAGACCTACCTCGGCCACGATCGCTCGGCCGATGGCGTCGACGTCCCGGAGCTGAGTCAACCTCAAGCTCAGTTCGTGGATCGCCGTCAACCGATTGGCCAGCGATCTCACGGAGGCGTAGAGGCGTGCGTTCTGCAATGCCAAGGCCAGCTGGCCGGCCAGGCCGGTGGCCAGGCCAATGTCGCGGGCCGTCCAGGAGTGGGGCCTGCGATGGATCACGATCAGCATCCCGAGCATCTCACCGGGGATGCGGCACGGGACGCCCGCCAGCCCGACGATCTCCTCGGCTTCCGTGACGGACCGAATCTCCTCGGTTATCGGGTTGGCCAGATCGTCGAGCGGCACCGCGACGAGCGGGGTCTCCGGCCAGCGCTGCATGATCGACTGGAGGGGCATGGTCGCGTGGCGATCCAGCACCTCGAGTACGCCCTCCGAGACGAACCGGCTCGCCGTCAGAACGAGCGAGTGGTCGGCCTCCTCGCGCCAGAATGCCGCTCCGTCGGTGGCCAGGACGAGCTCCACCGAGGCCAGAACCTGGTCGAAGACGCGCTGGCGCGCGGCCATTTCGGCCTCGCCGTCGAGCAAGTCGCGGCTGAGAGACAGAGCTTCGGCCGCACGGTTGGCTTCGCCTTGGTGCGCCCGTCCGTGCTCAGATCGACGGGAATCGTGCCCGGAGTGGGGGCTCTCCATAGCCGGTCAATTGTGGCGCGTCTCAGTCGCCTCGGTAGGGTCCTGTGCGCAAGGGTCCTGGGTGCGTCCGAGGCGCGACCGATGGGTCGAGTCAGTCGTTCCGGCCGCTGCCGCTCGAGAGGACATCAGCCAAAGCGGCGCTTACGCCTCGCGATCTGCGCCGTGATGCGTGTCGTCCGCCTCGTGCGGGTGCGAGTGGGCCACTGCCCCGTGGCCGTGGAGATGCTCGTGGATGAGGTTCGCCCGCACGAGCAGAGCCGTATCGGCCAGTACCGTTGCTGGAGGTCCGTCGGCGATGATTCGTCGATCCTCTCCGAGGACCACGACTCTGTCCGCGATGATCGGCACGATGTCGAGCTCGTGCGTGGCGACGACAAGGGTCCGCCCGGACGCCGACAAACGCTGGATCAAGTCCACCAGAAGCCACTTGGTCCGCGGATCCAGCGAGGCCGTGGGCTCGTCCAGGAGGAGTACATCCGGACGCAGCGATAGCACCGACGCGATCGACGCCCGCTTCTTCTCGCCCCCGGACAGCTCGAACGGGGCTCGATCGGCGAGATGCGCGATCTCCATCGCGGCCAGGGCTTCCTCGCAGCGCTGCTTGACCTCTTCCTGGCTCAAGCCGAGCTGGAGCGGGCCGAAAGCCACGTCGTCAAGCACAGTTGCGCTGAACAGCTGGATGTCCGGGTCCTGGAACACGAGGCCCACTTCGCGATGGAAGCGGAAGCCATCCTCGCCCTGGGCGACG
Source organism: Chloroflexota bacterium (assembly GCA_003141455.1). GTDB lineage: Bacteria > Chloroflexota > Limnocylindria > Limnocylindrales > CSP1-4 > Fen-1039. Next base: position 61,576 of record PLMA01000067.1, on the reverse strand, counting down.
GCGGCCACGTCTCGACCGAGAGCCCGCATGGTTCCGCCGGTTGGGCCCACGACCCCGTCCAGCAGCTTGAGCAACGTCGACTTCCCACTGCCGTTCGCCCCGAGCAGGACGACTCTCTCTCCGGGCCATATCTGGAGGTCGATGCCATCGAGCGCCACCTGCCGACCGGCGTAGACATACCGGACGCCGCGCAGGTCGTAGAGTGGCTCGCCCGGCCCAACCGGGCCCGCGGCGACAGCAGGTTGGAGTCCGGCGGTCATGGCAGCAGCCGCCCGACCAGCACCGCGGCCGCGGCGACGACGGCCACTCCCCCCAGCGCCGCCACGTCCGAGGCGCGGAGCCGGTACGTGGCGTAGCTCCGGATCTCGCCCGCGAAGCCACGCGAGAGCATCGCGGCGTAAACGTCATTGCTCATCTTGAATGCCCGGCTCATCAGGTTGCCCATGGTGCCGGTTATCCAGCGCCGCTGCTCCCCACCGCTCGTCCGGCCCACGACGCGGCTCTTGCGCGCCAGGAGGATCCCGTTGGCCGTGTGCAGGAAGAGGAAGATGTAGCGGTAGGTCATCGACAACACGAGCACGAAGACCTGCGGCACCTTGAGCGCCCGCAGGCTCTTGAGGACGTCGGCCCAGGGCGTGGTCACCACCAGGAGCACGGCCAGCGAGACCGAGACGCCGACACGGCTGACGAAGATGAACGCTCCTGCCAGTCCGTTCCACGAAGGCGCCAGATGGGCCGGTCCGAGGGCCAGATCGAAGACCCGCGGGCCGGGGACGAAGAAGATGGCCGGCAGCACCACGATTCCGGCGAAGAACGGGATGCCGAGCCAGACGCGCTTCACGAAGAAGCCGAACGGAACCCGGCTGGCCCGCGCCGCGCCCAGAGTGCCCGCATAGAGGATCGCCAGACCGGCAAGCGAGGTGGTCAAGCTGGCCGCCAGGATCGCCACCAGCAGGCCGATCATCTTCGCCCGCGGGTCGCGCCGCTGCAGCCAGCCGGCGGATCTGGCGTGGTGCTCGGTGAAGATCGCTTGCTCGATGTTGCCGGTGATGCCGCCCAGCGTCTGCTCGAGCCAGCCGATCCGCCCTTCGAGACGCCGGCCCCTACCGACGGCGGGCGCGGCCGTGGTCATGACCTGTCCCTCTTGCGCCCGGTCATGCTCCGACTCCCTCCGGGGCCGTGTCAGCAGATCCGTTTCGTCGCAGGGCGCGGGCCAGGACGTAGACCGCTCCGCCCACGAGCAGCACGCCGAGGATGCCGGATATCTCATAGCCGACCGCCGCATGCCAGAGCGGCGCGCTGGCGTGTGAGAAGAACGGCAGGGGCAAGTTGTAGCCCGACAGAGGCGCGCCGAAGATGCCTGACAGATCCTGCAGCCCCGACGGGACATAACCGAACGCCGCCTTCACGTTCCCCGTGCTCCCCTCCCCATACGCGAAGCCTGGGGCGATGAGCCCGATCGGCGCTATCACCGCAATCGCCGTGAAGGCCGCGCCGATTCGTTTCAGACCGCGGGGCAACACGAGGTATGCCGCCGGGACGAGCACAATGCCGATGACGGCGGTCACGAGGAGCATCGTCGCAACGGACGGCCAGTCGACCCGAGACCAATCGGCGCCGAACATCCGATTCGGATTGCCCCCACCCTCCACCAGACCCACGATCGCAAGCAGGGCCGCGGCGACGGCTGCCGCGGCCGTCACGACCTGCCACAGCGGGCGACGCGCCGCGGTCCCTTCAGTGGCCGCGTCCGGGGCGAAGATGCCGCGCAGGCTCGTCAGGTACTCCGGATGGCGGCGCTGGAGGTAGGAGACTCCCAGCCCCGTGATCAGACCCTCGACGATCGAGGCGCCGAAGACGTGAGCCGCCAGCATCGCCGGTATCGCCTCGGAGAGACCGTACGGGCTGTAGAGAGCGTGACCGTTCTGCGAGAAGAGCGCCGGTTCGATGCCAAGCTCGATGCCGACAGCGAGAGCAGCGGTGGTGATCCCGACGTAAGCGCCGATCCCGGCGGCGACAGCCCGGCGGGTCGATAGCACGGGTGATCCGGCCGCGAGCAATCTGTAGGTGACGTAGCCCACGAAGGGCAAGATGATTCCCATATTCAGGCAGTTGGCGAAGATCGCCAGGACACCACCGTCGCCAAAGAAGAGAGCCTGGAGTATCAGCGCCGTGCTCACAGCGATGGCCGCGGCCCATGGGCCCAGAACGACCGCGATCAGCGTCCCCCCTACTCCGTGAGCCGTCGTGCCGCCCGGGACGGGGATGTTGAACATCATGATCGTGAAGCTCAAGGCGGAGAAGATGGCCAGGAGCGGCACGGTCCGGTTGTTCAGTACCTTCTTGACTCTCTGTGTGGCGATGGCCCACATGGGGATCGTAGGCACGGCGAGGGCAATCGAGACTGCGGGCGCCAGATAGCCATCGGGGATGTGCACTGGTCCGCTTCCTCCGTTGCGCCTGTCGAGACTCGTGGCTATTGCAACGCGTTGCGCTACGACCCTATTCTAAGGCGCATCGGCAATGCGCCACAATCGAGCGAGCAACGAGGACCGCACGCTGCCACAGCCCGACTCACCAAATCCTGCGCGAGGCTCCGTCGCAAGCCCATGGGACGGCGTCGCCGATCGGCTGCGCGCCAGCGGGCTGCGCTGGACTCCCCAGCGGCGGACCCTCGTCGAGGTTCTGCGCGAGCACGAGGGCCACGTCACCGCGACCGATCTGATCGCTCGCTGTCGGGAGCTGGATAGAACCACCACTCCCTCAACCGTGTATCGGACGCTCGACGTTCTGGAGAACCTCGGTCTGGTCAGGCATGGACACGCCGCGGACGGCCGCGAGGAGTACCACGTTCTCCCTGAACACGTTCACGGCCATCTCCACTGCGTTGGCTGCGGCGCCACGTGGGAGATCAGGCCGGAGACCGGAGCCTTGATCGTGGATGCTCTGGCGGCCGACCTGGGGTTTTCCGTGGACCTGACACACGTGACGATTGCCGGTCGCTGCCAGGGCTGTCAGGAGTAGACGGCCGGACGCCTCGTCGGCCGGCGGGACCGCTAGGTACCCTCGCGCCCTTCGGGCTCGACTGCACGAAGCGCCGTCCAGGCGGCCCAGCCGGCGAGGGTCATCCCGGCCACGAACACCGGCCACGGATACCACCCCGGTGTGTGACCGTCCATGAGAGCCGGGGCGTCCAGCGTGAAGCTCAGGACGACGAGCAGACCTCCGGCAAGAGCAACCGCGATGCGGCCGACGCCAACTCTCGCGGGGCGCCCGACGTGATTCGAGTAAGCGGCAGCCAGTCCGAAGCCGACCAGTGCCAGGCTTACGACCGCCGGCGCCCAGACGGGCCCGGCCCACGGGACAGGGATGAGGAACAGCACGTCCCATGTTCCCGGGGAATGGGGCCAGCCAATGAAGACCCACAACCAGCCGTAGTAGGAGATGTCCCAGACGCCGAACGCGACCGCGGTCCAGGCCAGTCGATCTACCCAGCTCCTCCCTGCCAGGCATCCGATCGACACGAGCATCACGAGCGTCGCCAGCTCGCGGCCCACCTCGATGGCCGCCAGGCTGCCCACGACGTCCGGCCCGCGTAGAGGAAAGAGCCGGTCCGGCGAGATCGAAAGTGCGCGCTGCAGATACACGACGGACGCCGACTCAACGTACGCCATGGCAACGGCGAAGATCACGACACTGACGGTCAGCGTTCGAAACCGCATCGGCGTCTCCTGGTTGGCGGGCGTCAGACTACCGGATGGCAGCTCGCCCGACCGCTCTTCTCCATCGCCGATGCGGTGGGCGGCCTCGGGCGCGATCGAGCGGCTCGCGATCTGCGACCTACTGGGCGGCGGGGAGCTGCTGCGCGATGGCGTTTCGCAGGCCGACCGCGGTGTTGTAGCACTGCTGCTTCATACGGGTTTCCATCCCGAGCGCAATCCCGAAACCGACCCGCTCCGCCACGCTGACGGTCACCTGGCGCCCTCCCGGGCCCTCGATGACGTCGATCACGATGTCCGTGGGAAGCCAGTCCAGGGGCACGAATGCGCCGCCGACGATCCGCGACTTGAGCCGTGACCCGAGCTTGCCGGTGACCCGAGCGCCCATGACCACCGGCTTGCCGCCCCTGGCCCCGAGCGTCCTGCAGGCGGCCTCGATGCACTGCTGCGGGCCGGCGGAGGTGATGGCCGACTCCTGGTAGTAGAACCGCGGCATAGCGGTATCCCTCCTCGGCTGACGCAAGCGTGGCGCCCCCGGCCGGACTCGAACCGACGACGCCCGCCTTAGGACGGCGGCGCTCTGTCCACTGAGCTACGGGGGCTCGCCTCGATGTTACCGCGTCCGGGGCGCGTTGAGGTCGGTCGACTACGAGTCCGGCTCGAAACGGAAGCGGTCTCGATCGCGCGTCAGGCGCCCCACCGGGTGGATCGGTTCGTGGGATAGGGCGACCGTCCAGCCCTCGTCCGCGGCGCGCGCGAACAGCGATGCCTTGACGATGACGGAGTCCAGCGGAAAGTCGTCGAAGGCCGTGACCCATTTGGGGTTGGCGCTCCACGGCCTCATGCACAGGTCGCCGAAGAAGGCCACCGTCCTGCTGCGGCCACGAATCAGCACTCCCTGGTGGCCGGCCGAGTGGCCGCCGGTGGGGATAACGGAGACCCCCGGCAGTATCTCCGTCTCGCCATCCACCGCTCCCGATAGACCCAGATCGCGGACGAGCCTTAGCTCAGGCTGATCGTAGCTCGCAACGAGGCGGGGATTCTCGCCGAGCGCTATCTCCCACTCGGCCAGCTGGGCCACGAAGCTCGCCCTCGGGAAGGCGCGCGAGCCGTCCGCTCGCAACACTCCGCCGGCGTGGTCGTAGTGGAGGTGGCTGACCGCAACGACGTCGACCGTGTCCGGGCTGAATCCGGCCGATTCCAGCGCCGGCAGGATCCAGGGCCCCTCGTAACGCCGCATCTGGCGGCCTTTGTCGTCGATCCGGTCGCCGATCCCCGTCTCGACCAGGACCCGCCCCGACGGTGTCTCGACCAGCAGGCAGTTGAGCGCCTGCAAGAGGCGGTGGTCGGCGTCTATCTCGTCGACCACCAGCTTGTTCCACAGAATTCGCGGGACAACCCCCAGGAGCGCCCCCGCGTCCGAACGGAATGTGCCTGCCTGGATCAGGGCCACACGCGTCCCGCCGCCGAGCTCGGCGGACCAGGCGACGCTGTCGTTGAGGGTGGTCACCGCATGGACCGCCGGGGTGGTTCAGCGCCTCTGCGGCCCCGCTCGAAGTCCTCGAAGTACGCCGAGGCCGTCGGCTCGGACTGACCCTGGTACTTGGACCCGAGGCCGGCCGAGCCGTACGGTCGATCCACCGGGCTCGACATCTCGAAGAAGCTGATCTGACCGATCTTCATCCCGAAGTACAGCGCAATCGGGAGATTGGCGACGTTCGACAACTCGAGCGTCAGCTTGCCCTTCCAGCCGGGGTCGACGTAGCCGGCAGTCGAATGGATGAGCAGACCCAGCCGGCCGAGCGACGACTTCCCTTCGAGGCGAGCCACCAGATCGTTCGGCAACTCGACCCATTCCAGGGTCTGGCCCAGCACGAACTCACCAGGATGGAGCACGAAGGGTTCGTCGTCGGTGACGGTGAGCAACTCGGTCAGGTCCGCCTGAGGCGCCCGCACGTCGATGAACGCGTAGCGGTTGTTCCGGAAGACGCGGAAGCTGCGATCGAGATGAAGGTCGATGGAGGATGGCTGAAGGTCGGCTTTGTCGTAGGGCTCGACCTTGACCCGGCCGCCTGCCAGCGCAATGCCGATGTCGCGATCGGACAGGACACTCACTTGACCGTGGCTCCGCTCTCGCGCTGTGCGTACAGGTTGTCCACCTCCCGCTTGAGCGTCTCGAGGTCCTCGAAGCTCTGGTAGACGCTGGCGAATCTGATGTACGCGATCTGGTCCAGCCCTCGGAGCTTATCCATCGCCAGGCGGCCGACCTCCGAAGACTCCACCTCCGTGGCGCCTCCTGCCCGCAACTGGGCTTCTATCTGATCGGCGGCCTGCTCGGCGCTGTCGTCCGGCAGGGGCCGCCGGGTCAGGGCCTTGCGGAATCCCGAGACGAGCTTCTCACGGTCGAAATCCTGGCGCGAGCCGTCTCGCTTGACGACGACCAGCCGTGGCGCCTCGATCCGCTCGTAGGTCGTGAAGCGCGCACCGCAGGTCTCACACTCGCGCCGGCGCCGGATACTCGCCTCGTCGAGATCGCGAGAATCGACAACCCGCGTCTCTCGCTCTCCGCATCGCGGACAACGCATCGATTCCGACTCCTCACGCACGAGCGCCGAACGTCCCGGCGAGGATAGCACCGGCCGCCGTCGACCTCACCGATCCGTCCTCGTAGAACCGGACTCACCGACCCGGCCTCAACCGCTCGGCCTCAGCGGCTCGGCCTCAGCGGCGCCGCGCCAAGCTGCCGCTGTCGCTGCCGGCCTCTCGGGCCAGCTGTTCGCCCCGAGCGCGGATCGCTTCTCTGGCGTGGACCAGGTTCAGGTAGCCTCGCTTGATCGAGGTCTCGCCTTCGCTGACGCGGTCGACCGTCCTGCCGAGCATAAGCTGCCGGCCGTGCTCGACCAGAGCGACGGCACGCTGGGCTCGCTCGATCTCGGCAACCAGGCCCGTTCCGAGCTCGTCGTCCGGGCCTCCGAGGTCAACCGCTTGCGCCTCCTGGGCATATCGCCGCAGTGCATCGGTCGAGGCGCGCAGGCTCGGCGCACCCGATTCAGGTTCGGACTTCCTGCGGCGCAGGTCGTCGACGATCTCGCACAGCTCCGAGAGCGAGGTGACGGCGCGATGAGCGATGTCGACTGCGGCTCTCTCACGCTGCGCGCTGCGGCGCAACTCTCCGCCGACCACCATCACCCGCCACAGCACGTAGACGACGACCACGCCCATGGCAAAGAAGATGATGAGCGGGACCATCACGCCGGCCGACATTTCTCTGCCTCAGGCTCGAACAGCCGGGAGACGGGACCGGCCGTGCATCGAAACAGCCAAGTAGGGCATCCTCAGGGTGGAGCGACGCGCTCACTCTAGCGAATGGCGGGCCTGGCGGCGAGGCCCCCGAAGTGCCAGGTCATGTTGCCCCGGGCGTTCTGGGGCACTCTGGGGCGGTCTAGGGCGTTCCCCTGCGTGCGGGTGGTCGCGTCCCGGGATCGCGACCCGAACCGCCGCCGACTCTACCCGCGATCCGGGCCCCTCTGGGCGGCTTCTGGCCGCTTCCGGATTCGCTCTGGCGCCGCCACGCATCCTGCTCGCCCACCGTGCTGGATACCAGCCTGATCGATCGGATCGCGGCCGCGGGCTCCAGGTCTCTGATCATGTCGTAGACCGTCAGTGCGGCAACTGCGGCCGCGGTCATCGCCTCCATCTCCACGCCGCTCGCGCCCACGGCGGCGGTCTCGCTGCGGATCCGCACGGCACCCGCCGCCCGGTCGGGAACGGCGTTGACCAGCAGTTCCGTGAGCCCGGCGGTATGGAGGAGCGGGATCAGGTCGCTGGCCCGTTTGCCGGCCATGACGCCCGCCAGCTCGGCCACGCCAAGCACGTCGCCCTTTGGGTTCGTTCCGTCGACGATGGCGCTCAGGGTCTCCTGGGAGAGCGCAACCTCGGCCTCGGCGACCGCGCGGTGGACAGTCAGCGGACGATCGGTCAGGCCTGGCATGCGCGGCCGCGCCATCCTATCGATGTGCCCGGGCCTCCGCCGTTCCGAGCGCGACCCATCCTCGAAGATGTCGCCGTCGCCGGGCTTCATCTGGGACGCCATGCCTGGTCCTCCTCGACTGTCAGTCGGCCGACGGTTGGATGGAGCGCGGCCACGATCAAATCCGTGGGGTCAGAGGAAACGACGGCGGCCACGGGCTCAAAGACCACTCTGGCAGCCACGGCTCTAGAACCCACCGAATCTGCCCCGCTTCCCCCGCCCTGTCACGAGCATCTCACGCTGATGCTCCTCTGCCCTCGCATGTATCAGGCGGGCCGCGGAACGACGCGTGACGAGCGCCTGGTCGGCTCCGGCCGGGGCGAGCAGCAGGGCGTCGAGGCCAGAACGCTCCAGCATCTCCAGCGCCGTCCACAGGCCGGTGTCCCCACTTATGCGGGGGACGTTGGCGATTGGAACCATCGCCTGCTCAGTCCGCGTGTTCGGCCACGACCGCCGCGGGATCCGGCGGATCTGGGCCGACCCCAGAAGGCCTATCAGTTCCGCTCCCCGTTCGACGAGCGCGGCCGTGCCGAGACGCTCGCCGAGGTACTCCCCGGCGAACACGTCCAGGGTCAGCTGAGGTGGCACCCGTGCCTGCTCCGAGTCGGTGGCGTCGCCTGCCACCAGCCCGGCAACGAGGCCCTGGAGAACCGTTCGCCGAGCGAGCAAGCGGCTGGACCCCACGATCAGCCAGCCGGCGACCACCAGCCCAAGGCCGCCGAACACGTCCAGGAAGACCATCGTCAAGGCTCCCGCCGCCATGAGCACCAGGCCAACGTAGCGACCTACGCGAACGGCGGCCGCGGTCGCGGCTGCTTCCTGGCCGCTCTGGCGCCAGGCCAGCGCGTGGACGATCCGCGCGCCATCGAGCGGGTAGCCCGGGATGAGATTGACGAAAGCCAGGAAGGAATTGAACACGCACAGCATGACAACCACGAATTGGAGCGCCTGCAGCCCCTGGGGCGCTCGGTTGATGTCGATCGGACCAACCGTGAGGATCGCGACGATGGCGCCAAGGACAGCTGTGACGACGAGCGTCAAGGCCGGGCCGGCGGCTGCGATTCGGAACTCCTGGCCCGGCGTCTTGGGGCTCACGCCGGTCACGAACGTACCACCGAGCAGCTGGATCACCACCACGGGCCCCTCCATCCCGTTCCTTCGCGCGACCGCTACGTGAGCAAGCTCGTGGGCCGTCACCGAGACGAAGACGAGCACAGCCGTGCCGATGGAGGCTGCCCACGCCAGCGACGGCGGCCAGTCGGAGCCGCCGCCGGCAGTGAGATCGAGGCTGAAGACCACGGCGATGAACGCCAGGATCGGGACCCAGGTCCAGTGGGCGCGGATCTCCGTCCCGAAGATTCGTCCGAGCGGCACGTTCATCGGCCAGCCTCCGGAGCGCCGGATATCTCCGCGGCAACGGCGGCCCGGCCGAGGCGCCTTGCGCCGGATCTCACGCCCAGTGACAGGACCAGAACGGCGACGGCCAGTGCGAGGCTGGTCTCCGACCAGAACTGGTCCGGGAAGAGCTGAACCAGCTTCTCAGTCCGCGGATCAAACGTGTAGGTGCCAGGCGGAAAGAAGATTCGATGGAAGATTTCGAAGGCCTGGTCGAAGAAGACCGTGAAGGCCAGCCCCACGACGACGACACCGCCCGCTGACACGGACGCCCCTGCCTCCGTGGCCTGCCAGAACCAGCGCCGCCCGCGACCCGCTGCGCCGATCGCAGCCAGCACCAGGGCCGCGACCAGGGCCACGACTCCCAGACCGGTGAGGACGGAACGGACGTCCGCCATGTGGACTCGTGAGCGCTGATCGAGCACGGGCTGGCCGTCAATCGCCACGTCGAAGGTCGGAGGGCCGAACACGAGGTCCGAGAGGATGCTTCCGGTGACCTGCCGTACCTGCGACGGCGCATAGCCGGTCAGCCCCGCAACGTCGCTGCGGTCCTGGTCGAAGCCGACCCAGATCGGGTTGAGGAACAACAGGACCGCCGCCGCGACGATGACGAACGGGGTGGCCACGGCCGCGGCAACCGCGGCAATGCGCTCCGGGGGTGAAAGTCTCACGCCCTCATCGTAGCGCCCCGGCGCATGATCGCCCGAGCCGGCGCCTCGGGGCGGGCGACTAATCAGGCGAAGACGCCAGTGCGGCGGCTTCGCGGCGGACGATCTCCCACACCAGATCCAGGTCCGAATCCTCCGTCCTGAGGTTGTTGATCGCCACTCGAATCGCGAAGCGGCCGTTGAGTCTCGTGTGCGACAGGAAGACCTTGCCGGTGCGATTGATCGAATCCATGAGCCGGAGGTTGAGCGCGTCCAGCCGGTCTCCCACCGACGGGTCGCCCCGATCGGCCGCCAGGGCCGCTGGGACGTAGCGGAGGCAGATGGTCGAGAACGGCGCCGGAGCCAGGCGTTCGAACTCGGGATCGGCGTCGACCCAGCCGGCGAACCGCTGAGCCATGGCCAGATGCCGCTGGATGCGGCGGCGCATGCCTTCCAGGCCGAAGTACCGAAGGTTCATCCACAGCTTGAGGGCGCGCAGCCTTCGACCCAGGGTCGGTGTGTACTCGTTGTAGTCGCGGATCGGGCCGTCCCGGTCGAGCGTTCGCAGGTACTCCGGCACGAGGCTGAAAGCGTCGCGCAAGACCTGCATCCTGCGGGTCAGAAGCAGCGAGGCGTCGACGGGCGTGAAGAACCATTTGTGCGGATTGGTGACGATGGAGTCGGCTTCTTCCCAGCCGCCGAACGGGCTGCGCCGCTCCGGAATCAGGGCCACGGCACCGGCGTACGCCGCATCCACGTGCAGCCAGATCCCTTCGCGCCGGGCGATGCGAACCAGCTCGGCGATCGAATCCGACGACGTCGTCGATGTAGTGCCGACCGTGCCGACAAGGGCGATGGGTCGAACGCCCGCCTTTCGGTCGAGCGCGATCGCCTCTTCCAGCGCGTCTATCCGCATCTCGAAGCGCTCGTTCGTGGGGATCTTCGAGAGCCCGGCTCGCCCGAGGCCCAGAGTCATGCAGGCCTTCTCGATAGACGAGTGAGCCTCGGCCGACGCGTATACCCGTAGCTGGGGTACGTCCGCTCGGCCCGGCAGGCCCATGGCCGCCGCGTCGAGACCCGCCGCCTGTCGGGCCGCGGCGAGGGCCAGCAGCGACGAGGTCGACGCGGTGTCGGTCAGCAGGCCGTCGAATTCGGGCGGCAGGCCTAGCCCCTGGCGCAGCCAGTCGACGACCACCATCTCGAGCTCCGTGCCGGCGGGGCTGGTCCGCCACAGCATCGGGTTCGAGTTGAGAACGGCCGTCAGCATCTCGCCAATGATGCCGGGCCCGGAGGCGGAACTGCTGAAGTAGGCCAGGAACCGCGGGTGCTGCCAGTGGGTGACGTTGGGTTCGAAGAGACGGCGGTAGTCCTCGAGGATCGTCGCGATCGGCTCGGGCTGCTCGGGGGGCTGCGCCGGAAACAACGGGCGCAACGAGCCCGGCTCTATCTGCGGCATGACGGGTCTGTCGCCGACCCCGCTCAGATAGTCGGCCATGATGTCGACGGCGGCGTGAGCGGCGGCGCGGAAATCGGCGACCTCCATGTCGGCCGTGCCGGACCGTTGCTGAGCGTCCAGCTCAGCCTTTAGGGGAAGTCGCCGCGGATCACCCGTGCGTCCGGTCGCCATTCGTCACTCGTCCAGGCTCCCCCAGATCCGGCCGCGTGCGCGAGCCTTGGATCACGCCCGAGTTTACCCCGCGTCGGCTGGTTAGGCCCGAACGTTGGCCGCAAGCTCCAGAGCCGTTCGCATCGGCGAGTACGAGTCGAATTAGAAGGCCCTCGGAGTCGCCTCCGGGGGCCCGTGCATGCTGAGGAGATGGTCGGGGCGGAGCGATTCGAACGCTCGGCCTCCTGAACCCCATTCAGGTGCGCTACCAGGCTGCGCCACGCCCCGACGCCCGACAGAATACCAGACGCCAGAAGCGGCCCCGCCCGCGACTCCTTCCGCCCGGCTCAGCGCTGCGGCTTGCGCTTGCCGGTGGTGAGTCGCTTGGAACCGCTGGTCCCCCTGCGCGCCGTTCTCGAACCCGGACCGGATGGCGAGCCAGACCTGGGGGCCCCCGCTCGAGGCGCGTGGCTTCCGTCGCCGCCTCTGGTTGGGCCATCCGATCGTCCGCTGGCCCGTTCGCGGAAGATGAGTCGGATCGGCGTGCCGTCGAACCCGAACTCCTCGCGCAGCTGGTTCTCCAGGAAGCGCTTGTAGCTGAAGTGGACCTGGTCCGCATGGCGGGCAAAGAAGACGAAGGTCGGCGGCGCCACAGACACCTGTGTGGCGTAGAAGATCTTGGGCGGGCCGAGCTTCCCCGCCGGCGGCGCCTGGCGCAGAGAGGCCGCGCGTACGAGACGGTTCAGCTCCGGCGTCGGGATGCGCTTGCGGCGCTCGCCCCAGACGTCGACGGCCAGTTCCAGCACGCGGCTGACCCGCTGGCCGGTCTTGGCACTTATGGAGACGACCGGCGCGAAATCCAGGAACGGCACCTCGCGGCGCATGTCGGTTACGTACTCGTCGAAGGTGCGGTCCGTCTTCTCCGCCAGCAGATCCCACTTGTTCAGGGCGATGACCAGGCCTCGGCCCTCTTCCGACACGAAGCCTGCGACATGCGCGTCCTGGGCCGTCAGGCCCTCAAAGGCATCCACCACGAGTACGGCCACGTCCGCCCGGTCCACGGCCTTCAGTGCCCGCAGCGTGGAGTACCGCTCGGCATCCGCGCCGCTGGCCACCTTCCCCGGCCGCCTGACGCCTGCCGTGTCGATGAGCACGATCTCGCCGCGGCCCCACTGCAGGTGGGTGTCGATGGCATCGCGGGTAGTCCCGGGGATCTCGCTCACGATCGCCCGGTCCTCTCCCAGGAGCGAGTTGAGCAGGCTCGACTTGCCCACGTTGGGCCTTCCCACCAGGGCGATCGAGACCGACTGCTCCTCGTCCTCGAGAGCCGCCAGCAGCTCATCACCCTCTCCGGGGACCGGCTCGACGGGCTCTTCCTCACCGCCGTGGCGGCGGGAGCGGCGACTGGAGGCCATCTCGCGCGCCAACTCGTCCGCTTCCGCCTGGCGGCGCTTGCGAACCAGCTCCTTCTCGCTTTCCGGCGGGAGGCCCCACACGATCGCGTCCAGCAGATCCGCCACTCCCCTGCCGTGGGCGGCGCTGATCGGGTACGTCTCGTCCCAGCCGAGAGAGTAGAACTCCGCGGCCTCAAGCTCGCGCTTCTCGTTATCGGCCTTGTTCGCGGCCACCAGGACCGGCGCCTTGGCCGTTCGGAGCAGGTCGGCAGCCTCCTCGTCCGCCGGCGTCATGCCGGAGATGGAGTCGACGACGAATACGATCACGTCGGCTTCGCGGATCGCCAGTCGCGCCTGCTCCTGGACCCTCTCCTCGATCGGGTCGCCGGGGTGGATCTCGAGGCCCCCCGTGTCGACCGCGATGAAGCGCCGGCCATTCCAATCCGCGTCGCCGTAGATCCGGTCGCGCGTGGTTCTGGCTCGGTCCTCGACGATGGCCGTCCGGTGGCCGACGATGCGGTTGAACAGGGTGCTCTTGCCGACGTTCGGACGGCCGACGATAGCGACGATGGGCAGTGAGGTCACCGCGGGATTATGGCCGATCAGGACCGAGCCCCGGTGAGCGGCGTCAAGCGGCCCCGGCGACGAGGGGCAGCGACGTGGTCCGGCCGGCCGGAGTGGCCGCGGCGGCGAGAGCGGCCGTGGCCAGTTCCTGGGCACGGGCGGCGGCTTCCGGCGTCCCGGCAACGCGCAGGATGCGCTCGGCGACACTGCGCAGATCCTCGATCGGCGTGGAGGTGCCGCCGGTGACGCCGACGACGCGCGCTCCCTCGAAGACGGACGCGTCGGTCAGGTCATCCTCGGATTCGATCTGGACGGCACGCGTCCCGACGATCTCGCAGAGTCGGGTCAGCTCCTTGGTGTTCGCGCTCGAACGGCCGCCCACCACGACCATCAGATCGACCTCGGAGGCGGCTTCCACGGTGTCCTGCTGGCGGCGGATCGTGACCGGGCAGACTGTGTTGACGATCTTCAGCTCGTGGCATCGCCCCACCATGAAGGCGGCCAGCTTCTCGAACTTCCAGGGCGGCTGCGTGCTCTGGCTGAGCAGCGCCATCTTCTTGCGGCGCGGGATCTGCTCCCAGTCGGCCTCTTCGTCGACGACGATCGCATCGGGCGCGAAACCGAGCAGGCCCACGACTTCCGGATGGCGGGGCGTGCCCAGCAGGACGATCGAGTACCCCTCTTCCACGAGCCGGGTGATCTCGCGCTGTTCCTGGATCACCCAGGTGCACGTGCCGTCGATGACGTCGAGCCCGCGCGCATCGGCCCTGGCCAGCACTTCGGGCCGGACGCCGTGGGCGCGGATCACGACCGCGGACCCGGCGTGGACGTCGTCCAGGGTGTCTACGGTCTCTATCCCCTGGGCCGCCAACGCGGCGATGACGCCCTCGTTGTGGACGACCTGGCCGAGCGTGTGAGTGTGCTTCCCGGCGGCGGCGGACTCCTTGGCCTTGTCGATGGCCTCGCGGACGCCGTAGCAGAACCCGGTGCGCCTGGCTATTCGGACTTCTTGAACGTTACCCATTTCGCTTCAGTATCCCACGAAGGGCAGCCGAGGCTCATTGGGGTGGATCCGTCGCGTCAGCCGCCGCGACCGCCACCCCTATCGGTCCCGATCAGCCGCGGCAACGGCTTCGGCGTAGACGCCCTGCTGCTCGGGTGGAAGAAGCTCCGCGATGTGGCGCATCAGCTCCACCGTTGCGAGATGCAGGGATTGGTGGCGGTCGGCGCCCTTGGGCATCGAGAGCATGAAGGTCTCCCCCACCCTGACCGTCATTCGCCGACCGGGCCGAAAGAACAGCTTGCCTTTCGGCCAGAAACGCTGCGAGCCGACGATCGCGATGGGGAGGATGGGCGCCGCGCTGCGAACGGCCAGGACCGTAGCCCCTTCCTTGACTTCGCGAAGCGCCCCGTCCGGCGAGCGAGTTCCCTCCGGGAATATCGTCAGCACGCCGCCCTCGTCCAGCACGCTCTTGGCCAGCTTGAAAGCCTCCAGATCGCCGGCGCCACGACGAACGCCGAAGACCCCGTTCTGGCGCAATCCCCAGCCGAAGAAGGGCCAGCGCAGAGCTTCTTCTTTGCCTAGCCAGCGCATCGGCCGCCCGAACCTCGGCACGATGTAGGCGATGAGGAGGCCGCCGTCCGCGTTGGAGGCATGGTTGCAGACAACCAGCACGGGCCCGTCCACCGGGACGTTCTGGAGGCCCTCCAGCCGGACTCGAGTCAGGCAAGCGATGATCGCTCGCAGGACGGCTCCGCTGAAGCGCGGCCAGAACGGAAGGTGCCTAGCGGCCATGCGGTTCTCCTGGGACGGCCGGCCGGTTGCCTCCGTCGGCCGCCCGGTTGCCTCCGGCGAGCCGCCTTTCCGCCTTCCGAATCTCCTGAAGGACGGCCGCCACCGCCTGATCGAACGTCTTGCCGTCGGTCTTCAGGATCATCGCGTCCGGCGCCGCCCGGAGGGGGGCGACCTCACGGCTAGAGTCGATCGCATCGCGGCGCCGCAACTCATCGAGGATTCGCTCGGCCTCCGGAGGAGCGGCCCCTCGTTCCGCGGCTCGCCGTCTGGCCCGCTCCTCGGCCGACGCGTCCAGGAAGATCTTCAGGTCCGCGTCGGGCAGGATGACCGTGCCGATGTCGCGCCCGGCCATGATGATGCCGCCGCCGGCGGCGATGTCGCGCTGGCGCCCCACGAGAGCCGCTCGCAGCTCAGGCACCATCGAATACGCGGAGACGGACCGGTCCACCGGAGCGCCGCAGACCTCGGTCGTGACGTCCCGACCGTCTGCCTCCACTCGCTGAAGACGTCCCTGCGGGTCTGCCTGGAGACGAACCTCGGCCGCGAGTGGGACGACCGCCGCGGTGTCCGTGGCCGGCACGCCGCGCTCCAACGCCAGCCAGGTCACGGCCCGGTAGAGCAGGCCCGTGTCGCAGAAACGGTAGCGCAGCCGGAGAGCCGCCTCCGCTCCGACGGTGCTCTTGCCGCTGGAGCTGGGCCCATCGATGGCGACGACGGGGAGTCGTGCGGGCGGGGTGGCGATAGGCCGACGGTCGCTGCTCACGCCTCGCAGGATAGCGTGACGCGTCGCAGCCGATCTCCGCGTCCCGGCGCCAGGCGCCCGGTCAGGCGTCCGGTCAGACGCTCGAGGCCGCCGGGTCAGGCGTCCGGAGGCGAGCCTTCGCTGTTCGCGGACCCTTTCGTCGAGCGGGCCGCCGCGCTGCCCGTCTCGGCCCGTGCCCGAGACGCCAGCTGAGTCACCTCCTGGTGGGTCAGCGCCCTGGCCTCGCCGGAGTGGAGGTCGGTGAGCTTCAGCGTCCCGACCCTGACCCTCACGAGGCGCCGAACGGGGGCGCCCGTGGACTCGAACATGCGCCTGATCTGACGCTTCCAACCCTGGGCCAGCACCACGCGATACCAGCGCAGCTCGGGATGGGGCGGATCGAGGAGGTCGAGCAGGCTCCGGACCTGGGCCGGAGTTGCGTCTTCCAGTCGATCCAGGCGCGCCAGGCCCTCCTCCAGTTCGATGCCGCCCCGGAGGGCTGTTCGCTGGACCTTGGTCACGGACCGATCCAGGCCGACCATGTACTCGCGTTCGACTCCGTAGCGCGGATGGAGCAGCAGATCCGCCCACTTGCCGTCGTCTGTGAAGAGCAGGAGCCCCTCCGATTCCTCGTCCAGGCGCCCGACCGGGTATAGGCGCGTGCCGCGTGCCTGCGCCGGAAGCAGCTCCATCACCGTCCGCTCGGCATGACGATCTCGAACGGTCGAGACAACGCCCGCGGGTTTGTTCAGCGCCCAATAGGACCGCGATCTCGCAACCGCCGGCATCGCCTTGCCGTCGATCTCCACGCGCTGCACTCCCGGATCGACCTTCTCGCCGATCATGGCCGGCCGGCCGTCCACCCTCACGCGCCCCGCCCGGATCAAGTCCTCGTTGCCGCGCCGCGATCCGATGCCCGCGTCGGCCATGACTTTCTGCAGCCGCGCCCGTGCCACTCAGCCGGCCTCCGTCTCGCCTTCGCCGGCGTCCGCGCCTTCTCGTCGCTTGTCGGCCGATGCGGCCTCGCCGGCCTCCATTCCGTCGAAGAGGCGCGCGGCGACGTCGGGCTCGAGGGGCGGCAGTTCGTCGAGGCTGGTCAGGCCGAACCGTTCCAGGAAATCGAACCCTGTGCCGTAGAGGAACGGCCGGCCCGGGGCCTCCGAGCGGCCGAGCTCGGCGAGCAGACGACGATGCAGCAGGGACCGGAGCGTGTAGTCAGAATCCACGCCCCGGATCCTCTCGATGGTGGCGCGGGTGCACGGCTGCCGGTACGCCACGATCGCCAGCGTCTCCAGCGAGGGAGTGGACAGGTGTGGCGCATCGGCGCCGACATAGCGGGCGATCAGACGGCCCGCCTCAGGGGCCGTCGCGAGTTCCAGGCGTTCCCCGGACTCCACCAGCCGAATCCCCCTCCCAGCCAGGCTCACCGCGAGGTCTCCGATGCGAGCGTCGACCGTCTCGCGATCGACACCCGCGAGCTGGGCTATCTCGGACCGTCCAAGAGGCCGCTCCGCGACGAACAGCAGCGCCTCGAGCTGAGTCTCGGTCAGCTCACCCGGCTGCGCGTCCGAGGTCTCAGCCTCGGTCTCCGTCGCACCGCCTGCGGCGGCGAGGGCGTCCGTCGCTCGGCTCGGTGTCGGCTCGTGGTCTTGGTGCGTCACGCGAACGGCTCCAGGCTCTCTGCGGTCTTGACCCCGTTTTCTTCGGCTGCCACCAGCCGCCTGACGATGATCGGTCCCCACGGTTCGGCCTGCTCCAGGGTGATCTCGCGGCGTTTCGAGAGTTCCAGCATCGCCAGGAAGGTGACCGCCACCACGACCCGGTCGCGGACCCCGCCGAGCAGCTCCTGGAGCACGATCGTGTCCGAGCCGCGCAGCGCCGCACGGATGATCTCCGTCCGCTCGGCCAGGGTAATCGTACGAGGGACGATCTGGGCCGGAACCGGGTTCTCGGGAGCAACGCTTGCAAGGCGGCCCAGGGCCCCAGTCAGAGCGGAGACGGGCAACGGATCCCGTTGCGGTGGCCTGGCGCCGGCCCGGCCCGCTGTGGCTGCGGCCTCGGCATCGCGGCGGAAGAGGCGACTCACCCCGTCCCGCTCGCCCAGCGAGACGCCCGCGTCGCGGTAACGCCGGTATTCGAGGAGCCGGGCCCGCAAGTCCGCCTCCGGATCGGGCGTGTCGTCCAGAGGGATCGCCGAAACCGCCGGCGCCCGCGGCAGGATTGCCCGGCTCTTGATGAGGATCAGCTGCGCGGCCACGGCCACGAAGCCCGACACGTTGCCGAGCCGGTCCCCCTGAAGGCTCGCCAGAGCATCCAGATAGGCCTCGGCCAGGCCTCCCAGAGGCACGGTCAGAACGTCGAACTGACGGGCTTCGATCAGGGCCAGGAGAAGCGCCAGCGGCCCCTCGAATTCCTCCAGGCGGACGTGCGTGGTGCCCTCGACTCTGCCTTCTCCCAAGACCACTTGCGGGGCAACGCCCGACCTAGGCAGCACACCCGAGGCGCCGTGTCGGCTCGCCTCAAGGCTACGGGCGGCGGCGGTGGCTGCCATCTAGTGGGCCTCGTCCGCGGCCAGCAGGAGGAGTCCGTCGTCGTCCATCGGAGCTTCCTGGTTTCGGATCAGGTCGATTGTCCGGGGGCTGCACCCGGCCTCCGCCGCCAGATCAGCCGAACGGGTGGCATGGTTCCGCAGCGTTGCGAGCCCCGCTCGGAACGTCGGCATGTGAGCGCTGGCGCGCCAGATCCAGCCGCCGTAGCGCTGGCCCAGCGACCACGCCACGCGGTGCACGAGGCGGACTCGGGACCCCTTGCCGCAATCGTGCAAGAGCCCGGCCGTCAACAGGTCGGGGTCGACGACGCCGGCCGCACGCAACTCGGCCAGGACGTCCAGGCCGTGACGCCGATCGTTGACGAGCATGCGATCGAACAGCTCCAGTTGCCGTGGTTCCAACCAGCCTGCCAGCTCGTCTCTCTCAGCCACCGAGACCCCGGCGCGCAGATAAGCCCAGGTTCGCCTGATCTTCGACGCCCACCATCCACCCATGCCGTGACGCTAGAGGAGCTGGATGGGAAGGCCGGTGAGGAAACTGACGATTGGCCGAGCGATGGGAAAGATGACCTGGCTCCCGACGAGGATGACCCCGACCAGCAAGAGTAGGCCGTACTGATTGAGGGTCGCCTGGAGGTCGCGAGATGTGCGCGGGTCGAGGAAATCGAACAGCACGTGCGCCCCGTCCAGAGGCGGTATCGGGATGAAGTTGAAGATCATCAGCAACACGTTCAGCCATATGCCCACGTAGCAGACGAGCTGCACCATCTCGATCGCCGAGGTGTTGCCCCACACCACGCCGTTTGCCCACAAGATCCGGAACGGGATCGCGAATAGGGCGGCCAGTACGAGATTGGAGAGCGGGCCGGCCGCGGCCACGATGGAATCGGCGTGGTGGCCGCGCAGGTTGTATGGGTTCACCGGCGTGGGTTTGGCCCACCCGAAGCCGCGGCCGGTGAGGAGCACGCTGATCGCCAGCAGCGATCCGCCCATCGGATCGAAGTGGACGAGCGGGTTCAGAGTGATCCGACCGTTTGCTTTGGCCGTGTCGTCGCCGAGTCGCCAGGCCGCCACGGCATGCGCGCATTCGTGGACGGGTCCCGCGATCAGAAAGAAGAGCAGGACCCAGATGACGGCCGAGGCGACGTCAAGCGAAGACAAAGCTGGACCTCGATTCCATGACAATCGAAGCGGATAGGGCGCCGTCGCGAGATCGCACGCCCGTCAGCCTCTCCGGAGCTACATTCGGCCGAGCAGCTCGGCCTTCTTTGCCTCGTAGTCGGCCGGTGTGATCGCACCCTTGTCGCGCAGGTCCGCGAGCTTCGCAAGGGTCACGGTGGGGTCGTCGGACTGCGCCGCCGTCGCGACCGGGGCTGCAGGCGCGGCGCCGGTCCTGGCCTGCCCTCGAAAACCATCGTCGAGATAGTTCTTGGCGTTGAGCATGGCCTTCTTGAACTCGACGACGTTGGCCAGCATCTGGTATCTGTCGATGCCCTCTTCGTTCGCCGTCAGGACCTCGAGATCGCCGTAGTGCAACATCCTGGCCAGGAGGCCCTGCTTCAGGACGGCGTCGTTGATCTTGTCCAAGGAGCTGTCACCGCTCTTCTTGTCGAGCAGCCCTTCGACCTTGAGAACGCGCCGCGACGTGATGATGTACTCCTCCGCCCTCCAGGTGAGGTAGACGATCACGATCCAAACGAGCGCGACGAGCACGAGGATCAGGTCTACGATCCCGGCGATGCTCCGGAGTCCCCAGTTCAAGACCTGGTGCTCGATCAGCGCCAGAACGATACCGAGGAGCAGCAGGAGCAGGGCATTCCGGGCGTCCGAAACCGGCGCCAGCCAGAACTGCCTGGCCCTGTATACGATCGTCTCGTCCTTCGCAAGCAACGTATCCGCGTAGCTCATCTCGTCTCCTTCATGGCCCGCCCACCTGCGGGCTTCTCCACGCCGTCACGCTCGTGGATGGGCACGAGCATATACGTCCTTGATCCGTTCGCCAGTCAGATGTGTGTAGAGCTGTGTCGTGCTGATGCTCGCATGTCCGAGCAACTCCTGAACGATGCGCAGGTCCGCTCCACCCTCCAGCAGGTGGGTTGCGAACGAATGCCTGAGCGTGTGCGGGCTGATTCCGTCCCGCAGACCCGCGCTCCTGGCCGCCGCGACAAGTATCTCCCAGCCGCGCCTGCGGTCCAGCCGATCTCCGCGCACGGAGAGAAAGACCGGCCCTCCGCGGTGTGCGTCCCCTTGCGACCCGGTGAGCCAGCCAGGCCGGACCTCGGCGATGTAGCGCCGCAGCCAGGAGACGGCCACCTCGCCGACCGGCACCTGGCGCTCGCGATCGCCCTTGCCCACGACGCGCACCAGACCCGAGTCCAGTGAGATGTCCTCCAGGTCCAGACCGACGGCCTCCGATATGCGCAACCCCGAGGCGTAGAGAAGCTCGAGGAGCGCTCGATCCCGCATTCCGACCGGCGTGTCGTCGCTCTTCACGCTCAGCAGGGCGTCGACCTCTTCGACGCTCAACACCTCGGGGAGCAAGCGTGGCTGGCGCGGCAGATCGAAGCGCGCCGCCAGGTCCGCCTCGATGAGCCCCTCCGAGAAGCAGAATCGATAGAAGCCGCGCAGCGAGGCCGCCCGGCGCCGGAGAGTGGTCGGTCGGAGAACGTGACGTCGTCCGCGGCCGGGCGACCCGAGCATGCTCAGGTAGCGGATCGGCACCTCGGCCGTCGTGTCCCACGCGGCCGATGCGCCCCGGCTCGCGGCGAAGTCCAGCAGATCCGCGCGGTAGGCAGAGAGCGTCGCCGGCGACAGCCCGCGCTCGACTCGCAGATGGAGCAGGAAATCGTCGATCGCGGCGCTCAATCGGTCCACGGAACCGGACGCCGCCCTGCTCATCTCACCTGCCCTCGGTCGCGCGCCGCCAGGCGTCGGCTCGTTCGAGCAGCTCTTCCGCGCTCGCCCTGGCGGCTGCGCCGCCTTCGGCCCCGGCCAGCATCTGCGCCAGCTCCACGACCCGTTCCGATCCTTCTACTCGGCGGACTTCCGTCACAGTTCGGCCGTCGCGCTGGCGCTTCTCGATCCGGAACTGCGCGTCGGCGTACGCGGCGATCTGGCCCAGATGCGTCACGCAAAGCACCTGGTGCGTCCGAGCCAGCTCCCACAGGCTGCGGCCCACCGGCTCGGCGCCGCGGCCACCGATGCCGCTGTCGATCTCGTCGAAGACCAGCGTGGGGGTGCGGTCGGCCTC
This sequence comes from Chloroflexota bacterium, assembly GCA_003141455.1. Classification (GTDB taxonomy): domain Bacteria; phylum Chloroflexota; class Limnocylindria; order Limnocylindrales; family CSP1-4; genus Fen-1039. Next base: position 39,886 of record PLMA01000067.1, on the reverse strand, counting down.
GGCCAGGATCTGCTTGATGGCCAGCGCGACGCGAGAGAGTTCGCCGCCCGACGCTATTCGAGCCAGGGGCCGGGCAGGCTCGCCGGGATTGGGAGCAATCAGGAAGGCCACCGAATCCAGGCCGCTCGCGTCGAACGCGAGGCGCTCGCCATCCGACTCGACCGCCGGTTCGGCGGGTCCCGCCGGCCGGTGAGCAACCGCGACCTGGAACTTGGTCTGGCGGAAGCCGAGTCCGCCCAGAGTCGCCTCCACGGCGCTCGCCAGCCTGCCGGCGGCGGCAGTACGGGCGCTCGTGAGATCCCGCCCGGCCGCGGCCACCTCCACCAGCAACCGCGCCGCCTCCGCCTGACGTGACTCGCGCGACACATCCAGATCGCGCAACCGAGAGGATTCCAGCGCGGCCTTCTCCCCGTACGCGATCACGGCCGTCTCGTCTTCGCCGTACTTCCGCTCGAGCAAGTAGATCGAGGAGAGCCGCTCTTCCATCCGAGCCAGAGCTGCCGGGTCGTGCTCCACGGTCTCCGCCAGGTCGCGCGCCTCGGCTGCCGCATCTTCCAGTTCCGCCGCCAGGCCGAGCAACCGCTCCGCCACCGGCCCGTACCGGTCGTCCAGTCGGGCCAGTTCGCGAGCCCGTTGGGCGGCGCCGGCCGTCACCTCCCTCGCCCCGCTCCCCTCGCCCGCCAGCGCCTCATGGATCTCGACACTGCCGCGAGCGATGGTCTCGCCGTGTTGGGCCGCGGCCAGTCGGGCAACGAGCTCCGCGGCCTCCCCCGCACGTAGTCTCGCCCCGGCGATCTCCGCCGCCTGGTGCTCCTGCAGCTCCAGCCGCCGCGTCAGCTCGCGCGGATCCAGGGCCAGTTCCGCGAGAGCCGCCTGATTCTTGCGCCACGCCTCCACGGCCGCCGCCATCGCCGCTCGTTCGCGCTCGAGGCGACCGAACGAATCGAGCAGTTCCCGCTGCCAGCGCTCGTCCAGGAGCCGTTGCTGGTCGTGCTGCCCGTGGATCTCGACCAGACGCCCGGCCACGTCGGAGAGACGGGCCGCCGTCACCGCTTCGTCGTCGATTCGCGCCGTGGATCGGCCGGCAACCGAGACCTCACGAGCGCAGATCAGCGGCTCCGGCAGGCGGTCGAAAAGCGCCTCGACCCGCGCCGCCTCCGAGCCGTGACGAACCAGCGACGAATCCGCCCTGGCGCCCACGGCCAGACCGAGAGCGTCAATGAGCAGGCTCTTTCCGGCGCCGGTCTCCCCTGTCAGAACGTTCAGGCCCGGCTCGAAGGCGATCCTCACCCTGTCGATCAGGGCCAGATCGTGCACGCCGAGTTCCGTGAGTCGACCCGCGATGGCCGGCAGCCTCTCGGGATCGGAGTCGCTGGAGGCTTCGGCGGCGGCCGACCCGGCGGCAACCCCTTCCATTCCCCCGGTGCCGAGATCCGTGTCGACCCCGCCCGTCATGACGGGAGCAACTCCGACTTCTGCCGGAGCAGATCCCAGAACGGCAGGGCTCCGTGGGGTTCGATGAACCGGATCGGCCGTCCCAGTTCGCACACGGCAACGACGTCTCCGATTGCAAGCCTGCGGTCCTCACGGCCGTCGACGCTCATCAAGACGTCATGCGCGTCGACCACTCGGCATCGAACGGTGTGCCGCGGGCTCACCACCACGGACCGTATCGCCGTGAGGTACCCGGCGATCGGCGTCACGATCAAGTTCCGGCTCGTCGGATCCAGGATTGGGCCGCCGGCGGAGAATGAGTACCCGGTCGATCCGGTGGGGCTGGCGACGACCAGCCCGTCGGCAACGAAGGTGGCCAGGTGCGAGGGGCCGATCTCCACCTCGATCCTACAGACGCGAACCAGAGAGCCACGAGCCACGGCAATCTCGTTGAGGGCGAAGAAGGTCTCGCCCGGCTCGCTGCGCCCGCCCGGATGGATCGTGGCCTGCAGGGCCATTCGATTCTCCAGGTCGAACTCGCCGGCGACGAGCTGGTTCAGAACGGCCTCCAGACCCTGGGTCTCCACCTTGGATAGGAACCCCACTTTGCCCAGGTTCACGCCCAGGAGTGGGACGTCCACCTCAGCCACGGCCCGTGCCGCTCGGAGGAAGGTGCCGTCCCCGCCGAGAACGATCAGTGCGTCGGTTCCCGGAAGCCGCTCCAGCAGCCCCTGGCGTTCGCCGGCCGGAGCCGCCCAATGGGCGACCCCCCTGGCCTCGCACCATCCCTCCGCACGCTCGCGCAGGTCGAGCGCCGCCTCCTTGGTTGGGTTGTAGGCGAACCCCAGACGATTGAGCTTCATGCCCCGGCCAGCTCTATGAATCTGCGCAACCATTCGTCCGGCAGGTCGGCCGGTTCGCCGTCCGGCCCCGCGTAACCGGCCGGCACCTCGAACTCCAGGAAGAACTCGCGATTCCCGGCGGGCCCGGTCAGCGGTGAGGCGATCGCGTTCCGCAGCTTGAGGCCTATCCCGACGGCGTAGCGCGCGACCGTCTCGAGAGTTTGGCGGTGGATCTCGGGGTCTCGAACGACCCCGTCGCGGACCTGCTTGCGCCCGGCTTCGAACTGCGGCTTGACCAGCGCGACGATCCTGCCGCCGAGCGGTCCAAAGCACGTCGCCACGGGCCGCAGAATCCGGTCCAGCGAGATGAACGAGACGTCGACGACCGCGAGGTCCACGGCGGTCGGAAGCACGCCTGGGCCAAGGCCACGAGCGTTGGTGCGTTCCATCGAGACGACGCGGGCGTCGTGCCGCAGAGCCTCTGCCAGCTGACCCCGTCCGACATCCACGGAATAGACGCGACTGGCATCGCGCTGCAGCAGCAGGTCCGTGAAGCCGCCGGTGGAAGATCCCACGTCCAGGCACACCAGGCCGACCGGCTCCACGCCGAAGAAGTCCAGCGCGGCCCGGAGCTTCAATCCGCCCCGAGACACGAACGGCGGCGGCGACTCGACCTCCAGGGCGATAGTCGTTTCGACGAGATCGCCGGGCTTGCGGTCGGTGCGCGCGGCGGCCCCTTCGCCGACACGCACGTGGCCACCCATCACGAGGGCTTGGGCGCGAGTCCGAGTCTCGGCCAGGCCTCGCTCCACAAGGAGCTGGTCCAGGCGCTGGCGCGTGGGTCGGCGTGCGGCAGGGCTCATGACATCAATCGTGGCACACCCGGCTCATCTCGTGCTGCGCCGGCATGCGGGTCGAGTCAGCGAGATCAGGATGCGCGGGCGTCGGGGCGCCCCAGGTTCGAGGTCGGAGCCACGGCGGCGGCTTCCGGAGAGGCCTTTAGCCTGGCTAGAGTCTCGCGAATCTGCTTCGCGATGCCCGGACCGTCGAGCCGAAGCAGTCGCCGCAGTTGATCGACCGATCCATGCTCGATGAAACGATCCGCGGGAATGCCGACTATCCGAACCGCGACGTCGCGATACGCGGGATCGGCCAGACGAGCCTCCTCGAGCATCTCCAGCACTCCGGTTCCGAAGCCACCGGTCACGACGCTCTCTTCGAGTGTGACCAGCAGCTTCTTGCCCCGCGCCTGGTCCAGGATCAGCTGCCGATCGAGCGGCTTGGCGAAGCGGGCATTGATCAAGCCGACCGACCAGCCCTCCGCTTCGAGCATCTCGGCGGCCTGTCTACCTCTCTCGACGATAGGGCCGAAGCCGACGACCAGGATGTCGCGTCCTTCCCGCAGCAGCTCGCCGACGCCGACCGGCAAGATCTCAGGCTCCCTGACCGGCACGCCGAACCCGGGGTCGCGCGGATAGTGAAGCGCGAATGGGTGATCCTGCGAGAACGCGGTCCGAACGAGGGACCGCAGCTCCTGCTCGTCCTTGGGGCTGGCGATGACCATCCTGGGTAGCTGGCGCTGGGTCGGAAGGGTGAACATGCCCTGGTGGCTGGTTCCGTCTTCGCCCACGAGGCCGGCGCGATCGATGGCGATGACCACCGGTAGGTCGTTCTGGCAGACGTCGTGGACCTCCTGGTCGAAGGCCCGCTGCAGGAAGGTCGAATACAAGGCCACGACGGGCCTCTCCCCGGCGAGGGCCATGCCCGCTGAGAGTGCCACGGCATGCTGCTCGGCGATCCCTACGTCGATGAAGCGGTCTGGGAATCTTTCCTGGAACAGGTGTAGGCCGGTCCCGGTCGGCATCCCCGCGGTGACGGCGACGATGCGCCGGTCCGCGGCCGCCAGTTCGATCAACTCGCGGGCGAAGTGATAGGTGTAGTTGGGCGGCCGGCTGACTGCCGCTTTCCTGGCCGCGTCGGACGGCGTGCCCATGTCCGCTCCCCCGGCGGACGTGTTGCCGTTGCCGGAGGGCTCCACCGGGGCCTCGTCGAAGCGGCCGGGGATCGGCATCGCGCTCTCTTTGCGGGCAAGCGCGGGGCCGGTCAGGACCGGCTGTGAGCCCAGGCCGTGCGTCGCGGCCGCAACGGGGCGCTCGGGCAGATCGGTCATGGGGGGAAGCGCGGCTCCATGGAAGCCGATCTGGTCGCGCTCGGCAGGCCTGTAGCCTCGCCCCTTGCGGGTCCGGACGTGGACCAGGACCGGGCCCGGCACCTCGAGAGCGGCCCGGAAGATGTGCTCCAGACCCCTCATGTTGTGGCCCGGTATGACGCCCAGATAGGTGATCCCGAGATCCTCGAACAGCTGGCCGGGTTGGGCGAAGTTGACCACCATCCGCCGGATGCGCCGCGACAGCGAGAGAGCGGGCCGGCCGACCACTGGGAGCGATTCGACGATTCGGTCGTAGGCGGTCTTGCTCTGCCTCCAGGCCGTGGAGAGCTTCAGGGTCGAGAAGTACTGGCTGAACGCCCCGACTGTGGGGCTGATCGACATGGCGTTGTCGTTGAGCACGATCAGGAGCTGAGTCTGGCGGTGCCCGATGTCGTTCAGCGCCTCGAGCGATAGACCGCTGATGAGCGCAGCGTCGCCGACGACAACCGCGATGCGCTCCATCGAGTGGCGCATGTCCCGCGACGTGGCCAGACCCTGAGCGATCGACAACCCGGTGCCCGCATGGCCGCCGTCGAAGACGTCGTGCTCGGACTCCTCACGCCTGGGGAATCCGCTGATGCCACCGAACTGCCGCAAGGTCGGGAAACGCGAATAGCGGCCCGTCAAGAGCTTGTGGGCGTACGCCTGATGGCCCGTGTCCCAGACGATCTTGTCGCGCGGCGACTCGAGTACGCGGTGCAGGGCCAGCGTCAACTCCACGACGCCCAGAGACGACCCGAGGTGGCCGCCCGTCTTGGCGACCGTCTCGATGATGTACTCGCGGATCTCCGCCGCCAGCCCCTCGAGTTCGGCGTCGGTGAGACCGCGCAGGTCGCTCGGGCCCTGCAGCCTGGGCAGGATGGCCAAATTCGTCTGCTCCTGGGCGGTCCCCGGTCCGCACCTGCTGCGGGAGGCGTTTCTGGGTGGATGCGGTCTCGCGCCTCGTCTGTCTGGCGGCAGTCTACCGCTCCTGCCCGCCGCCGCTCGGAGAACAACCGACGGCTCCGAGGGGCGAACCGTGACGCGCTACTCCTGGTCCAGAGCCTCGCCGGCCCGCGCCTCCGCGACTTCGAGAGCCCCCGAGGACCGCTCCAGCAGCCGTTGGACACGGAGATCCGCCTCGCCCAGGAGCGTGGCGCACCGCTCGTGGAGGCCGACTCCCCGCTCGTAGAGAGCCAATGAACGCTCCAGCGGCAATCCGCCCTGCTCGAGCTCGGCGACGGTTCGCTGCAGCTCCGCCAAAGCCTCGTCGAACGAAAGCGAGGCGATGTCGGCGGCCGGATCGAGGGCTTGTTCGTCACTCACGGCGCATCTCCTCCTGGCCGGCGCTGCCGACGCTCATGTCTCGATGCCATCATGGACCGGTCCGCTCGCCGGATCGAGCGGTCTCGCCGGCGTCCGCGGTACTCGCAGATTTCTCGCCGGGCCGACCGCCGAGCGACGCTCGTTCCTCCACCGTTCTGTCCAGACGTCGCCCGAGGAGCATACCGAAACGGACCGACACCCCGAACGCGATCGCGGCGCCTATCAGCAGGGCTGCCGCGAGGACGGCCATCTCGATCAAGTCCGTCCTCCAGGCGCGGGGGCGTCCTCGACACGCGCGGCAACGTCGCCTCGGGCAACCTTGATCGACAGCCTGGCGCCGGCCGGCGCCTCCCCCGGGTCCCTGACCACCAGGCCATCCGCGGCGCGACGAACGATGGCGTAGCCACGGTCCAAAGTCGCTTGCGGCCCGAGAGCCTGGAGAGATGCGGCGTTCCGCTCGACGGCCGCCCGGGCCACGGCCAGGCGCGTCTCGGCGACCGGCGCGAGTCGCGCCAGAGCCCCCGCTTGCAACACCCGGCGGCGAGCCATCTCGTCTCCCATCGCCCGAGTCGCTCGATCCAGCAGTTGGCCCGCCCGTTCGCGTGCCTGAGCCAGCTGAGCGCCCGGCCGCAACCGGTCCAGTGCACGGCCCTCCGCCGCCAGATCGTTGCGCGCCGAGATCACGGCCGCCAGAACGCAACTCCGGCCACGCCGTTCCAGCTCAGCTACGCCCGCCGCCACTTCCGCGCGATCCGGAACGACCAGCTCCGCGGCTGCCGAGGGCGTGGGCGCACGCACATCCGCGGCGAAGTCGGCGAGCGTCACGTCCACTTCATGGCCCACTCCACAAACCACCGGCACGGGGTGAGCGACCACGGCCCGCACCACCCGCTCGTCGTTGAACGACCACAGGTCCTCCAGCGAGCCTCCTCCACGCGCCAGAATGACCACGGCCGGCGCTTCCTGCCCTCTGCCTTCCGCACGGAGCGCGTCGGCCCATCGGGCCAGCCGGTCGAGCCCGGCCACCACGCTCGCGGGCGCCCCTTCGCCCTGGACCTGACAGGAGGAAAGCACCAACCGCGCCAGCGGCCAGCGACGCCCTATGACGTGGCAGATGTCGTGCCAGACGGCGCCCGTGGCGCTGGTGACCACACCGATCACCGCCGGCCGGAAGGGAAGGGGCCGCTTTCGACTCGAATCGAAGAGCCCCTCTGCCGCAAGCTTGGCCTTGAGGGCCTCGAACCTCAGGGCGAGGTCGCCGAAGCCGGCCGGCTGGACGCTCGAGACGTAGAGCTGATACAGGCCCTGGGACTCGAAGACGTCGACCCGCCCGTGGACGACCACACGCAGCCCGGTCCGCGCCTCGAACGGCGAGGCCAGTCGCTCGTCCCGGAAGAAGACGCAGGCCAGCTGGCTGCGCTCGTCCTTCAATGTGAAGTAACAGTGGCCGGCGGACGAGACCGTCACCCGGCCGACTTCGCCCTCGACCCAGAGATCGCGCAGGTCGGGTTCGGAACGAACGGCGTCCCGGACCGCCCGAGTGACCTCGCTGACTCCAAATATTCGGAGGCCGAAAGCGGGGGTTACCCGCGCCGTCCCTCCGGACTCGCCGCGCGGCGACTCAGACGGAGCTTCGGCTACCGGCGCCTCCAAGAGCGGTTCCACGGTCCGTTCGACGGGCCGCTCCACGGGCACGGAGGGATCGACGATCGCGTCCCAGGCCGGCAGCGCCCAGTCGGGCGGGTCGGCGCGACGGCCGCGACGGGCCTCGGGGTCCGGGGGCGGCAGGTCGTCCCACAGCATGTCGCTCTCGGGCGGATCGCCGCGACTCAACGGCCGCTCCTCTGCTCGACTGCGCCCAGGATCCCGCAAGCCGAGATCAGAGACGCGTCTGGTACTCCCCGGTTCGAGTGTCCACCCGAACGGTGTCGCCTTCACTCACGAAGATCGGCACCTGGATGGTTAGGCCCGATTCGAGCTTGGCCGCCTTCCGTGCTCCGGTCTGGGTGTCCCCGGCGAAGCCCGGCTCGGTCTCCATGACCTTGAGATCCACCGTGACCGGTAGCTCGACGCCGATAGTCTCGTCCTCGTAGCTGGTCCGGTCCAGTAGCATGCTTTCCTTGAGGTAGTTCACAGCGTCCTCGAGCTGTTCCTCAGGCAGGCTGAACTGCTCGTAACTCTCCGTCTCCATGAAGTGGAAGTCGCCGCCATCTCTGTAGAGGAACTGGATCTGGCGGTGCTCCAGCTGAACGCGGGGCCACCTGTCGCCAGCCTGGAAGGACCGCTCGACGGTCTGGCCGCGCTTGACGTTCCGGAGCTTGATGCGGACCTGCGCCGAGCCTCGCCCGATCTTCAGATGGTGGTAGTCGAGGATCTGCCACAGATCGCCATCGAGCTCGATGACCACACCCTTGTGCAGGTCGCTTGTCGAAATCATGGTCGCGCAGAACTCCTGACCTTGGACGGCTGGGCGTACAGCGAACTCACCGCTCGAACCGCGATTGTAGCCGAGGCGCCGGGCGGGACGATTGCCCGGGTGGGCCGATCACGCCCCTCCGTGTCTCGCTCCGCCGATCAGGTCACACGCCGACGACGAGAACCTCGCGTGGGAAGCCCGTCAGGCGCTCGAGCCGGCCGGCACCTCGATCGAAGAGGACCAGGTCTTCGATTCGAACGCCGGTCTCGCCGTCGAGGTATATCCCAGGCTCCACGCTGAAGACCGTCGGGCTCGGCAGCGCATCGCCGCTACCGAGGGTGCTGAGCGTGGGAAGTTCGTGCGTCGCCAGGCCGATGCCGTGTCCGGTGCCGTGGCCGAAGCGATCCCCGTATCCGGCCTCTTCGATGAGCCGGCGAGCGACGGCGTCGGCTTCCCGCCCTCCCGGAACGGGCAGATCGCCGCGGGCCGCGGCGGCGATTCGGTCGATTACGGCCTGCTGGGCCGCCGCCACGATGCCGAAGACTCGCAAGTCCCGCGGATTCGGCTCTCCGACGAAAAGCGTCCGCGTCATGTCGCTTCGGTAGCCATCCACCATCGCCCCGAAGTCGAACAGGAGCACCTGGCCGAAACGGACCTCGCTGTCGGACGGCGATCCGTGCGGCAACGCCGCGTTGGCACCTGCCAGGCAGGCGATCCCGAAGGCCAGGGCATCGCCGCCACTCGTCCTCATCTCCCACTCGAGCATCAGGGCCAGATCGCGTTCCGTTTGACCGGGCTTGATACGCCGCAGGATCGAGGCCAGGGCTCTATCGCCGACGGCGCACGCCGCCCGAATTCGCTCGGTCTCGCTCGGCTCTTTCACGGCCCGATCGCTCTCGATCCAGCCGGCGACCTCAACGAGCTCCACGTCCGGCGCCGCACGCTCCAGCTGCCGCCAGAGCTGGTGGCTGACCATCGCCGCCTCGACCGCCACCCGTCTTGCGCCGACACTGCCCAGGAGAGCCGGCCAGATCGCCGGCAGATCGTAAGTCGTGGCCTCGATTCGAGCGTCTGCCGCCTCGGCGATTGCCTGCAGCCGGTACCGACTGTCGGCCAGGACCACGACTTCGTCGGCGGACACGAGGAAGCGACCCGAGTTGCCCGACACGCGATCCTCCCCGTCTTCCAGAACGAAGCCGGTGAGGTATCGCGAGTTCTCGGGCCGAATCCCAAAATAGGTATCCACTCCCTCGCCGGCCATACGCGATCGGAGTCTGGCCAGACGGCCCGGCCGAGCGGTCCTGTCGGCCTCGGCCCAGCGGGCGCGATCGGCGGCGTTCGGCGGCGGCGGGAAGTCGGCCGGATGGGGTAGCCCGCGTACGAGGTGAGTCATCCCCTCATGTTAGCGAGGCCGCCGCGCAATGCCACGCCCAGCTCGGCCCTCGCCTCGACGCAATTGTCTGGCCGCCCCACGATCCCGGAGAGTCAGGGCGTATACCCGTACTTCTTGGCGTTGGCGTCCTGTTCGGCCTGCGTCTTGGCGAAGGCGTGCGTCCCGCTGCCGTCGTTCTTGGCCAGGAAGTACAGGTATCCGTCCGCGGTGTCGGGCGCAACGGCGGCCAACAGAGACGGCGCGCTGGGCGAACAGATCGGTTCCGGCGGGAGACCGGCGTGGCTGTAGGTGTTGTATCCGGCGAGCTTCCCCGGAAACACGACCTTGCTGAGCGCGCCCGTCGTCTTGATCGAGGTCCAGAACTCGTAGTCCACCCATGTCGCGATCGGGTGCGCCGGATCCTCGAGCCACACGGAGTCGTTCGCATAGTTGAGAGTCGGGTTGGCGTTGAGCAGCCCGGTCGGCCAGATCTTCGGATTGAGCCGGTTGATGTACACGCCGGCGATCAGGGGCCGGTCCGAGTCGACCTTCGCCTCGCTCTCCACGAGCGCCGCTATCTGCACCTTCTGATAGATCTGATCCGGTGGCAGGGCCAGCAGCGCGGGCGGGGCATGGCTGGCGAAGGCGTCGAGCAGCATGCTCAGCAGCTCGCTGGGCGTTGTGTCCGGAGCAACGTCGTACGTTGCTGGGAAGAGGAAGCCCTCCAGTGAGGCCCCCGCAGGCAGCTTCAGCCACAGGTAGCTGGCGAGCAGTTCGGCGGACGGATTCGTGGCCAGCTGGTAGAACTCGCTGGGGTTCATCGTGAGCGGCGCGGTCGGGTCGACCGGATTGGCCTCGAGGTACTCGAGCTTGGCCACCATCTGCTCGATCCTCAGCCCCTCGCGGAAGGTGATGCGCACGGTCGGCGGGGCCACGGGCGGCTGGGTAAGGATGGAGATCATCTCGTCTACCGTGAGCGACTTGCTGACCACGTGCCGACCGATCTGGAAGTCCGAGGTTGCGCCCCGTTCTATGGACTGGAAGACGAGGGCTCGAGCCTCCGTTATGGCGCCGGCCTTGACCAGCCGCTCTCCTATCTCCCGTGGCGTCTCGTTGGGTCCGATGATGATCACGATGGGATTCTGATCGCGAGCATCGACAGGCTGGGTCAGGCTCGAGCCCAGCTGGTCGCGGACTACATCCGCGACAAACGGCAACTCGAGCGCGGTCGGGTTCTCCGCGGCCCAGTTGACGATACCGCCGACGACGACGGGGCGCGCCACGAAGTACAGGCCGCCGACGACGAGCCCCCCGAGCAGGAGAGTGAAGAGCGCGAAGCGGATGACGTGGCCGGGTCCACTCGATCGACCCGAGCGGTAATCCCGCCGCGAATCCAGGGAGGCCGGACGCCGACCTTCGGCCACGTCTTCGGGAGTCGGCGGAGCGAAGTCGTCCCAACCCATGTCGATTACCGGCCTCGTGGCCTGATTTGCCTCCGGGTCCTGGCGTCCCCCCGACCTCGGGCTCCCCCCGTCACGAACCGTCATCAGGTCTCTGGCTCCCGTTCTCCGTGACCATGGCGTCCAACTCGTCCTGGAGGATCAGCGCGGCCGCCTCTCTGTCAATTCGAGCTCGATGGCCGTCCCGTTGCGCGGCCGTAGGCGGCCCCCCGGAGCGTCCTCTGGCGGGCGTTCCGACGCGGCGCTCGGCTCGTTCGCTCGAGAGGCGCTCGTCCCTGAAGCGCACTGGCAGGCCCGTGACGCCCCCCACCGCCACTGCCCATTCGCGCGTTCGGATCGCCTGAAGCCCTTCGCCGCCATCCATGTCGAGTGGCAATCCTACGACCAGACCGGTAGCTCGTTGTTCCGAGGCGAGTCGGGATATGACGCGCGCGTCGGCCACGATGCTTCTGGCTCGACTCAACGTCATGAGCGGCGTGGCGATGCGTGCGTCCAGGTCGCCCACCGCCACTCCGATCCGGCGCTCCCCGAGATCGATGCCGAGGACGCGGCGAGGCGTCCCGGCGCCCGCCTTTGGGCCCACCGGCATCACGACGCCGACGGGCTCGGCGAAGTCTCGCCCGGACTCGGCGAGGGTGAGAGCGAAGGTGAGGGCAACGGAGGGGGCGATTCGGCGGTTGGTGACGCGCTGGGCGTCGCTGCCGGTGGCGACGGCGTCTCGACTCCGCTTGGTGATGCGCCTACGGTCGGCTTAGGGCTGGCGGTGAGGAGCTGGAAATCGATCCGGAAGTCGAAGCTGGGCATCGTGGAGGCCCAGCCCGGGTCCACGGAGATCTCCACCTTGCCGTACTTAGCCAGATAGGTCCGCGCTTCCTCGAGCGACCTGCCCTGCACCGCCGCTCGAAGCTGACTGGCGTCGACGATCGGCGTCTGCAAGCCAAGGGCTGTGACCGGGACGACCACCGCGTCTCCTTGCGTGGCCGCCGTCCCCAATTGTGTCGTGATCGATCCGCCGACCAGGCTGTAGCCGCTTCGAACGGCGCTCTTGATCCGGCCCTCGGCGACCGTCCGAACGGTGGACAGGTCCGCCATCACGGCCGTCCCGGTGGCAGCGGCGCTGAGGTCGAATGAGGTGACCGCCTGATCTAGCAATCCCTGTGGATCCGGAGAGAACGTCGGGATCCCCAGTCGCGCCGTGTCGGAGAACAGGTTCGACCCCGACGGAACTGCCCCAGGCGCCGCGAGAGCGGCCTGGAAGCTGGACTGCAGCCCGGAGGTGAGGCTGGTCTCGGCCGCGTCGATGTCGGCCTGCACGATCATCGGCGTCACCGTGTGCGTGCCGCCGGTCGTGGGGTCGGCATTTGTCACCGTTACCCGAGCGGCCACGAGGTCTGCGGGCAGCTTGACAATCCGGCCCGCGGGGACGTTACCCGAAAGACCTTTCTGAACCGCCTGCACCGGGGCATCCACAGTGGTGCGGGTGGCGAATGGCGCCATGGCCACGGTAACGGTCTTCGTCGTGACGAATGCGATGGCGCCGGTCGTCGAGACCTGGGTGCCGGCGATTATCGGCACGGCAAACACCGTATTGATGCTTGTGAACGTCACCGTGCCGGTCGCCGCCGTCTCGACCACGTTCTCGCCGGTGGCCGGGAAGGATCCGGACACCTGAACGGGGAACGCCTCTTTCACGCCCGGTACCGTGGCCTTCTGATCGTTCGAGGTCGAGATCGTCGGGTCCACGGTGACGCTCAGGTTCATCGGCCCCACGGGCTCCTCGCGCAGGGTCACCGCCACGGTTGCGCTGGGGTAGAAGAAGAATGCTCCCAGGCCCACGACGAGAACAATGACACTGGCGAGCGCCGCCACGAACGATCGCGGAACTCTCCCCGACCGGCTGCGTTGCTTCCCGGCGGACCCACTCGGGCCTGTCGGACCGCCGATCAGGCGCCCGCTCGATGCCCTCGGCCCAGCCGCCGTTGTGAGCTCGCCAAACGCCTCCCAGTTCTCTCCCGTCGCCCCTTCCGACCCTCCGCCGGCCCGGGCTGCCTCGGCCTTCTCAAAACTCCCGACCGTGGCAAAGACCGCCAGGCCGGCCGACCGTGCCACCGACTGCACAGATGGATCCGCGGCCACGATCGCCAGCTTCTTGTTGCGACGCTTCGCCTCACCGGCAAGCAGCCGGAAGTTGATCCGGGACGTGGCCACGCGCGACCCGCCGGAGAGCACCAGGGCGATCCGGGTGTCGGTGGAATCCCGGATTCGCGCGGCCGCCGAGGTGATCTCGTCCTGGTCGTCGAGGTAGTAGATGGCCATCGGCTACATCTTCATCAGACGGAGGACCTTCCGCAGAGCGACATCCAGCGGGTCTTCGTTGGTCTGCAGCTCGATGGCCTGGTACGCCAGACCCAGCGGAGTGACGTCCTGCTGATCCACGAGCAAGTGCGTTCCGTCCTTGATCCGCTCGACCTGCTCGGGGGCCATCACAGCAACCTCCGGCGGGCGGCTGAACGGCAGCCGCTTCCAGAACGGCTCGCTGGACAGCACCTTTCCGATTTCCGGGAGATGCGATCCGCCGCCGCACAGGTATACGCGGCCGGGCAGGAGGTCGTCGGCGGCCAGCTCTTCCAGAACCAGTTCCACGCCCGCTGACCAGATGTCCACGTCCTCCGAGATGATCTTCGCCACCTCGGCGCGTTGCGCCACCTTCAGGCCCCGGGAGTAGTCAACCTTGATCTCTTCGGCTCGCGGGAAGGGCAGGTCCAGGCGGTCCGCGAGGGACTTTGTGAATGCGCGTCCACCCAGGGCGAACATGCGCGTCCCCTCGATGCCACCGTGGCGGACGAGCGCCACGTCCGTCGTGCCGCCGCCGATGTCGATGAAGAGAGCGCCCGACTGCTGGACCTGCTCACTGCCGAGAACCCGCGCTACGGCGTACGGCTCGGCGACCACCTCCAGGAGATCCAGCTCCAGTTGCTGGGCCACGGTCTGCAGAGCCCCCAGGTGGACCAGGGGCGCGAAGGCGTTGAAGATGCTGATCTTGACGTGCCGCCCTTTGAAGCTGACCGGGTTCGTCACGGGATAGCCGTCGATCTGGGCTCCCGTGACCGCCGCATGGACCAGCCGGACGTCCACTTGCGGCAGGCCGGTCTCCCAGGTGATGGCCCGTTCCGCCTCCCTCAGCGCCTCGCGCTGCACGCCGTTGATCAGCTTCTGGAGCTCGGCGTCCGTGATCGGCACGTTGGGGCGCTTGCGTTCCTGTGAATGAGCCGTAGTGAAGCCCTTGACCAGCTCGCCGGCGATCCCGATCACGCATTGGGTGGGGCGGAAGCCGGCCATCTCCTCGGCCTCCTGCAGCGCCACCGAGCAGTTGTCGACTACGGCGTTGATGTCGGTGACCGTGCCGGACTGCATGTGCGAGAGGCCCTGGCGTTTGCGCCCGACGCCGCGAACCGTGCCCATGCCGCCCTCGTCCATCTCGAAGACAAGGGCCTTGGCGAACTCAGTTCCGATGTCCAGGGCGGTGCAGGCGGCGAGGGTCGAATCCGTCTCATGGCCCCAGATCCTGCGCCAGAATGCCACGGCCGCTCCCCTAGCTTCCCGCTATGTGCCTGCCGTCCTAAGTGTATCCGCGATCGCTGCCATGGCCGCGCCGATCCCGTCTCGGCGCTTGCCCATGCCCTGGGCCATCTCCGGACGACCGCCGCCGCGCCCGTCCATCGAATTCATGGCGACCTTCACCAGTTCGCCCGCGGAGACTCCGCGAGCTACCAGCTCCGGGCTGACGGTGATGAAGATCTGGGGGACGTCGGCATCCATTGCGACGGCGATCACGCCGTTGCCCAGGGCCGACCGAAGCTCCCGGACGTAGCCCTTCCACTGCTCAGGCGATTCGAAGGAGTCCGAATAGGCGACGAACTTGATGCCGGGAGCGACCTCCTGGGCTCCGGCGGCCACCTCCGCCGCCTTGGGCAGACCGGTTCCGCCGGCGCGGAGCCGGTGGCGCGCCTCGCGAAGCTCTTCCTGAAGAGACGCCACGCGATCCGGGATCGAGTCCGGGGAAGTGGCTCCGACCGCATCGGCGATGCGTTCGAGAAGCGTGAGGCGCGCCCGGACCAGCGCATCCGCGCCATCGCCGGTCACGGCTTCGATGCGGCGGATGCCGGCGCCGATGCTGCGATCGGCCGTGATGACGAAGCCGCCGATCTGCCCGGATGCCGAACAGTGGGTCCCTCCGCACAGCTCGAGCGAGTAGCCCTCGACCCGAACCGTCCGGACCTTCTCGCCGTACTTCTCGTCGAAGAAGGCGTCCGCGCCGGCGGCGATCGCGTCCGCCATGGGCTGGACCTTCGTGGTCACGGGCCGGTTCTCGCGCACCACTCGCCGGACCTCGTCCTCGATGGCCTGCCTCTCATTCACGGTCAGCGCCCGCTCCAGCGGGTAGTCGAACCGCAGATAGTCCGGCGCGACGAGCGACCCGGCCTGATGCGCCTCCGGCCCGACGACGTTGCGCAGGGCTCGGTGAAGCAGGTGTGTGGCCGTGTGATTCCGCATGGTTCGGGCCCGCCGCTCGGCGTCCACGCGGGCGGTCACCGTCTCACCGACCCGCAACCGGCCGTGTAGCTTGCCGCGATGCACGAAGAGCCCGGCGATGGGCATCTGGGTGTCCTCGACGGTGAAGAGCCCGCTGCCGCCGCCGGCCTCGAGCAGCTCTCCGCGGTCGCCGACCTGGCCACCTCCCTCGGCGTAGAACGGAGTGGCATCGAGCACCACCTCCGCCTCGCCGTTTCCGGTAAGCTCCTGATACTCGGTCCCGTCGCGCACGATCGCCAGGACCCGGGTCTCGGCCTCGATTCCGTCGTAGCCCACGAACTTCGTCTCGCCCACCAGCCGCTGGATCGACTGGTACATGTCGCCGAGCTCGGCGTTGCGCGCCAGATCAGCCTTGGTGCCCTTGCGGCTGCGTGCCTTCTGCTCAGCCATCGCCGCCGTGAAGCCGTCGCGGTCGACTCGAACGCCGTATTCGGCGGCCATGTCGACCGTCAGGTCCACCGGAAATCCGTAGGTGTCGTGAAGGCGGAAGGCGACCTCGCCCGCCAGTACCGGCGCGTCGGCCGCCAGGCTCTCGGGCCGGCGTCCGATCACCCGCTCGGCTGTGGTGAGTGGAGCCAGCGCGGCCTCGAACTGTCCCGTGCCCGTCTCCAGGGTTCTGGCGAACTGGGTCTCCTCCTGGCGGACCACCTTGAGAATCCTCTCGCGCCGCTCGGCCAGGTACGGGTATGCATCGCTCATCGTGTCGATCACGACGCCGGCGGTGACGTCCATGAACGGCTGCTTGCGACCCAGCAGACGACCGTGCCGGACGGCGCGACGCAGGATGCGGCGCAGGACGTATCCGCGACCCTCGTTGGAGGGCGCCACACCGTCGGCTACGAGGAACGTGACGGCGCGCGAATGGTCGGCGATAACCTGGTAGCTAAACCGCTCGGCCTCGAAGGCCTCCGGGTCATGGCCCAGCAGCTCGCGCATGGCGGCGTGGATCGGGGTGAAAAGGTCCGTATCGAAGTTGCTGGGAACCTGCTGGAGGACGCTCGCGAGCCGCTCGAGGCTCATCCCAGTGTCGATGCTCTGGAACGGTAGCGGCATGCGCTCCCCGTTCGGCCGCTGGTCGTACTCCATGAACACGAGGTTCCAGATCTCAAGCCAACGCGGGCAATGCTCCGAGTGGTCGGGGATACACTCCGGCCCTTCCGACAGCTGCGCGCCGCGGTCGAAGTGGATCTCGCTGCACGGCCCGCACGGCCCCGTCTCGGCCATCCGCCAGAAATTGGCGTCGTCGCCGGCGTCGACGTCGCCCCAGACGGCCATCCGCTCGAGCGGCAGCCCGATCTCATCGCGCCAGACCGCCCGGGCAACCTCGTCGTCCTTGTACGTCGTGGCAGCCAGACGTTCGGGCGGGATCCCCAGATCCTTGGTCAGGAACTCCCAGGCCAGTTGGATCGCCTCGCGCTTGAAGTAGTCGCCGAAGCTCCAGTTGCCCAGCATCTCGAAGAAGGTGTTGTGGCGCGTCGTGCGGCCTACCTCCTCGAAGTCGTTGTGCTTCCCGGCGACCCGCAGGACACGCTGGTAGTCGACGGCGCGGACGTAGCTGCGCTTCTCCCTCCCGGTCAGCACGTCCTTGAACTGCACCATGCCGGAGTTCGTGAAGAGCAGGGTCTGGTCGCCCGCCGGGACCAGCGACGCGCTGGGCACGTGGGTATGACCGCGCTCCACGAAGAACTGAACGAAGCGGCGCCGGATCTCGGCCGCGGAGAGATAGGGAATCGGCAAGTCAGACATCGCTGCTAACGGTACCAAACCGGACCCCTTGGGCGCGGTCGTCGCGGCGAGCGCCGGCGTGGCTGTCGCCGTCGCTCCGGCCTCGCCGCTTCGTCAGCCTCCCCGCCGCCGACGGCCCCAGATCGTGGATCCGGCGATGGCCGCCCCCAGGAGGGCTCCCATGGCCACTCCCCTGGCGAACGCAACGAGCCTCTGGTCCGCGGATCGCGAGGGCTTCCTCCGAAGGGCCGCCATTCGCTGCAAGGTCCCGATCACAGACGACGCTCCTCCTGGCTTGCGGGACCCAGGATCGAGAGAACGGTCACGAATCCGATCCCCGCCCAGGCCACGATCGATGCCGTGATCAGATGGAAGTCGCCTATGCGGACGGGATCGATCCCCAGTCTGCCGCCGGTCGCGTCTCCGGCCCACGCCCCAAGCGCCGCGGCCAGAAAGACGATCACGACCCGAGCATCCGCTCTCTTCCGAATGAGGACGAACAGCGCGGTGTGAAAGCCGCCAACCAAGAGGGCGAGTACTGGAGCCGGGCCTATGTCCACGCCCCGAGTATACGGAGGCAGGCCATCGACCGAACCATGAAGCGCTCCGGGCCAACTCAGCCCGGAGTCGTAGATCAGCCGGGGGCTGGATCTTCCGACCGGGCGATCCGGCCGCCGCCGAGAACGACGTCGCCGCGGTAGAAGACCGCCGCCTGCCCGGGCGCGGCAGCCCAGACCGGATCCTCGGTCCGCACGGCCCACCTGCCGTCGCCAAGGGGCATGATCGTGGCCGCGGCGACCCGACCTCGGTGCCTTATCTGGACTTCCGCGCTCAAACGGTCCGCGGACTCGGGCGGAGGATGGCCGGCCACGAACCGAACCTCCTCGACCTGGAAGTCATGCGTCGCCAGATCTGAGCGGCGGCCCAGCCTGATCGTGTTCGCGTCGGCGTCTATCTTCCAGACGTAGCGAGGCTCGCCCACCGCCACTCCGGTCCCCTGCCGCTGCCCCACCGTGTACGAGGCCGCACCGAAGTGCTCGCCGATCCGCCTCCCGTCCACGTCGATCACCGGCCCCGGCTCGGCCTTCCAGCCGGCCCGCTCGCGCAAGACGTCGCGGTAGTCGCCGCGGGGCACAAAACAGATCTCCTGGCTGTCGCGCTTCTCGGCCGTTGCCAGCCCGAGAGCCCGAGCGGCGTCACGCACCTGCGGTTTGGTCATCTCGCCGAGCGGGAAGCGCGTATGAGCCAGCTGCTCCTGGCCCAGGCCGTACAGGAAGTAGCTCTGGTCCTTCTGGGGATCGCGGCCGCGCAGGAGACCATAGCCGGCCGAGCCGTTCTCGCCGAGGGCGAGAACCCGCGCGTAGTGGCCGGTGGCGACCGCCTCGCAGTCGTACAGGAGCCGCGCCCGTCCCAGAAGCGCTCCGAACTTGACGACGCTGTTGCAGTCCACGCAGGGGCTCGGCGTGCGGCCACCCAGGTATGCCGCGAGGAACGGCTGCAGGACTCCCGCGTCGAACTCGCGCTCCAGATTCATCACGAAGAACGGGATCTCCAGCTGCGAGGCCACGCGCCGCGCATCCTCGGCGGCGTCCAGGGAGCAGCAGCTTCGGTTGAACTCCGAGGAGCTGTCCGCGACGTCGCTCAGGCGCATCCAGACGCCGATCGCCTCGTCTCCGCCGGCCTTCACCAGGGCCGCCGCGACTGACGAGTCCACGCCGCCGGACATCGCCACGAGAACGCGCCTCACTCGCTCGCCGCCTCCGCCGCGATGGCCTCTACGGGCCGCGAGAGCGCCGCCGCCCGCTGGGCCTCGAGCCTCGCCGCCGCCTCTCGATGGGACTCGATCGTGGCGGCGATCAGGCGCGCCGCCTCCGTGATCTCTTCGGCCGTGGTGGTCCGGCCGATCGAGAACCGCAACGCTCCCGCGGCCTCGTCCTCCGGGAACCCCATGGCCGCCAGTACGTGGCTGATCTCGCCCGAGCCGCTGACGCACGCCGATCCGGTGGAGCAGGCCAGACCAGCCAGGTCGAGCGCCATCGTCACGGCGTTGCCGTCAAGCCCCACCGCCACCAGCGATAGCAGGCCCGGCAGCCGCTCGGTGGGGTGGCCGGTCTCCTGCACGTCATCGAGGGTCCGCAAATGCCCCACCAGGGTCTCTCGGAGCTCGCGGAGCCGCGCGGCGACAGCGGGGCGCTCGGCGACCGCCAGCTCCAGCGCCGCCGCCAACCCCACGGCCCCGGCCACGTTCTCGGTCCCGGCCCGTCGATAGCGCTCCTGCGCCCCTCCCTGCTGCTGGGCCAGGACGTTGGTGCCATGGCGCACGTACAGGGCGCCGACGCCCTTGGGGCCCTCGAACTTGTGAGCGGCAATCGAGAGCATGTCGACGCCCAGGGCCGTGACGTCCACGTCGAGGTAAGGGGCTGCCTGCACCGCGTCTGCGTGGATCAGGATTCCCCGGTGACGTCGTACCCGTTCCGCGATCGCGGCGATCGGCTGGATCGTGCCCACCTCGTTGTTGGCGAGCATGATGCTGACCAGGATCGTCTTGGGCGTGATAGCCGCTTCCACCTCGTCGGGATCGACGCGGCCGTAGCGATCCACGGGCAGCTCCACGATCTCGAACCCGAACTTCTCCAGGTAGCGGACCGTATGGCCCACCGAATGATGCTCGACCGAGCTGGTGATGATCCGGTGTCCCCGCCCCTTGCCGGCCCAGGCAGCGCCCTTGATCGCGAGGTTGTTCGCCTCGGTCCCGCCTGAGGTGAAGACGATCTCGCGCGGCCCGGCGCCGAGGGATCGAGCCACCCGCTCGTGAGCCTCGTCCAGCCCGGCCCGGGCCCGCCGGCCGAATGAGTGGACGGAGGAGGGATTGCCGAACCCCTCGGTCAGCCAGGGCTGCATCGCCTCGAGCGCTTCTCGCCGCAGCGGGGTCGTGGCGGCGTGGTCGAGGTAGATCGGCATCACCTTGGATTGTACGACGACCAGGCCCGATCTCCCCTCGGCGCCGGCTGAGGGGCAGGCATCACGTCGACTCGGCGGTCCTATCGGCCACCTAGCGATCAGCGGCGGTGCGCTCGAATTCGCGTCCCGCGATGCGGCGTCGATCGTGTTGGGAGAGGACGCGCTTGCGTAGGCGGATCGACTTGGGCGTCACCTCAACCAGTTCGTCGACGCCGATGAACTCGATCGCAGACTCCAGCGTCAGCTCGCGCGGCGGAGTCAGCCGCAGGGCCTCGTCGTGGGAGTGCGTTCGCATGTTGGTGAGCTTCTTCTCCTTGGTCGCGTTCACGTCCATGTCGTCCGGCCGGCTATTCTCGCCGACGACCATCCCCTCGTAGACGTCCGCTCCCGAGCCGATGAAGAATTCGGCCCGCTCCTGCAGATTGAACAGGCCGTAGGCGTTCGAGACGCCCGATCGATCGGATACCAGCACGCCGGTCATGCGGTGGGTGACCTCGCCGGCCCACGGGCCGTAACCCTCGCCGATCTGATGAAGAAGCGCGGTCCCGCGCGTCTCTGTCAGGAGCTGCCCGCGGAAGCCGATCAGGCCGCGCACGGGAATGACGTACTCCATGCGGACCCGGCCGTCGGCGTCCGTGCTCATCTGGTCGAGACGTGCCTTGCGGTCGGCCAGAGCTGCTTGAACCGGGCCGATGAACTCGGGCGGCATGTCGACCGTGATCCGCTCGTAGGGCTCTTGAACCTCTCCGCTCACTTCGCGCAGCAGAACTTCGGGTCTGGAGACCTGGAGTTCGTAGCCTTCGCGCCTCATCTGCTCGATGAGGATCGCCAGCTGGAGCTCGCCACGGCCGCGGACCTCGAACGTGTCGCCGGAGTCCGTCGGCAGGACCTCGATCGAGACGTTGCCCAGGACCTCCTTGTCCAGGCGGGCCTTGAGATGCCGGCTGGTCACGTAGCGGCCCTCGCGTCCCGAGAGCGGCGACGTATTCGCCCCGAAGGTCATACGCAGCGTCGGGGCATCGACGTCGAGACGCGGCAGGGGGCGTGGGTCGGTCGGATCGGTGATGGTGTCGCCGATCGTGACGTCGAGAATGCCGGCGACCGCAACGATGTCGCCGGGCCCGGCTTCGGCGATGTCCACGCGTTCGATGCCGTGGGCCGTAGTCAGGCTCGTCACGGTGCCGGTCAGCGTGACCGTCCGTCCGGGCTCGATCGCGCCGGCGGTATCGTCCGCCTCTTCTCGGACGATGGACACCTTCTGGCCCATCTTGATGGTGCCGTTCCAGAGCCGCCCGACCGCCATCCGGCCGACGTAGTCGTTGGCCGACAGATTCGTCACGAGCAGCTGCAGTGGGTAGCCGGGCGTGTATGCCGGCGCCGGAGTGTGGGCGATCATGAGATCGAAGAGTGGTCGCAGGTCCGTTCCCGGGACGTCCAGGTCTACCGTCGCCGTACCGAGCTTGGCGTTGGTGAAGACGACGGGGAAATCTATCTGCGTCGCGTCCGCGCCTAGGTCCAGGAACAGTTCGTAGACCGCGTCCAGGACCTCTCTGGCGCGAGCGTCCGAGCGGTCGATCTTGTTGATCGCCACGACTACAGGCAGGTGTCTCGCCATCGCCTTCTGGAGGACGTAGCGAGTCTGCGGCAGCGGACCCTCGGCAGCATCGACCAGGAGGAGGATCGAATCGACCATCAGCAGGCTGCGCTCGACCTCGCCACCGAAGTCGGCATGGCCGGGGGTATCGACGATGTTCAGGCGGATCCCGTCGTAGTCGACCGAAGTCTGCTTGGCCAGGATCGTGATCCCCTTCTCGCGTTCCAGGTCCCCCGAGTCCATGACCCGATCCACCAAGACCTGATTGGCGCGGAACGCGCCGGCCTGGCGCAGCATCGCGTCTACGAGCGTGGTCTTGCCGTGGTCGACATGGGCCACGATGGCCAGGTTCCGGACGTCGCGGCGAACGGCGTGCCCGGCGGGATTGGTGGGCGTGGCGAGACGAAGCGAGTCATTCATGGGCGGCGGCATTGTCGCACAGTAGCGCGAGAACGGGCGCCGGGACGGCAGCCGCGGGCCCGCGTCCCCGCCGACGAGCGGAAGTAAACTCGTCCGCAGGAGGTTCGCCGTGACCGTCGCAGCCATCGTCCTGGTACCGGATGTCGAGGCCGCGCTCTCCGACGCGGATGGCGTTCCTGCCATAAGGCGCCTGTGCCACTCCGCCTGGGCCGGAGGGGCCCTGCCCATCGTGGTCGTGGTTCCCCCAGAATCGTCGCCGCTGGCGCCGGCCATCACGGATCTGCCGGTGGTCGTTGCGAACGCCCCGGCGGGAGGGACGCCCGGCGTCGCCTGGTTCGCGCTCGGGTTCCGCGCCGCCGTGACCGCCGTCACCGAGACGTCGGCCGGCTTGATGTGGCCGTTCCGCCACGCCTGGGTCGACCCGGAGACGGTCACCTCCCTCATCGAGGCTCACGGCGCCGCCCCGGGTCAGATCCTCCGGCCGGCCTTCCGGGGTCAGCTCGGCTTCCCGATCCTGGTGCCGGCCCTTCTCGAATCGCGCCTCGCGGCCCTGCCGGGCCTGCACGCCGAAGAAGCCGTGGCCTCGCTTGTAGCCGAGGGAGTGCCGCTACGTGTCGTGGAACTGGGCGACCCGGGCATCACCCACGACATTGCGACACCGCGGGCCGGCCTGCCCGGCTACCAGGGTCCGCCGGAGCCGGCCGCCGGACCTCCGCCGGAGTGGAACGCGGATCTGGCGGACCAGGTGGAGCGATCGGCGGAATCGACCTGATAGAGCCCGCGCCCGGCCGGCCCCGGCGGTCTACTTGCTCGGAGACGCCCTCAAAGACCCGCTGGGCGAAGGCCCCGGAACCTCGATCTTCTGGGGTACGCCGACGTTCGTGAATGTGTACGTTGTCTGGATGTCGAGCAGCTTCGTGCCGTTCGTGGCGGTATTCGTGGCCGAGAAGACCGCCTTCATGGGACTGCCATCCTGCGAGGTCCACAGGTTCAGCACGATGACTTCCGGTTTGAAGAGGAACCCGGAGGTATCGATCATGGCGATCCGAGTGACGTCCGGAGCCCACGAACTGGTGGTGTGGAAGTGGTTCACGAGCTGCCCGTCTTGGGTCTCCTCTCCGACCAGCTGAAGCATCTGCGGCTTGCGGAGTCCGAAGGTCGGGTCGATGACGAGATAGCCCGCGATGCTCGCCGCAGTCGACCAGCGCGCCGAGGGTGACACCTTCACAAATACGACGCCGCCGACAACCCGGTACTCGCGAGTGATCCCCTCCTCGACAACGATCCCATCCTCGTTACCCGCCGCGATCTGGCCGACGAAGGAAACGGCGTGTCTCTCGTGCTTGCCGAGAGACACGTCATTCACGTCGGCGACGCTCTGGACCACGACGTCGGCGCTCAGCTTGGGGTCGTTGAGCTGCTGGAGTGTCAGCGCGACGCTCGCGGGAAGCGTGGGCGGTGGAGAGGGCGGATCGGTGCGGGGCTTCACCACGAACACCGGAGGAGCGGTCGGTCCCGAGGCCAGGCCCCCGGAGACGGCGACGATCGCAATCACGATCGCCAGGCCGATCAGGGATACGCCGCCGATCAGGAGGACGGGGAAGTTCCGTCTCGGCAGGGGCGCAATCGGTGCCGTCTCAAGCGAGGGCACGAACGGAGTGCCCGCGTACCGTTCTACGTAAGGGACGTCGAGCGGCTGCGGCGGCACGACCGGCGGTTGATAGGGCGCGCCGCACTTCGTGCAGGGCCCTGCGTCGGCGTCGAAGACCTCGTGACACCTGTGGCATCGGACCATCTTCCCGGCCATGCGATACCCTCCGCACACCGTGCCAGCCGCTCGCCCAGCTGCGCCTTTCCGGGCCCGAACGTCGGAGAAGCGCTTCTATTCCTTGGCGTCCGCCCTGGACGCGCTTTCCGCCGCATCGAAGCCCACGAAACGCAGGCCCAGGTCAGAGTACTGCTCCGGGTCGGGTTCCGAAGGGGCATCCAGCATCAAATCCGTCCCCGACTGGGTCTTGGGGAAGGCCATGACCTCGCGGATGTTCGTCTGGTGGGCGAACAGCGCGGCCCAGCGATCGATGCCCATGGCGATTCCTCCGTGCGGAGGCGCGCCGAAGTCGAACGCTTCGAGAATGCCGCCGAACTGAGCGTGCATCCTCTCCAGCGAATACCCCTGGAGGGCGAAACTGCGCTCCAGCAGTTCCCGCTTGTTGATGCGGACGGAGCCGCCGCCAAGCTCCCAGCCGTTGAGGGCGATGTCGTACTGCATAGCCCGCGCCCGGCCGGCCGGATCCTGCCGCGATGGCTTGTACGGGTCGCCGGAGGCGGTCACGAGAAGTTGCTCGTCCTCCGGAAGGACGCCGCTGAACGGGTTGTGGGTGGCGTCCCATCTGCCTCGATCGGCATCCCACTGGTACATCGGGAAGTGGTAAACCCAGCAGTAGGCCAGGACGTTCTGATCGGCCAGGCCCAGGCGCAGGCCCAGCTCCTGGCGCAGTCGGCCGAGGACGTCCGCGACCACCTCGTGGCTTGCGTCGGCACAGATCAAGACCAGATCTCCGGGCTTGGTTCCGGCGCCCGAGACGATGGCGGCGACGCGTGCCTCCCCAAGGAACTTGGCGATGGGAGAGTGGCCGGCCCCGTCCGGCGCCACGGAAACGTGAGCCAGCCCCCTGGCGCCATGCCGTCGCGCGAACTCCACAAGCTCGTCTATCTGCGAGCGACTGGCATCGGCCATGCTCGGCGCCACGATCGCCTTGACGCGACCTCCGGCGGCCAGGGCTTCGTCGAAGACTCGGAAGCCGGTGCTCCCCTCCCCGATCGCCGGCGTCGGCGGCAAAGCCGGGGCCACCAGCACGGCCGGGGCCGCCAGCAGAGCAGGCGCCGCCAGAAGACCTGGCGCAAGGTCCACCAGCTCCATACCGAAACGCAGGTCCGGCTTGTCGGAGCCGAAGCGCTCGAGCGCCTCCTTGTAGTCGATCCGTGGGAACGGCAGCTGCTGGATCGGCCGATCCGGAACGACCGCCCGGCTGACGTCGACGATCATCGCCTCTACGAAGTCCATGACCCGCTGCTCGTCAACGAAGCTCATTTCCAAGTCGAGCTGGGTGAACTCGGGCTGGCGGTCGCCGCGCAGATCCTCGTCGCGGAAGCACCGAGCAATCTGGAAATAGCGGTCCATCCCCGCGACCATAAGCAGCTGCTTGAGCTGCTGCGGGCTCTGAGGGAGGGCGTAGACGGAGCCCGGCTGGAGGCGGCTCGGGACGATGAAGTCGCGCGCTCCTTCGGGCGTGGACTTCAGCAGGATCGGCGTCTCGATCTCCACGAAGCCGGCCCGGTGGTGGGCGTCGCGAATCGCCCGCACCAGCGCCGAACGCAGCAGCAGCCGGTCCAGCATCGGGCGGCGGCGGATGTCCAGGTAGCGGTACTTGAGGCGCAGGGACTCGTCCGTGGTGGCGTCTGGCTCGTTGACGTAGAAAGGCGGCGTGTGGGCTTCGCTCAGGATCTGGACCGATTCGGCGCGAACCTCGATCTCGCCCGTTTCGAGCTCGGCGTTCTCCTTGCCGGCCATCCGGCGAGCGACCTGACCCGAGATCTCCAGCACGAATTCGTTGCGCACTCGGCCGGCCACGGCGTGGGCGTCCGGCGACTCATCGGCGTCAACAACGACTTGCGTTATGCCGTAGCGGTCCCGGAGGTCAAGGAAGATGAGGTGACCGTGGTCACGGCGGCGATGAGCCCAGCCGGCGATGTGGACGCTCCGGCCTGCATCGGTCGCGCGCAGATCGCCGCACGTGACGTCGCGGTAGGGCGTCGCGGAGCTGAAGGCTGTTTGCGGGGATACGGGCGGTTGGCTGGGCTCACTCATGGGTGA
Organism: Chloroflexota bacterium; assembly: GCA_003141455.1. Lineage (GTDB taxonomy): Bacteria > Chloroflexota > Limnocylindria > Limnocylindrales > CSP1-4 > Fen-1039. The sequence continues at coordinate 13,681 of PLMA01000067.1, read as the reverse complement.
ATGCTACCGGACGGCTCAGGACTCCGACGAAGCCAACTTCACATCGGGTCGCCGATCTCGACGATGTGGCCATCGGGATCATGAAAGCGAAAGACTCGCTGTCCCCAGTCCTGGACTTCGATCGCATGGATGATGGCCGCGCCCGAGTCGCATACCAAGCGGTAGACGTGCTCGATCTCGTCGGTTTCGAAGTAGATGTCGAGGTTGTCCTTGCCTTGCGGGCCTGCCGGGAACGTATCGTTCGTCCGGTATGTCTTCCCGAGCAGGTTCGCGCCGTCATGGATCACCAGGCCGTCCTCGAACATCACGATCGTGCCGTGGTCCTCGGCAATGGTCTGCTGGAGCAGATCCCGATAGAAAGCCTTCGAGCGCTCGACATCGCTAACGAACACGATCGTCGAGACGTGCTGGATCTTCATGCTGCTCCTGGACCGTCAGCCGTGGTGGTGACTCTTGGCGGCGCGGGTCAGGTCCTTGGCCAGATCGTCCAGCGCCACCAGGCGCTGCGTGCCCGCCTCCAGGTCCTTGAGCTGGACGTGACCGTCGGCCAGTTCGTCCCCGATGATCACCGCGAAGTGAGCGTGATCCCGCGACGCGGCCTCCAGCTGGCGCCCCAGCTTGCGCGGCGCCAACTCCGCCCGAACCGCCAGCCCTTCAGCTCGCAGGAGCGACGCCACCCGCAGGCGCGCGACGGTGTCCGCCGGGTCGGCACCCACGATTACAGCCAGGGGCGCGGCCGGACGCGCTCGCGGCTCGCTCCCGTCCTCCAGCGCGAGTAGCACGCGATCCAGTCCAAGCGCAAAACCGATGGCCGGAGTTGGCCGGCCGCCGAGCAGCTCGGCAAGTCCGTCGTATCTCCCGCCGCCACCAAGCGCCTGCTGTTGGCCCTCGGCGCCGCGACGGTAATACTCGAACGCCGTCCGCGCGTAGTAGTCCAGGCCTCGGACAAGGGTCGGCTCCACTCGATACGGAACGCCAACCGCCTCCAAGTGCGCCAGAACGGCCGCGAAGTGGGTCGAGCAGGCGTCGCACAGGCATTCGGAGATCTTCGGCGCCGCGGCGATCAGCGCTGCCATGGCCGGGTCCTTCGAATCCAGCAGCCGGAGCGGGCTCGTCTCCAGGCGCTGCCGGTCCGTATCGGACAGCTCGGCCTCGTGGCGCCCGAAGTACTCCTTGAGTCGCCCGAGATAGGCGGGCCGGCAGGCCGAATCGCCGATCGAGTTGACCAGCACCTGGACGTCGGTGACGCCGGCCTCGACGTAGAACCGCAGCCCCATCTCGATCACTTCCGCGTCCACCGCCGGACCCGGATCGCCTATCGCCTCGGCGTCCCACTGCCAGAACTGCCGGTATCGTCCCGCCTGAGGACGGTCGTACCGAAACATCGGGCCGAGAACCGAGAGCTTGACCGGCTGCGGCAGCGTCTGCATCCCGTGCTGGACGAAGGCACGTACGATGCCGGCCGTGGCCTCGGGACGCAGTGCCCAGGACTCCGCTTCCTCCGTCCTGGGGGCCAGTCGGAACAGCTCCTTCTCGACTACGTCGGTCGATGCGCCGATGCCGCGCTCGAAGACGGCCGTCTGCTCAAAGAGCGGGATCTCCATCTCGCGATAGCCGTAGCGAGCGGCCAGCGAGCGGGCAACGCCTTCCAGGCGGCTGAGGCCGGCCCGAACCTCGGGCAGCAGGTCGCGTGTCCCCCTTGGAGCGCGGAATGACGCCATGGCACCAAGTCTAGCGGCCCCGGAATCCGAAAGCGGCGGAACGGGCCGCCGCTCCCGGGTTACGAGGGTTCCCGATCAGGCGACGACGTTCTCGGTGTCCTCGCGGAAGGCCAGGCGGAGGCAGGAGAAGAACCGCCGCACCGCCATCACGATCGACCGCTTCGAGACTCCGCCTTCGACAGATAGGTAGTGGTCGAAGTAGAACTTCCCGTTGGCCGAGACGGAGGCCCGTATGAGCTTGACCTGGTCGTTGACATGGTTGGCGTAGGCGAGCTTGTCCGCCTGCGCGGCGCTCGGGTTGGCGCCGAAGATTGCGTAGATCAAGATCAGCCGACCATCCGGATCGGGTCGCAGATAGCAGCGATGGGTGTCCTGGACGATCAGGTCTCCGTCCGTGTCCACGGAGACCTCCATGTAGAACTCATCGAAGATCTTCTTGAGCGCACCCAAGTTGATGCCCTCGGGGTAGATGAACTCGTCAGACACGGAACCCTCCTTGCGGACCCCACTCGGGGTTCAATCGCCAGGGCGTCGCGGCCGTTGTGGGACCGATGCTCAGCCAGCCCCCGGACTATACCGGACCCAACGCTTCGTGCGCCGCTCCTTCGATCCCCTACCCCATGTCCCGCTGGACCGAGATCACGTCCTTGAGCTGCTCCAGGCGACTCATGACGCGGGCGAGCTGGGCGACGGAGGCCACCTCGATAGTGGCACGGACGGTGGCCGTTCTATCGGGCGTCACGGCGAGGTTGGCAGCCAGGATGTTGACCTTCGCCTCGGCCACGACCTGGCTGACGTCCGAGAGCAGGCCGGTCCTGTCGTAGGCTTCCACCCGAATCGAGATCGGGTACGTCTGCTGCACCTGGCTCTCCCAGTCGACTTCGATGAGACGGGAGGTTTCCCGCTCGCCGAGCACCGTACGGCAACTCTTCAGGTGCACTGTGACGCCCTTGCCGCGAGTGATGAAGCCGATGATCGGGTCACCCGGGATCGGGTGGCAGCACTGGCCGAATCTGACCAGCAGGTCGCCTACCCCCTTCACGCGGACGCCGCCCTGCCGGGATGGGCTCGGCGGCGCAGCGGTGGGCGGGAGCGTGAGCTGGGCGTCGTCGACCACGCCCAGCCGCGTGACCACCTGCTGGGCACCAACCGCCCCGTAGCCGACCGCGGCATAGAAGTCGTCGAGGTTCTCGTACTTGTAGGTCCTGGCGATCTCCAGGATCCGATCGACCCCCACTGCTCCAAGGCTCGTCCGGGCCAACCGGCGCAACTCCCTGTCCAGGGATTCGCGGCCGTGGGCGATGTTCTCGTCGCGCTCCTGGCGCTTGAACCATTGGCGGATCTTCTCCCGCGCATGACTGGTCCGGACGAGGTTCATCCAGTCGCGAGAAGGACCGTGGTCGCCCTTGGTGGTGACGATCTCGACTATGTCGCCGTTCTTCAGCCTGTAGTCGAGCGGCACGAGGCGGTTGTTGATTTTGGCCCCGATACAGCGGTGGCCGATGTCCGTATGAATCCGATACGCGAAGTCGAGCGGCGTCGCGCCGGCCGGCAGGTCCTTGACCTCGCCTTTCGGGGTGAAGACGAAGACCTGGTCCTGGAATACGTCGAGCTTGACTCCCTCCACGAACTCGGTCGCGTCCGAGACCTCGCGCTGCCAGTCCATGACCTGGCGGAGCCAGGCCAGCTTGGCGTCGTACTCACGATCGGCTCGTGAGCCCTCCTTGTAGCGCCAATGCGCGGCGATCCCGGCCTCGCTGACCTGGTGCATAGCTCGGGTCCGGATCTGGATCTCGAGCGGCTGCCCGTCCAGGGCCATCACGGCGGTATGGAGGCTCTGGTAGAGGTTCGGCTTGGGGACGGCGATGTAGTCGTCNNCGGATGGCGTAGACGTCGTAGATCTCCCCTATCTCGGCACCCTTGCGCTGCATCTTCTTCCAGATGCTGTACAGGTGTTTCGGACGGCCGGATAGCTCGGCTTCCAGCCCGGCCCGTTTCAGCTCAGGTCGAAGAGTCTCCATGGCGCGCCGGATGAAGGCTTCGCGGGCCTTTCTACGCGTGTCCAGCATCCGAGCCAGCTCGTCGTAGGACTCCGGCTCCAGCGTCTTGAAGGCCAGATCCTCGAGCTCCCACTTGACACTCCACATCCCGAGCCGCTCCGCCAGAGGGGCGTAGATCTCGAGAGTCTGGCCGGCGATACGCTGCTGCTTGTCCAGCGGCAGGGCGTAGAGAGTGCGCATGTTGTGCAGCCGGTCGGCCAGCTTGATCAGGACGACGCGGATGTCGTCCGCCATCGCCAGGAACATCTTGCGGATGTTCTCGGCCTGCTGCTCTTCGTGGGTGTGAGTGCTGAACTTCGACAGCTTGGTCACCCCGTCGACCAGCTGCGCGACCTCCGCTCCGAATTGCTCCTCGATATCCTCGAGCGTGTAATCGGTATCCTCCGGGACGTCGTGGAGAATGGCCGCGGTGATGGCGACGGGGTCGATGCCGATGTCCGCCAGGATCTGAGCCGAAGCCAGGGGGTGGGTTATGTACGGCTCTCCGGTGACGCGCGTCTGGTCGTGGTGCGCCTGTCCGGCAAAGTCGAATGCGCGGTGCAGCATCGCCAGGTCCGCCTGCGGGTAGTGGCGGGCCACCGAGTCACGTAGCTGGCGGAAGCGCGACTCGGGCGTCGGCTGCGCGCGCAGGCCCATCCGGAGTCGCTCGGCCAGCGGCCTGCGGGTAGATCGCCTCTGCGAAACGGTCCCCTCGGTCTGCGGCGAGGGGCCTGGCGGTTCGATCGACATCGAGAATCAGTCTACCAGCCAGGTCCCGGCGGACCGTAGCGGCCCTCCAGGACCCACGCGTGGCCCATAGCGCTCAACAAACCACCCGCCGGACCCGAGGCGGCAGAGGATTCGGCTTGGTGACTGCTAACGCGGCCCCACCAGAGAGGCTGCCGTGAACCCCGCCTCAGATGCCCAGGAGCGCCTGCACGTCGATCGTTCCGATCAACGTGAGCCGATCCGCTCCGACCCCCACCGACGAGAGCTGGAATGGGTTCCCGCCGCCCGGCTGCATCAGGGTCACGGTGGGGAGCGCGTCGCCGTCCGGAACGAGCAGCAGCGCTCCGGCGGCAGCCACGAGACGCCCCGGCTGCGACCTCCCGCCGGCCGTGACCGTGATCTTGTTCGGCGCCGCAAGGGTGACGGTCGCCGCGATTCCCAGGGACTTCAGCTGCGCAACCGCTAGACGCTGTGCCTCCGCCATCGAGACGTCCATCTCGGCGCTGGCGGCTGAAGCCGCTCCGCTCAGCTTCACAGTGTCCAGCGTGATCGGCTGACCATCCGGAGCCGCAACTCGAACGCCCTCCAGCGTGCCCGCGACCGTCCCGATCTGGCGGCTGAAGAGCTCGACCTTGCCGAGGGTCAGGTCGAGGCTGGCGGCGTGGAGGTCGCCGATACCCACCTGGCTGGATGTCAGGTGGATGGAGTCCGCGTGACCCGTCAGCAGCACCGGCGGCGGGTAGGCCGATACGTCCACCTTGGTATCGGTGCCGGTGAAGCCACCGGCGTTTAGCGAGTTCGTGGCCAGCCAGCTGGCACCGAATGGCAAACCGAACCAGAGCAACGCAAAGACCGCGGCGACCAGGACCAGCAGCTGGATCAGACAGGATCGCATCTGGTCGAGGCCTCCCTCAGGAACCGCACAAGCACCCTACCGGCTGCGGTAGCCAAGCAACTCCAGGGCCCGTATCGCTTCGCGGCGTTCGTCCCAGTCTCGCGGGCCGTCACTCATGATGATCGATTGCTCGTGCCCTTTTCCGGCGAGCAGAACCACATCCCCGGCGCGAGCTCGCTCGAAGGCCGTGGCGATCGCCTCCCGCCGGTCTCCGATACACAGCAAGTCTTCGCCGCGCCGCCTCCCAGCGGCCTCCGCACCGGCCGCAATCTCGTCCAGTATCTTCTCGCCGTCCTCGCCGCGCGGGTCCTCATCCGTGAGGACGACGAGCCGGCATCGCTCGCCCGCTATGCGACCCATCATCGGCCGCTTCTGGACGTCGCGCTCGCCTGCTGAGCCGAAGACGGCGATGAGGCCTCCGCTGCCCCCCGTCGCCACGGGGCCCAGGAGATCGAGCACCATCCGCAGAGAAGCCGGCGAATGGGCGTAGTCGACGATCACTCCGAACGGCTGGCCGCAGTCGACACGCTCCATCCTGCCCGGAACGCCGGCGAGTCCGCCCAAACCCGCCCGGATCTGGTCCGGTTCCAACTCCAGCGCCTCACCCAGCGCGATGGCCGCGAGGGCGTTGTGAACGTTGAACCGTCCGGCGACCTGGAGATCCACCGGCCCGTGCCATCGCGCGGTGGCCACGTCCATGCGCAGAAACTCGCTGTCCTCCTCTACGGCGACGGCGCGGACCGCGGCCGCCGGCGAGGTCCCGTACGTGATGGTCCTGGCACCGGCGTACAGGGCAGCGGCCTGGAACCGAGCCGCGGCCCGGTCATCCAGGTTGACGATCGCTACCCGCGGCCAGCGCCTGCGCAATGCCTTAGCGGGCTTCGTAGCCGTCAGCCCCCGGAACAGGCTGAGCTTCGCATCACGGTAAGCCTCGAACGTCCCGTGGAGTTCCAGGTGCTCGTGGCTCAGGTTCGTGAAGATCGCCACGTCGTAGGCGATCTCCGCCACCCTCCCCAGGGCAAGCCCGTGAGAGGTCGTTTCGACTACGGCCGCATTGTTGCCGGCCTCGACCATCGCCCGCAGGGCGTGCTGCAGGTCCGTCGACTGCGGCGTCGTGACGTGTTCCGGGTTCGCGCTCCGCACGTCGCCGATCTTGATCGCCGACGTCGTTATGAGGCCCGTCGAGATCCCCGCCATCTCGAGCACGGCGGCGGCCATGTAGGCGGTGGTCGTCTTCCCGTCGGTTCCGGTGATGCCAACCACTCCCAGCGAGTGGCTCGGGTCCCCGTACCACCAGGCCGCCGCGGTAGCCAGTGCCAGCCGCGTATCGTCGACGACGATCTGAGGCAGGGGCGCCTCGGCCACAGGGTGATCGACGATGGCGACGACCGCTCCGAGCCCCGCCGCGGCCGTTAGGAAATCGTGGCCGTCGGCATGGGCTCCGGGGATGGCCACGAAGACGGAGCGGCCGCGCACCTGCCGCGAGTCAAAGGCGACCCCCCTGACGTTCACGGAACCGAGAGCCGGCTCGTAGGCGCGCCCGGCCGCTGTCGGAACGTCGCCCGCCGCGGGACTCACGGTCTGAATGCAGCCGTGGGCCTCGAGCCGTTCGATCAACCCCCCGAGACGGCGCTCACCCCTGACCTCGCCGCGTTCCAGGAGATCTCGCAGCGAGTCCTCGGGTGTCGCGCGCTCGCCACCCGGATCGTCGCGCCGGCCGGCTGGATCGTCGCGCCGGCCGGCTGGATCGTCGCGCCGGCCGGCTGGATCGTCGCGCTCGCCGGCTGGTTCGTCGCGCTCGCCGGCTGGATCGTCGCGCTCGCCGGCTGGATCGTCGCGCTCGCCAGCCTTGCCGCGACTGCCGATCCGATCCCGTGTCACTCGCCCGCCTCGGACTGCTGCTGTGGGCGAGCCCGCCCCCGTTTCACTCCGTGTTTCCATCGTCCGATGCGATCCTGCATGGACTGGGCGGCGTCGAAGGCGAACCGGCCCAGCGGATCGAGCACCAGGTCCCACGCGCCTATGTAGTCGATCTGCCGACCGCCGAAGCCGCTCTTGAAGCGCTCGATTCCCTCGTGCGAGAGGCCCCACATGTCGTAGCTGACGGCGCCCTGCTCTTTGGAGGTCCTGATGGCTTCCCATTTCAGCAGGTAGTTGGCGCGGCTCTCCGCTCCCGCGGCGGTCATGCCGCCATAAGGCTCGATGACGCGATCGCCGACTCGAAGGACGAACAGCGTCGCCACCCCGGCCCCGTCGCGATCCTCGGCCATGAGCAGGCGCGCCATGCCGAGTCGCGCGAATGCCTGCCAAACCCCCAGGTACGACTCATACGTCCGAATGACGAAACCGGCACGCCGCGCAGTCTCCTGGTAGATCGAATAGAACTCCGGCAGCCGATCGGCGGTAGCGTCGACGACGCGGACGCCTCCCTTTCGGGCCTTGTTCACGTACTGGCGCCATTTCTTCCGCAGATTGCCCCACAGGACCTCTTCGTCCACCCGCAGGTCGACCTGGCGGGTCCGGGCGGGCTGGATCGCCGTCCCGGCACGCCAGCCGCACCTGCGCAGCGCGTGCCTGAAATCACCGTCGACGTCCACGGGACCGTTCAGTTCGATCTCCGGTTCGATCCGGACATGAGAGACACGCACTCCGGCCGCTACCAGGGCCGGTCGCAAGGCTCCGGTGAAGGCCTCCAGGGTGGCTGGGTTCCATTCCTCGAAGATCGGCCCTCGCGGCGCGTAGGCGAACGCCCACGGAAACGGCCGGGGCTTCCGGATGAGGAACTGCGCACCGAAGGTCGTCTCCTCGCCGGCCTCCCCAGGCCCGTCCTCGTCGGCGGTCCCCGTCTCATCCGCCAGCGGACCTCCGAGGCCCGCCTCTTGCCGAGCGATCGGCCTCGTCCCCACGAACCTCAACGGCGTCCAGCCGTTGGGTGCCTTGACCTCGGCCCAGGCGGTCGTTTGCAGATACGACCCCGGATTCGACCGCGCCACGAACGCGTCCCAGCTGCCGGCGTCGGGGGCCAGATCCACGACGGAGGGTCGAGTCGGTGCCGTGCCTCGATCCTGCCTCGCCTCCACGGTGAGCCGCTCTGGCATCCGCATACCTCTTGTCACGCCGCTCGCCGGCCGGATCGGGCGCAATCAGTGCCGGAGTTCTCGCTCCGCTCGGAGCGCCACCGCCGGCGTGACGCCTATCAGTCGCCCGGACCGGCATCGGCCGAGCCACCGGGCTCCGAGCTTGAGCCACCTTCCGGCGTCCGCGCCGAACCGCCTTGCCTGCCTACCTGCGAGAGCTTCGCGCGCGGGTGGGAAGCAGTGTACGCGGCCCGCAACCGCGCCGGAGAAACGTGGGTGTAGATCTGGGTCGTGGCCAGGCTCTCGTGGCCGAGCAACTCCTGCACGACCCGCAGATCCGCACCACCGTCGAGTAGATGCGTAGCGAAGCTGTGCCGCAACGTGTGAGGGGAGACGCCATCGGGAAGTCCCGCGATGAGCCGAAGCCGCTCCAGCCGATAGCGCATGCCACGGACGCCGAGCGGACCGCCGAGGTAGTTCAGGAAGAGGACGTTCACGGCCTCATACGCGGTCGACCGTTGTCGTCCTTGCGAGCCCTCGCCTGCCCGGGCCGCGAGCAGCGGTCGGCCGGCATCCAAGTATTCCGCCACTGCCGCTCGGGCCGGCCGGCCCAGTAATGAAACCCGCTGTTTGCGCCCCTTGCCTGTGACTCGGACCTCGCCCCGCTTGAGGTCGATGGAACCTACCGTCAGCGACGCCAGCTCACCGATGCGCAGCCCAGCGGCGTAGGCCGTTTCCACGATCGCCACGTCACGGAGCGACAGGGCCTCCGCCAGGTCCGCGTGCGCCGCGGGCGTGGCCGTGGTCCCACTCCTCCATCCGGAGGCGGCGGCGATGAGGCTCTCCGTCTGGGCCACGGACAGGACGGCCGGAAGACGGCGCGGTTGACGGGGAGTGGCAACCGCCGTCAGGGGGTTCCCCGGCGTCAGGCCCTGGCGGGTGGCGAATCTGTAGAACGACCGCATCGCCGCCAGCCGCTGGCCCACGGTGCGACGCCCGCGCCCTTCCGATAGGGCGGCCAGATATGACCGCAACACATTGCGCGTCGGCGAGCGCCAGTCGTGGCCATTCGCCGCGAGCCAGGCCAGATATGCCTCAAGGCCGGTCCGATAGGATCGGATCGTGTTGGGCGAAGACCCGCGGGCATCCAGCGCTTGCAGGAATCGCTCGGCGGCGGCCTGGGCAGACGGATCAGGGAGTGCGGCCGCAGCGTGAGACGGCGCGGCGGAAGCAGGCGTCGTGGCCCCGGTGTGGCGGGTCACGGCCGGACCGACAGCGTGCCGGGGGGTCATCCGCCTCGACGAGCGCCGGCGGACCTCGACGCAGCCGTCTTCCGTCCGGCCGGCGTCCGAGCGCCACTACCGCTCACGCTGCGGCCGGATCGCCGCCGCGGGCGGGCGGTCAGGGGTCTCGCGAGCGCTGCCGGGTCCGGCTCGCCGCCCGGCAACGTCTTCCCGACGACATCGCCCGCGGCCAGCTCCACCGGAGCGCCACAGATCAGGCACAGGCCAGCATCTCCGGCCCGGCCGACCGGGCCCCCGTCGGCGTCGTGGAACGCGCCGACCGGCTCGTGCGAGGTCGTGTAGCGGCATGTCGGATAGCGAGAACAGCCCCAGAAGAGCGAACCCGTTCTGCGCGCCCTGCGAGCGACGAGATGCCCTTCCCGGCAAGTCGGGCACGTCACTTCGAAGGCAAGCGGATCGGGCGGAGGCGGACCGTCCTTCTTGATGTAGTCGCAATCCGGGTACCGCGAGCAGCCCATAAACGGCCCGAACCGCCCGCGCCGCGCGACGAGGACGCCGCCGGATGTCGCGCCGCAGCGCGGACAGGCCTCGACGACCGGCGGCTCACCGGTGCCCCCAGCCTGACCCTCCGGACCCAGCCCGCCCTTGCCGCCGCCGGCCCCCGGCAGCTCCCGTGTCTCCTTATGTTCCGGGTACAGCGAGCAGGCCAGGAACTCGCCGTATCGGCCCAGGCGGACGACCATCGGATGGCCGAGTGAGCAGACCTCCGCAGAGGGACGCGTCGTGAAATCGGCTCGCTTCAGCTCCTTGCTCTTCTCGTCGACTCGAGTGCGGAACGGCGTGTAGAACTCGCGAACCACCGGCACCCAAGCCCTCTTGCCGCTCGCGACGTCGTCGAGATCGTTCTCCATCCGGGCCGTGAACTCTAGATCTACGAACTCGCCGAAATGGCAGACGAGCAGGTCGGTCACGATCTCGCCAACCGGCTCCGGGTGGAGACGTCTCTCCTGCACCTTGACGTAGCCGCGGTCGAGGATCGTCGAGATCGTGGCGGCGTACGTCGACGGGCGGCCTATGCCGTGCTCCTCGAGCGCCTTGATCAGGGTCGCCTCGGTGTACCGGGGCGGCGGCTCCGTGAAGTGCTGCTGCGGCTGGACGGACTCCACCGCCGTGGCGTCGCCCTTGGCCAGGGCGGGAAGGCGGCACTCGGCCTCCTCGTCTATGTCGTCGTGGCCCTCGACATAGACCCGCGAGAAGCCATCGAAGGTGGTTCTGGTCGCGTTCGCCCGAAGCTCGAAGTCGTCGGCGGCGAGGTCGGCGGTGGTGGTCTCCTGCTCCTTGGCAGCCATCTGGCTGGCCAGAGCGCGCTGCCAGATGAGGCGGTACAGGCGCGCCTCGTCGTTGCCGAGACGTCGCGCGGCGGATTCCGGATCGCGGTGGAACGAGGTCGGACGGATCGCCTCGTGGGCTTCCTGGGCGTTGCGGGTCTTCGTCTTGAATGCTCGGCCGCGGGGCGTCGTGTACTCGGGACCGAACCGCTCCTCGATGACCCGGGCGGCCTCGGCCATCGCCTGGCTCGAGAGCGCCACCGAGTCGGTCCGCATGTAAGTGATCAGACCGACCTGGCCCTCGTCGGTTTCGACGCCCTCATACAGTCTCTGCGCCGCGCTCATCGTTCGCTTGGGCGAGAAGCCGAGCTTGCGGCTCGCCTCCTGCTGCAGGCTGGACGTCGTGAACGGCGGAGCCGGAGTCCGATTGGTCGTCTTGATCGTCACGTCCGTCACGATCGGGTGGCTCGACCTGATGGCGGCGGCATGCCGTTCCGCCGTCTCGGCATCGGCAACCGCGGGCTTCTTGCCCGCGACTCGGACCAGGTCCGCCTCGAAGGTCTCCCCGTTGGGCGCCACCAGAACGGCCTTCAGTGTCCAGTACTCGCGAGCGGTGAAGGCCCGAATCTCGCGTTCTCGATCGACGACGAGACGGACCGCGACCGATTGCACCCGCCCCGCCGAGAGCCCGGTTCTGACCTTGCGCCACAGGAGCGGACTCAAGGTGTAGCCGACGAGCCTGTCGACGACCCGCCGAGCCTGCTGGGCGTCGACGAGGTTCTGGTCGATCGAGCGGGGCTGTGCGAAGGCACGCTTGATCGCGGCCTCCGTGATCTCTGAGAAGGTGACCCGGCGGGTTCGAGCTGGGGCGAGCTTCGCGGCCTCTGCCACGTGCCAGGCAATGGCCTCGCCTTCGCGGTCGAGGTCCGTGGCGAGGTAGATCAGCTCCGCCTTCGAGGCGGCCTTCACGATGGCCGAGAGTTGCCTCTTGCGGTCCGCGACTACCTCGTACACAGGCGCAAAGTCGTGGTCGACGTCCACGCCGAGCTGATTCTTGCCCGGATTCTCGGGCAGGTCGCGGACATGCCCGTACGAGGCGAGCACCGTGTACCCGGGGCCGAGGTATCGCTCGATCGTCTTCGCCTTGGCCGGCGACTCGACGATCACAAGATTGCCGCTCATCCGCGGGAGTCTAGCATCAGCCACTCGTCGGGCCGTTGTACCGGGCCGATCGCCTATATCAGCGGGACCCGGAGCCAGAGCGGCCCCGGTGGGGGCGAGGCTCCGCCACGGCTGGCTCAGGCGTCGCGAACGCGTCGCAGGAGATCGCCGTCCAGCTCCTCAGCCGCGCCGGCTTCTCTCTTCATTCCGATATCGAGCCAGGCCAGCCTGTCGAGCAGCGTCCCGCCAGACTCTCCCCCCGGCTTGCCCGCCTCCGCCCACGCCGCCCTCTCGGCCTGTAGCGTCTCGATCGCCGCCTCCGGTATCTCCACGAACCTTACGTGGCCCAGGGGGATAGCGAACACGGAATCGGTCCAGTTGATGAAGTCCGGCTTCTCGCCGTTCATCGTTCGCAGGTTGCGGCAGACCAGGACAGTGTCCGTTGGCGCCGCCTCGAACAGGAGATCGGCCAACAGGGGCTGCTCGTTCCGCATGTGCACGATGACGTCACGGAGCATCAGGCTCTCCAGCGCAGGTCCGGACATGGGGACCTCTCGGGAGTTATCGGTCCGGCCGGCGCTCAGCCCAACCTTCAGCCGTAGAAGTCGACCACCAGCCGGATCGAGTTGGAGATCCAGACGCCAATCCCGACTCGGTGGAAGTACACGTCCATGATGTTGTAGTAGTGGCCCCCGCGGTACGGGGCCTCGCTCTGGAAGTAAATCTGCGAGTCGATCATTCCGCCCGTATCCGATCGGTGCGGCGACGCGATGTTTTCCCCCCACGACCCTCCGTAGTAGCCTGCCGATCGGAACCGAGAGACCGTCGTCGTCCCGCCGGCGTTGTGCGAGAGGATATTGCGATCGGCCAGGTACTTGGCGTAAGGCCGGGTCACCTTGAGCGAAATGGTGTCGTCCAACGAGAGTGCGCCCTGGGCCGGCATGGTGTGGTGGCTGGCGGTGCTGCAGGCGCCGCTCGACGTGACCCAGCCGCCGGTCCGAGTGCAGTTCATCAGGCCCAGGTAGTAGACCTCCATGTCACGCCGCTGAGCACCGACGGACCCGAACGCACCGGTTCCCCCGCCCCCGCCGGAGCTGCCACCGCCGCCACCACCACCGCGGGCCACAATCGTCGGCGCCCTCGGCTTGGAAACGCTGAACGTGGCGCTGGCGGCTTTGTCGATGCGCATGCCCGTGACAGATCTGGCCGAGGTAGAAACCTTGGCCACGACCTTGGAGCCGACAGCGAACGCGTAGCGCGGCGCCAGAGCCAGGACGGTGTCGCCCTCGGACCAGTAGAGGTTGCCGGCGACTGCTCGGCCGTTGACGGTGACCGAGAAGGCGGCCGCGGTGGCCTTGGTATCCATCGGCGCGGTGAAGCGGACCGAGACCAGCTGGCCGGTGTCCAGTGTGACCGTGCCGTCCTGCGGTCGGAAGCTAAGGACGGCCGGGGCCTTCATCGTCTTGACCGCCAGAGACGCCACCGGC